>CANQBH010000017.1 GCA_947589155.1 uncultured Lachnospiraceae bacterium | reverse complement strand
AAATTGAAAATTGTTAAGAAACTTCTTAATAAACTGTTTCAAAAAAAGGATTATATAACCAGTGCCGATGAGGGATGGGTTGACAAAGAAAATAATAAATTATCCACAACAGAAAAAGAGAATATATTAACCGGATATGTAAAGCAGATGAAAGAATAAGAATGGAGGCGGCAATCTTGTATATCAAGATAGAATTTCCGAAACAGTGTTTCGGAAATTTGCTGTGGAAAAATCCGAAACGGTGTTTAGCATTTTTGAAAAAGAGTTGCCGTTTACGCTGCCATGGTCTCATTATCTTCAATTGATGCGTATTAAAGATGAAAATGAAAGAAAATTTTATGAAATAGAAGCGACGAATGGAGCATGGGGGATAAGGACATTACAAAGGCAATACAATTCAAGCCTTTATGAAAGACTGGCTTTGAGCAGAGAAAAGGACGAAGTGCTGCGGCTGGCGTCTGAGGGAAATGTTATCACGAAACCACAGGACATTGTAAAGCAACCTACTGTACTTGAATTCCTTGGATTAGATGAAAGAGCAAAATATGTGGAATCTGATCTGGAAACAGCGATTATCAATAAATTACAAAAGTTTCTTTTGGAATTGGGCAAAGGATATTTGTTCGAAGCAAGACAGAAGCGTTTTACATTTAACGAAGATAATATTATGTGGATCTTGTGTTTTATAACAGAATTTTACGGTGCTATGTGTTGATAGATTTGAAGATTGACAAGTTGACGCATCAGGATTTGGGGCAGATGATGATGTATGTGCATTATTATGATAGATATGAGAAGTTGCCGGAGGAGAATCCGACAGTTGGGATTTTGTTATGTAGGGAAAAGGATGACGCTCTTGTAGAGATTACTCTGCCGGAAGATGCTAATATTTATGCTTCGGAGTATCAGTTATATTTACCGGACAAGAAGGAACTTCAGAAGAAATTAAAGGAATGGATAGAAGAAGGACCGGATTTGTAATTTGAATTGAGGAAATTAGTATTACTGGCGATTGCTCATGATAGGAACAGTTGGAACAGAGAGGGGAATAATGCTATTATGACCAATAACTATGAAAATATGTTGAGATATCGAAACTGTAACGAATGTTCGAGCAAACATATTTATTTTTTGAGGAGAATACCGTTAGATCATTATCCGGAGAATGTTCAGAATTTTGTAATAAGTATGCCACAGCCCGCTTTTTATTTAGATGCTGTTGGCAAAATTTTTTCTATGTTTAGAACTTTGGAGAAAATTGAAATTAACGAAACAAATAAATGTAGTTTAGAGTTGCCATAAAATCGTGTCTTTTGTCCGTGTCTACATATTGGCTACAAAAGTAGTGCTTGGCGCGTAAATCTGATTACAGAGTATGTTTTACGCGCCGCGCTATGTGTGTGTTTTGTGCCTGAATGGAGGAGAATTTATCATGAATCAATTCATGGCGCTTTTAAGGTATCGTTATACTTTGACGGCATAAAATGGTAAAATAGTAAAGCAGTAATAATTAAAGGCATATTTCGATTTTTGGCAAGGAGATTTTGCATGAAAAGTTTTTTGTCGATAAAGGGATTAAAAAGGGCCGAGATTGAGCGGATTTTTGAAATCGCTGACAATATAGAAGTTTATAAAGATATTTTGTCTTCAAAAACGATCGTGACCTTTTTCTCTGACACAAGTGTTAGAACACGAATATCATTTGAAACTGCAATAAGAAGACTGGGCGGAAATGTGGTGCAATTTCCTTCGTCTGCACTTGATAAAGGCGAACCAATGAAAGATATTGCAGGATATGTTGATAATTGGTGTGATGGAATAGTTGTTCGTCATAGTTCTGATGAATTGATAAAACAACTGGCGGAGAGTACATCCGCATATGTCATAAATGCAATGTCTAAACAAGCGCATCCATGTGAGATATTATCAGATTTGTATGCTTTTAAGAAATTGGGAATAGATATCAACGGAGATACCTTTGTGTTTATTGGTCCAAGAGGCAATATTGGTCATTCATACTATGAGGCGTCAAAGATTTTGGGATATAAATTTGTTCAAGTATGTATCAAGGGTGATGAAATAAGCGGAGCAGACATTGCATATGAAATCGATGATGTCATTGGGAGTGCCGAGGTGATTTTAGCGGATTCACTTGGGGAGGCACAAAGAGAAACATACAAAAAATTTATTATAGACGAGAAGATGCTAAGCAAGGCGAAGGATAGTGTTTTAGTCAACCCCTGCCCGCCTTTGCATAGGGGTTATGAAGTGTCTGACGCTGTAATTAACAGTAAATATTTTGTTGGGTATGAATTCAAAGCCACCTTAGAAACGATACAAGCCGCGATTCTTGTGTTTTTAGAAAAAAGTAAGGATGAGGAGAAGTACGCTTTATCATATCATTAACATGGAGAGCGGCGTCAGATATTGTGTATACAGAAAACAGTAACCTGCCGCATGAACGAGATATAAAACACAGAGCAAAACCAATAGGAGGGAAGGACGAATGTGCCATAGGATCATTGATTTAAGCGCTGGACTCTGCACGGGATCTAAATAACGGGCAATACCTGTGCAGAGTAAAAGGGCGCGCCGGAAGCGTCTTTCGGACGCAGGCCCGCGGATTGTCCGCATTGGATCTTGTGCTTATAGGGATACTATTTATCAAGCGACTATAAGGAGAATGATTCAATGGATAAAAATTTCAAAAAGTATATCATCTTCTGGCTCAGCCAGTCTGCGTCGCAGCTCGGCAGCCAGATGACGGGTTTCGCACTTATTTTGTGGGCGTATGCAAAGAGCGGATCGGCAATGACGGTATCGCTGATGTCGTTTTTTCAGTATGTGCCCTACATTCTGGTCAGCGCGGCGGCGGGAAGTTTTGTCGACCGGCATGATAAAAAGAAGATTATGCTCATATCGGACCTTCTGGCCGCGGCGTGTTCCGCGGCAGTGTTCGTGATCGTGATGGCGGATCAGTTGCAGGTCGCCCATATCTACGCGGTCAATCTGATCCTTGGGCTGGCGAATGCGTTCCAGCAGCCTGCGTCGTCGGTGGCGGTAGGGAAACTTGTGCCGGAGGAAAAGATTGCGCAGGCGAGCGGGATGAATTCTTTTTCATCGAATCTCGTCATGGTGCTCGCTCCGGTCTTTTCCGCATCGTTGTTTGCATTCGGCGGGCTTTCAATCGTGCTGCTGATCGACCTTGCAAGTTTTGCGGTGGCGTTTCTGGTGCTGCTCTTTCTGATCCGGATTCCGCAGGAGGAACCGGCGGAGCAGGAGCGGCGGAAGTTTTGGGAAGAATGCAGGGAAGGCTTTTCTTATCTGAGAGATCATCGGCGCATTTTTACGGTCGTTCTTACCATGGCGCTGCTGAATTTCTTTTCAAGGCTGACCTACGAGAATATCCTGTCGCCGATGATTCTGGCGCGCAGCGGGAATGACACCGTGGCACTCGGTATCGTCAATGCCGTTATGGGGATCGGCGGTATCGCGGGTGGAATGGTCGTCGCCACCGGAAAATTTTCAGGCGACGGCGTCAGGATGATCTATCTGTCCGCGCTGCTCTCCTTTTTATTCGGCGACCTTCTGATGGGAGCCGGACAGAATGTCTGGCTGTGGTCCGTTGCCGCTCTGATGGCAAGTTTTCCGATCCCATTCATCAATGCCGGACAGAATGTGCTGATGTATCGCGATGTGCCGGAAAGGCTGTGGGGCCGGATCTTTGCGGTCCGTAATGCGATACAGTTTTCGACGATCCCGCTCGGGATTCTGCTCGGCGGTTTTTTGGCGGATCATGTGTTTGAACCGTTCATGAAGGAGCAGAGTGCATTGGCGCGTCTTTTAAGCAGGATTACGGGATATGGCAACGGAAGCGGCATGGCCGTCATGTTCCTCTGTACGGGTCTTCTTGGAAGCCTGTTCAGCGCTTTCTTCTATTTTTATGAAACGAAAAAAGCAGACCGATAAAAGGGAAAAGCGGCGCGGTCCCACACAACGGGGCCGCGCCGTTTGATGCGTGATACTGCCGCATTTTTTACAGATATTCCCGCAGATCCATGCGCAGTTTTTCCTCGATTTCAATCAGGCGGCTGCAGAGATGCTTCGCGGTATCGTCCGCAGCCTTGTATTGATTCCGATAGCGGAACAGGGATTTGATTCCCATGTTGCAGCCGTCGGTGATAAGGTCGGCGGCGGCCGCGTCACATTCTTCCGCCATTCCCATTTTCATGTTGGTCTTCATCCATGACATGCTTTCCGCAATGAGATTCGGATCTTTTCCCTCGCTGCCGTGGGACAGAAGCTGGGCGTGGATCTCGTTTCCGAGAGACTCGTGGTGGCCGCGGCTTTCCGTGAGCAGGGACAGGAGTTGCGGATCCCTGACCTTGTCTTTTACCTCGTCGATGGCGCTGACCGCCATTTTTGATCCGGCGTCACATTCTTTGAGAAGTTCGATCGTATCGTTATTTTCCATAATTGTTTTACCTCCGTGGATTTCTTCTCTTAGTTTGCGCCGATCCGTGAAAAAACATACGATAATGTATTACAATAAAACGCGGAAGGAGCGGAGTATGAAAAAAGGAAAAAGAACGGTACTAAAAAGAGGGTGCGTTATAAATGATCCTGATTATTTATAACGGGATGTTATAAATATTTTCCTTGCGCCCCCCCCGGAGTATGCTATAATAACGAGGAAAGCGCCGACGACGCTTGCGTCGGGAGGCGTTTGACGAGTATCGACACAAAGACCAACAAGGGAGGAACAGAATGATATTACAGGTCGACCACATTGAAAAATCATTTGGAGAAAAGCAGGTCTTAAAAGACGTGACGTTTGCGGCGGAAGGCGGGCAGGCGTTCGGGCTGCTTGGCAGGAACGGTGCGGGAAAGACCACGACGATCCGCATTATCATGGATGTGTTCGCGCCGGATCATGGCAAGATCCTGCTCGATCACGAGCCCATCCGTTACGGGGAAGTATCCTTCGGCTATCTGCCCGAGGAGAGAGGGCTCTATCCGAAAAAGAAGATCTTCGACCAGTTGGTATATTTTGCGCAGTTGAAAGGAATGGAAAAGACGGCGGCAGGACGGTCGGTGGACGCGTGGCTGGAACGGCTGGAGATGTCCGAGTATCGGGATAAGAAACTCGACACGCTTTCCAAGGGAAATCAGCAGAAGATCCAGTTGATCACGGCGCTGGCGCACGATCCGCAGATCGTCATTCTGGATGAGCCGTTTTCGGGTCTGGATCCGGTGAATGCCATGCTGTTAAAAGGCGTGGTAAAGGAAACGATCGCCAAAGGAAAGATTGTTCTGTTTTCCAGCCATCAGATGAATTACATCGAAGAATTTTGCGACGGCATCGCCATCATCAACGGAGGAAAAGTCGTCCTGACGGGCGGCCTGAACGAGATCAGGCGCGCTTATCCGAGAAACCGTCTGGTGATACGTTCGGAAGCGAACGCACAGATCCTGCAGGCTTTTGGAAAGGACGCCGCTTATGGGGAGGACGGCGAGGTCATCCTCACGCTGCCGGAGCCGGAAGCAAAGAACGCCGTCATGCAGAAATTGACGCAGGAATATGACATTGATGAGATCCGCGTTGCGGAACCGTCGCTGAACGATATCTTTGTCGAGTACACAAGAGAGCAGATTTAGAGAAAGGGCCGCATGATTATGGATCAGTTTGGAAAGATATTAAAATTTGAATTAAAGAATTATTTTGCAAGCAAGGCGTTTGTCGGAGTCACGCTCTTTATGGTCGTGGCGATCGTAGCCGTTATGTTTTTCCCGCGCATTACGGAGGCGTTTGATCAGGGCGAACAGGAAGACGCCGAAACAGAAGAAATGTCGTCCGCGGAAGACAGCGGGATCATGCTGATAAAAGCGGAGGAACAGGAAACGGCGGACGGTATCGCGCAGGCGTTTACCGCAGCATTTTCAGACTATGAGGTACAGGTGACGCAGGAGGATCTCGGTCAGATCAAAGAGCGGATAAAAGAAGGCGACGCCGCGTGTGCGTTCGTCTTTGACGACGCGACAAATTATACCTATTATGTGGATAATCTGTCCATGTACGACGAGAATACCGCCATTGCCGACGAAGTGCTGCAAAATCTCTATCGGATCAACGCGATGGTCGCGACGGGAATGTCAGCGGAACAGGCGGGAGCGGTAATGAATATGCCGATCAACGGCAAGACGGAGAGTTTTGGCAAAGACCAGATGCAGAATTTCTTCTATACATACATCATGATCTTTGCGTTATACATGGTCATCCTGCTTTACGGCCAGATGGTGACGATGAACGTGGCGACGGAAAAGAGTTCCCGCGCGATGGAATTGCTGATCACCAGCGCAAAACCGACGGCAATGATGTTTGGAAAAGTGCTTGCGTCCTGTATCGCGGGTCTGCTGCAACTGCTTTTGATCTTTGGTTCGGCGGTCGTATGCTTCCGCGTGAACGCCTCATATTGGGACGGCAACGGGCTCATAGCGTCCATCTTTGATATTCCGGTGGAACTGCTCGTGTATATGCTGGTCTTCTTCCTGCTCGGATTTTTGATCTATGCCTTTTTGTTCGGTGCGATCGGTTCGACCGTATCCAAACTGGAAGAAGTGAACACGGCGGTAACGCCTCTGACCTTCTTGTTTATCATTGCCTTTCTGGTGGTCGTTTTCTCCATGTCGTCCGGCAATGTGGACAATCTGGCGGTCAAAGTGTGCTCTTTCATCCCGTTCACTTCGCCGATGGCGATGTTTACGCGGATCACTATGAGTACCGTGCCTTGGTATGAAATTGCGATCTCCATCGCCGTTTTGATCGCGTCTACGGTCGGGATTGGGATCCTGTCCGCAAAGATCTACCGCGCGGGCGTCTTGATGTACGGCACGCCGCCGAAATTTACGACGCTGATCAAAGCGGCTTGGAAAGCGTGATCGTTACAGGATCTTCGTGACCTGATAGCCTTGGTCAGCCACAGCCTGTTTGAGCGTGGCGTCGCTGATCTCCTGCGACATCGTCACAACAGCCGAACCGGTTTTGTGGCTGACCTCGGCCATGTTTACGCCGTCGAGCCCTTCTAAGGCTTTCTTTACATGCGCTTCGCAGTTCGGGCACATCATCCCTTCGATCTTCAATGTTTTTTCCATGGTTGTTTCCTCCTTTTGCAATTTGTTTTTTTGTTTATATTTGATAACATGATCCCGTCGGGGATCATACATCCGAAAGAAATTCAAACGCAGCGCGTTTGTCACTACGCAGAAACTTGACAGGCTCATCGCCGCGGCGGCGAACATCGGATTCAACTGCCAGCCGAGCGCGTGGATGAAAACGCCGGCGGCAAGCGGGATGCCGATACTGTTATAGAAAAATGCCCAAAACAGGTTCTCGTGGATATTGCGAAGCGTCGCCCTGCTCAGGCGGATCGCGGCCGGAACGTCCGTCAGGCGGCTCTTTACAAGAACGACGTCCGCGGCGTCGATCGCCACATCCGCGCCCGCGCCGATCGCTACGCCGATATCCGCGCGGGTGAGCGCCGGCGCGTCGTTGATACCGTCGCCGACCATGACGACCTTGCCCTGTTTTTGCAGGCTGCGGATCGCCTTTTCTTTGCCGTCGGGCAGTACGCCGGAAATTACTTCGTCCACGCCGGCTTTCTTTCCAATCGCGCGGGCGGTGCGCTCGTTGTCGCCGGTCAGCATGACCACGCGGATCCCCATGTTCTGCATTTCTCGTATCGCCTGCGGGCTGTCTTCCTTGAGCGTATCCGCTACTGCGATGATACCGGCAAAGTTCTCGCCGCGCGCAAAGAACAGCGGCGTTTTGCCCTCTTCCGCCAGCTGTTCGGAGCGGCGCACGATATCGGGCGGGATTTTGATCTGTTTGCTGAGAAAGGCGTAACTGCCGCCCAGCAGCGTCTCGCCGTTGAGAGAAGCGCGCAGTCCGTTTCCGGCGAGGGCTTCAAACTGCGTGACGTCTCCGGCGCTCAGGCCGTCCGCTTCGGCGCACGCGGTAACGGCGCGGGCCAGAGGATGTTCGCTTTTCTTTTCCAGCGCGTACGCCATGGAAAGGAGAGCCGCGGGATCCGTGCCGTCGGCCGGAAGGATGTCGGTCACTTCGGGCGTGCCGCGCGTGATCGTTCCGGTCTTGTCGAGGACGACGGTCTGCGCTTTTCCGGTTTCTTCCAGAGAGACGGCGGTCTTGAACAGGATACCGTTTTTTGCGCCGAGTCCGTTGCCGACCATAATTGCGACGGGCGTGGCGAGGCCGAGCGCGCAAGGGCAGCTGATCACCAGAACGGAAATCCCCCTCGCAAGGGCAAAGCCCGTCGTCTGTCCCGCCAGAAGCCAGACGGCGGCGGTGATGACGGCGATCGTGATGACGGCGGGAACAAAAACGCCGGAGACCCGGTCGGCGACTTTTGCGATCGGCGCTTTGGTGGTCGCGGCGTCGCTGACCATCCGGATGATCTGGGAGAGCGTCGTATCCTCGCCGACGCGCGTCGCTTCACAGCGGATGAAGCCCGACTGGTTCAGCGTTCCGGCGGAAACGGCGCTGCCTTTTGTCTTATCGACGGGAATGCTCTCGCCGGTCAGCGTAGATTCATCCACGGCGCTGTCGCCTTCCAGCACGATCCCGTCCACAGGGATCTGCTCGCCGGGCCGCACGAGGAACACGTCGCCGATACGCACCTGATCCGGAGGTACGGTGACTTCGACGCCGTTTCGGATCACAACGGCCGTTTTGGACGCCAGTTTCATCAGGCCCTTCAGCGCGTCGGTCGTCTTACCTTTGGAGCGCGCTTCAAGAAGTTTGCCGAGCGTGATCAGCGCAAGGATCATTGCGGCGGACTCAAAATACAGATCGTGCAGATATTGCATGGCAAGGGAGTGGTCGCCCTTTAACTGCGCGCCGCTCATCGCAAACAGCGCGAACGTGCTGTATAAGAAAGCGGCGGTGGAACCGAGGGCGACAAGGGCGTCCATATTCGGCGCCCTGTGCCATAAACTCCGGAAGCCGCTGATGAAGAACTTCTGGTTGATCACTAAGATCGCTCCGGAAAGGAGCAGTTGCAGCAGGCCGATGGAAACAGGGTTATGCGCGAGAAACGCAGGCAGCGGCCAATCCCACATCGTATGTCCCATGGAAATATACATCAAAACGGCAAGAAAACCGAGCGAGGAGACGAGCCGCCGGAGCAGGACGGGGCTTTCGCGGTCTTTCAGCGCGTCCTCGTCGGGAAGGGAAGACGCGGCGTTTGCGGCGTTTTTTAAGGAAGCGCCGTAACCGGCTTCCTGAACGGCGGCGATCACGTCTTTTGCCGCGGCGTTTCCTTCCACGCCCATGGAATTGGTCAGCAGGCTGACGGAACACGACGTTACGCCGTTTACCTGCGATACTGCTTTTTCTACGCGCGCGACGCAGGCGGCGCAGCTCATGCCTGTCACGGTATATTGTTCTGCCATAGCGCCCCTCCTTATTTCATCAGTTTTTGTAACGTATCTACCAGTTCGTCGATCACGTCGTCGCTGCCGCTGCGGATATCCCTTGCGACGCAGCCGCGGATGTGGCTGGCCAAGAGTTCGCGGTTGAACGAGTTGACCGCGGCGTTGACGGCGGCGGACTGGATCAGGACGTCGGTGCAGTAGGCGTTTTTTTCGATCATTTTCCGGATCCCGCGGATCTGCCCTTCGATCCGGTTCAGGCGGTGGATCAGTTTCTTTTGTTCTTCTTCGGAACGCTCCGTGGTTTTGGCGCAGCATCCGCAAGGTTCGTGTTCGTTCATAAGCGTTTATCCTTTCATACCCCTAGGGGGTATTACTATCATATACCCATATGGGGTATATGTCAACAGAAAAAAGATGGAAAAATTACGCTTTATCATGCGCGGAAAGTAAAAAAATATTCACGCGGGGGATAGTCTTTTTTATTGCGCCATGCTATACTAAGAGCGATACGCGTGATAGGTCGGCGTCGGCCGGCGAAAAACAGACGGGGAGAACGAAAGATGGACCAGATACACGGAGAATTACGGGATCTATTGGACGGCATCTGCCACACGGAAAGCGTGTGCGGGACCTGCAAAAAGAAGGAATGTCTGATCGGATATTCCCGCTATATCAACAAGATTAGCACGAACGTCATACCGCCGCATATCGGCGGGGCGTCGGAGAGCCGGCCGGTCTTTGACATGCGGCGCGGTTACGACGAGGACGACGTCCTGCGCGTCATTGCAAAGACGCTCGTGTACTGCAAGGCGTGCAAGGAGGAGCATACGGACGACTGTTTCCTTGCCGTGATCCGCAACAACATGGAAATGATCATGTTCGGAGAGGAGATGGAGTACGAAGGAAATCCCCTGTCCTACCTCGTGAAGGCGAACGAAAGAGAGGCCACCCGCGGGAGGGCGCTTTCCGAGATCTATAACGAAGAAAAGCAAAAATAAAAAAAGACCGGAAGATACAAAGAGATCTTCCGGTCTTTTGAATCAAAACGGCGCGGGAACCGGATCTTTTTTGAAGTATTTGCGAAACGCGATCACAAACAGGACGACGGCGAGCGTCGCGGACGCGTAGTCCGTTACCGGCGCGGCGACCGCCAGCATGACCGGCGTGTTGAAGACGGCGCGGAAAAGGAAAAGCACCGGAATATAGACAAGCCCCTGACGGCTGATGTTTAAGATCAGCGCGGGAAGGGCCGCGCCTAAGGATTGGATCGCGTTGATATAGACAAACAGGATCCCCATGATCGGACCGGATATGATATAGACGCGGGAAAACGTAAACCCGTAAGTAAACGCGTCGTCGTTGTCGAGGAACGCCTTGACCAGAAATTCCGCGCCGAAGTAGCAGATAAACGTCATGATCATGCTGAGGATCAGCGCGAGGATCGTGGTGAACTTCAGAACGTCAAGATAGCGCCTGCGGTTGCGCGCCCCGTAGCAGAAGCCGAGCAACGGCTGTACGCCGACGCCGAGGCCGATCAGCAGCATGACGACGATCATGTTGACCTTCATGGCGACGCCGAGTCCGGCGACGGCCATATCGTTGTAATCCGCCATCATATTGTTGATGAGGATATTGGAAAAACTCATCAGGATATTGTTCAGGCAGGCCGGTACGCCGATGGCAAAGACGCCGGAAGCGATACCGTCTCCGGCGGCGTAGTCTTTGGGACGGATCGACAGGATGGCGCTGCGGCGCATGATATGGTACACATAAAATCCTGCGGAAAAGAGGTTGCCGAAGACCGTTGCGACCGCCGCGCCCGCCACGTTCCAGTGCAGGCCGAGGATCATCAGCGGATCGAGGACGATGTTGATAAGGTTTCCGATGATCATACCCGCCATCGCCACATTGGCGCTGCCTTCCGCACGGATGATATTGCTGAAGGAATTGCTCACGATCAGGAACGGGATGCTGATGCTGACGATCCGCAGATATTGGCTCGCATAGCCTACGGTGTCTTCGCTCGCGCCGATCAGGCGGCAGATCGGCTCTGCGTAAATGACGATGAAGACCGCAGCGACAAGTCCGATCAGGAAGCCGCTCCAGAAGCAGAAAGCTGACGTATGGCGGGCTTTTTCATGGTCGCCTTCGCCGAGTTTGCGCGAGATCAGCGACGTGCCGCCGATCCCGAAAAGCATACCTACGGCCATAAAGACCAAAAAGGCGGGCGTAGCCACGGAAACGCCCGCGACCATATAAGCGTCTTTGGTCTGGCCGATAAAGAACGTGTCCGCCAGATTGTAAACAAGCACCATCAGCATACTGATGATGGATGGAATCACATTGACCATAACGGCCTTGGGAACGGGAGCGTTCGCAAAAACATCGGTCGTATTCTCTTTCATAATGTATCCTCCCGGAAAGATCCGTTTTTTGAATGTGTAACAGTGCAATACTTTTATATATCACAAATGGAAGAAAAATGCAACTTTCGGCGGCTTGCTTTAATGTAAGAAATATTTGCACAAATGTCAGACGTGGTTTTTGTGCAATATGCTAAAATTTGTAAGTTGCCACAAGTGGGGAAAGAGGAGAAATGATAGATGGAAACGGACTGTCAGAGAGTATGAGAAAAAATGATAAAACACTGTTACAACGGATCGTAAAAGAGTTGATACAGACGCATAGAAAAGGTGAATATTGGGATTTCAGGCAGGAATGGCACGAACAGCTGTCGGAACTGCTCAAGGACATCATCTGCTTTGCCAATACAGTGCATGATAAAGACTGTTACCTGATCTTCGGCGTGGACGAACAGGGGAACGTGACCGGCATGAAGAAGCACAGGAGAAAACTGGTGGAGATCGTGGACGCGCTTTCCAAACTGCCGATGGCGGGAGACTGCCAGCCGGAGATCACCATCGATACGGTCACGATAGAAGAAAAAGAAGCGGATGTTTTGACCATCTTTGATACGGAAGAAACGCCGTTCTTTCTAAAGGAAGACCGGTTCGGCATGCTGGCCGGACATATTTATACGCGCTGCGGGGACGGCAATACGCCGGATCTTTCCAACGCGCGGTTCAGCGAGATCGAGCGGTTGTGGAAGAAGCGTTTCGGACTGCTGAAGACGCCGCTGGATACGCTTTACGACCGTCTGGCCATGCCGGCGGAATGGGAACGGAAAAACAACACCTATTACGATATGCTGAAGCCGGAATACCAGTTGAAACTGGTTCGCGACGAGGATCCGGCGTTTCCGGAATTTTATACCTACGCCATAGTCGGCGCACAGGCGGTCTATATGAATCTCTATCTGCGCTGCCATAAGACGGCGCTCGAGAAATTTCAGGTGGTGTCTTTGGATAACGGGCGCTATCTGATGCCGGTGCCGGAATGGGGCTATGTCTGCGACGGCCCGTTCCAGATCGCGCAGAAATACGAGTATAAATTTTTCATCGAAGGCAGCGGGGCGTACCGCGTCCTTCAGTTCTTTCTTGCGCGGGAAGACGAGGAAGGCTGGGCGGTCTACCACCGCCTGATGGAAGTCGTCCTTCTTTACCGTTCCGAAAAAGAGCGGCAGAGATTTGAAGACTACATCAGTTCGCATCAGGAACTGCTCGAGGAGCGCTATGCGAAAGAGCAGCGGTTCGAGGACGTTCTTGCCGCCAACAAGTTCGATACGCAGATCTGCCGGAACAGGCTGCGGATCGGCCTCTGCTTAAACGAGATGCTCAAAGAGTTCCGCGCCGCGCAGCCGGAGGATGAAAACTGATCTACGAGCGGCGGTATTTTTCATACCACTTTCCGGCTTCCGCGCGGTATTGCTGCGCGGTATCCATCAGGACCGCGTACTGGGAAGCGGCGCTGTCGAGCGCGTGTTGCAGCCGCCGGTTTTCGTCCTGTTCCCGCCTCAGGAGACGATCTGTCTCCTGTATTTTTTTGCGCAGCAGCAGTTCGCGCGCTGTGGAGATCCCGCCGCCGTCCTGCCGCAGAAGGCAGACGGGAACGGGGTCGGGAGCCAAAGGAAGAAGCACGCAGAAGCGCGGGGCGCGCTTTGCGGAGAGGTCGTTATAGATAAGACAGAGGTCTTGGAAGAAGAAGGTAAGCTGCGGGTGCAGCAGTGTCCGGTCTTCTTCTTTTTTTACGGAGAAAAGCGGCGCGCCCTCCTCTAAGGTCCGAATCAGGATATCGCCGTTCAGGGAAAGATAACAATAAAAGAGCCGGCGCTCAAAGACAAGCGAGGTGAGATCGGAACGGTAGTCGTCATGCAGGAGACGAGGCCGCGCAAAAGGATCCTGCATCTTCCGCAAAAACAACCGGCCGTGATTCGGATAGACTGCATACGATTCTTCCTGCTGCCGCGCCATGGAACGTCCGCCTTTCTTCTCGTCAAAACGATGTTTACCCTAAGATATGCGGCGCACAGGAGAAATAGAACAAAAATGTAAAAGGAAGAGGGCTAAAAGCGGAACAGATCACGGGAAAACACATAAGATAAAGAAAAAGACAGGAGAAGAATCAATGGCAAAATGTAAATGTGGAGCAAGGCCGCGGATCGTCAGCGATGCGGTCCGGTCCATCGGAAGCGGCGGCCGGGAGTGCATAGACGTATGTGCAAACCCGATCTGCGCGGATCCGGATCTTCTGGGGATCATGGCGCCGCTGATCTATGACGAGATCGGAGTCAATCTGTGCGCGACATTTCGTCCGGCGGAGACGATATCGGCGGCGTATCCGACGGCGACGAACGCCGTGATCCGGGTGATCGACACGACGCTTGCAGCAGGAAGCGCAACGGTTGAAGCCATCACGGGACGGCCGAACTGCTACCGCGTCACCCTGACAAATCTTACGATGCAGTTTGCTCTTAGTCTGTACGATTCCGCGTGCAGGCCGCTGGCTACGCTTTATCCGACCGCAGTTTATCTGCCGCCGGAGACCACGGCGCCGACCTATGATGAAGATACGGATCCGACGTCCGTTGAACTGGAGATCTTCGCGCCGTACGGATTGACCTATACCGCCGCCGCGCAGCCTGTGCCGACGGTCAACGTCATTGGCGAAAACGTGAATAACAATGTGATCCGTCAGGGAATCAATATGTTTTCCATGGCAAAACTTCTGGATCTTGATCTGGATGAGAACACCGTGACGGTAGGGCTGACGCTCGTATTGCAGAGCCTTTACTTCGCCGGATACAAGGTGGCGAGCGCGGGGAAGATCGACATTCCTAAGGGAAGCATCCTCCCGCCGGAAGACAGCGAATGTATGAAGTTTGTTGAAGGGGAACTGCTGAATCTTGAGATCAAACCGCTCGATCTGGGCGCGCCGGCCTATGAAGAGTGTTATAAGCAACAGTGCTGCGACCGGCAGAACAGCGGGTGCGCGGTCTGCAACGGCGGGACGTTTCAGAGCGCGTGCAGCACGCCGTGCAGCAGCGGAGCCGTAGACGATACGGTCGCCTTAAATCCTGCGTCGATAGATTAAATAGATTAAAAGAACTGCCGCGAAAGACCGCGGCAGTTTTTATGTTTAATCGTCGTTGCGTTCGTAAGAGACGGCGATCACGTCTTTTTCAAAGATCTTTTCGCACATATTTGCGATCTGGCGGAGCGGGTTGCCTTCGGTCTGGAAACGCGCGCGGATCCGGCATTTTGCGCCGCTCTCCATCTCGACCTCAAAGCCGCTTAACGTCATCTGCTCCGTAACGTATTCGTTGATGACTTTTTTGACCTTTTTGATGTCGGTCTTAATGCAGACGACGTCCACGATATATTCGGTGTCGTGGAGTTCGGCGAAACGCTTGAGCGGCCGGATGTGCCGGTCGCCGAACGCCATGCAGATATTGAGGAGCACAAGGAGCGCGGTTGCCAGCAGGCCTTCGATGATGTGGCCGTAGCCGATCAGCACGCTGATCGCAGAGGTCGACCAGAGCGTTGCGCTTGTGTTCAGCCCGTTGACGTTGGAGCCGTTCTTAAAGATCACGCCGGAACAGAGGAAACCGATACCGGTAATGACATTGGCAGCCATGCGCGCATCGCCGGTGCCGAGGAAGACCTCGACGGATACGAAAGCGTATGAGCCGATGGCGATCAGCACCGTCGTCTTAAAACTGATATTGTGACCGGAGAGCTGCCGCTCGCAGCCGATCAGAAAGCCCACGCCGATGATGAGCAGCAGGCGGATAATAAATTCGGTGATAGTCATGGCGGTCCTTTCCTGATGGATTTTTACTTATTGTAACATAAGATCGCGGGATTGTGGTATAATTTTTGTCAGATGGGGCGTAAACAACGGCGGAGAATGGATTGCGCAACGTCTCCGCTTTCGTTATAATGGTATAGATATAAGAAGACGGAAGAAAGGAAGACGGAATGAACAAAGAAAATAAAAAAATGGCGCAGGAACGGCGGGCGCAGGAGCGAAAGAAAAAAGCGCGCCGCGCGATGATACAGAAGATCGCGTTCGCGCTCTGTATCGTCGTGGTGATTGTCGGTATCATCATTTACGGCGCGCTGGACAGCAAAAAACAGAAGGCGCAGGAGGATACGGCGGCGGATACAACGACGGAGACAACGACAGACACAACGGCGGCGCAGACCTCGTCTGAGATGCAGACGGACGAAGACCTGATCGTGCAGGAAGGCGATGTCGTGGCGATCGATTATGTGGGTACGGTTGACGGCATTGCGTTTGACGGCGGGACGGGCAGTTACGAACTCGAGATCGGTTCGCATAGTTTTATCGATGATTTTGAAGAACAGCTGATCGGGCATCATGTCGGGGAAACGGTCGACGTCGAGGTGACGTTTCCGGACGGATACAAAGGAACGTATCAGGACGCCGCCAGAGAGAGCAGGAGCCTGTCTGGAACAGACGCCGACTTTTCAGTTACGATCAACGGCATTAAGCGCTGACAGGCGGGAGGACAAGAGATGAAAAATATCACGTTAGGAAGCACGGGAATCACGACGCCGCAGAACGCATTCGGCGCTCTGCCGATCCAGCGCGCGGACGAGGAGACCGCGGTAAGGATCCTGCGGCGGGCTTTTGAAGGCGGCATGCGTTTTTTTGATACGGCGCGGGCGTACAGCGACAGCGAGGAAAAGATTGGGAAAGCGCTGCACGACGTCAGGGACCGCCTGTATCTGGCGACGAAGACGATGGCGCGAACGCCGGACGAGTTAAAGCGTCAGTTGGAGACGTCGCTTGATATGCTGCAAACGGATCATATCGACCTTTATCAGCTGCACTGCGTCGACCGCTGCTACGCGCCGGACGACGGCACGGGGATGTACGAGGCGCTGCTTGCGGCGAAGGAAGAAGGCCTGATCCGCCACATCGGTATCACGGCGCATAAGATCGGCGTCGCGCGGGAGATCGTCGAGTCCGGCCTCTATGAGACGCTGCAGTTCCCGTTCAGTTATCTCTCGTCCGAGCAGGAGATCGACCTCGTCGGGAAATGCAGAAAAAAGAACATGGGATTTATCGCGATGAAAGGGCTGGCGGGCGGCCTGATCCGCCGCTCGGACGCGGCGATGGCGTTCATGGGGCAATTCGATCAGGTGCTGCCGATCTGGGGGATCCAGAAAGAGAGCGAACTGGAAGAATGGCTGTCTTATATGGAAAGCACGCCGGAAATGACGGAGGAGATATCAGCGTTCATCGAAAAGGAACGCGGGGAACTGACCGGAGATTTCTGCCGCGGCTGCGGGTACTGTATGCCTTGTCCGGCAGGAATCATGATCAACCAGTGCGCGCGCATGTCGCTGATGCTGCGCCGCGCGCCGTCGGACGCGTGGCTGACGGAAGAAATGCAGGCGGAGATGAAAAAGATCGAAGGCTGTCTGGAATGTTCTTCCTGCCGGCAGAAATGCCCGTACGAGTTGGACACGCCGGCGCTCCTGAAGAAAAATTACGAAGACTATAAAAAAGTGCTGGCGGGAGAAGTTACGGTCTGAAAACGGCCGCGGCGGAAAGGAAGGAATATGCAATACAGGAAAGACCGGTACGGTAACGAACTTTCCGTTCTGGGTTACGGTTGTATGCGGTTTACGCAGAGCGGCGGGCGGATCGACATCGACAAAGCGGAAAAAGAGATCATGGCCGCCTATGAAGCGGGCGTCAACTATTACGACACCGCCTATGTTTACGCGGGCAGCGAGGCGGCGCTCGGCGAGATCGTAGCGCGCAACGGGATACGGGATAAGATCAATATCGCGACCAAGCTTCCGCATTATCTGATCAAAAAGACCGAGAGCCTGGACCGCTATTTCAACGAACAACTGGAACGCCTGCGGACGGATCACATCGACTATTACCTGATGCACATGCTGACCGATATCCGCACGTGGCAGCGCCTTCTGGATCTGGGGATCGACGATTGGATCAGAAAAAAGCGGGAGAGCGGGGAGATCCGCCAGATCGGTTTCTCCTATCACGGAAATTCCGATATGTTCTGTCAGCTGATCGACGCCTATGACTGGGATTTCTGCCAGATTCAGTACAACTACATGGACGAGCACTCGCAGGCCGGAGTGACCGGACTGCGTTACGCGGCGGAGCGCGGGCTGCCCGTTATCATCATGGAACCGCTGCGCGGCGGGAAACTGGCGGACGGTTTGCCGGATGAGGCGAAGCGGATCATGGCCTCTTATAAAGAGCAGTACACGCCGGTCCAGTGGGCATTGCGCTGGCTCTATGATCAGCCCGAAGTGACGGTGACGCTTTCGGGCATGAATTCGCTTGCGATGATAGAGGATAATGTGCGGACGGCTTCTTCGGCGGGAATCGGGGAACTCACGGAGGACGACCGCGCCATGCTTTGCAGGGTCGTGGACGCTGTCAACGCTAAAATGAAAGTCGGGTGTACGGGCTGCCGCTATTGTATGCCGTGCCCGCAAGGCGTGGATATCCCGGGCAGTTTCGCGGCGCTCAACCGGCGTTACAGCGAAGGCTATATCGCGGCCATGAAGGAATATCTGATGTGTACCGGACTGCGCGCGCAGGCGTCGAACGCGGGGCGCTGCATCGAATGTGGAAAATGTGAAACGCACTGTCCGCAGCATATTGAGATCCGCAAGGAACTCAAAGGGGTCAAAAAGACGCTGGAGGGGCCGGTTTACGCCCTTGCGCGTTGGATCATCATGAAACTGCGTCTGTATTGACGTACAAAGGAGAAGGCAAATGCCGGGGGAGGAATTATGTTAGTAGACGAACAAAGGAAAAGGAAACAGATCATTGAAAAGAACAGCAGCATTTTCAGGATCGCGGTCGTGATCGACCTCGCGGTGCTGATTTTGACGATATTGGACGCGGACAGTTCGCTGTTCCTGCCGCTGCCGGTGATCGGCTGTCTCGGTGTTCTCGTGGCGCTGTTTTTTATCTACCGCCGATGGAAAAGGAATATGTGGGGCATGTATCTTTGTCTGTACATGCTGCTCGTGGTCTTTGTCGCGGGATTTCTGACGACCGACAATTACCATATGTATGCGATCATGTATCCGATCATGCTGATGGTGGTGCTCATCAATGATTATACGATGGGCTTCCGCGGCGTGCTCGCCGCGCTGGGCGTCAATCTTGTTTATATCATCGTTTATCTGATCCGGCACGGCTTCGGCGATCTACACGCGCTGGTCACGCAGTTCGTCTTCGCCGCCCTGTCCTGCTATGTCGCTTTGCTTGCCATCCGGATCCTTGACCGGCACAATATAGAAAACATTCAGGGGCTTCAGGAGAGCGCCGACGCGCAGAAGAAAACGTCCGATCAGATCTTCGGGGCTTCCGAGGCGATCTCCCGCCAGTTGGACAGCGCGCAGATGCTGATCGGCCGTCTGACCGACGCGGTCAATGAGAGCAACGAAAGCGCCGGAAACATCAGCAGCGGCATGAGCCATACGGTCGACGCCATCGAACGGCAGCGCCGCATGACCGGCGGTATTCAGGAGAATATCGAAAGCGCAAAAGAGCGCGCGGTCACGATGAACGACGTGGCGGGCAAAACGATGGAACAGGTGAACGAGAGCGCCGCGATCCTTGAGCAGTTGCGCGAGCAGGCGATGGAAACGGCGGAGATCAACCGCGTGACGAGGGAGACGACGGAAGAATTGAATGCGCGGATCAGCGAGGTGGAAAACATTGTCGGAACGATCATGGACATTTCCAGCGAGACGACGCTGCTTGCGCTGAACGCGTCCATAGAAGCCGCCCGCGCCGGAGAAGCCGGAAAAGGCTTTGCCGTTGTCGCTGACGAGATAAGGAAACTCTCCGAGGGTACGAAAAATTCTTCCGAGCAGATCGCGGCGATCATCGAGAAACTGTCGGAAGACGTTGGAAACGCGTCCGCCAATATGCAGCGTTCCGCCGAAACTTCCGACAGGCAGAATGAGATGATACGGGAAGCGAGCGATAACTTTGACGCGATCGCCAAAAAAGTTTCGAGCCTGTCCGGCGACATCTCCGGAATCACCGAGGAAGTTTCCAAGATCTACGACGCTAACGCCGAGGTCATGGAAAGCATTACGCGGATCTCCGAGACGAGCGCCGAGGTCGCGGAGGCTTCCCAGAGCAGTCTGAGCGTCAGCGAGAACAGCAAGACGTATATGGACGAGATGAACGACACGCTCTCCGGCATCTTCGGCGTTTCCCGTGAGATGAAGGAGATCGTGGAGCAGAGTGCCGTCGATCTGGACATGGACAAGTCGGACGTCGTGGAAGAATTGACGGAAAAACAGATGGCCGACCTCAACGCGGGGAAGTCGATCTGAAATAAAAATGTGAGGAAAGGGTATGGAAGAAAAACGACTGGCATTATTGATCGATGCGGAAAATACAAGTTCAAAATATATCGACGCGATCATCAGCGAATTAAAAAAATACGGCGTCATCACTTATCAGCGCATGTACGGGGATTTTACGAACCCCGCGCTGGCGGACTGGCACCGTAAGGCGCTGAACCACGCGATCGTGCCGATCCAGCAGCCGAGGTATTCCTCCGGAAAGAACGCCTCCGACATCATGCTGGTCATCGACGCAATGGATATCTTATATCAGAACAATACGGACGGGTTCTGTATCGTGACGTCGGACAGCGATTTTACGCGCCTTGTCAACCGTCTGCGGGAAGAAGGTATGATGGTGATCGGCATGGGAAAGAGCGACGCAAGCAAGACATTTATCGCCGCCTGCAACGAATATAAGTTCCTCGACAAGATCATCGACGAGGACGTGAAGGACGTTGACAGGGAGGACGGCCGCGGCCGGAGCCGAAGTTATAACGGCCACGATAAGGACGATTCCATTACGCCGGTGGGCGATATTAAATCGGCGATCAACGAACTGATCCAGCAGAGCGAGAATAACGGCGAGCACGCGTTGAATCTGGGATCGCTCAAGAGCAATCTGCAGAGGCTGTTTCCGGATTTTGACGAGCGCAATTACGGGTATTCCTCGATGCGAAAGTTCATTTCCGAAGCGACCAAATTCAAAACGATCCAGAGAGGCTCCGCGATCTTTGTCATGCGCGACCACGAACACGGAGGTTACAGCGAAGATCAGGTGCGCCGCTTCGTTTTGGATGCGGCAAGGAACGAGGTCGAGATGGGCGTGCTCGGCCGCATGATCTGCGACAATTTTCCGGATTTCAAATACAAGGATCTCGGCTATTCCCGCCTGTCGCAGTATGTCAGGGGGATTCAGGAAGTAAGGATCGACAACAATGTCGTGACGCTGCAGGATCCGCTGTAAACGACAGGCATAAAATCCCGCGGTTTGGCGGATACTAAACCAAAAACAGCGGGAGGACACCGGAGTGAAGATCTTATTTTACGACGCAAAACAATACGACAGAGAATCGTTTGACAGAGAAAAGGAACGCTTTGCGCAGATCGAACTGGACTATCTGGAGGCGGACGTCAATGCAAAGACGGCGGTGCTTGCCAAGGGATATGACGCGATCTGCGCCTTTGTAAGTTCCGATCTTTGCGGCGGCGTTCTGGAGATTCTGGCGGAGCAGGGGATCCGTCTGATCCTGATGCGCTGCGCCGGATTCAACAACGTGGATCTGGAGGCGGCGAGGCAGAAAAAGATCACGATCCTGCGGGTGCCGGGCTACTCGCCGGAGGCGGTGGCGGAACACGCCATGGCGCTGGCGCTTAGCGTCAACCGAAGGATCCATAAGGAATATATCAAGGTGCGGGAAAACAATTTCAGTCTGGAAGGCCTGATGGGGATCAACCTGCACCGGCGCACGGCGGGGATCATCGGTACGGGAAAGATCGGCGCGGCGATGGCGCGGATCTGTCAGGGGTTCGGCATGAAGGTCATCGCCTATGACAAGTACCCGAATGACGAGTTGTCGTTTGTAGAGTATAGGGAGTTGGAGGACGTTCTGCGCGAGAGCGACCTGATCTCCCTGCACTGTCCTTTGACGGTGGAAAACTATCACATGATCAACAGCAAAACGATCTCGCTGATGAAGGACGGCGTTATCCTGATCAATACGTCCCGCGGAGAACTGGTGGATACTGAGGATCTGATCGCGGGGATCCGGTGCAAAAAGTTCCACGGCGTCGGGCTGGACGTCTATGAAGAAGAAACCGAAAACGTATTTGAAAACAGGGAGGCGGAGATCATGGAATCATCCGTGACCGCGCGACTGCTTTCGTTTCCGAACGTTATCGTAACGTCGCACCAGGCGTTTTTTACCAGAGAGGCGATGAGCGCGATCAGCAGCGTGACGCTGGAAAACGCGCTTTCATATCTTGAGGGGCGTATCTGCAAACAGAATCAGGTATGAGATGAGGTAGGACATGGATCACAAAAAGATAAGGCGGGCCGCGCTGATCGTATCGGCGGCGGGACTGGCGGCGATCGCCGCGGTCTTTCTTTTGGGGCGGCGGCAGGAACAGACAAAGGAGCCGAAGCAGGCGGAAGAAACAATCAAAGAGCCTGTCGCGCAGGAAGAAGAGCCGGAGAGTAAGACGGTAAAGATCACCCTGACCGCGACCGGAGACTGCACTTTTGCGCCGACGCAGACCCACGGCTACGCCGGTTCGTTCCATCAGTATTACGATCAGTACGGCGCGGATTATTTTATGGCGGGCGTCAGGGACATTTTTGAAAAGGACGATTTTACGCTGGTCAATCTGGAGTGTACGCTGACGACGGCGACCAATTATGCCGAAAAGGAATATGTGCTGGTGGGAAGGCCGGAATATGCGATGATCCTGCCGCGCAGTTCCATTGAAGGCTGCTCGATGGCGAACAACCACACGCTGGACTGCGGACAGAACGGACTGGAAGATACGAAGGCGGCGGTGCAGGAATCCGGAACGGCCTATGCCTATTACGATGAGACCGGCGTTTATGAAACGCCGGAAGGGCCGGTGATCGGTTTTGTTTCGTCGAGCCTGCTCTCGCAGGGCGCGGATCGGGAAGAATATCTCAGACAGGGGATCGAGAAACTGAAGGCGCAGGGCGTGGATCTGATCGTCGCGTGCTGCCACTGGGGAATCGAGCGCACCTATTACCCGACGGATTATCAGGTGAAAATGGCGCATCAGTGTATCGACTGGGGCGTGGATCTCGTGATCGGGAATCATCCGCACGTTGTGCAGGGAATCGAAAATTACCATGGCAAGGTGATCTGTTACAGTCTGGGGAATTTTTGTTTCGGCGGGAACTCCAATCCGGCCGACAAGGATACATTCTTATATCAGCAGACGTTTACCTTTACGGACGGCGTGCTGGAAGAAGGCGCGGACGCAAAGATCATCCCGTGCACCGTCAGCAGCGTAACGGGATATAACGACTATCAGCCGACCGTAGCGTCGGGAGAAAAACGGCGCGGGATCCTTGAGAACATGGCGGCGTATTCCGGCGCGCTCGGACCGGTGCGGATCGAAGAAGACGGGCGGCTGGTCTTCAACTGAGCTTATCTTGCAGAAAATCCCATTTTTTTTAATCTTTTTTGGTTTTTGTATTGACAACATATGAACATATGAATATAATAACATATGAAAAACGGCAAAGGGGG
The DNA here is from genome assembly GCA_947589155.1 of uncultured Lachnospiraceae bacterium. Classification (GTDB taxonomy): domain Bacteria; phylum Bacillota; class Clostridia; order Lachnospirales; family Lachnospiraceae; genus Pararoseburia. Next base: position 18,463 of record CANQBH010000017.1, on the reverse strand, counting down.
AAGCACGATGGAAAAAGAAGGAGCGGACGCCGGAAGAAAAAGGGAAACGGCGGTGCAGAGAGTAAAGGATCGGCAGCCGGAAGACGAGTATCTGTACGATCTGGCGGAACTCTTTAAGGTGTTCGGCGATTCGACGCGGATCCGGATCTTATACGCGCTGTTTGAGAGCGAACTCTGCGTCGGGGATCTGGCGGCGGTCCTTGAGATGAACCAGCCGGCCGTCAGCCATCAGCTCCGGATCTTAAAGGATGCGAAACTGGTGAAGTTCCGCAGGGAAGGAAAGAGTATCTTTTATGCGTTGGACGACGACCATGTCAGGACGATCCTAAGCATGGGCATGGATCACGTGGAGGAGTAGCCGGAAGGCGGGAAAGGAGCGAGTATGAAAAAGACATACGATGTTGAAGTGGATTGCGCGAACTGCGCGGCAAAGATGGAAGAAGCCGTACAAAAGACCGCGGGCGTCAAAGACGCGTCGCTGAGTTTTATGACGCTGAAATTAAAGGTGGAATTTGAAGATGGCGCGGATGAAAAAGCCGTGATGAAAGAGGCGCTCAAAAACTGCCGGAAGATCGAGGACGACTGCGAGATCCTGTTTTAAGCGGCTGCGGGAGGAAAAAAGATGAATCGGAAACAGAAGAAGACGTTATACAGGATCCTCGGATCGCTTGCCATGCTGGCGGTGATCATACCGCTGTGTCATTTTTTTGCGTTCCCTGCGCCGCTGGAGTTTATATTGTACGTTCCGCCGTATCTTCTGGTGGGCGGCGATATCCTGCGCAAAGCGGGCAAAGGGATCAAAAACCGGCAGGTCTTTGATGAAAATTTTCTGATGGCGGTAGCGACGCTGGGCGCGATTGGGCTGGGTGAATATACCGAGGGCGTCGCCGTTATGCTGTTCTATCAGATCGGCGAACTCTTTCAGAGCGTCGCGGTCGGCAGGAGCCGAAAGAGCATTACGGCGCTTATGGATATCCGGCCCGACTATGCCAACGTCATCCGCGACGGGCAGATCGAAAAAACGGATCCCGAGGAGGTGGCCGTCGGCACCGTGATCGTCGTCAATCCCGGAGAAAAGATCCCGATCGACGGCGTTGTGGTCGAAGGAAGCGCCGCGCTGAATACCGGCGCGCTTACGGGGGAGAGCCTGCCGAGGGACGTTTCCATAGGAGACGAGGTCATCAGCGGCTGTATCAGCATGAACGGCAGGCTGATGATCAAAACGACAAAAAAGTTCGGCGATTCTACGGTCTCTTTGATCCTCGACCTTGTAGAAAATTCCGCGATGAAAAAATCGCGCTCCGAGAATTTTATCACGAAATTCGCGCGTTATTATACGCCCGCCGTCTGCTTCGGCGCGCTTGCGCTGGCGGTGCTGCCGCCGGTGATCCGGCTGTTTTTGTCCGCCGATCCAAACTGGGGCACATGGATCTTCCGCGCCCTGACGTTCCTTGTCATCAGCTGTCCGTGCGCGCTGGTCATTTCCATTCCGCTGAGTTTCTTCGGCGGGATCGGCTGCGCGTCCTCCAACGGGATCCTCGTTAAGGGCTCGAACTATCTCGAGGCGCTTTCCAAGGCGGGATATATGGTCTTTGACAAGACGGGCACGCTGACCAAGGGAGAGTTTGAGGTGGCGCAGATCTTTACGGCGGAAGGGGTGACAAAAGAAGAACTGTTAGAGGCCGCGGCTTACGCGGAGAGTTCGTCTTCGCATCCGATCAGCGTCAGCCTGCGCAGCGCATATGGAAAGCTGATCGATCAGGCGCGGCTCGGCGCGATCGAAGAAAAAGCGGGACGCGGCGTGTCGGCGGAAGTGGACGGCAGGACGGTGCTGGCCGGAAATCTCCGCCTGATGGAAGAAAGCGGCGTGCGCGTGAGCGCAGAGCACAACGAAGGGACCGTCTGCTATGTGGCAGCCGACGGATGTTATCTGGGCTGTATCCTGATCGCCGACGCGGTCAAACCGACGGCGGTGCGCGCGCTTGCGGAACTGAAGCGGCGCGGTATCCGCAAAAACGTCATGCTGACCGGCGACGGCGAGCAGACGGCGGCGATGGTGGCGCGGGAACTGGGGATTGACGAGTTTCACAGCGGGCTTTTCCCGAACGATAAGGTCGCGCTGGTGGAACAGTTGCTGGAACAGAAGAACGAGAAAGAAACGCTGGCGTTTGTCGGCGACGGGATCAACGACGCGCCGGTCTTGTCCCGCGCGGACATCGGGATCGCGATGGGCGCGATGGGTTCGGACGCGGCGATGGAGGCGGCGGATATCGTATTGATGGACGACGATCCCGCCAAGATCGCGCTGGCAATGCGGATCGCGGCAAAGACGCTTTCCATCGTGCGCGAGAATATCGTGTTCGCGCTGGGCGTCAAGGCGTGCTGCCTGATCCTCGGCGCGCTTGGTTACGCCGATATGTGGCTGGCGATCTTTGCGGACGTGGGCGTTATGGTGCTTGCGGTCGCCAACGCCGCGCGTGCGCTGACCATCAGAGCCTAAAGGATTTTATCCTGCCACTTGTCAGTTTTTGTATTCAAGGATACAATGGACATAAGAGTTGCGGCGGGAGGAACCTTTTATGAAACAGAGTCTCAGAAAACAATCCATCATTCTGACGGCAGCCGCCTGCGTGGGGCTGGCCGTCATTCTTTCCCTTGTGGGGTACCACACCGTCTTTTCTTCCATGGCGAGGCAGGAGGAACAGCAGATGAAGTCGGTCGTGGCGCAGATGCGCGCCATGTATGACAGCGCCTATCCCGGAGAATTTGGGATACGCCTGCTGGACGACGGCTCCTATATCGTGTATAAGGGACAGGTGGATATGACAGACGATACGTCCGTGATCGACGGAATCCGAGACAACTTCGGTTACGAGGCCACGCTGTTCTGCCGGAATATCCGGGTGCAGACGACGCTGGAAGACGAAGACGGGAAGAATCTGCGCAATTCCAAAGCGGCGGCAAAAGTGGACACGGAGGTGTTGGACGGAAATAGCGCGAAATTTTACCGCAGCGTTACGGTCGGCGGCGACCGGTCGTTCGCTTATTATGAACCGATCGTTTTGGAGAATGGCGACGTGTACGGTATGATCGGAATCAGCCGCTCGGCGCGCGCGGTGAGGATGGGGGCGGTCCGCGCCGTCTGGCCGCTGGTGCTGGCAAGTTGTCTTTTGGCGGCAGTCATGGGCTGGATCAGCCTGCGTTATACCGACGGCATGATCGGAGCGATCGCGGAATTGCAGCGTTTCATGCAGCAGGCGGCCAAAGGGGATCTTCAGTCGGATGTTCCGCAGCGCCTGCAGCGGCGCGAAGATGAACTGGGAAGCCTGGCCGCGGAAGCCGGAAAAATGCAGCGCGCCCTGCGTATGCTGGTGGAGTACGACGCGCTGACGCAGCTGCATAACAGGAGATATGGCGAAAAGCAGCTGCGCGCCCTGATCGGAGAGGACGGCGGCGCACCGTTCTGCGTGGCGCTGGCGGAGATGGACCGCTTCAAACAGGTCAACGATACTTACGGGCTCGGCGCCGGAGACGGGGCGCTGCGGGCGGTTGCAAAGATCTTTAAGCAGCATATGGCGGGTCACGGGTTTGCGGCGCGCTGGGGCGGCGAAGAATTTCTGCTGGTGTTTGAGCAGACGGAAGAAAAGGACGCCTATGCGCTTATGGAGCGTATGCGGGAGGCGCTTCATGCGTGCGAGATCATTTATGACAAGCGCTCCGTGCGCGTGACGATGAGCGTAGGACTGGTTCGGGGCGAAGCCGGAGAGACGGCGGAAGCCCTGCTGCGCAGGGCGGATGAAAGACTGCATGAGGCAAAGAGCGGCGGAAGGGACCGTATCTGCGCTTCGCCGTCCGTTCGCAGGGAGGTAGAATAATGGCAAAGGTCGACAGAGGAAGGATCCGGCGGGAGTTTGCGCTCTACACCAGCGCTTACGACGCGTCGCAGGAAAAGATCAAACTCAAGATCATTCACACGTACCGCGTGGCGGAACTCTGCGAGAAGATCGCGGACAGCCTCGGCATGACGCAGGAACAGAAAGATGTGGCATGGGCCTGCGGGATGCTGCATGACATCGGACGGTTTGAGCAACTGCGCCGGTACGATACGTTTGTTGACAGCGAGTCGATCGACCACGCGCGGTTCGGTACGGAACTGCTGTTTGGCGAAGAACAGCTGATCCGCCGCTTTTTTGCGGAAGGCGATGCGCCGGAAGTCCTGCGGGATGCGATCGCCTGTCACAGCGCGTACCGTCTGCCGGAAGAAATGGACGAGACGACGCGCGCCTTCGCCACGATCCTGCGTGATGCGGATAAGGTCGATATCTTCCGTGTCAACGTCGAAAGCCCGCTTGAGAAGATCTACAATACGACGCGGCGCGAACTGTATTCCTGCGAGATCTCGGAAGAAGTGATGGAGGCGCTGCGGCAGGGACACGCAGTGCTGCGTTCACTGAAGCGCACGCCGATCGACCATGTGGCGAGCCATATTGCGCTGGCGTTTGAACTTGTTTATCCGAAAAGCAGGGAACTGGCAAAGGAGCAGGGGTATCTGGACACGATCCTTGCGTTTGAATCCCAGAACCCAAAAACGCGGGCGCAGTTTGAGGAAATCAGGCAAAGGATGCGGCGGTTTTATGAAACGGGAGTATGACGGGTTTGCGTTAAAGAGAATCGCCGTACTGTCCATGCTGATCGATCATACGGCGGCGGTACTGCTGGAAGCGGTTTTGCAGAAGGGCGGCTATTTGGCGCCGGAGGGTCTTCTGCGCTTTTTGGATCTTGCTATGCGCGCGGCCGGACGGCTCGCGTTTCCGATCTTCTGCTTTTTTATCGTCGAAGGATTCTTACATACTTCTCGCAGAGGCCGGTACGCCTTGCGCCTCTTTTTGTTTGCCCTGCTTTCGGAACTGCCGTTCGATCTTGCGCTTAGCGGCCGCCTGTTTGATCCCGCCCGTCAAAACGTCCTCTTTACGCTGCTTTTCGGCCTGCTGGCGTTATGGGGGGCGCAGGCGCTGAAAGAAAAGTTTATGAAAAAACGTCCGGACGCGCCGGAAGCGTATGTCGGCGCGGCGGCGCTCCTGTTTGCGGGAACGGCTGCGGCAGCGGCGGCGTTTTTCCTGCGCACGGATTACGGGGCGTTCGGCGTGCTGGCGATCCTTGCGATGTATTGCGATCCCCGCGGGTCCGCGCTGGCGGGATGTCTGTGCCTGCTCGGCTGCGGATGGATCGAACTCTTTGCGCTGGCGGATCTGCCGCTGCTTAGGCGTTATAACGGAAAGCGCGGAAAAGGCGCGAAATACTTTTTCTATCTGTTTTATCCGCTGCATCTTCTGGCGCTGGCGCTGTGCCGAGAGATATTTATCATGTAGCGCCTGCATTCTTGCAAATGCCAAAAGGATATGAGAGAATAAGGAAGAATGATCCGGCGGCAGCCGGAAGGAGAAGGAGAAGATTATGGGAAACACGTTTTATTTTGCATGGGAACCGGAACTGATGCACTGGCTGCAGGCAAATCTCTTTCAGAGCGATATCATGGTCGCCGTCGCTTCTTTTATTACGCTGTTCGGCGAGGAGATCGCGATGGTGGTGATCCTCGGATTTGTTTACTGGTGCTATAACAAACAGATGGGGATCTATCTGGCGACGAATTTCTGCATGGTGGGGATCTGGAACCCCATGATAAAGAATGTCTTCATGCGCCGCAGGCCGTATTTTGACAATCCAAACGTCGCCTGTCTGAAACCGGTCGAGTCGGGAGCGGATATTTACGATATCAACGCGCAGGGATTTTCTTTCCCGAGCGGGCACTCGAGCAATTCCGCCGTGGTCTACGGATCGATCGCGCGGTTTATGAAAAAGCGCGGCGTAACGATCGTCGCGGCAGTGCTGATCCTGCTTGTTGGCGTTTCCCGCTTCTGTCTTGGCGTACACTATCCGACGGATGTGCTTTGCGGATGGCTGCTCGGTCTTTTCGGACTGTTTTTCCTTCCGTGGCTGCAGAGCAAGTTCAGCACAAAATGGGTCTTTTATCTGGTCATGATCCTGATTTCTCTGCCGGGATGTTTTTACTGCAAGACGACGGATTATTATACGGCGCTCGGTATGACGATCGGATTCTTCGCCGGTAATCTGGTGGAAGAAAAATACGTCAGGTTTGAAAATACAAAAAATGCCGGTAAGATCCTGCTGCGGCTCTTATTCGGCGGCGCGATCTATTTCGGCCTCAATACGCTCTTAAAAATGCCGTTTGATTCGGAGTTTTTGGCAAGCGCGACGGCGGGCGCATATGCGGTTCGTGTCGTCCGCTACGCGGTGGTCCTCTTTGTGATCGTCGCGGTCTATCCGATGGCGTTTGACCGCTTCGGAAAGAAGAAAGAAAAGGAAGCGGAGCGATGACGGCGCGGGAACGGATGGAGCAGGGGCTGATCTACGACCCGAACGATAAGGACATCATGGAAGAACAGACGGCGTGTCTGGAATTGCTGTACGATTTTAACGCGACAAGGCCGTCTGAACTTGAAAAGCGCGAATCTCTCCTGCGGCGCATGTTCGCGCAGATCGGAAAAGACTGTTATATCGAGCCGCCGCTTCACGCCAACTGGGGCGGCCGGCACGTCTTTTTGGGCGACGGGGTCTATGCGAATTTCAACCTGACGTTAGTGGACGACGCGCCGATCTATATCGGCGACAGGGTGTTGTTCGGGCCGAATGTCACGCTCGCGACCGCCAATCATCCGATCCTGCCGGAACTCCGCGCGCAGGCATGGCAGTACAACCGCGAGATCCGGATCGGCAATAACGTATGGATCGGCGCGGGAGCCGTGGTCGTTCCCGGAGTCACGATCGGCGACGAGACCGTGATCGGCGCGGGAAGCGTTGTGACAAAAGACATTCCGCCGTATGTGGTCGCGGTCGGAAATCCCTGTCGCGTCCTCCGCGAGATCGGCGAACGCGACCGGAAATTTTTCTATAAAGATCTTAGGATCGATTGGGAGAATTTATAGAAGCGAGGTCGAGAACGCCGGACAGGGACGCGAGAACGCGGTCGTAGTTCTGCCTGTGATGCGGGAAGGTGCAGGCGGAGCAGTCCTTATACCCCTTTCGGCTGTAAGAATGATCGCCGCCGCAGTCCTTGCCGAGGGCGTACAGCGGGCAATAGCAGAACAGACAGTTAAAGTCTTCTTCCGGCACGCCTTTGTGGCAGGGAAAATATTCACATGCCCTGTTTTGAAAAAATCGATAGTGATCTGTCATTGCGCTCCTCCCGTCTCTTTGTCTTGATTCTTTCACATACCGCGAAAAAAAACAAGAAAAAAATAACCCCCCCACCGGCTTGTCCCGCTACGGCTTTCAGAGTAAAATGTAAGCCGTAGGGAAAAACGGAGGGGATTTTTTATGCATATGGCGGATTCTATGATCGTACCTGCGGTCGCGGGTACGATGTACGCCTGTTCCGCAGCAGCGGCGGGCGTTTCGGTTTATAAAGTGCGGAAGGAAAACGATCCGAAAAAGGTGCCGGTCATGGGCGTCATGGGCGCGTTTGTCTTCGCGGCGCAGATGATAAATTTTACGATCCCGGGTACGGGTTCGAGCGGACATCTGTGCGGCGGCATGATGTTATCGGCGCTGCTTGGCCCTTACGCGGGGTTCCTGACAATGATCGGCGTCCTTCTGATCCAATGCCTGCTTTTCGCGGACGGCGGCCTGCTGGCGCTGGGCTGTAATATCTGGAACATGGCGTTTTACGGGTGCTTTATCGGCGCATTGCTGATCTGGAAGCCGATGATGTCGAGGGGCATGAACAAGGCGAAGATCATGGGCGCGTCTGTTCTTGGCTGCATACTGACCCTGCAGTTAGGCGCTTTTTCCGTCACGCTGGAGACGCTGGCGAGCGGGGTTTCGGAACTGCCGTTTCTGACGTTCCTTGCGGCGATGCAGCCGATCCATCTGGCGATCGGGCTTGTCGAGGGGCTTATCACGGGAGCGGTGCTGTCCTTTGTGCATGAAGCGCGTCCGGAACTGCTGTTTTGCAGCAAGTCCGGAGCAGAGGAAGGGCGGTTTTCTTTCCGGCAGACGCTGGGAAGTCTTGCGGCAGTCGCCGTTGTGATCGGCGGTCTGCTGTCGCTTCTGGCGTCCTCCTATCCGGACGGTCTGGAATGGTCGATGGAAAAGGTGGCAGGCACGGCGGAATTGGAAGCCACGGGGCAGGTTTACAGCACGTTCGCTTCGATTCAGGAAGCGACGTCTCTGCTGCCGGATTATGCGTTCCGCGGATCCGAATCGCTGCTGGGCACTTCGGTCTCGGGGATCGTGGGCGTGGCGGTCGTTGCGGCGCTTTGCTTTTTGATCTGCCATATTTTCAAATTTTTCGGAAAGAAACAGTCGGTACATGAATAAGACGGAACGCGCGATATACGAAGTCGATCAACTGCATATGCTTGCGATGAGAGACCAGTGGGTGAATCGGATTCATCCACTGGTTAAATTTGTTGTTACCCTGCTGTATCTCTTGGCGGTCGTTTCCTTTCACAAATATGACGTCGCGGGGCTGCTCGGAATGATGATCTATCCGATGGCGCTGTTCATGCTCGCGGATCTTTCTTTTAAGGAGTGTCTGCGAAGGCTGCGGTTCGTCCTGCCGCTGGTCTTTTTCATGGGGATCTTTAACCCGCTGTTCGACAGCAACCGGATCATGTTGAACGGCGAGGCGTACAGCGCGGGCGTGCTGTCCATGATCACGCTGATCCTCAAAGGATGTTTTTGCATTTTTGCGTCTTATGGGCTGATCGCGACGACAACGATCGAAGAACTCTGCTACGCGCTGCGCCTTTTGCATGTGCCGAAAGCGCTCGTGAATCAATTCCTGCTGACCTACCGCTATATTTCTCTGTTCCTCGGCGAAGTGCACCGCGCCACGCAGGCGTATCTTCTGCGCGCGCCGAAACAGAAGGGGATCAGGATTCGGGCGTGGGGCCCGTTTGTGGGACAGATGCTGCTGCGGAGCATCGACCGCGCCGGAGAGGTGTATGAAAGTATGGCGCTGCGCGGTTATCGGGGCGAGTTCTATCTGCAGAAAAGGCCGGGGGATCCCGCCGAAGGTGCGGCGGGCAAGACGCGAGGACGCGGGAAGGATCTGCTCTATCTTTGTATCTGGGCGGCGCTGATCCTTTTGTTTAGGCTCTTTCCCGTCGTGGTTTGGATCGGCGGGCTGGCCAGAGGCATATTTTAGAGAGACAGGAGGCTAAGAGATGGCGGCATTGGAAGTTCGGGGGCTGACCTTCGGCTATGATAAAAAAGAAACGATATTGCGCGATCTTTCGTTTACGCTGGCGGAGGGAGAAAGCGTCGCCATTGTCGGCGCGAACGGCGCGGGAAAATCCACGCTGCTCAAACTGCTGGTGGGGCTGCTGCCGAATTTCGACGGCAGCGTTGCTTACGACGGGCTGCCGCTGACAGAGGAAAACCTTCCGGCGATTCGCGAAAAGGCGGGGTTTGTCTTTCAGGATTCCGATAACCAGCTGTTCATGTCCACGGTGTATGAGGACATTGCGTTTGCGCCGCGCAACTACGGTTTTTTGCCTGAGGAAGTGGACCGGCGGGTGGAACGGGCGATGGAGATGACAAGGACCTCGCATCTGCGGGACAAGCAGATCTATAAGATGTCGGGCGGGGAAAAGAAACTGGTCAGTATCGCGACGGTGCTGTCTATGACGCCGGAACTTTTGCTGATGGACGAGCCGACCATCGCGCTCGACCCGCGGAACCGCCGCAACCTGATCCATATATTGAATACGATGGAACAGGGGAAACTGATCGCCAGCCACGATCTGGATTTTGTACTGGACTGCTGCGGACGGACGATCCTGATGGCGGACGGCGCGATCGTTTGCGACGGCGATACGCAGGATATACTGCGGGATCAAAAACTGCTGGAGGCCAACGGGCTGGAGTTGCCGCTTTCGTTGATGGGATAGGGGTGGCGAAAATATTTTTGAAGATTTTAAGAAAGCGGGAACTCATTGAAAGGGAGAGAGGAGTTTGATACAATAAAAAATAGCAGGAATGGTAATATAAAAAAGGACAGGTGTTATGGATCGACCGGATTCTTTCGCTGCGCATATCAAAGAAGAACAAATACAAACTGTTCAAACACATTGTGAAAATGTAGCGGATTATGCTGCACAAGAAGCGGACAAGATGGGATTATCTAATACAATGCGTCTGACAGGCCTACTACATGATGTTGGAAAAGCAAAGAAAGAATTTAATGATTATATACATAAGACAGTATTACATTCGTCGGATGTGAAGCATGTAAACCATTCAAGTGCAGGTGCGAGATATTTATATGAGACAGTCGATTGTTTTTCTAGCATAGATGAGATTACCTGCCAACTAATAGCCTTTGCAGTTGTTTCTCATCATGGGATATCAGACATAGTAGATTTGTCTGGAGAAAATTGTTTCTCTAAACGTCTTTATCCGGAAAAGAATATCTTTTTTGAGGAGGCAATAGAAAATGCTTCATTTTTGGATGTTAAAAAGATCCAAGGGTTATTTGTTAAGGCGGTTGAAGAAATAAAGATATTTTTTTGTCAAATCAAAGACTTGTTTCAAGAAATGGGTGCTTCGGCATTAGGGGCAGGTGAGTTTATGCTTGGTAGCTTGCAGCGATTGATCTTGTCTTTTTTGGTGGATGCAGATTGGCGTGATACATCTGAATTTATGAATGACATAAAATATGAACGATTGTCTGGAGATGCAATAATAAAAAAATGGGATCAATATCAAAAAAGTCTGAATCGCTATATAGAAATTTTTAGGCAGGATAGTATATTAGCGGAGGCTCGAAAAGCAATATCTGAGGAGTGTTATTCATTTGCGCAAAATGGGAATGGAATTTATCGTCTTGCTATTCCAACAGGTGGGGGAAAAACACTGTCCAGTATAAGATATGCTTTAGAATTGGCTCAAAAAGAAAAAAAGAATCACATATTTTATATAGCTCCATATTTATCGATATTGGAACAGAATGCACAACTAATAAAAACTATATTAAGAGATACAGAGTATGTCATTGAATTTCATTCAAATATCATTAGAAAAGATGATGAGAGGGGAAATCAACTTTCTGAAGATTGGTCAGAACTGGTCATATTAACAACTTTGGTTCAGTTCCTTAATGCCATGTTTTCAGGCAATATGAAGTCCATAAGGCGTTTTCATCAATTGACTAATTCAATTATTATTATTGATGAAGCACAGGCTATTCCAATTAAATGCTTAGGTCTGTTTACGACTATGACTAACTTTTTGAGTAGATGTTGCCATACGACAATTGTTATATGTACAGCAACGCAGCCGCTATTTGAAAAGATTGATTATCGATTACTGTACTCAAAACCGGCAGATATGATCTTAGATATTATTAAATATAAGAAACCGTTTACGAGGACAGAGATTATTAATATGGCTGATCATCGTATGAAAACAGATGAACTGGCTACAATGGTATTGAAAATTTTCAAGAAAAATATTCTTATTATTTTAAATACCAAATTGGCAGTGCAAAAACTCTATGAAGAATTAAAAAGCAGAGCAGAAGAAAACATATTGATATTTCAATTGACAACATATATGTGTGCTGCGCATCGCTTAGATGTGATTGAGCGAATCAAACAGTTGCTGCAAAAATCGGATCAAAAGGTAATATGTGTCAGTACACAGTTAGTGGAAGCCGGTGTAGACATTTCATTTGAAACAGTTATACGCAGTTTGACCGGACTGGATAGTATTGCTCAGGCAGCAGGAAGGTGCAATCGTAATGCGGAAGAGAATTTAGGGAAGGTATATATTGTAGATTATGCGGATGAAAATATATCTAAACTGAAAGATATAAGATGTGCGCAGGACGCAATGCGTCATGTGATCGATCGGTTCTCGCAGGATCTTTTTAGTCAAGAGGCTATGGCTTTTTATTATAAACAGTATTTCTTTTCCAGAAAAGACGAAATGTTATACCCAATACGCGAGGAAAATGATACCGTATATAATCTATTGGCAAAGAACGATAAGAACAGACCGGTATCCTATCCATATCCCATGTCTCAGGCATTTCGGAGGGCAGGGGAATATTTTCAAGTTATAGAAGAAAAAGACACGGTTAGTTTGATTGTGCCATATAAATCAGCAAAGGAATACATTCAGCAACTGAGGTCAGCAGAGACGACGAATGAAGTCAAGAGCATATTAAAAAAGTTACAACGTTATACGGTGAATGTTTATCGCGAAGATAAAAAACTGAATATATTGATTGGGCGGCGCGCAGTCGATTGTTCTTTATTAGATGGTAATGTTTGTATAGTAGATAAAGCATTCTATGATGATAATGGATTAAAGGAAAACTTAGAGTTGCTGACTTTTTAAGTATAGAGAGCAAAGGAGGAAAAGAAGGCATGTATCGGAATACGGTGGAATATAAAGTGTACGGAAGATATGCGCTTTTTACGGATCCACTGACAAAAATAGGTGGAGAAAAGTTTTCATATCAAGTACCTACCTATGAAGCGTTAAAAGGAATTACAGAAAGTATTTATTGGAAACCGACGTTTATTTGGATTATTGATGAGGTTCGTATAGCGAATCCGATTCGCACACAGTCGCAGGGTATCCGCCCGATACATATGCAGGATAAGAAGAATGACCTATCTATTTATACGTATTTGAAAGATGTTGAATATCATGTCAGAGCACATTTTGAATGGAATGAAAATCGGAGAGATCTGGTGGGAGATCGCAATGAAAATAAGCATTGGGATATAGCGAAACGCATGATTGAAAGAGGGGGAAGACGAGACATTTTTTTAGGAACAAGAGAATGTCAGGGTTATGTTGAACCATGTGATTTTGATGGCGAACAGGGGTATTATGATAATACAGATTTGTCATTTGGGATCATGGTACATGGAATTACATATCCGGATGAGCAAAAAATCGTAAAGAATAATAAGGCGGATATGACTATACGGTTATGGAATCCTGTTATGCAAAAAGGAATCATACATTTTGTTCGTCCAGAGCAATGCACAATCAATAAGCATTTAGGGGATCGAAATATTCGATCGTTTGTTGAAGGTGTTAATTTTTCTGGGTTAAAGGAATTTGATGGCGAAAGAGGGAAAGAACTATGAGTTGGATGAGTATGCTTTGTGAGGTGTACGATAATTGCGAAGATGAAGTGAGAAAAATGAGTCCAAATGGAAGTATGCTTTTCCCGGTAGCCCACCTTACGGTAAAAGCCGACATTGAGATTATTGTTGATAAAGCAGGTGAATTTGTTCGGGCAAATCGTATAGAAAAAGGCGATGAAACGACACTAGTGCCAGTCACAGAAGATTCGGCATCAAGAAGCAGTGGTATCAGTCCAATGCCATTATGTGATAAATTATGTTATATTGCCGGTGATTTTGATGATCGTCTGAAACCTAATAAAGGAATGAAGGAATATTATGATGCTTATATGCAACAGTTAGAGCAATGGATATTGGAGCAAAACATACCTTCAGATGTCAGGGCAATATTTTGTTATTTGCAAAAAGGTACTGTTATCAAAGACCTTCAAGAAACAGGCACATATCAAAATGAGGGAGATTTTGTGCGGTTTATTGTGGTTGACAGAAGTAGTGATGAAGTGGTGAAAGGAGTATGGGAAAAACAGGAGGTCATAGATAGTTTTATCGAGCATTATCTTGGGTCACTAAAAGAAACAGGGGTTGATTATGTGACAGGCGAAGAAGTAATGCTTGCAAGCAAATTACCAGGCAAGTTAAGGACGAGTGGAGATAAAGCAAAACTGATTTCATCAAACGATAAGGAAGGATATACATATCGAGGTAGATTTGGAGATGCTAAGCAGGCAGCTGGGATAGGATATTTGACAGGGCAGAAGTCACATAATGCGTTACATTGGTTGATCGCTAAACAAGGGTTTCATTATGATAGTGCAACTATTGTTTGCTTTTCTAATGGTAAAGGGGAGCCGCCAAATCCATGTAGATTTGACTTGTTTGAGGAAACAAAGACGGTAGTAGATACAAAAGAAAATTACGCTAGAAAGATTAATAAGGCGATGGCAGGATATCGAATGCAATTACGGCAATTAGATTCAACGAAAATTGCAGTATTGTCAGTTGATACGGCAGACGGAGCACCAAAAGGTCGGCTGGCCATAAATTATTATACAGAGATGGCGAGCGATGAGTTTTTGGATCGTTTAGAAAAATGGCAGCAGGAGTGCATTTGGGAACATACTTATAAGAAAGATCAGGATGGAAATATTATAAGATGGATTGGAGCACCTTTGCCCCAAGAAATTATTTCAGCAGTTTACGGCATAGAACAAAATGACAAATTGCATGTGGAAGAAAAAATATTAAAAAAGGGGATAAATCGGCTTCTTCCGTGTATTATTGAACAAAAACGTTTTCCCAGAGATATTATGCTTGCGGCTGTACGAAATGCAGGTGAACCCCAGCGGTATAACAGATGGAATGCGCATAAGATTTTAACTATTGCATGTGCGTTAGTACATAAATGTCAAATAGATGCAGGAAAGGAAGTGTTTGATATGTCGTTACAAAAAGAAAGTACGGACAGAAGTTATTTGTTCGGACGATTGCTGGCGGTAGCAGATCAAATGGAAGGACAAGTACTTTTTCATGACGGAGAACAGAAAAGGGAGACAAATGCCAGAAAATTTTGGAGTACCTATGTGAGGAAACCAGCAAAAACATGGGCGGTTATATATGATAAATTATTACCATATATCAATCGTTTGTCGGGGGGATCAAAGAATTACTATTCCAAGTTGCTGGAAGAAATTTTAGGGAAATTGGAAGATACAGGGGCTTATCATAATGAGATGTTAAATGAAAATTATTTGTTAGGTTATTATAGCCAATATGAAGCACTCAGAAAAAAGGAGGACAAGGAGAATGAGTAGTTTTATGAACAAAATTGATTTTGCAGTATTGATTACAGTTAACAAAGCGAACCCAAACGGCGATCCGTTAAATGGGAATCGACCGAGAGAGGATTATGATGGATTTGGAGAGATATCCGATGTATGCATTAAAAGAAAAATTCGGAATCGATTACAAGATATGGGGCAATCTATTTTTGTGCAGTCGCAGGATCGATGTGATGATGGGGCAAAGAGTTTGAACGATAGAGCAAAAGCGGTGCCTGAATTAGTACAGGCGGCGAAAGAAAAAGATCAAGATTTATATGCTAAAATCGCATGTGAGAAGTGGATAGATGTACGTTCATTTGGGCAGGTATTTGCCTTTAAGGGCGACAGCCTATCTATTGGTGTACGGGGACCGGTATCAATACAAACGGCTGTTAGTGTAGATCCGATTGATATTAACACTATGCAGATCGTAAAAAGTGTTAATGGAGAGACAACAACAGGAAAATCTTCTGATACGATGGGAAGTAAGAATAGGGTAGAGTTTGGACTTTATGTTGTTAAAGGAAGTATTAACCATCAATTGGCTGAAAAAACAGGATTCTCAGAAGAAGATGCAGAACTGATAAAAGAGGCATTGATTTCTTTATTTGAAAATGATGCATCTGCAGCAAGACCGGATGGAACGATGGAGGTTCGGAAAGTATATTGGTGGAGACATAATTGCCCAATGGGGCAATATTCATCAGCGAAGGTTCATAGGTCATTGATGGTTGAGAAAAAGGTTGATAGTCCTCGAAAATATGAAGATTATGAGGTGAAAATTACAGATTTGGAGGGGTTGGTTCCAGAGGAATATGAAGGGAAATAGTTAAGTTATCTGAAAATCATACATACCAGACATGAATGTGACAGGGGGGATATGTGCTGTACAAAGAAGAAGATTATCTTATGATATCAGGAATCCAGCATTTTGAATTTTGCCGACGGCAGTGGGCGCTTATACATATAGAGAAGTTGTGGGAAGAGAATCTTTTCACTGCCGAAGGGAATATTATTCATAAACGCGCGCATGATTCTGGATTTAATGAGAGTAGGAATGATGTAATTACTACAAGAGGAATGCCAGTATATTCTAGTATGTATGGCATATCCGGAGTTTGTGATGTAGTAGAATTTGTGAGAGATGATATGGATGGATTTGAGATATATCAAAGAGAAGGGAGATATAAAGTAGTACCTGTTGAATATAAAAGAGGAAAACCTAAAGAGGGTTTGGAAGATGTGATGCAGGTCGTATTGCAGGCGCTTTGTTTAGAGGAAATGCTAACGTGTAAGATTGAAACGGGATATCTTTATTATGATGAAATACGAAGGAGATCAAAAGTTGTTATAACATCTGAACTTAGGCAAAGAGCCAAAAAAGATATTCAGGAGATGCATCAGTATTATGAGCGGAAATATACTCCAAAAGTCAGTCCGTCTAAAAAGTGTAGTGCATGTTCGTTAAACGAAGCATGTTTGCCTACGGTGTTGAAGAATATGAGTGTTAATGATTATATTGCTCGAGCAATAGGAGAAGATATTTGAAAAAACTGTTAAATACGCTTTACATTAATTCGCCAGATAGATATTTAGCATTAGATGGAGAAAATGTGGTTATAAAAAAGGGGGATGCTGAGATTGGAAGAATCCCACTGCACAACTTAGAAGCCATTGTCACCTGCGGCTATGCTGGTGCCAGTCCGGCGCTTATGGGTGCATGTGTGGAACGTAATATCATGTTGTCTTTTATTACTCCATATGGGCGTTTTCTTGCAAGAGTGGAAGGACCTGAGACAGGGAATGTTATTGTTCGAAAAACGCAGTATCATTACTCAGAAAATGAAGAAATCAGTCTTCAAATTGCTAAAAATTTTATTTTAGGGAAGTTATACAATTCCAGATGGGTTATTGAACGCGTAACGAGAGACCATGCATTACAAGTAAATGTTAGTAAATTGAAAAAGGCATCGGAAAATATTCAAAGTAGCATCAAAGCGCTTGGGACAGTTGATAGTATGGAAAGATTACGGGGAATAGAAGGAAAGGCTGCAGATTATTATTTCGCAGTATTTGATGATTTGATTATACAGCAGAAGGCAGACTTTGTTTTTTCAGGAAGAAATAGAAGACCGCCATTGGATAATATTAATGCATTATTGTCCTTTGCTTATTCGCTGATTGAGGGAATGTGCTTTTCTGCGCTTGAACTTGTAGGGCTTGATCCTTATGTGGGTTTTATGCATACTATCAGACCAGGGAGGAAATCGTTGGCATTAGATCTGATGGAAGAATTGAGGAGTGTTTTTGCAGATCGCTTTGTGCTCACCCTAATTAATCGGAAGGAGATAGCAAATAAAGATTTTGTAACACGAGAAGATGGTGCTGTGAGAATGAAGGAGGAGGTGCGAAAGAATTTTTTAAGTGCATGGCAAATGAGAAAACAGGAAGTTATTGTGCATCCTTTTTTGAAGGAAAAGGTGGAATGGGGAATGGTTCCGTATGTGCAGGCTTTGTTATTGGTTCGATATCTTCGTGGTGATCTGGAGGCATATCCTCCCTTTTTATGGAAGTAGGTGATAATTTGCTAGTGTTAATAACATATGATGTCAATACATCCGATGCAAGCGGTGTTAAGCGGTTGCGTCAAGTGGCTAGACAATGTATTAACTATGGAAGGCGTGTGCAAAACTCTGTCTTTGAGTGCGAAATGGATGCGGCACAGTGTTGTATCGTAAAGGAAAAGTTAAAAGATATTATTGATGAAGATAAAGACAGTTTGCGTTTCTATTATTTAGGAAATAATTATAAAAATAAGGTTGAACATTTGGGGGTTAAGCAAAGTTTTGATGTCAAAGATCCTCTGGTATTTTGATATTTTTGTGATGGGATTCGGTGCGAAAATCAAGTGAACAGAAAAATAGTGAAGCGTTCGCACCGAAAAATACCTTGAATAAAGCAATATTTCTCTTTATATTCTATATGTAGAGCATTTGTTTTTCGCATGGATTGTGCAATTTGTACAAGCCCTCAAAAGATAGAAGGCAAAGCATTGTTTAATATTGCGGTCGCACCCCGCGCGGGTGCGTGGATTGAAATTCCTCTCTTTTTTAGATGCCATAAAAATCTAAATGTCGCACCCCGCGCGGGTGCGTGGATTGAAATCCGGAAATACCGTTTCCCAAGGAACAGTTCAGGTGTCGCACCCCGCGCGGGTGCGTGGATTGAAATAACTGGTGCTTGTGGGACTGTTCTTCTTTTTCCGTGTCGCACCCCGCG
The DNA here is from genome assembly GCA_947589155.1 of uncultured Lachnospiraceae bacterium. GTDB lineage: Bacteria > Bacillota > Clostridia > Lachnospirales > Lachnospiraceae > Pararoseburia. Next base: position 174 of record CANQBH010000017.1, on the reverse strand, counting down.
CGGGTGCGTGGATTGAAATGATGGAGAGGATCATACATCGGATTTGTTTTGTGTCGCACCCCGCGCGGGTGCGTGGATTGAAATTTTGGTGAGGAATTATATAGTGTCTGCTCGTTAATATAATAATTATAAAAAATTGCTGTAAATGCGTGACAATCCATCGCATAAATGGTA
>CANQBH010000016.1 GCA_947589155.1 uncultured Lachnospiraceae bacterium | reverse complement strand
TGAATAAGCTGATTTTTCAATTCCACAAGGCTATGTAGCAATAACTTTCTTTCCTCGCTGTCAAAATACAAATGAGTTTTCTTTTCTCTCATAATCGCCACCGTCCTTTCTTGGCTTCATTATATAAGAAAGTGGCAGACAGCTCAAATATGCAATTCGAGCGAAAAAATAAGCGTACCACTATTTCTAATGATACGCTCATAATTTCAGATGACCTCAAAATGCTTCAAAGCATCTTTGATTGCTTCAACTTTTTCTGGTGTTGGGTGTTTCCTCGGCTGTTTCAATTCCTCTACCGCATTGGGAGCATCATACATCGGCAATCCTAAATCCCGTTTTACCTCTGCGATATATGCGGTATGTACTTTGAAGCCGTATTTTGCTTCTATGTACTCCTTAATCATCTTGTAGGTAACTCGCTCTTTCGGCTTGTATGCTTCGGCTCTCTTGGCGATATTATCAAGCGGCACTTTGCCCTCACCCTCGCCAAACTCCACTTTTACGTTGATTACGCTGTCGGGTTTTTTGTGGGAAAGCATTACAACCGTCTCCACATGCACCGTCCCCGGAAACATATCCACGCAGCAGAGCCGCCGCACCTTGTAGCCGTGCGCCAGAAAGACCTCAAGGTCGCGGGCAAGGCTGGTCGGCTTGCAGGAGATGTAGAGCAGCGTGTCCACGCCGTAGCCAAGGATCTTCTGCAGCGCCTTGGGGTGGATACCGTCGCGCGGCGGGTCGAGGATGATACAGTCCGGCAGGCGCGGGATATCGTCCATGACTTTTAGAACGTCGCCACAGAGAAATTCACAGTTGGACAGGCCGTTCTCCTTTGCGTTCTCACGCGCCGCCTCCACGGCCTCCTCCACCAGTTCCACGCCGATCACGCGCTCGGCGGCGTTGGCAAGGATCTGCGCGATCGTACCCGTTCCGGAATACAGATCGTAGACAGTGCGCAGCGGCGCGCCGTCTTTTTGCATGGCGCTCGAAAGGAACTCGCGCGCCGTTCCGTAAAGTTCCTCCGCGCCGCGCGAATTGGTCTGAAAAAAGGAAAACGGACTGATCCGAAAACGCAGCCCCAGAAGTTCCTCATAAAAATATTCCTTGCCGTAAAGTTTTTCTGTTCCCTGATCTTCGATCACATCCGCCGGACGATCGTTTCTGGTATGCAGAATGCCAACGATCCGCCCTTCCGTTTCAAGCGCGAGCATCCTTTCGCGCCATCCGTCCAAAAGTTCCCGTTCTTTTTCCGGTTCCATATCCGACGACGTCACGAGATCGATCAGGATCTCGCCGGTTTTTTGCGCGCGGCGCACCAAAAGGTTGCGGAGATACCCTTCGTGCCGCAGCCTGTGGTAATACGACGTGCCCGCGCTGCGGAAATACGCCTGCGTCTCTGCAAGAATCTTTCGCATATCCTCGCTGATGATCCTGCACTCCGTAACCGGAACGATATCGTAAAAACTGCCGCGCTTGTGCAGCCCCAGCGTCAGCGGCCCGTCCTTGCAGGCGTCGCCGAACGTAAATTCCATCTTATTCCGGTAGGCAAACTGCGAAGGGCTTTTGCGGATCCCCTCGTAAGTCCGCGCAAAGACGTCGTCCCCGAGGACCTTGCGCAGCAGCCGTCCGACCTGCGCTTCCTTGCATGAAAGCTGCGCCTCATAGGGGAGATTCTGATACGCGCAGCCGCCGCATTCGCCAAAATGCGGGCAGTACGGCTCCTTCAATTCCTGCGGCGCAGGCGCCAGCACCTCACTCAGCCTGCCTTCCGCTCTTCCGTTTCTGTTTTTTCTGATAACGCAAAGAACGCGCTGCCCCTCGATGACATTCTTCACGGTGATCTGCTGACCGTCTTCGGTCAGCACGATCCCCTTGTTCGGAAAATCCACACGAGTGACAACGCCCTCTGCCTGATCGCCTTTTTTCACGATTTATTCTTCCTCTGTTTTTTCTTCCTCTGCCGCTTCTTCTTCGTCCAGATCGTCTTCAAAGAGATCTACGTCTTCATCCTCGAAGTCGTCCAGAAACTCGTCTTCGTAATCCTTGGTGAAGTAGCGGTACAGCGCGTAAGCAGCGCCTGCGATCAGCGCGATCACACCGACTACGGCGAGCAGTTTCTTCCAGTCAAATTTCTTTTCTTCCACGATGACTACCTCACGTCCTCTCAGTTTGTTGACGAAATTGGTCAGTTTTGAAAGATCGATCAATTCCATCAGGTCTTCCTTATTGATTTTTGTTAAATTCAGATCCATGGCCCCTCTCCTTTGTTTAATGATTTTTCAATATTATACCATCTAGTCTGTCCCTTTACCAGACAAAATATGAAAATTCAGTCAATCTTTTGCAATTTTGCAAATGAGGCGAACATTTTTTTGCGGCCCATGGTATCAAAATCCACTGTCACCTCGAAATCGCGGCCGCCGTCGTTGATCGCCGCGACCGTCCCGTCGCCGAATTTTCCGTGGCGCACGCGGTCGCCCTGGGCATAGGAGAGCGCCGTCTTTTCGATCTTGGTGCCGAAGTTCTTTGCCTGATAGGTCTGCGCGGCCAGCGGCGTAGTCTTCATCGCGTGCATGGAGACCGCCGGATGCGCGCCCCCGCGGAACGCCCCCCGCTCCTCGTGCGGCTTTGCTTCCCGCAGGCCGCCGGCGACCAGTTCGTCCGGAATCTCTTTGACAAACCGCGAGAGCATGTGGTACTGCGTCTCGCCGCGCTGCATCCGCATCTTCGCCGCCGTCAGCGTCAGGCTCTCCATCGCCCTCGTGATGCCGACGTAACACAGCCGCCGCTCCTCCTCGATCTCCTCGTCGCTGTTGTCCGCGACAATGCTCAGATAACTCGGGAACAGCCCGTCCTCCATACCGGACAAAAAGACGTGCGGAAATTCCAGTCCCTTTGCGCTGTGCAGCGTCATCAGCACGACGTGCGACGCCTCGGCGTCCCATGAATCGATATCCGCCACGAGCGCCACTTCCTCAAGAAAGCCTCGCAGCGTCGGTTCCTCTCCTGCCTGCGTTGCCTCCTGCTCATAAGCGACGGCCTTGCTCATCAGTTCGTCGATATTCTCGATACGCGCCTGCGCCTCGTCGGTGTGTTCCGCTTCCAGTTCCCGCACATAGCCCGTCCGCTCGATGACCTCCTGCAGGATCGCTGCCGGTCCGCTGTCCTTTGCGCTCTCCCGCAGGTCGCAGATCAGATCGGTAAACGGACGGAGTTTGGATACGCTGCGGCCAAGGCCCGGGATCTCCTCCGCCCGCTCTAGCGCGCCAAAAAGATCGATCTCCTTTTCATAGGCAAACGCCGCGGCCTTTGCAAGCGTCACCGCGCCGATCCCGCGCTTCGGGATGTTGACGATACGCGCCACCGCCAGATCGTCCCTGCCGTTGTCCGCCGCCTTTAAGTAACAGAGCAGGTCTTTGATCTCGCGTCTGGCGTAGAAATTGACGCCGCCGACGATCTTATAGGGAATGCCCGCCATGATCATCTTTTCTTCGAGCAGACGCGACTGGCTGTTGGTGCGGTAGAGCACGGCGACGTCGCCGTAGTTGCAGTCGCCGTTTCCGACCCTGCGGGCGATCCGGCGGGCGATCTCATCCGCCTCCTCGTAGGCGCTGTCAAACTGCAGCACCTCGATCTTGTCCCCGTCGTCCGCTTCCGTCCAGAGGCTCTTTTCTTTCCGGCCCGCATTGTGGGCGATCACCGCGTTGGCGGCTTTTAAGATGTTGCCGGTGGAGCGGTAGTTCTGTTCCAGTTTGATCACGACGGCCTCCGGAAAATACTGCTCAAAATGCAAAATATTGCGGATGTTCGCGCCACGGAACTTATAGATCGACTGGTCGTCGTCACCGACAACGCACAGGTTCCGCCGGCCGGAGGACAACAGGCGGATCAGTTCAAACTGCGCCGTGTTCGTGTCCTGATACTCGTCCACCATGAGATAGCGGATCTTGTCCTGATAATAGGCGCGCACCTCGGCGTCGAACTTGAGCAGTTCGACCGTCTTCATGATGAGGTCGTCGAAATCCATCGCGTTGTTGGCGTGCAGCCGCGCCTGGTATTCGCGGTAGACCTGCGCCTGACGCGATCTCGCAAAATCGCCCTGCGCATCCGCGGCAAACTGTTCCGGCCCGATCAGTTCATCCTTCGCCGACGAGATCACATTGAGAAACGAGCGCTCTGAAAACATCTTGGTGTCGATCTCGAGGCGCTTGCAGACTTCCTTCATCAGGTTTTTCTGATCGTCCGCGTCGTAGATCGTAAAACCGCCGCCATAGCCCACGCGCTCGCCGAAACGGCGCAGGATACGCACGCAGGCGGAATGGAACGTTGAGACCCAGACGCTCTCCGCCCCCTCGCCGACCAGCGCATCGATGCGCTCCCGCATCTCGGACGCCGCCTTGTTCGTGAACGTGATCGCCATGATATGATACGGCTTTACGCCTTTTTCTCCGATCAGATACGCCGCGCGGTGCGTCAGGACGCGCGTCTTGCCGCTTCCCGCGCCCGCGAGGATGAGTACGGGCCCCTCCGTCGTCAGTACGCCCTGTTTCTGCTGCTCATTTAAGGAATCGTAGGTATTCATGGACTGCTCCTTTTCATGTGATGTCCTCATTATAGCACAAAACAAATGTTCGTGCCTAGTTTTTCTTTTCTGACCGCTGACGATTCGTTTCCTTCCTCTTTCTCCTGTCGGTACTTGTCATACGGTTTTCAAAACTATATAATGAAGATATCATATTGCAACACGAAAGGAGACCCCATGTATTCCGGATCCAGAAAAATGTTAAACGAAATGTTAAAGTCCTTCTCCGCTCTCGACTACGTCCACCCGGAGGATATCCCAAATATCGATCTCTACGTCGATCAGGTCACGACCTTCATCGATTCGCAACTTGCGTCGGCCAAGCGCAGCCCCGAGGACAAGACCCTGACCAAGACTATGATAAACAACTACACCAAGAACCATGTGCTGCCGTCGCCGGACAAGAAAAAATATTCCCGCGACCATATCCTGACGCTGATCTTCATCTACTATCTGAAAAGTTTCCTCAGCATCCGCGACATTCAGGAGATCCTGCAGCCGATCACCCGCCGCTATTTCGGCGCGGACAGCGACCTTTCCTTTTTCGACGTCTACACCGAGATCGTCTCGCTCGAAAGCACGGAGGCACGGGCGCTCATCAAAGATATGATCGCCAAGTACAATACGAGCCGCAAGACCTTTTCCGACGCGGCGGAGGGCGACCGCGAAGTCCTTCAGGACTTTACGTTCATCTGTATGCTCAGTTTCGACGTCTACATCAAGAAAATGATGATCGAGGAATTTATCGACAAGTCCCGCGAAGTCATAGACAAAAAAGAAAAGAAAGAACAAAAAAAAGAAGGAGAGTGATCACTCTCCTTCCAGCCTGTCCAATACCATATCGTACCCGTCGTTCCCGTAGTTGAGTGCGCGGTTCACGCGGCTGATCGTCGCCGTCGACGCGCCGGTCTCCTGCGCGATGTCGAGATAGGTCTTTTCCTCGCGCAGCATTTTTGCTACGGAGAACCGCTGGCACAGCGAGAGCATCTCGTTGACCGTGCACAGATCCTCAAAAAAACGGTACGCTTCTTCCTTATCCTCCAGACAGAGGATCCCTTCCAATAAACGGTCCATGGCTTCCGACCGGATCTTCTTACTCATACGCCCCCTCCTTTACTCCGCGCTTACAGGATAACGACGCCCCTGCTCTTTGCGAAGTCGATATCTTCCTGCGGCCATATGGAGACCTGAACTTCCCCGATATGCGCTTTGCGCAGGAAAAACATACAGATCCGCGACTGGCCGATTCCGCCTCCGATGGTGTACGGCAGCGCCTTTTCAAGTACCGCTCTCTGGAACGGAAGTTCCGCGCGCTGCGGACAGCCCGCAAGTTCCAACTGCCGCGCAAGCGCTTCTTCGTCCACGCGGATCCCCATGGACGACAGTTCAAGAGCGATATCCGTCACCGGATAATATACGAGGATATCGCCGTTCAGCGTCCAGTCGTCGTAATCCGGCGCGCGTCCGTCATGTTTCTCTCCGGAACGCAGCGTGCCGCCAATCTGGGAAAGGAAGACCGCGCCGTGCAGTTTGCAGATCTTGTACTCCCGCTCGCGCGGCGTGTCCTGCGGATACATATCCTCCAACTCCTGCGACGTGATAAAGAAGATCTTCTCCGGCAGGACGCACTCGATGTAGTCGTAGCGGTTCGCCATGTATTTTTCCGTCAGGCGCAGCGCGTCGTAAACGGAGCAGACCGTCTCCTGCAGCGTCTCGACGCTGCGCTGCTCTTTGGTGATGACCTTTTCCCAGTCCCACTGATCCACATACAGGGAGTGGATGTTGTCGGTCTCCTCGTCCCGCCGGATCGCGTTCATATCGGTGTAAAGCCCTTCGCCGGGGCAGAACCCGTAGCGTCCCAACGCCATGCGCTTCCACTTCGCAAGGGAATGTACCACTTCGACCTCGCGCTCCTCCTGTTCTTTGATCCCGAAACAAACGGGACGCTCCACGCCGTTAAGGTTGTCGTTCAGCCCCGACTCCGGCGTGACAAACAGCGGCGCGGAGACCCTGTGCAGATTCAATTCCGCGGTCAGCATCCGCTGGAAAAAATCCTTGACTTCCTTGATCGCGATCTGCGTTTCTTTCAGATTCAAAGCCGGCCGGTAATTTTCCGGTATATACATTCTGCTCATAAGGCGCTCCTTTCTCTTTACAGGTCACAGTTGCCGACGGTCCGCGGGAACGGGATGACGTCGCGGATGTTGCTCATGCCGGTCAGGTACATGACGCAGCGCTCAAAGCCGAGGCCAAATCCCGCGTGGCGGACGCTGCCGTACCGGCGCAGATCCAGATAAAAACCGTAGTCTTCTTCACGCAGGCCGCACTCCTTCATCCGCTGCAAAAGCACGTCATAGTCGTCCTCCCTCTGGCTGCCGCCGATGATCTCTCCGATCCCCGGCACGAGGCAGTCCATCGCCGCCACGGTCTTGTTGTCCGGATTTAATTTCATGTAAAACGCTTTGATCTCCTTCGGGTAATCCGTCACGAAGACAGGCCGCCCAAAGAGTTGTTCGGTCAGATAGCGCTCGTGTTCGGTCTGCAAATCGCAGCCCCAGCTGACCTTATAATCAAACATATCGTTGTGCTTTTCCAGTTCGGCGACCGCCTCCGTATAAGTGATCCTGCCGAACTCCGAACCCGCGACGTGCCTGAGCCGCTCAAGAAGCCCCTGATCGACAAAGCGGTTGAAAAAATCCATTTCTTCCGGCGCGTGCTCCAGCACATAGGAGATCACATACTTGAGCATACTCTCCGCGAGCATCATATCGTCGGTAAGATCGGCAAACGCGATCTCCGGCTCGATCATCCAGAACTCCGCCGCATGGCGCGTCGTATTGGAATTTTCCGCGCGGAACGTCGGGCCAAACGTATAGATGTTCTTAAACGCCATCGCAAACGTCTCGCCGTTCAACTGTCCGCTGACCGTCAGGTTCGTCGGCTTGCCGAAGAAATCCTGCGAAAAATCCACATTGCCGCCGCTCGTCGGCACCTTTGCCAGATCCAGCGTCGTCACCTGAAACATCTCGCCCGCGCCCTCGCAGTCGCTTCCCGTGATGAGCGGCGTGTGGACATAGACGAAATCCCTCTCCTGAAAGAATTTGTGGATCGCATACGCCGCAAGGGAGCGCACGCGGAATACCGCCTGAAACGTATTGGTGCGCGGCCGCAGATGGCTGATCGTGCGCAGATATTCAAATGAATGGCGCTTCTTCTGCAACGGATAATCCGGCGTGGACCGTCCCTCGATCACGACCTCCGCCGCATGGATCTCAAACGGCTGCTTCATCTCCGGAGTGACCTTCACCTCGCCCGTAACGGTCACGGCCGCGCCTACGTTTAATTTGCAGATCTCCGCGAAATTCTCCAGCGCGTCCGCATAAACGACCTGCACCGGCTCAAAAAACGTGCCGTCGCTGACCACCAGAAAGCCGAACGACTTGGAGTCGCGGACGCTGCGGACCCAGCCGCCGACCGTGACGCTCTTTCCTTCATATTCCTTATAATGACGATGTAAATCCCTGATCGCTTGCATAGTTTCCTCCCGCCTTTGTTCTGTGTGATACAGACCACAACTATCAGATATTTTAACCCACTAACGTAGTAAAATCAAGAGATAGCGACAAAAGTAAAAACAAGAGAGCGTTGGCAAGCCCGCTCTCTCTTGATTCCTCATTAAAATTTCAGTTTTTCGTTAATTTTTGCAATCTGCTTTTCCCTACTTTTCCCCAAAATCTCATTGACAACACGGCTGCTTTTTCATATAATATATTCGTAGTCAAGATTGTTAAAGCCCTTGGTCAATTGTGGATCATGCACACTGAACAATTCTTGGCTTTTATTCTTGCCATAAAACAGCGCTTTTTGCGCGGCCGGAAGGAGGAAACGATGGACAAGAAAGGGATTGCGGAGATCAAACGCCGCCTCAAAAAAGAAAACTGCACGATCCAGCATATCAGCGGATGCTATGTAGATTCGGATAAGAACAAACTGGTCACGTTTTCCCGGCGCTTTCTGACGCTGGAGGAAGAAGAATTTTACAAATATCTGGACATTGCCGCCAAGGCGCTCTCGGGCGCACCCGGCGACCATCTCCTGACGCTTTCCTTTCCTTTAGAGGAAGAAGCAAGCGGCGGCCGCCAGCAGATCCTGATGGGACTGCGCGATAGCCGTCTGGAAAACGAGGATTTTCTGGACGCCTTCTACGATCTGATCATCGACACCTACGACTATGTGGGGAACTACCTGATCACGCTCTTTTACGACGTCTACGACGTGCCGCTGAAAGGGACTGACGACCTTGCCATGCACGAGTCGGACGAGGTCTACGAATACCTCCTCTGCTGTATCTGTCCGGTCGCCCTCTCCAAGCCCGGCCTCGGTTATCTGGAAAGCGAAGGCAGGATCGGCGCGCGGATCCGCGACTGGGTCGTAGGCGCTACGGACAGTGCGTTCCTCTTTCCGGCGTTTGAGGAGCGCAGCGCCGACATCCATCAGGTGCTTGTCTATACGAAAAACGCCAAAGAACCGCATACGGAGTTTTGGGAGAACGGCCTCGGCTGCCCCGTACAGCAGACGTCGACGCAGAAACGCAGCGCGTTTTCTTCGATGATCACATCGACCCTCGGCCCCGACCGGGAAAGCACGGCGGAGACGGTGCTCGATCTCCAGCAGAACTTAAACGATTTTCTGCTTCTTGAGGAGGAAAAGGACGGCAAAGACGAGCCCGTTGCTCTGGATGCGGAGACGGTGGAAGATCTGCTGACAGACAGCGGCGTCAACGAGCCGGACGCCAGAAAGATCAGCGGACAGTATGCAGAAATGTTTGACGGCTGCCTTCCGGAAGCCAGAGAACTTCTGGATACGAAAGCCCTGCGCTCCAACGAGGGTCGCGCGGAAAAGAAGCAACTCCAAAAGCAGGTCGCGGAACTGACGCAACGGCTTGCGGACGCCGGCATGGACGCAGAGGACGGCACAGAGATCTTCGTCAACGTGCCGCCGGAGAAAGCAAAACAGGTCACGTCGGCCTATGTGGACGGCAGCCGTTGCCTGATCATCCCTCTGGACGAAAACGATCGGGCGAAGATCAACGGAAAGGAGGCGGATCTTTGATCCGCCCCCTTTTTTATGCTTCCAAAACCATAATGCGCAAAAATCCCGCCGTCGGGTAATCCCGCTTGCCCGCGCCAAGGCCTGCGGCAACCACCCTGCACGTCTCCGGCAGAGAAGCGCCGTCAGAAAGCGCCGCCGCGATCGCCGCTCCCGTCGGCGTCACCAGTTCGCCTTCCGTCTTTGTCAGACGCAGCGGCAGCCCATACGCTTCTGCAATGTTTACGACCGCAGGAACCGGCACCGGCAGGACGCCGTGCCGGCAGCGCACCGTTCCGCACCCTTCCGTCAGTCCGGTCACGACGGTCTCTTTTATTCCGTAACGCTCGCAGATCTCCTCATAACAGACGGCAAACGCCGCGATGTCGATCACGGAATCCGCCGCGCCAACCTCATGGAAATGCACCTGCTCCAAGGCGACGCCGTGCGCTTTCGCCTCGGCGGCGGCAAGGATATCGAGGATTCGTCCCGCTGTTTCCTTTGCCGCCGCGCTCATCTCTGAAGCCTCGTAGAGGCGGCGGATCTCCTTTGGCCCGCGCTCCTTTGCGCCCCCGTGCGGAACCGCCGCCGCGCCGCTTCCATGCAGATACTCCATATCGTGGTCGTGCGGGTCGATCTCCTCCGGCAGCACGACGTCAAAATCGCAGACGTCGAGCCCCGATTTCTTCACGCGGGAGATCCGGATCTCTACCGGCTCCTCCAGCGGGATCGTTCCAAGGATCCCGCGCAGGCGTTCTTCCGACGCGCCCAAATCCAGCAGCGCCGCCACCGCCATATCGCCGCTCAGTCCCGCGGCGCATTCCGGATATAAGATTCTTTTCATGCTTTCCCCCTCTCCGCCAGCCGGTCGATCTGCGTAGCAATATAGCCCGCGCCGTAGCCGTTGTCGATATTGACGACGGACACGCCGTTTGCGCAGGAACTGAGCATTGCCAGAAGCGGCGTCAAGCCCTGCATATTCACGCCGTAGCCGACAGAGGTCGGCACCGCGATCACCGGTTTGTCGACCAGTCCGCCCAGCACGCTGGCAAGCGCGCCCTCCATTCCCGCCACGGCGACGACGCAGTTGGCGCTCTGGATCGTATCCATGCAGGCGAGCAGGCGATGCATACCGCAGACGCCCACGTCATAGATCCGCTCCACACGGCTCCCGAAAAATTCCGCGGTCTGCGCCGCTTCCTCGGCGACCGCGATATCCGCGGTGCCCGCCGTACATACGGCGATCTTTCCGCTCCTTTGCTTGTCTTCTTTTTCGATCTTTAAGATCCGCGATAAGGGATCAAAGGCCGCCTGCGGAAACCTCCCGCGGATCAGATCGTACTGGTGCTGATTTGCGCGGGTGCCCAGCGCCTCGCCTTCCTCCGCGAAAAGGCGCGCAAAGATCTCAACGAGGTGTTCGTCCGCCTTGTGTTCGCAGTAGATGACCTCGGCAAAGCCGGAACGGATCCTGCGGTGCGTATCGAGTTTTGCGTAGCCGAGGTCTTCATACGGCTGCCGCCGCAGCAGCCGCTCCGCCTCGTCGACTGACATCTTCCCCTGCTGTACGCTTTCCAAAATCTCATGTGTCTGCATAATAGGTCAACTCCTGTATTCTTTACGGTCATTTCACCGGCGCAAGCGCGCCCGCCGTGGCGATCAGGGTACTCAACACCACGAGGATCTGAAACGGCAGCGTGCCGCAGAAACCGCAGATCTTCGAGACGCCCTCCCTCCGGCGCGACCGGTTATAGGAAATGATGATACCGACGCCCGTCAATACCTGTACCACGCTGGCCAGCCGCGTAAATCCGACAAAACTGGAAACGCCAAGCAGCGCGATCAGAAGGCACGGCAGCGAGGAGATCAGCCAGCTTTTCCGGACTTCCCACTTCGTCTGCTCCTGCACGATATCCCGCAGGTTGAGCGTGTTCGCCCAGAAAGACGTCGAAAGCGCGAGCAGCGAGAAAATATAACCGACGATGCTCACCCAGCCGCCGAGGTGCGCGGACAGATCCACCTGCGCTCCGTCTTCCGAGATACTTTTTCCCGCGCCGAGCAGCGTCATGAACGTGATCACGAGGATCAGTCCGGTATTGATCCCTGTTCCCGCCGCGATCGCGCCGCGGATCCGCTTTTCGTCACCGCCCAGCCCCTTGACGACCTGCGGCACCGACATCACCGCGGACAGCGAGAAGGAGATCATGCTGTAAAGCGCCAAAAGGTTCGTGTTCGCGATAAACGCCGTCGGCAGCGGGCTCATCTCCGAAAGCAGCGTCGCGATCAGCAGGATACCGATCACCAGCACCATCGAGCCGACGGAGATCTTCTCGCAGATCCCGACCAGTTTCATGCCGAAATTGACGACGGACGCCGCAAGGGCATAGTAGACGATCATGCCAAGCCATGTCGGCATACCGAACCACGCCTTAAAGACCGCGGCCGCGCCTGCGATAAAGCCGCTGACATTTAGGATGACGGAGACGCCCAGCAGCGCGAACGCCGTCCATGTGGCGATCTTCTTGAAACGCCCGACGAACAGCTCCCGCTCAAAGCACTTGATGAACTGCGCGCCGTCGTTATTGTAGGACAGTTCCGCGATCATATAGTGCATGAAAAGGTTGATCGTATAGGCCAGCGCGACGATCCACAGCAGATCGCGCCAGTCGTTGCGCGACGCGAGGAACGGCACGGAAAGGATGCCGGAACCCACGCCGTGCCCGACGATGATACTTGTGGCTTCCATGAAAGTAAGGTTTGCTTCTGATCTGATCTTTTTCATAAGTCTCCTGTCTCTTTTACGTTGTCTGATGCTTTTTCATCATACCAAAAAAAGAGCGGCCCGTCTACATCACGGACCGCCCAAATCATTGATCACACTTCTTTGCCTTTTGGCACATAGAACGGATATTCCTGCGAGCCGGAGATCTTCTGATCCCTGCCGATTTTAACATTCTTGTCGGTGATGACGTAGCGCACCTCCGTATTCTCTCCGACGACCGTATCCTGCATCAGTATCGCATTTTTGACCTTTGCGCCCTTGGCGATCTTTACGCCCCTGAAAAGGATACTGTTCTCCACTTCGCCTTCGATCACGCAGCCGTCGGCGGCCATGGTGTTGACGACCTTCGGATCGCCGATATAGCGGGTCGGGTTGTCGTCACGGATCTTAGTGTAGATCGTATTGCCCTCAAACAGCGCGTCGAGGTTGTCGTTCTTTAAGAGCCGCATACTCTCGTCGTAGTAGGTCTTCATGCCGTAGATCACGGCAAAGTAACCGCTGAATTTATAGCCCTGAATGTGCAGGTCTTTGATGTTGCGCAGCAGGACGTCCCGCTCGAAATAGATGCCGCCGTCCACATACGCGTCGTGCACGAGTTCGATCATCCGGTCGCGCCGCATGATGTAGATATTCATGGAGAGGTCGTGCGGGCCCGGGGAAAGTTCGCGGTTGATCTTGATGTCGGTCACGCGGCCGTCCACGTCCAGATCGACAAGGTAGTACATGTCCCTTCCGGACTCGATCGTATCCGGCAGGGTCTTCGGGCCTTCGAGGTTGGCGTAAGCCAGCGTCACGTCCGCGCCGCTTTCGATGTGCTTCTGAATCATGTCCGCAAAATCAAAGTTGACCGCGATGTTCGCGTCGGAAATGATGACGTATTCCTCTTTCTGTTTTTTGAGGAAGGCGAGGATGTTGACCAGCGCCTCGATCCGTCCGCCGTAGACCTTTTGATTGCGCATTGCGAACGGAGGCACGATGTTCAGGCCGCCGTTCTTCCGCGCCAGGTCCCATTCGCGTCCGGAGCCGAGATGGTCGATCAGCGACCAGTAATTTTCCTTGACCATGATCGTCACGTTGTCGATCCCGCCGTTGACCATAGAGGATAAGATAAAGTCGATCAAACGGTAACGGCTGGCAAACGGGATGGATGCCATGAGCCTGTCGTTCGTCATCTCCGGCATCGTCTTATCGTAACTGTTCGGGAAGATGATCCCGAGCGCATTTGCATTTGAATTTACCATTTTTCTTCGCCCTCCTTTACATCCGTATCCACCATCGCGCTCGGCCCGATCTTGGCGCGCGCGCCGATCGTGACGCCCGATCCGATCGTGGCGACGCCGGCTTCGTCGGCGGAAGGCATGGCGCCGACGATCGCGCCCGGCCCGATCTCAACGTTTTCGGCGATAATGCAGTGGGAGACCACGGCGCCCGCGCGCACGGCGGAACCGCCCATGATCACGGCGTCCTCGACGACCGCTCCGGCCTCGATCGTGACGCCGGCAAACAGGATGGAGTGCTTCACCGTGCCGTTGACGCGGCATCCGTCGGTGATCATGGAATTCTCGACCTTGGCTTCCGTGCCGATCCTGTGGCCGGTCATGCCAGGGTTGCGGCTGTAGATCTTCCATTCGTCGTCATAGAGGTCGATCCCGCTGTTCTCCGGATCGAGCACTTCCATGTTGGCTTCCCAGAGGGAACTGATCGTTCCGACGTCCTTCCAGTAGCCTTTGAAATGATAGGCGTACATATCGCGTCCGTCCCGAAGGAGATTCGGGATGATGTTGTTGCCGAAATCGTTCTCGGATTCCGGATCGGCTTCATCCTCCTCGAGGTATGTTCTGAGGATGTCCCAGTTAAAGATGTAGATGCCCATGGAGGCGAGGTTGGACTTCGGCTCCTTCGGCTTTTCCTGAAATTCCGTGATCTTGTCGTTGTCGTCCGTGACCATCAGGCCGAAGCGTCCGGCCTCCTCCCACGGCACTTCCATGACGGCGACGGAAAATTCCGCGTTTTTCTCTTTGTGGAAGCGCAGGAAATCGCTGTAATCCTGTTTGCAGATCTGGTCTCCGGAAAGGATGATGACGTACTGTGGATCGTACCTCTCAATGAAAGAGATGTTCTGATAGATCGCGTTGGCCGTTCCCTTATACCAGTCGGATCCCTTTGCCTTCTGATACGGCGGCAGCACATGGATGCCTCCGTTCAGGCGGTCGAGATCCCACGGCTGGCCGTTTCCGATATACTCATTCAGTACGAGCGGCTGATACTGTGTCAGAACACCCACGGTATCGATGCCGGAGTTAACGCAGTTCGAGATCGGGAAATCGATGATACGGTATTTTCCCCCGAACGGAACCGCCGGCTTGGCGAGATTCTGGGTCAAGGCATAAAGTCTTGAGCCCTGTCCTCCGGCAAGCAACATTGCAACCATTTCTTTTGCCATGGTTCTTCCCCCCTAGTCTTGATTTACTTGTCTTTTATTTTAGCATATTTGAATAAAAAAAAAGCGCAAAATCACAAAACCTTGTTTATTTTGCGCATGTTTATACAAATTTGACGAAATATCAACTGATTTTTTATAAAATTTTCCTTTTCTTTCGCCCGCTAATTGCCCTTGCTGCTCAGCGGATTGCTCCGTTCTTCCCAAAACTGGTTGTTGTCCGCGCGGGCGCGGTTGCGGTCGTTGTAAAGACTTTTCTGCCGCGTGCGTTCCAGTTTCTCCTCGCGCTCCCGCGATCCGTAGTAAGAGCCAAACGCCTGCTCGTCCCTCTGTTTTTTCTGTTCTTCTTCCCGCCGTCCTTCCGTTCCGGCTCCGTTTTCCTTTTCCATTTCAACACACCCCCGTCATAAGCAGTATCCAGTAGACCAGCCCCAAAAGCCACGAACTGAACAGTCCGTACAGGATGACCGGCCCCGCGATCTGAAAGATCCGCGCGCCGATCCCGAACACCTGCCCTTCCACTTTGAACCCGTGCGCGCAGGCCGCCACGCTGTTGGCAAAACCGGTGATTGGCACGAGCGCGCCCGCGCCTCCGAAACTCGCGATCAACGGATAGATTCCCGCGCCCGTCAGGATCGCGCTGAGCAGCACTAAAAGCATACTGCAGTAACTCTGCGCCGTCTTTTCGTCGAGGCCGAAATGCTTTCCCGCCTCAAAGATACACTGTCCGAGCAGGCAGATCGCCCCGCCGACCAGAAACGCCTTTCCCATGCGGAGAAGCAGGCTCGCCTTCGGCGTCACGTCCTCCACATACTCGTTATAACTCTCATACAGTTTTTCCTTGTCCTCCGTCTTCATATCCCGCCGTCCTTTCCGCCGCCCGCGCGGCCCCTACCTGCTCTGGTAGGAATAGATAAAATACCACAGTGCGCCCGCCATCTTTCCGAGCGCCAGCGCCAGTACCATCACGCTGATTCCGGTCTGCAGCTTCAGCCGCCGGAACAGCATTGGGAACATATCCAGGATCTCCGCCAGCGCCATGGCCTGACAGCCGACAAAGATCCCTGCGCCGAGCCCGAGCAGGCTAAGCAGCAGCGCCGCGACCGCGGACGTCCCCCTCTGGTACAGCAGGCTCTCCGGAAAGAGATCGCCGAGCCACGCCTGTTTGCCCAGCGAACCGATGCAGCCCGCCACCGTACCCAGCATCAGCGCGTTTTCACAGGCGAGCACGCAGTCCGCCAGCCGGAAACGGGCGATGATACGCGGCACGACGCCCAGTTTGATCAGCAGCGCGATCATCCCCGCCGACGTCGCCGCGCCGAACACGCACCCCGCCAGCGCGAGGATCAGATAATCAGGAAACATCGAGTTCCTCCTTCCGTCGGGACGCGTTTTCGATGATCGCCGTATCCACATCCTTTTCATACTTCCGCAGTTCGACCTGCACCGGCGTCGGATCGTGCGTCAGTTTGCGCGTCCCGAAGTGGTTATAGAACCCGAGGATCCCGACGCCGAGGCCGATCGTATAGGCGATCTCCAAGACGGAAACGTTCGGCTTCTCCGTGCCCGCCACCTGAAAGAAAAACCGCTCGAAGACTTCCGTGATCCCGATGTCGTTGTGGAACGCCATGATCGTGAACGCCGCGCCGAAAAACAGCAGCAGGCAGACCAGCGCCAGTTTGACGTTCTGCACCGCCTGTTTCGGCGGCGCGCTGCGGTACTCGAGCAGCACGTCCGTCTCGCCGAGCGCCTCGACCTGCAGGCGCGGATAGAGACGGCGGATCTGCTCGATCAGTTCCGTGACCGTGCAGACCATATTGCCGGGATGGCGGAAACGGTAGACCGGCATCGCCTTCAGTTTCGCGAGGATCACGTCGTTGGCGCACGTAAGGCTTCCCACGTCCTTCAAAAAGATCTTCGGCTGATAACTGAGGACCGAGCGGTCCAGTTTCAGATATAAGATCTCTCCCCCGCCGTCTACACTAACAGCCATTGCGTCTCCACCTCCTGCTTCGCGTACTGACGATAGAGAATGACACCTGCCGTGATCGCAAGAAACAGGCAGGTGATCAAACAAATTCGGTAGATCGTTTTTCCCATAGCGCAACTCCTTACTGGATTTATCCATAGTATGCGCCGTTTTTCTGAAATTATGACGGAAAACGCAGATGAAAAAGATAGGTGCAAAAATAGATCACGGAAGCGACGATCACGATCGCCGGTCCTGCCGCGATATTGATAAAATAAGACGCGACGAGGCCCGCGATCCCCGAAAAGACGCTGAACAACACGGCGTACGCGTGATACTCCCGCATATTTTCCGAAAGATTGCGCGCCGCGGCCGCAGGCAGGATCAGCAGCGCGTTGATCAGAAGGATCCCGATCCACTTGATCGAAAGCGTCACGATCAGCGCGATCAAGACCGCGAACAGATCCTCGACGAAAGCGATCCTGATCCCGCGGCTCTTTGCCAGCGAATCGCTGACGGAGATCGCCGCCAGTTTATTGACGGAAAACGCCCAGAAGACCAGCACGACCGCAAACAGCGCCAAGAGATACAAAAGTTCCCTCTTTGTCACGCTTAAAATGTCGCCGATGAGGATCCCCGAATACTTGCCGAAACTCCCGCCGCGGGAAAGGATCGCCAGACCGACCGCCGTACTGCAGCTTGCGAAGACGGAGATCACCGTATCCCTCGCCGCCAGTTTCGCGCGGGCGATCCGGTTGAGCAGGAACGCAAAGACGACGGCAAAGGCGATCATCGGCAGGTCGGTATCCCCCGCGCCGCAAAGCACGCCGACCGCGATTCCGGTCAGCGCGGAATGACCGAGCGCATCGGAAAAATACGCCATCTTCCGGTGCACGATCATGGTGCCGAGGATCCCGAGCAGCGGCGCGGCGATCAAGACCGCCGCGAAAGCGCGGATCATAAAATCATATCGGAACAATTCTTCAAGATAGCCCATCCTTACCGCTCCTTCCTTTATAGCCCGCCTCGTAACGTTCCTCTTTTTCCGGCGTCCGGCGGGCGCGCCGCCTCGCTAAAACGCTGCCCGCGCCTTTTGCCGCGTCGGGACCCGCGGAGCCGAAGACATGGCGGAACGCTTCGCCGGAAAACACCTCCGCGGGGCTTCCTTCCGCCAGCACGGTCTTGTCCATCAGAACCACGCGGTCCGCATACTTCGCCACATAATCCAGATCGTGGGAGATCAGCAGGATCGCCATGTCGTAATTCTTCCGCAGATCATCCGCCTTTTCATAAAAGAGATCCATGCCGTTCTTATCGATTCCGGAGAGCGGCTCGTCCAAAAGCAGGAGATTCGGGCGGTCCATCACCGCAAGCGACAGCAGCACCCTCTGCAGTTCGCCGCCGGAAAGGCTGCTCAGCCTGCGGTCGATCAGATCTTCCGCCTCAAATTCCGCCAGCGCTTCCGCGATCTCCTCACACACGCGCCGCTTGCGAAGAAAAACGGGCGTATCGTAGCGGAAGGACGCAATCAGGTCGTAGACGTCCATCGGCGTATTCGGCTCCAGTTCCAATGACTGCGGCACATAGCCGATCCGTATCTTCTGCATACCGCCGTTTTCCGTGTCGCGGAACTCGACGCTTCCCGTATGCGCAACGTCGTCAAGGATCGCCCTGACCAGCGTGGATTTTCCCGCGCCGTTGCGTCCGATGACCGCCAGAAGTTCGCCGCAGTGCAGGTGCAGGCTGACATGTTCCAGAATGACCTGTCCGCCGATCTGCACGCCGATGTCGCGGATCCTGACGCAATGAAAGCCGCAGGGCTTTTTGATCTTCTTCATAGTCCTTCCTTTCCCGTCCCGACCGTCTGTTCCAGCAGATCGAGGTTGCGCTCCATGCCTTTGAGATAGGCGTCCTTCTCATAACTGCCGCGCACGAGCGGATCCAGATACAGGCACGTCGCGCCGCTCTCCGCCTGCGCAAGATCGCCCATCTCTTTTCCGTACGTCTCCTCGGCGAGGATCAGGCCGCCCTGCGCCGCCGCCAGCATGTCCGCCGTTTCGACCGCGCTCACCTGACGCTCCTCGTCCAGATCCATGACAAATTCGACCGGAAGCCCGAGATCGTCGGCAAGATAGGCAAACGCCTCATGGAACAGGATCACGCCGCGCCCCTGCGCCTTTTCGCGGATGCTTTCCTCGCGCTCCAGCAGGCTTTCCAGTTTTTTGCAATAGGCTTCCGCGTTCGTCCGATAGAGATCGGCGCGCGCCGGATCTGCTTTTTCCAGTTGCGCGGCGATTTGGACGATCTGCTGCCGGTAGCGCTTTACGCTCATCCACAGATGGGCGTTGTCCCCGATCCGGCCGATCCCCTCTCCGGCGTCGATCACCAGAAGATTTGGGCAGTCTTTTGCGACCTCGGACAGAAACGTCTCGATCCCGCCGCCGTTGACGATGAAAACGTCCGCGGAAGCCAGCAGCCGCCGGTCGCCGGACGTCAGCTGATAATCGTGCAGACAACCGGTCTGCGGCTCGCTCAGGTTGCAGAGGCGCACGCCCTGCGCGCCGTCCGTGACGTTCTGCGCCGCCAGATACATCGGATAGAACGACGTCACGACGGTCAGCCCGTCGTCCGCCTGATGCGCGTTTCTCCTGTAAATGAAAAAGGTACTGCCGAATACCACCAGCGCGATGGCACTCAACAGCAACCCCGTAAACAGCCTTTTATCTTTCTTCATTTTCGATCACCTGATCCATGAAATCCCAAATGACGTCCCGCCCCTGCTTCGTCTGCGCCGAAAACGGCACGAGGATGAGATCGTCCTTTGCCCCGAGCGCGCGCCGGATCGTCTCCAGTTGCGCCGCCAGACGGCTCCGCTTGATCTTGTCCGCCTTTGTGGCGATGACGACGGGCAAATAACCCATATAACACATCCACGAAAACATCTGCCGGTCCTGCTCGGACGGCGCGTGGCGGATATCCACGAGAAGGAACACCGCGCGGATCTGTTTTGAGTCGTTGAGATAGCGCTCGATCAGGCCGCCCCATGCCTGCCGATCCTGCTCGGACGCCTTCGCGTAGCCGTATCCCGGCAGATCCACGAGGTACAATTCCCCGTTGACCTTATAGAAATTGATCGTCTGCGTCTTGCCCGGCTGCCCCGACGTGCGCGCAAGGCTTTTCCGGTTCATCAGCGCGTTGATCAGCGACGACTTGCCGACGTTGGAACGGCCCGCGAAGACGATCTCCGGCAGCCGGTTCTGCGGCAGACGGCTCGTGACCCCGCATACCGTCTCAAGTTCGGCGCTCTTTATCAGCATTACGCGCTTTTCTCCTTCTTTTCTTTCATCTCCACAACTTCGCTGCCCCGATTCTCAAGCACGAGGTTGGCGTCTACGATCTCTTTTGTGATATTGAGCGATTTGATCGTTTCGTCGGAAGGCACGCGGTACATATAGTCCATCATGACGTTTTCCATGATCGCGCGGAGCCCTCTGGCGCCGGTCTTCCGTTCGATCGACTTCCTTGCGATCTCCACCAGCGCTTCCTTGTCAAACGTCAGTTTGACGTCGTCCATCCGGAACAATTCCTGATACTGCCGGACCAGACTGTTCTGCGGCTCGGTCAGGATCCGCACCATGGCCGCCTCGTCCAGTTCTTCCAGAGAGACGTTGATCGGCACGCGGCCGATAAACTCCGGTATCAGTCCATATTTGATGAAATCCTGCGGCAACGCCTGCTTTAAGAGTTCGGATAAACTCTCCTGATTCCGCTGCTGGATGTCCGTCTGGAAACCGATCGCTTTACTGTCGAGCCGCGCGGAGATGATCTTGTCGATTCCTTCAAACGCGCCGCCGCAGATAAAGAGGATATTCTTTGTATCGATGGAGATCGTCTCCTGCTGCGGATGTTTGCGCCCGCCCTGCGGCGGTACGGACGCCACGGTGCCCTCGATAATCTTTAAGAGTGCCTGCTGCACGCCCTCGCCGGAAACGTCGCGGGTGATGGAGACATTCTCGGATTTTTTCGTGATCTTGTCGATCTCGTCGATGTAGACGATTCCCATTTCGGCCGCTTCGACATCGTAGTCGGCCGCCTGTATCAGTTTCAGCAGGATGTTTTCCACGTCCTCGCCCACATAACCGGCCTCGGTCAGCGTCGTCGCGTCGGCAATGGCAAACGGTACGCCGAGCATACGCGCGAGCGTCTGCGCAAGCAGCGTCTTTCCGCTTCCGGTCGGGCCGAGCAGAAGCACGTTGCTCTTTTGCAGTTCCACGTCCGGATTTTCCTCGGAAGTGATACGCTTATAATGGTTGTAGACCGCGACGGCAAGCACCTTTTTGGCTTCTTCCTGCCCGATGACGTAGGAGTCCAAAAACAGTTTCATTTCCTGCGGTTTTAAGAGATTGATATCGCGCTTTTTCTTCGGGCCCGCCATGCCCGGCCTTTCCAGCAGTTCTTCCTCGATGATCTCATAGCAGATATCGATACACTCGTCGCAGATGAACGCGCCGTTCGGGCCCGCGATCAGTTTGCGGACCTGCTGCTGCGGTTTCCCGCAGAAAGAACATCTTACCTTATCCTCGTTATTTCTTCCAGCCATAATCTTTTAATCTCTCAATCTTACTCTTTCTTTGTAATGATGCCGTCGATGATGCCGTATTCCTTCGCTTCTTCGGCGCTCATATAGTAATCGCGTTCCGTGTCGATCTCGACCTGTTCCAGCGGCTTGCCCGTGTTCTCGGCGAGCATTTGGTTTAATTTTTTCTTGGTCTTCAAAATGTTCTCGGCCGCGATCTGGATCTCCGTCGCCTGACCCTTCGCGCCGCCGGACGGCTGATGGATCATGACTTCGGCATTCGGAAGGGCAAATCTCTTGCCTTTCGCGCCGCCCGCCAGAAGGAAAGCGCCCATGCTGGCGGCCATGCCGATACAGATCGTGGACACGTCGCACTTGATGTAACGCATGGTATCGTAGATCGCCATACCGGCCGTTACCATGCCGCCCGGGGAATTGATGTAAAGATGGATGTCTTTTGCCGGATCCTCGGACTCCAGAAACAAAAGCTGCGCCACCGTCAGGCTGGCTGTCGTTTCGTTGACTTCCTCGCCCAGAAAAATGATCCTGTCCTTTAACAGGCGGGAATAGATATCATAGGAGCGTTCTCCTCTGCTGTTCTGCTCGATGACATAAGGTATCGTTGCCATAATGACCTCCTTTTTTGCGTGAAGCTGCGTTACTCCGCTTTGCTTTCGGCTTTCTTGTCCGTTTTCTTATCGGCCTTTTTTTCGGCTTTCTTTTCGGTCTTCTTTGCTTCTTCCTTGGTTCCGTCTTCTTTATTTTCGGACTTCTTTTTTGCTTTCGCCCGTTCCTTGGCCTGTTCCATGACAAGATCCACCGCCTTCTGGATCGCGATGTCCTTTTTCATGTTTTCTCTTTCGGCGTCCTGCATGTAGTCCTTCAACTGCGCCGGTTCCATGCCGTAGGCTTCCGCCATCTTGCCGATCTCCGCTTCCACGTCCTCGTCGCTTACTTCGATCTTTTCTTCTTTCGCGATGGCCTCAAGCACAAGCGAACTCTGGATCCTCTTGACGGCGTCCGGCCGCATCTGCTCGCGGAGTTTTTCGACCGTCATGCCGGTAAACTGCATATACTGCTCCAAAGAAAGACCCTGCTGCATCATGTTGTTGGCAAAGTCGTTGAGCATACTGTCTACCTGACTGTCCACCATCGCGTCCGGAATCTCCATGGAAGACGCGTCGATGATCTTGTCGATCGCCTCGTTCTCCTTTGTGCGGCGCGCTTCCTGCTCTTTTCTTTCCTGAAGGTTCTTTTTTACGTCCTCGCGGTATTCCGCCAGCGTGTCAAATTCGGAAACGTCCTGCGCGAACTCGTCGTCCAGTTCCGGAAGTTCCTTCGTCTGCACCTTATGGATCTTGACCTTAAAGACCGCAGGCTTTCCTGCAAGTTCGGACGCCTGATAATCCTGTGGGAACGTCACGTTGACGTCCGTTTCGTCGCCCGCTTTCTTTCCGATCAGCTGATCTTCAAACGTATCGATGAAGGAATGGGAGCCGATCTCCAGCAAGTAATCCTCGCCCTTGCCGCCGTCAAACGCCTCGCCGTCGATAAAGCCTTCAAAATCGATCACCGCCGTATCGCCGTTTTCGATCGGACGCTCGACCTCCACGGTCCTGCCGTTGCGATTCCTCTGCGCCTCGATCTCGGCGTCCGTTTCCTCGTCCGTGACCGTTGTGTCGATCTTCGTCACGGTCAGTCCTTTGTATTTGCCCAGCGTCACTTCCGGCTTTACCGCCACTTCCGCGGTATAGATGAAGTCCTGATCTTTTTCCATCTGAACGACGTCGACGGAAGGCTGGGATACGATCTCCAGACCGCTCTCGTCGTAAGCCTGCGGATAGGTCTCCTGAAGGATGATGTTTGCCGCATCCTCAAAGAAAACGCCCGCGCCGTACATCTTTTCCACCATCACGCGCGGCGCTTTGCCTTTGCGGAACCCCGGAAGCTGGATGCTTTTCTTCTGTTTGTTGTATGCCTGATCCAGCGCCTTGTCCCAACGCTCCTTTTCCACCGTTACCGTCAGCTTTGCCATGTTCTTTTCCAGCCGTTCCACTTGTACATTCATGTATCTATTTTCCTCCTTATAATATGAAAACCGCATATCAAACTATACTGGTTCTTGCCACAGAAAAAAGGGTTTTCCCATGCAGCCATTGGAAGATTATAACATAAGCAATGGTAAATGGCAACCTCTGGAAAACGGAAAATGCCCTTAGGAAAAAATGGCATTACACGGAAAATGACCTTAGGACATCCTAAGGCCATTTCCACGATCCGAACAGTCGGAAATTATTTGCTCATTTCCTGTTCCTGCTTCATGATCATCTGCTTAACCATCTCGCCGCCGATGGAACCGGCCTGCTTAGACGTCAACTCTCCGTTGTAGCCGTCCTTTAACGGCACGCCGATCTCTGAAGCGACTTCCTGCTTAAAACGCTTCATCGCGTCCTTTGCTTCCGGAACAGCCATTCTGTTAGAGCTCGTGTTTGAAGATCCGCTCATTTCACATTACCTCCAGATTATTATTAGATAGATCCCCGGGCTGCGTACAGTCCGCATCAGCGCTTCTCCGTCTGATCTTTCGGGATATATCTTGATAATAGTATGAACGCGATCCCTGAAATTATAATGAGAATTTTTGGCAGTTAATATTGAATGGATGCGGCGAGTTTTTCCGCGGCCGCGTCGTCTTTTATATAGGAAAGGATCGCCAGCCCGAAGTCGATCGCCGTGCCCATGCCGCGGCTCGTGATGATGTTGCCGTCGGTCACGATGCGCTCCTCGGCGTAGTCGCAGCCTTTCATTTCCCCTTCAAAGCCCGGATAGGACGTCGCGCGCCTGCCTTCCAGCACACCGCACCACCCAAGCACCGACGGCGCGGCGCAGATGGCCGCCACGAGTTTTCCCTCGGCAGCGAACGCCTTGACGGTCTGCGTAACGGCTTCGCACGCGCGCAGATTCGGCGTGCCCGGAATGCCGCCCGGAAGAACAATGCCGTCATACTCCGACATCTGCGTTTCTTCGATCAGGCGGTCCGCGCAGAATACGATCCCGTGGGAACCTTTCACCTGAAGCGTACCCGTAATGGAGACCATATCGATATCGACGCCGCCGCGCCGCAGAAGGTCGACCACTGTCAGCCCTTCGATCTCCTCACATCCTTGTGCCATACATATTGCCAGTCTGCTCATTGTACTCTCCTTTCTTTCGCCCTTCTCTTGCAAATTCTTTTGTTTCATTATACAGTTATGATAACGCAAAACCAAACGCCGGAGGGACCGCCAATGGAAATCGAACGCAAATTCCTGATCAAACGCTTACCAAAAGATCTTTCCTCTTATCCCTGCCGCCAGATCGAGCAGGCCTATCTGAACCGCGATCCCGCGCTTCGCGTCCGCCGTCAGGACGATCTTTATTTTCTGACCTGCAAGTCGCGCGGCCTGATGGAACGGGAAGAATGGGAACTTCCGCTGGACGCGGAGGCTTACGCGCATCTTCTGGCCAAGGCCGACGGCCGTATCATCCGAAAGACCCGCTATCTCATTCCGTATCAGAGGTATACCGTGGAACTGGATATGTTCGACGGCGATCTTGCGCCGCTGCTCCTTGCGGAAGTGGAATTTGCCTCCGCTGCGGAAGCCGACGCTTTCGTTCCGCCGGACTGGTTTGGCGAGGACGTGACGTCCGACCCTTCTTATCAGAATGTCAATATGGCGCTGCGCCCGTAGTGTTACCGTCCAAGGTCTTACCGTCCGGCGTTTTTCCTCCCGTCGTTTTACCTTCCGAGTTCGTAGCGCAGACGCATACGGATACAGCGCTTCAGCTGCTCCACCCTGCCCCTGCGCGGGCCGTCCTCGATGATCACGTCAAGGGAGGCGGCCATCTGGTTGATCAGATGATCGTCGATCTCGTTTTCCATGGAACTCAGGATCTCCAGTTTTTCTTCGTAACTCTCGGCGTCCAAAAACGCAAGCAGCCGCCGGTCCACGCCGCCAAAATCCTCCGCCGCGCTCTCCGTGTCCCCTGCAATCTGCGCTGCGGCCGCGCCTTCCGCGCCAAGATCCTTTCTCTCCGCGCTTATGTCTTCCGGCGCAACGCCCGGCGTCCCCGCATAGGCAAAGCGGTATTTCTGGCGCACGTCCGGATATTTTTTCCGGTCGACCTCGCTGATAAACATATCGTACGGGCGCACATAAGTCTGAAAATCCCCGTAGAGCGCCTGATAGACGACGTATTTCTCGCGCGTCTCGGAATGGGTCGCGACGGCAATCACCTGATACATTTTATTTTTGAAGTGCCGGTAAAGTTCGCCCGGCATCGGTCTGTTCTGTGGCATATCGTTCCTTTCCGGCAGATCCGCAGCGATCAGTTGGTCTCATAGATACATTTTGCCAGATCTTCGGTGGCAAAATCCACAATGACCACGCCGTAGCAGGTGCCCTCTTTCCACGCATAGTTCAAAAGTTCCGTGTTGATCGTTTTCGCGTATTTCTTCGGATGTCCCGCGAACGCGCTTCCGGAGGTCGACGTGAAATTCAGGGAAAACGTCTCCGCATCCGCCTGACAGTTCTCCAGATCGTCATAGATGGCGTCGAGTTTGTCCTTGATGTCGTAGTTATAGCGGTCCTGCACCCAGAGCGCCTGATCGTCGTTGATCATGGAAATCGCATACGGAACGTCCACGACCGTCTTGTCGCCCTGATCCTGCCAGTCAAAATTCAGGCCGCGCTTTGCCTCGCCGACGCCGATCTTATCCTCGAAACGGGTCGCCAGAACGATCTTTCCGCGGACTTCGTCCAGCGTCGGGATCACGTTGTCGGTATAAAACATCCCCGCCTTTTCATCCACCTGCTCGTACAGCAGTCTTTGCACGTCCCCGATATCGTCGTCGCCGTTCTCCGCTTTCATGCACAGGATCACGGTCTCGGAAGGGTGCGCCTCCAAAAACGCGTAGACGTCCGTTAAGATATCCTCGAGATAGAGGCTCTTGGAAAACGGAAACGCTCCGGTGCGGCAAGTCGCAAAATTATGCTTGATCACCAGCGCCGGTTCCCCGTCCTTCTCGCCGATGACAAGGCGCAGATCCAGATAGCGGTAGCCGTATTCCAACTGCTGCGCCACCGTCGTATCCTGACACTGGAAGATGTAGTTCAACGGCACATAATGGCTTCCCGTATCGTGCGTCCCCGGCAGCGAGATCTCGCTCAGATAACGCTCGCCGTCCAACTGCGCCATCCAGTCCGCGCTCTGTCCGCTCGCCGCCGTGCGGTTCGTCGAACAAAACCAGCCGGACAGCGCCATCGCAAGGATAAGGATCACGGCAACGACCGCGATCACGATCCCGAATTTTTTCTTTTTCATCACATTCCCTCGTTTCTGCTTCTGTAATATGTTTTATGAATCCAATAAAAAGTATAACACAATCTTTCGTCCGACCCAAACATTTCCGCGGAAAACTTTTGAAAAACTTCATTTTGCCGACCGGATTCGATATAATAGGAAAAAACCGGAAAGAGAGGCCAAATATGATCCAACGCAAAGATCTCCTGTCACTGAATTTTTATAAGACGACGCCGTTTACCGGCAGCGACGGCGCAATGCGTTACCGCGTGGAGAAAGTTTCAGGCGAAGGCGACGGCGGCCCCGACCTGCTTCAGGCTACGGTCTGGCGCGGCCCCTACGCCTTTGCCGTCAGCACCGAAGAAAAAACACGCCGCACGGCTCCTTTCAGCGAAGAAGGCCTCGAGGAACTGACGGCGTGGATGAATCAACAGACAAAAAACTACGAGGAATAGTCCGCGCATTTCAGCGCTTCGCGTGCATGGAAAAGCCCATGTCGTAGTGCGAAAGGTTTTCATGGATCCCGCGTCCGTCCGCGGAATCAATCAGGGAATCCCGTTCCTTTTTGCAGGTCTGATACGGCTGGAACGCGCTCGGGCCGCCCACGCAGCCCCCTTCGCAGATCATGCCTTCAATGAAATCTTCCGGCAGGCGGCCGACCTTTAAGAGCAGGAGCGCTTTTTTACATTCCGCCGCGCCGCTGCACTTATGTACCTGCGCGTCGATCTCCTCCTCCGCTTCTTTCAAACTCTGCATGACGGCCTGCGTCACGCCTCCCGCATTGGCAAAGCGCTTGCCGTAGACGGAGGCTTCCTGATAGGTATTGTCGTCTTCTTCGAGTTCGACGTTTTTAGCGCGCATGATCGCGCGGATCTCGCTGTACGTCAGCGCGTAATCCGCATTGCCTTCGATCGCGTGGTCCCTGACCTCGGACTTCTTCGAGATACACGGCCCGATGAAGACCGTGACCGCGTCTTTTTCTCTGGCTTTGAGCATCCTTGAGACCGCGCACATCGGCGAAACGGTCGTGGAGATGTTCTCCGCAAGTTCCGGAAAATGTTTCCGGATCATATTGACGAACGCCGGACAGCAGGACGTCGTGAGTTTCTTGCCGTCCCGATAGGCTTCGGCCCACTCCTGCGCCTCGTAAGCCGCCGTCATGTCGCCGCCAAGGCCGACCTCGATAAGATCCGTAAAGCCGACGGCCTGCATGGCTTTCTTCCAGCTGCGCATCGTAATATGCTCGCCGAACTGCCCTTCCGTCGCGGGCGCGACCATCGCGTAGACCGGCCGGCCGGACTTCAGCGCCTCGATCACGTCCACGATGAACGTGCGGGAACCGATCGCGCCGAACGGGCAGCGGTGGATACAGAGGCCGCAGCGGATACACTTCTTTTCATCGATCACGGAAATACCATTCTCGTCATAACTGATGGCGTCCACCGGACAACTGAATTTGCACGGCCGCTTCAGGGAAGCGATCGCGTTGTACGGGCACGCCTGCGCGCACTTGCCGCACTCTTTGCATTTTGACGCGTCAATGTGGGAGCGGTGGCGGCCCATCTCGATCGCGCCGAACTGGCAGGCGTTGATACAGGCCTTGCCGATACAGTTCTGGCAGTTGTCGGTCACGACGTAACTTGAGATCGGGCAGTCCTCGCACGCGCTGCTGATGACCTGAATGATATTGCCGTCGTCGTTCGCGCCGCTGGCTTTGCCCTCCGCCAGCCGCACCCTCTGGCGGATGATCTCCCTCTCTTTATAGATACAGCAGCGAAACTGCGGCGTCGGTCCCGGGATCAGTTCCGCGGCGATGTGATCCCTTTTCTCCTCAAGCGTACCGGCAAAGGCGAGTTTTGCCACTTCGTATAACACGTCGTGTTTGATCTTAATCACGTTCTCATCTGCGTACATAGGTCCGTCCTCTCTGTCTGCTCCTAAAATTTTGCCGTTATCCCCGTTTTTGATATTGTTAAGAAAATAACGATCTTACCGTTCCACTATACCACGCCCCCGCCGTTCTGTCCATCAAAATCGCGCCGGTCAGCGGAGAAGTTTGCCGCGCTTCTTGCGCATTTTCATTTCGTACATCCGCTGATCCGCCAGCGTGTATACTTTTTCGGTCTTTGCCGGACGGCATTCCCCGCTTTTGGCGACGCCGTAGGAAGCGTCGATCGAAAAAGAAAGTTCGCCCGAACGCTTCTTTTCCAACTGCTCCATCCGCGCCAGCGCGCCGTCGATCTTTGCAAAGCACTCCTCCGTCACGACGACCAGAAACTCGTCGCCGCCCATGCGGTAGACCTCGCCGACGTCCGCAAAGACCTCGGACAGGATCTCCGCAAATTCCTGAAGCAAAAGGTCGCCCTTGGTATGTCCGTAAGTGTCGTTGATCGTCTTGAGGCCGTTTAAGTCCAGATTGATCAGCGCATATTGCGTCTCGCCCGCATCCAGACGGGCAAACGTCTCGTTGCAGCGCGTCCGGTTGAACGTATGACATAGGCTGTCATAATAGGCCAGTTCTTCCAGCCATTCCTTCTCCGCCCGCGTGACAAGGATGTGGTAGATGTAACTCAGATAGGAGATCAGCAGGATCAGGACGAAGAACAGCGTACCGATCGGGATCACGCTGTTGGTCATCCAGATCTCTTTCTTGAACATATATTTTTGCAGATTGAAACGGAGCAGATCCAACGCCACAAAACCGCCCAGCACCACCAGCGCGATCAGCAGCGCCTTGTTGTCCTCCGGCCTCTTTTCCTTTTCCGTCGGGATCAGGCAGAGCGCCGCCAGCAGCAGGGAAAGCCCGCCGAGGATATGGAAATACGACAGTAAGCGCGGATAGTGCTGAATGTTGAGATATTGCAGCACGACCGCCAACAGCGTGAACGCCGCCAGCAGCGCCGTCAGTCCGCGGATCATATACTGCTTCCATCGGGCGGCCTGCTTATTCATCTCGCCGAGGATCAGGAAAAAGACGACGGCCGCGAGATAGAGCATCAGATATTCCGCAAGCGTCTGATCCACCAGATCCACATGGAAGATCTGAAGGATCTTCGTGTTGGACATGGACCACAGCCCCATCAGGAAACTGAAGACGCCGATATAGAACACGCGCAGGAAATTGTGGTTAAAGCAGAAGGCGATCGCGCTGAAGATCGTCAGCACCGCGCCGAGCACCGTCAAAAAGACGCAGATGAACACCGTGACGATATGCGTTCTGGCAAACTCCTGCCATGCGTTCGCGGTATCGACCAGTGCCGGAGACGAAAGGCTGCCGAAGGCGTTGTCCTCGCCGACGGTCAGACGGATGCGGATCTCTTTGCCCGCCGCGTCCTCCGGAAGCGGGATATAGTGATATCCGGTGCCGACCAGCGTACCCTCTTTATACGAATCCATGCCGTACGTATAGATCGGCTGCCCGTCAAGCGTCACCTCCACCGTGCAAAGATATAACAAAAAACTCAAGGTCTGCGCGTCTTTTAAGTCTTTTGGAAGACGGTTGCCAAGTTCAATGACGTCGCCGCGCTTGAGCGCGGAGAACGCGTAGTCGCTGATGTTCGCTTCAGGCGGCATCTCCTTTCCGTTCAGAGACGCGCTCCACCCCGCGCTATACGCTTCTTCCTGATGTATTTTATCCTCATGCCCCAGCATACTGACCAGCCCCGTCATCACAAGCGCGGAAACGGCGGCCAGCGCGATCGAGCAGACAAGTTTCTTTTGCCGGATCTTTTGCATAACCCCTTTTCTCCTCCCAATACGATACCTTATTATAACATTTTTCCCTCTGTCCATAAAGCATTTTTTCTGATATAATAGCGGAAAGGAAAAACGAAAAAAGGAGACGCGCGATATGAAGCATAATCGAAAAAAACACAAAGGCCTGCGTTTTCTTCTTTTTCTGATCCTGTTCTTAACGGCCGTCAGCATCGCGGGATTCGCCTATCTGGAACACCGGCACCTTTCCGCCGAACTCACGCCTTCCATCGGCGCGCTCTCGAACGAACCGCTCCGCAATCCTTACTGCGGCTTTTACCATATCTACGACTATACGATCGCCGACGACGCGGTCTTCGACCCCAACTCGCTGACGCCTTTCCTTCAGGAGGATAATCTCTCGCGCCTCTGCCTTTTGCGGATCGATCTGCAGCGTTACCGCGAGGGCGCGATCTCCGACTACGGGCTGGCGCAGGTCTCCGCGATCCTGTCCGCCTGGGCCGGCACTGACAAAGACCTTCTCCTCCGCTTTACCTACGGGCCGGACGCCTTCTCCGACATGGAGGAGCCCGCGGAACTGACGACGGTCTATCTGCACATGGAGCAGCTTGCTCCGATCATTCACGAATACGCTTCCCGAATCGCCGCGTTTCAGGGGGATTTCATCGGCAGTCACGGCCACGGCATGAACTCGGCGCTGGCAGAGGACAACGATGTGAGCGAACTTTTGCAGTATCTCCGCTCGCTGCTCGATCCGTCCGTAGAGATCGCCGCCTGCGGCGCGGAGCAGTACCACCGCGTCTTGAACGATACCAACGAAGAATATATGAAAACCTTTTCGATCTATTATGACGACATCGGCACGGCGCTTCCTCCGGATGCGGTCAAACGCTTTCAGATCACCGGACGCGATCACATCCTCGGCGGCACCGTCGGCGCGGACGCCGCGCTCGCCGATCCGTCTTCCGGCGCCGCCCTGACGCTCTTGCGGCAGCTGCGCCTCTCCTATCTGCAGACGTCGGAGGACTCCGAGATCCTTCAGGCATGGAAGAACGCAACGTACCGCGACGACAGCGTATTTTCCGGCGTGACCCTTTACGATTATGTGGCCGCGCATCTCGGCTATCGCTATGTCCTCACATCGCTTTCCATGGAATTTAATACATGGCAGGATGAAGACGCCGCGCTGCAGATCGGCATACGCAACGACGGATTCGCCAATGCCACCCGACCGTTTGATACGACGCTCTTTTTACGCAACGACGAGACCGAGGAACTCATCACGTTTCCGCTCGATACGGACAACCGCGACTGGGAGCCGGACGAGGAGATCCTGCTGACGGCGCGGGCGGATCTTCGGCATTATGACAAGGGGAGTTATACATTGTATCTGATGATGATAGACGCCGCCACCGGCGAAGTGATCCGGCTCGGCAACGACACGCCGCTGGGTTCCAACGGCTACGAGATCGGCACGCTAGAACTGCGGTGAGGGGTGAAGATGTCTGTGTCGTTTTTTGGGTTGAGAATAGGTTTCAAAATTGGTTTGTCGAGTGGGGCAATAAATGAGGAAATAAATGGGGCAATAAATGGGGTAATAAATGGGGCAATAAATGGGGCAATAAAACTCACTGAAAGTGATAATGCCTCTATGAGCGGCGGTTCATAATAATCATAGAACTGCATATAAACTCCGCTCTGCGACACCTCGCCTTCTATGATCCTTCTGTCCGCATCCGAATAATGACGCCATATAGAATCTGAGAAAAATTCTATTCTTCCTGATTTACCATAAGCATATCCCGCAACGCTTTCCCTCACCCGCTGTACTTTTCTTCGCAATACTTGCAGCGGTAGACCTCATTCTCCTCATCCGTCAGGATGAAGATCTGATCGAGTTCCTGCTCGATCGACGAGATACAGCGCGGGTTCTTGCAGCGGATGACGTTTCTGATCTGCTTCGGCAGCGTCAGCGGCTTTTTTTCAACGATACGGTCGCCTTTGATGACGTTGACCGTGATGTTATGGTCGATATAACCGAGGATATCCAAATCCAGCGCGTCGATTGGGCACTCGACCTTGATGATATCCTTCTTTCCCATCTTATTGCTCTTTGCGTTCATGATCATCGCGACGGTACAGTCAAACCGGTCCAAATGCAGATCGTGGTAGATCTTCATGCTCATGCCCGCCTTGATATGGTCTAAAACAAATCCTTCATGGATCCCACTGATATTTAACATACCTTCACCTCCAGCAGCGTCGCGATCAGCGCCATGCGGATATAGACGCCGTATTGCGCCTGCATGAAATAAGCCGCCCGCGGATCGTCGTCCACTTCCACGGAGATCTCGTTGACACGCGGAAGGGGATGCAGTACCATCATGTTCTCTTTCGCCAGTTCCATCTTTTCCGCGTTGAGGATATAGAAATCCTTCATACGCAGATAATCCTCCTCGTTAAAGAAACGCTCCCGCTGTACCCGGGTCATATAGAGGATGTCGAGTTCCGGCATGGCGTCCTCCAGCCGTTCGATCTCCTGATAAGGGATATTGTTCTGATCGAGAACGTCTTCCCGGATATATTCCGGTATCCGCAGTTCCTCCGGCGAGATCAGGATAAAGCGGATATTCGGATAACGGACGAGCGCGTTGATCAGGGAATGAACCGTCCGCCCGAATTTCAGATCGCCGCACAGGCCGATCGTCAGGTTGCCGATCTCCCCTTTCAGGGCGCGGATCGTATAGAGATCGGTCAGCGTCTGCGTCGGGTGCTGATGTCCGCCGTCTCCGGCATTGATAACGGGTATGCGGGAATGAAAAGACGCCACCAGCGGCGCGCCCTCCTTCGGATGGCGCATTGCGCAGATATCGGCGTAAGAGGAGATCACGCGGATCGTATCGGAAACGCTCTCGCCTTTTGCGGCGGAACTGCTGTCCGCGCTGGAAAACCCGAGGACGGAGCCGCCCAGATTCAGCATGGCCGCTTCAAAACTCAGCCTCGTCCTTGTGCTCGGCTCGTAAAAACAGGTGGCCAGTTTCTTGCCGTGGCAGCAGTCCGCGTACTTCTGCGGATCCGCTCTCATGTCATCGGCCAGATCCATCAACTGTTCCAATTCCTCCGTACTGAGATCCAGAGGACTCATAAGATGACGCATATTCTTCCTCCATTCCAAAAAATCCAAGATCCTATCTGTTTCATCTTAGCTTACTGCATGGAAAAATTCAACCGTTTCCGGCGGAAACCCGCGGCAAAAGAAGCAAGACGATAAGCCGAGTTATGTCGTGAGTGATCATCTATCTACGACGGCTGTCGCCAGCCGCCTCCAGCGACCTACCTGAAGCTGGCGGGCCACGTTCGCTTCTGTTCGGTCTTGCTTCAGATGGGGTTTACAGAGCCTCCGCTGTTACCAGCGGAGCGGTGGTCTCTTACACCGCCTTTCCACCCTTACCGCGAAAAACGCGGCGGTATCTTTCTGTTGCACTTTCCTTGGAGTCGCCTCCACCAGACGTTATCTGGCATCCTGCCCTGTGAAGTTCGGACTTTCCTCACCTGCCTCCTTTCGGATTGGCAGCTGCGATCACTTGTCTTACTTCTTTTGCCGCGGGTTCCCTGCCTGTCCTACACCCGGAAGCAGCTGCCTCCGATAAATTCCCGTATCAGCGAGTTGTTGCAGATGTCGTCCGCCGGCATATTCAAAAAATAATCCAGCAGTTTCTGCAGCCTTCTGGCCTCTTTGTATTCCTCGCAGTCCTCCGGAATCTCGAACAGTTGCGGCTGCGCGTAGGTCTTGAGCACCGCCATCTCGTAGATGAGGGCGGAATTGAACATCTCGTCCGCTTCCTCCTGAAACGGGAAGATGTTTTTTTCCTCGCCGCGCCGCACCGAATCCCACATGGCGATCGTATCTTTCGCCGACGTGCCGCGCGTCCTTGCATCGCGCACGATCCGCCGGATCAGGCGTCCGTCCGCGGTCGAAAGCGGGTTGTGTTCGTCGATTCCAAGCTGCGTCAATGCGCTGATGTAGATCTTAAACTTGCTCTCTTTCGGAAGGGAATGTGACATGCGGTCGTTCAGTCCGTGGATCCCTTCGATCACAAGGATATCGTTCTTCCCGAGCTGCATGTAATGATCCCGATATTCCCTCTTTCCGGTCGTGAAATTAAACGTCGGCATCAGGATGCGCTCCCCGTTCAAAAGGCGCAGCATATCGCTGTTAAACAGGTCGATGTCCAGCCCTTCGATACTCTCAAAATCCTTTTCGCCAAATTCGTCCAGCGGGACAAATTCCCGATCCAGATAGTAATCGTCCAGCGGGATTGGATGCGGATCGACCCCGAGCGCCTTCAGCTGCGCGGACAGGCGGTGGGAAAACGTCGTCTTTCCGGAAGAGGACGGCCCCGCGATCATCACAAACTTTTTCTCGGGATCGGCGGCGATCTTTTCCGCGAGCGCGCCGATTCGGCGTTCCATATAAGCCTCCTGGCTTAAAATGATCTCTCGGGTCTTTCCGGCGCAGATCGCGTCGTTCAGCGCGCCGACCGTCGGGATCTCCATGTCCTTGCTCCACCGGCTGGCGGCTTTTAATACGGTAAAGAGTTTGTGCGGCGGGTCAAACGGCGCGGGTTCTTTGGTATTCTTATGCGGAAACTGCAATACGAATCCTTCGCTGTACGGATAGAGGTCGAAATAACGCAGAAAACCGGTCGACGGCGCCATGTAGCCGTAAAAATAATCGCTGCATCCGTCCAGCGTATAGAGATTGATGTTGGAACTCGTGCGGTACTGGAACAGCCGGTCCTTATCCTTCATGCCGTTTTCCGCGAAGAAACGGCGCGCGTCTTCCGTGCGGTATGTATGTTTTTCCAACGGGATGTCGGCGGCGGCAAGACGCTGCATCTCTTCTTTGAGCATTTCCAGTTCCTCCGGCGAGATCTTAGCCTCCTCCGGAAGTTCGCAATAATATCCCTGTCCGAGGGAGTGCCGGATCTGGATATGCTGTTTGCGCTTCGGATGCAGTTTATACCATGCGCACTGCATCATAAAAACGACGCTCCGGCGATAAACGCGCCTCCCGTCCCGATCCGCCGTCGTCAAAAACGAAAGTTCCCCATCGGCGGTCAGGGTCTGCCGCAATTCGGCCAGTTTATTCTGATAGAGCGCAAGGATGATATCGTCCGCTTTCTCCTTCTGCGCCTCGCGGCTGATCTCTAACAGCGTCGTCCCCTTCGGATATTCTTTTTCGACTCCTTCTACGGTTACTTTGATCTTTTCTTCCATACGTCCCCCGACAAAAACATCTCATCTTCATCTTATTCAGATCTGCCAAAAAGGTTCCTGTTTCTTTTCGCACACGACCGAAAGCCGCGGCGCGTGTTCTTTGAGAAACTGCTGCATATATTCCACATACAGATATTCCACGCCGTAATGTCCGGCGTCAATCACGGCGAGTCCGGCGGCTGCCGCATCGATCCCCGTATGATGGTCGATATCACCCGTGATCAGGGCGTCCGCGCCCGCCCGAAGCGCCGCGGCGACCTCGCTCTTACCGGAGCCCGGCGAGACGGCCAGAACGCGCACCGGCTTGTCCGCATCGCCGAAGACGCGGACCGACGAGACCGCAAACGCCTCCCGCGCCTGCGCCGCCACCTTTGCAAGCGATGCCTCGCGGATCCTTGCCACGCAGCCGATCCCTTTTCCTCCGTTGTCCGGCTGCGTCACGTCCAGCGTCACGGGATCTTTTAATCCGATGCGCTGCGCCGCCAGACTTCCCATCCGCTCCACATCAAAACTGGTGTGCATCGCGTACAGCGACATCCCGTGTTCGATCAGCGCGATCACGCGGCGGCCTACGATATCGTCCTCCGTGACTCTCCGGCACCCGCCGAAGATCAGCGGATGGTGCGTCAAAAGCAGTTCGCATCCCGCCTGCGCCGCCTCGCGGATCACCGCGTCCGTGGCGTCCACCGCCAGATAGACGCCGTGCAGTTGACTGCCGCGCCCGCCGACCAGCAGGCCGACGTTGTCCCACTCCAGTGCCGACGACTCCGGTATTTCTTCCTGTATGATATCGATCAGTTCCCCTATCGTCATGATCTTCTTCCGTTGTCCTTTCTGTCATAACAGGCCAATGCCTGCCGCGCCAGTTCAAGCTGGCGTCCGACTTCTTTTCTGCGGCGGCAGTTCTCCGGCGTGTCGTCCGCCCGTGCCAGCGCGATTTGTACGTTTTTCCAGTCCGCCGCCCTTTTTTCGATGTAACGCCGCAGGATCGGATGCCGCATTTTTAGAAGCAGCGGCCCGTAGAGCAGTTCCGTCTCCGACGGTTTGTCCCCGCGGCGTTCTCCGGCGGCCGCTTTCATCATCGGATAAAACTTGCCTTCTTCTTCGACGATGTCTTCTTCGAGCAGGACGTAGCCCTCCTGCCAAAGGAAACGCCGCACGCTCTCAATTTCCGACTGCGGCTGCAGGATCAACTCCTGCGCCTGCGCCGCCACCGCCCGTCCTTCCGTCAAAATATGTATCGTCAATGCGCCGCCCATTCCGGCAAGCACGATGCTCTGCGCTTCCCCCGGCCGGACTTCCCGCAGTCCGTCGGATCTGCGCGTTTCTATCCGATCTTCCAGACGCGCCTGCGCAATATGCTCGCGCGCCGCGCCAAGCGGGCCTTCGTTGATGTCCAGCGCCAATGCCGACGGGATCTTTCCTTCCTCCACAAGCGCGATCGGCAGAAATCCGTGGTCGCACCCGACGTCGCAGAGGATCTTTCCCGGCGTGACGAGCCGCGCCAAAGCCTGCATCCGTTTTGACAATGCCGCCATCTTACTCAAGGTAATCCTTTAACTTTCTGCTGCGGCTCGGATGGCGCAGTTTGCGCAGCGCTTTCGCTTCGATCTGGCGGATACGCTCCCTCGTGACGTTAAATTCCTTGCCGACTTCTTCCAGCGTCCGCGCGCGTCCGTCCTCCAGCCCGAAACGCAGGATCAGCACCTTCTGTTCGCGCTCGGTCAGCGTGCTAAGGACTTCCTCGAGTTGTTCCTTTAACAGCGTGAAGGTCGCGGCGTCCGCCGGTACCGGCACGTTATCGTCCTGAATAAAATCGCCGAGATGGGAGTCTTCCTCCTCGCCGATCGGCGTCTCCAGAGAGACCGGCTCCTGCGAGATCTTTAAGATCTCGCGGACGCGTTCGACCGGCATATCCATCTCCACGGCGATCTCCTCCGGCGTCGGTTCCCGTCCGAGTTCCTGCAAAAGCTGCCGCGATACGCGGATCAGTTTGTTGATCGTTTCCACCATATGCACCGGAATCCTGATCGTCCGCGCCTGATCGGCGATCGCTCTCGTGATTGCCTGCCGGATCCACCATGTCGCATAAGTGGAGAATTTATATCCTTTGCGGTAGTCGAACTTTTCCACCGCCTTGATCAGGCCGAGATTTCCTTCCTGAATCAGATCGAGAAAGAGCATACCGCGGCCGACATAGCGCTTGGCGATGCTGACGACCAGACGCAGGTTGGCTTCCGCAAGACGCTTCTTGGCCTCCTGATCGCCCAGTTCCATCCGCTTGGCCAGTTCGATCTCCTCCTCCGCCGTCAGCAGCGGCACCTTGCCGATCTCCTTGAGATACATGCGCACCGGATCTTCCGTGCTCACGCCCTCCGGCACGGACAGGTCGATGTTTTCCACTTCGACCTCGTCTTCTTCGTCGAGGATGATGTCGTCGTCCATTTCTTCCAGACGGATGACCGTGATATGGTTCTTCTCCATGAACTCCAAGATCGTTTCAAACTGATCCTCGCCAAGCTGCATATCCTTAAACGCCTCGGTGATCTCCTGATCTTCCAGTGCGTTCTGCCGCTCTTTGGCAAAGGCGAGCAGTTCCTGAAGTTTCCGGTTAAATTCCTCTTTTGCGGCCTCGTCCATCGGCGCAGACTTCTTCTCCGCCTTTTTCTTGGAGCGCTTTTCTTTTTTGAGGACTTCCGCAGCCGCCTCGTCGGCCGCCGCTTCCATCGCCGCTTCTTCCGCCGCCGCTTCCATCGCTGCTTCGTCGGCTTCCGCGTCCATTGCGGCTTCGTCTACCGCCTCGTCCGCGATCTCATCCACAGCGGGTTCTTCCGCGATTCCGGCCTTCTCTTTTGTGTCTACGCTGTTTTTCTTTGCCATTCTTTCCATCCTCTCTCATGTATTTTACCCTTGATCCAGGGAAATATGCAGTTTCTCGAGTTCCTGAAGGCTCTGCCGGTCTTTGATCCACTGCGCCAGTCCTTCCGTATCCGCGGGATCCAGCCGCTTTCTTTTCTGCTCCATGCTCTCCTGCCGGATCCTGATCAGCGTCTCCCTGACCGCCTTTGCCAAATCCGCCGGCGTATCCTCCATGCCCTGCACGTTGGCATTGAAGATCTCCGCCACCTGACGCTGCTCCTCCTCGTCGGAAAAGCCGCTGCTGATCTTCGCCGGGTTCAGTTCGCCGCCTTCTTCCAGCTGCGCGAACAATTCCCCCGCCACTTTCGCATAGATCCCCTCCGTAAAGTCCTCAGGGGAAATATGCCCTTTGAGCGACCGGTAAAGTCCCGGATGCTCCACGAGCCACGTCAGCATCAGGCGCTGCGACTGCATGAGGCCGTCCTCCTTCGTCCGCTTCTTCTGTACGCCGGAACGCAGCGGCTTCTTCGCGCCGCTCACAAGGCCGCCCTGCACGCCTTTTCTGTTGACCATCTGCCGCAACTGCTCAAAGCCGATCTGATAGCGCGCCGTTACGGCTTCGATATAGTTGTTGCGTTCCAATTCCTCCGGAAACGCAAGGATCCGCCCCGCAACCTCGTGGAAGAACGCCGTCTTGGACTCCGGATCGTTCATATCGTAATCCTGCTCCAGAATGCGTATCGTAAACAGAAAACTGTTTTCCGCCTGATCCAGCCGTTTCTGATACGCCTCGCTGCCGAGCGCCTTGATAAATTCATCGGGATCTTTATACGGCTCCATATTGACCACGCGGCAGGTGATCCCCGCCTCCTTTAAGATCGGGATGGCCCGCAGCGCCGCTTTGACG
Organism: uncultured Lachnospiraceae bacterium; assembly: GCA_947589155.1. Taxonomy (GTDB): domain Bacteria; phylum Bacillota; class Clostridia; order Lachnospirales; family Lachnospiraceae; genus Pararoseburia. The sequence continues at coordinate 7,181 of CANQBH010000016.1, read as the reverse complement.
CCGGCCCCGTCGCTGTCGTAACTCAGGCAGACGTCCTTGCCGTAGCGCTTTATCATGTTGGCGTGGCCCTCGGTCAGCGCCGTCCCGAGCGAGGCGACGGCATTGTCAAACCCCGCCTGATGCAGTGAGATCACGTCCATATAGCCTTCGCAGAGAATGAACTGCGGCCGCCGCGTCCGCCGCGCCAGATGCAGGCCGTACAGCGTCCGGCTCTTATTGAAGATCGCCGTCTCGGGCGAGTTTAGGTATTTCGGTTCCCCGTCGCCCATCACGCGCCCGCCAAAGGCGATCACCTTGCTGTTGGCGTCCATGATCGGAAACATCGCGCGGTTCCAGAACTTATCGTGCCCGCCCCGCCGTTCGTCAATGGCGATCAGGCCGCTGTCCTTGAGGAGATCGTCTTCATAGCCTTTGGAACGCAGATAGCGGTAGAGGTCGTCGCTGAATTTATCGGAATAGCCGAGGCCGAACTTCTGCATGGTCTCCGCGGACAGCCCGCGGCCCTTGAAATATTCAAGCGCGCGCTTTCCCTTATCGGAACGCAGCAGCGCGTAAAAATAGCGGGCGGCTTCCCGATTGATCTCGAATAAAAGGTTGCGCCTATCGGCTTCCCTGCGCGCTTCACCGGTGACGTCCTGCTTGGGCAGATCGACGCCCGCGCGCGCCGCCAGCGCCTCCATCGCCTCGGAGAACGAGTAGTTCTCATAATTCATCAGGAAGGTGAAGACGTTGCCGCCCGCGCCGCAGCCGAAACAGTAATACATCTGCTTGCCGGGAGAGACGGAAAACGAGCCGGTCTTCTCATTATGGAAAGGGCAGAGCCCGAAATAGGACGCCCCTTTCTTTTGTAAACGGACGTATTGCGAGATGACGTCCACGATATCATTGCGGGAACGCACTTCCTCGATTACGTCGTCGGAATAAAACGGCATATGCTTTTGTACTCCTTAAAAACCGTCCACCTGCCAGGCGACCGGCATAAAATACTGGTTGAACTTCGTGACGGCGTATTGGTCGGTCATGCCCGCGATATAATCGCAGATCACCCGATCCTCCGCCTCGCCGTCCTCGTCGATCATGCGCAGATACTGCGCCGGAAGGATCTCAATGTGTTCGCTGTAATAGACAAAGAGCTGCTCGAGCATGAGCTGGGCTTTGGTCTCCTCGGCTTTCGCGATCGGATTTTTGTAGACGTTGGCAAACATGAAGCGCCGCAGTTCAAACATCGCCTCCTGCACGTCTTTTGACATCGCGATCGGTTCCAGATCGTTGCGGCATTCCTTGTCCATCACGTCCATGTTGTGCAGGCTCGTGGAGATCACGTCGTGAATGAGATGATCCAGACGCTCTTTCGTGCTCCGCCCGAGCGCCTTGCGCAGTTCCAGCGGGATATCTTCCTCGCAGATGATCTGTCCCCGGATCGCGTCGTCGATATCGTGGTTGATATAGGCGATCTTATCGGACAGGCGCACGAGTTTTCCTTCGGCGGTCGACGGCATCTTGCTGGTCTGGTGATTTAAGATCCCGTCGCGCACTTCCCACGTCAGGTTCAACCCCTCGCCGCCTTTTTCCAGTTTTTCGACAATACGCACGCTCTGTTCGCTATGTACGAATCCGCCTTCGCACAGGCGGTTCAGCGTCCTTTCTCCGGCATGTCCGAACGGCGTATGCCCCAGATCGTGTCCCAGCGCGATCGCCTCGACCAGATCTTCGTTCAGGCGCAGCGCCTTGCCGATCGTTCTGGCGTTCTGCGAGACTTCCAACGTATGGGACAGGCGCGTCCGATAGTGGTCGCCTTTCGGCGTCAGAAAGACCTGCGTTTTATTTTTCAGGCGGCGGAAAGACTTGCAGTGCAGGATCCTGTCGCGGTCGCGCTGGAACAGCGGCCGGATATCGCACTGCGGCTCGTCGCGTTCCCGCCCTCTTGAATGTTCGTTTAACGTAGCGTAAGGCGATAACGTCTCACGTTCCATATCTTCAATGGCTTCTCTGATCGTCATATCGCGCTTCCTTTCCTCGGTAAAGCACACGGATGATAACACTCCATTTTCTTATTTACGGTTTTTTTTCGATTTTCCTTTTTATTTCTTACATTTTTTCTTTTTTCATGGAGTAGCGGTTGACAATGGGCTTAGCATTTGCTATTATATTAGTCGTTGCAAAACGATATGCGGAAGTGTCGGAACTGGCAGACGAGCAAGACTAAGGATCTTGTGGCAGCAATGTCGTGTGGGTTCAAGTCCCATCTTCCGCAGCGTTGATTGAAAAACCCCGAAAGCCGCGGCTCTCGGGGTTTTTTCATGCCTAAAGACAAATCTTCAGCGTGCTTTCAGGCGGCGCGTTTCCTGACGGATCCAGTCCGCAGCCTCGGCGATCCCTTCTCCCGTCTTCGCGCTGATCGGGAAGATCACGGCGTCGGGATTCAGTTCTAAGATCCGCTTTTTCGCAAGTTCCAGATCAAAATCGAAATATTCCATCGTATCGATCTTGTTGATGAGCACCACGTCGCAGATCGAAAACATCAGCGGGTATTTGAGCGGCTTGTCGTCCCCTTCCGGTACGGACAGCAGCATCAGATTCTTATGCGCCCCCGTATCAAATTCTGCGGGACAGACCAGATTGCCGATATTCTCAAGGATCAGGATGTCCGTATCTTTAATGCCAAACTCCTCGATCGCCCGCGCGGTCATGTCCGCGTCGATATGGCAGAGGCCGCCGTTGTGGATCTGCAGGGAACGCACGCCGGTCGCATCCGCGACGCGCTGGGCGTCCAGCGTCGATTCGATATCCACGTCCATCTCCGCGATGGAAAACTCCTGCATGAGTTCGCGGATCAGCGCCGTCAGCGTCGTCGTCTTCCCGCTGCCCGGAGAGGACATCACGTTCAGAAAGAGGACGCCCCTCTTTGCGAGTTCTTTTCGGATCCGGTCCGCCACCTGTTCGTTTTCATGAAAGATATCTTCATGTACTTCGATCACTTTTACACTATCAGCCATTGTTCTTTTCCTTTCTACTCGTTTTATTATGCCATTTTCTTTTTGATCTGGCAACACCCGTTAAAAGCGCGCAGCGCCTTTTGCAAAAAAGACGGCCTGCCATGCAGAGCACAGCAGGCCTATGGGTAAATTATGAAAAAGAAAAACGAGGTTAGTTGGTGATGGTCTTCTCCGTCTCCTTGTCGAAGAAGTGCGTCTTCTCCATATCAAGGCCGAGCGTTACCGTGTCGCCCTGACGCGCGGTCGTTCTCGGATCGACTCTCGCCGTCATCTGCACGCCGCAGAAGTCGAAATACAGGAATACTTCCGCGCCAAGCAGTTCGTATACTTTCACTTCAGACGTGATGGCCGCATGTTTTTCTTTTGCGGCTGCGACAAACATCTCGGAGTCGTAGATATCTTCCGGACGGATACCCATAACGACCGTCTTTCCGGCATAGCCGCCGTCCGTCAGCGCCTTTGCCTTGGAAGCCGGAAGCAGGATCATGTCGGAACCTACCTTTGCGTATACGCCGTCGTCCTTCTTGACGATCTCAGCATCTACAAAGTTCATCTGCGGTGATCCGATAAATCCGGCAACAAACAGGTTGCCCGGCGTATTGTAAAGATTTTGCGGCGTATCGATCTGCTGTACGATACCGTCCTTCATAACGACGATCCTTGTACCAAGCGTCATAGCCTCGGTCTGGTCGTGCGTAACGTAGATGATCGTTGCGCCCAGACGGTCATGCAGACGGCTGATCTCCGTTCTCATCTGTACGCGGAGTTTTGCGTCCAAGTTGGAAAGCGGTTCATCCATCAAAAAGACCTTCGGGTTACGGACGATTGCGCGGCCCATCGCTACACGCTGTCTCTGTCCGCCGGACAAAGCCTTCGGCTTGCGGTCAAGGAGTTTTTCCAGATCAAGGATCCTCGCTGCCTCGCGTACCTTCTGATCGATCTCCTGCTTTGGAAGTTTGCGGAGTTTCAATCCGAACGCCATGTTGTCATATACCGTCATGTGCGGATACAGGGCGTAGTTCTGGAAGACCATCGCGATGTCGCGGTCCTTTGGCTCCACGTCGTTCATCACCTTGCCGTCGATGGTCAGTTCTCCGCCGGAGATATCCTCCAGGCCGGCGATCATACGAAGCGTCGTAGATTTTCCGCATCCGGAAGGGCCTACGAAAATGATGAACTCCTTGTCCTCCACTTCGAGATTGAAATCCTGTACGGCATGAAAGCCGTTCGGGTAAATTTTGTTGATGTTCTTCAATGAAATACTTGCCACGATCTCTCCTCCATTTCTGTTGTGCGGTTTGCGCTTTTTTCTCTATGCCCTATTGTAGACGGACAAAACGGCAAGGGCAATGGCAGAATGACCAAAAAAACGAGGCCGCCTCCGTTAAAATACCAAAACCGCGCCCGCCTTCTCTTTACATTCCGCCGCCGAAACTACTATAATATAGAAAGAACGATACCAAGGGATATGAAAAGGAAGACGGACATGAAAAACAAAGCGGACAATCAGGAACTTCTGGAACAGATCAAGGCGGAGACCGGACTGGAACTTGCGCTGCACGAGACGGACGACCCCGAACAGGACCGCGCCGCTCTGGAACGGCTGTTAAAAACGCTGCGCTCCGCTTCAAGCCGCCCCGCGTTTTTGCGCGGGCTGCTTCTGGAGCAGTGGGACGAATCGGAACTGCGCTCCTCCGCCGCCCGTCTGCATCTGGAGGAAAGCCTGCCGCGCGCCCTGCTGCTGATCCGCTTTGAAAAGGCCTATTCGCCCGACGCGCTTTCCGTGCTCGGCCATCTCTACAACGCCGCTTCGTGCGACGTCCTGCAGATGGACGGAAAAGACGTCGTTCTGATCCGGACGCTGAAAGCATCGGAGGCCGCGGATCTTCCCGCCATGGCCCGCGAAGTCCTTACGATCATCCAGACCGAAGCGCTGCTGGACGCCCGCGTCGCTTATGACCGGCCCGCCGCGGGTCTTTTCGATCTGCCCGCCGCCTACCGCAGCGCCGCGCTTGCCATGGAGATCGGCGGTACGTTTTACGCCGACCGGCGGCTCTACGATCTTGGCGAACTCGGACTGGGCTCGCTGCTTTACCAGCTGCCGAAAGAAGCCTGCGCCGCTTATCTGGAACGCTCGCTCCCGCAGATGGATTTTCGGGAAATGGACGCGGAAACGCTCAATACCATCCGCACCTTTCTGGACTGCGACCTCAACATCGCAGAGACCGCACGCGCCCTCTATATGCACCGCAACACCCTTGTCTACCGCCTCGAAACATTAAAAAAGCAGACCGGACTGGACATCCGCCGTTTTGACGACGCCATGCGCTGCCGGATTGGGCTTTTGCTGTGGAAAATGCTGTGAGCGCCCTCATACGCATGCCATCATCCCTGCATTTTTCCATCTTGACGTTTTTGACAAAATGTGATACGGTATCTCCGTTGTTAAAAGAATACTTCTGCTAGGGGGGCTTTGGCTGAGAAACGCAACCGCGTTGACCCTTATCACTTGAACCGGATAATACCGGCGTAAGGAAGCAATTTTGATCGTCTCCCGGCATGAGGTTTTTTACATGAAAGGAGATTTTTTTATGAATTTTTTTGTAACCCCTTCCGTAGATGAATACGGCGACACTACCTACCTCCTGACGAGCGGAGGCTATACGGCTCTGATCCTGCTCTTTATCGCGCTGCTGCTCGCGGGCGCCGCGCTGTTCGGAGGCAAAAAGAAAATGAGCGCGAAGCAGCTGGTCTTTTCCGCCATGGCCGTCGCCCTTGCAACGGTAACGTCCATGATAAAACTCTTTGACATGCCAATGGGCGGCTCCGTGACGCTGTTTTCCATGCTCTTTATCGTCCTGATCGGCTATTGGTACGGCGTCGGCGGCGGACTCACGGCCGCGATCGCCTACGGCGTCCTCCAACTTGTCATCGATCCGTATATCCTCAGTTTCCCGCAAATGCTGACCGACTACCTGCTGGCTTTCGGCGCTCTCGGTCTTGCAGGGCTGTTCAGCAACTCCAAACACGGCCTGATCAAAGGTTATATCGCCGGCGTGCTGGGACGGTATTTCTTTTCCTTCCTCTCCGGCTGGATCTTCTTTGGCATGTACGCGCCGGAAAACTTCCCGAACGCCGTCGTCTACTCTCTGGCCTATAACGGCGCTTACCTCGGCGCGGAAGCCGTCATCACGCTGATCGTCATCGCGCTGCCGCCGGTCAGCAAGGCATTGCAGAGCGTAAAGGAACAGGCGCGGTCGTAATGCGGTATTGTGTATAAAAAAACTGGCGGTATGTGCCGCCAGTTTTTATACAATAGATAACTCTTTCAGCAAATCTTCTTTACTGACTTTATTTTTCCTGATATAATCGTGAAGTTTTACTGCATTATCATATATCTTTTGAACACGCTGTTGATCCGAATACTTCATGCCACCAGCAACCTCTCTTTCATAATTGTCTTATAAAAATCACTGTCCACACTGGCTTCTCCCCTTGCGTATGACCCAAACAGATACATCTGTTGTACCTGATATTTTTCAGCCAGAGGTTTTACCAAGGAGACAATTTTTTCTATTGTAAATACAGTATTACTCATAAAATCGTCTCCTTCTGTATTAAAGGTATTGTTCCAGTCATATCGTTGCATTGTATGATCCTATGAAACGTCGGTTCCTCTCTGATCCATTTTCTGTCAAATGAGAATTCATCTTCTTACAGCCTTTTTTCAATTTCATGCCACGCGTGAGTAGTGAGACAGCTCTTATCCAGATCCTTCGTCAATCCATCCCACAAAGCATATGGCATGGTTAAAGAAAGGCAATTTGCCAACGCCTCTCTCCTCTGGGAAATATCAAACAGACCCATGATTGCCATTGGCCGTTCTTTTTCCATTTGTTCCACTGCATACACAATGGAATGACAAGCCGAACCGAAAGGGGCAAGCATATTCAGCGCTTCGCCGTTATGAGCGCCAAGCATGGTGACCAATGCAGACAACTGATCCGGCTCAGCAAAAACAAAAACAATGTCCGGTTGTCCTATTTCTCCCCATCTGCTTACAGGCGCAAATACAATACGGGGATATCCTTTCTCCGAAAACGGCATGGCATTGCGCCACTTTAAGGCTAATTCCTCCGAGCAGAAAAACCTTTCACCATATTTCATTTGCTCCGGCATCTGTGG
>CANQBH010000015.1 GCA_947589155.1 uncultured Lachnospiraceae bacterium | reverse complement strand
TACGCCTGCAACAGCGACGTGGTGATCTCGTTCACGCCGCATCTTCTGCCGATGAACCGCGGTATTCTTGTCACGGCCTACGCGCAGTTGAACGCGGTGCGCCGGAAGAACGGCGAAGCGGTTTATCCGACGGAAGAAGAATTGTGGGATGTTCTGCACGCGTATTACGACCGCGAGTATTTTATCCGCGTGCTTTCGCCGGGCATGAGCGCGGAGACGAAGTGGGTCGAGGGCTCCAACTTTGTGGACATCGGCCTCAAAGTGGATGAGAGGACGCACAGGGTCGTCCTGATGGGCGCGCTGGATAATCTGGTCAAAGGCGCGGCGGGACAGGCGGTGCAGAACATGAACCTGATGTTCGGCCTGCGGGAGCAGGAAGGTCTGGAACTCGTGCCGATGTTCCCATAAGATTAAGAAAGGAAAGGACGGATCGGATGAAAGAGATCACGGAGATCAAGGGCGGCGTTACGGCCGCAAAAGGGTTTCTGGCGGCGCATACCGCCGCAGGGATCAAATATAAAGACAGGGACGATATGGCGCTGCTGTTCAGCGAGCGTCCCGCCGCAGCGGCAGGAACTTTTACGCAGAACGTCGTAAAGGCCGCGCCGGTGTTGTGGGATCGCAGGATCGTAGAGGAAGGAAAAGCGGCGCGCGCGGTCGTGATCAACGCCGGAATCGCTAACGCCTGCACCGGAAAAGAAGGCATGGATTACTGCGAAAGGACGGCGGGATGCGCGGCTTCTACGCTTCAGATCCCGCAGGATTCCGTGCTGGTCGCGTCGACCGGCGTGATCGGTATGCAGCTGCCGATGGAGCGGATCGAACAGGGGATCCGCGCAATGGCGCCGGGACTGGCAAGAGGACGGGAAGCCGAAAACAAAGCGGCGCGCGCGATCATGACGACGGATACCCGCGAAAAGGAGGCGGCCGTCACTTTTACCGTGGGCGGGACAAGCGTAACGGTGGGTGGAATGTGCAAAGGAAGCGGCATGATCCATCCCAATATGTGTACGATGCTGTCCTTCGTCACGACGGATCTTTGCATTTCGCAGGAACTTCTGCAGGAGGCGCTGCGCGGTTCGGTCGCAAAGACCTATAACATGATCTCGGTGGACGGCGACACTTCTACAAACGACACCTGCCTTCTGCTGGCAAACGGCATGGCGGGCAACGAAAAGATCACGGAAAAGAACGAAGCGTATGAAACGTTCGTCGAGGCGCTGACAAGGGTCAACCGGACGCTGGCAAAAATGATGGCAGGAGACGGCGAGGGCGCGACCGCGCTGTTTGAGGTCAAGGTCGTACATGCGAAGACCGAGGAGGACGCCGCGGTCCTTGCAAGATCCGTGATCTCCTCCAATCTGACCAAGGCGGCCATTTTCGGACATGACGCCAACTGGGGCAGGATCCTCTGCGCGCTGGGTTATGCCGGGCCGCAGTTTGATCCGGAGCGGGTCGATCTGACGCTGGAAAGCGCAAACGGACGGCTGATGATCCTGCGGCAGGGCGTCGCTGCAGATTACAGCGAGGAAGAAGCAAGCCGCATCTTATCGGCGGACAGCGTAACGGCCGTCTGCGATATGAATATGGGCGAAGCCGAGGCCGCGGCGTGGGGCTGCGACCTGACATACGATTATGTAAAGATCAACGCCGACTACCGCTCCTAGCGGCGGCGGAACGGAAAGAAGGAAAAAGTGATGGAAGATCAACATATGCAGGAAGTGCTGGGGAAGGCGCAGGTTCTGGTGGAAGCCCTTCCTTATATCCAGCGGTTCAACCGAAAGATCATCGTGGTCAAGTACGGCGGCAGCGCCATGATCGCCGAAGATCTGAAAAAACAGGTGATACAGGACGTCACGCTGTTGAAACTGGTCGGATTTAAGCCGATCATCGTCCACGGTGGCGGAAAGGAGATCAGCCGCTGGGTGGAGAAGACCGGCATGACGCCGGAATTTGTCAACGGTCTGCGCAAGACCGACGAGCCAACGATGGAGATCGCCGAAATGGTGCTGAACAAAGTCAATAAGTCGCTGGTGCAGATGGTGCAGGAACTCGGCGTGAACGCCGTCGGGATCAGCGGGAAGGACGGCGGCCTCTTAAAGGTCAAAAAGAAATATTCGCAGGGCGAGGACATCGGTTTTGTCGGCGAGATCACGGAGGTGGATCCGAAGGTGCTGATGGATCTGCTTGAAAAGGATTTCCTGCCGATCGTCTGTCCGGTCGGCATGGACGATACGTTCACCACCTACAACATCAACGCGGACGACGCGGCCTGCGCCATCGCGCAGGCGGTCAATGCGGAAAAACTGGCGTTTCTGACGGACATGGAAGGCGTTTACCGCGATCCGGAGGATCCGGCGACGCTGATTTCCGAACTGACGGTCACGGAGGCGGAAGAACTGATCCAAAGCGGTTTTATCGGAGGCGGTATGCTGCCGAAACTGCAGAACTGTATGGACGCCATCGCCAACGGCGTATCCCGCGTGCATATTCTGGACGGGCGGATACCGCACTGCCTGCTGCTGGAGATCTTCACCAACAAAGGTATCGGTACGGCGATCTTAGACGATAAGGAGACGAGGTATTATCATGAAGGAGCAGGAGTATAGGCAAAGGGCCGAAGAACATTTACTGCATGTTTACAACCGCTTTCCGGTCGTGTTTGAGCGGGGCGAAGGCGTGTATCTATACGACACGCAGGGACGGGAGTATCTTGATTTTGCTTCCGGTATCGGTGTGATGGCATTCGGCTATCACGATAAGGAGTACGGCGACGCGCTCAAGGCGCAGATCGATAAGATCACGCACACGTCGAATCTCTACTACCATCCGCCGATGGCCGGCGCGGCGGAGAAGATCTGCAAGGTATCCGGCATGGATAAGGTCTTCTTTACCAACAGCGGCGCGGAAGCGGTGGAAGGCGCGCTCAAGACCGCGAAAAAATACGCCTATCTGCGCGACAAAAAAGCGGGGCATGAGATCGTGGCGATGGAAAATTCCTTTCACGGGCGGACCGTCGGCGCACTTTCGGCGACCGGGACGGCGCATTATCGGGAGCCGTTCCTGCCGCTGATGGACGGCGTGCGTTTCGCGCGGTTCAACGATTTCGCGAGCGTGGAGGCGCAGGTGACGGAGCGTACCTGCGCGGTCATTCTTGAGACCGTGCAGGGCGAAGGCGGGCTTTATCCGGCGGAACCGGAATTTTTGAAACGGGTGCGCGGACTGTGCGACGAGCGGGATATCCTGTTGATCCTCGACGAGATCCAGTGCGGTATGGGACGTAGCGGCGCGATGTTTGCGTTCCAGAAATACGGCGTGACGCCGGATATCCTGACGACGGCCAAGGCGCTGGGAGCGGGCGTGCCGGTGGGCGCGTTTCTGGTTACGCAGCGTGTGGCGGACGCATCGCTGCAGCCCGGCGATCACGGCACGACCTACGGCGGCAACCCGCTGGTCTGCGCCGCCGTGGACAAGACGATCGAGCTGATGGAGCGCCGCGCGATTCCGGAACATGTGGAAAAAGTGACGCCGTATCTCTTGCAGCGGCTGGACGGGATGAAAGACCGATTCTCCTTTATTCGGGACCGCCGCGGTATGGGCTTTATGCAGGGGCTTCAGGTGGATCTGCCGGTAGGCGACGTGGTGAAGAAGGCGCTGGAGGAAGGGCTGGTGGTCCTTTCGGCGGGACATGACGTCGTCCGCCTTCTGCCGCCGCTCGTGATCGAGAAACAGGACATCGACCGGATGGCGGAGATTCTGACGAAGGTCTTTACGGATCTTTCATGAAATGGTTTTCAACGAAATATTTTTGCAACATACTTGTAATAAATTCAACTTTTCGTTACAATAGGGCAATAGACAATAAATTTTCCTTTCTGATGTCTGTCGGAAAGGTGAAACATGAAAAGAAAAAATATCGTGATATTGGCAATGGCCGCGCTCCTTTTGCTCTGCGGCGGCTGCGGCGGGCGATCCTATTTCGAGCAGACGGATCTTGACGGGCAGGACGCGCAGGAAAGGCAGGAGCAGGAGGCAAAAGATTCGGACGGGAAAACGGAGCCAACAGATTCCGCGGAGATCTGCGTGCAGGTCTGCGGCGCCGTCGTATCGCCCGGCGTTTACCGTCTGGCGCAGGGAAGCCGGATCTATGAAGCGCTGGAGATGGCGGGCGGCCTGCGGGAGGATGCCTGCGACCGTCAGATCAATCAGGCGTCGCCTCTGGAGGACGGACAGCAGATCTATGTGCCGACGCAGGAGGAGGCGGCGGAGGTTTCCGCGGGCTCCGGCGTGCAGGACGACGGCAGGATCAATATCAACACGGCGACGGAAGCGGAACTGACGAGCCTGACCGGCATCGGCGAGGGAAAGGCGAAGGCAATCGTCGCCTACCGTCAGGAACATGGCGCGTTCGCGTCAGAAAAGGATATCACAAAAGTCTCCGGGATCGGTGAGAGCACTTACCAAAAGATCGCGGATGCTATCAGCGTGCATTGAGGTGTATATGGCAAAGAAAGTTTTGGTTGTAGATGATGAAAAACTGATCGTCAAGGGGATCCGATTCAGTCTGGAGCAGGACGGCATGGAGGTGGACTGCGCCTACGACGGCGAGGAAGCGTTCGCGCTGGCGTCCGAAAACAACTACGACATGATCCTTCTGGACATCATGCTCCCGAAGATGGACGGATTTGAAGTGTGCCAGAGGATCCGCGAGTTTTCCGCCGTGCCGATCGTGATGCTCACGGCAAAGGGCGACGACATGGATAAGATCCTCGGTCTGGAATACGGCGCGGACGACTACATCACCAAACCTTTCAACATTCTCGAGGTCAAGGCGAGGATCAAGGCCATCATGCGGCGGACGTCGCCGTCGCACAGCCGCTCGCGTGAGGACGCCATGTTAAAGAGCGGCGACTTTACGATCGATGTGGACGGACGGCGCCTGTTCCTGCAGGACCGCGAGGTCAAGCTGACGTCCAAGGAATTTGACATGCTGCTGCTTCTGGTCAACAATCCGGGCAAGGTTTACAGCCGCGAGACGCTGCTGCGCACCATCTGGGGCGAAGATTATCCCGGCGACGCGCGCACCGTGGATGTGCATGTGCGCCGCCTGCGGGAAAAGATCGAACCGAATGCCAGCGAACCGAAATACGTCCACACAAAATGGGGCGTGGGATATTACTATCAGCAGGCGTAGAGGTGGGCTATGAGGGAACGTCATTCCATCCGTACATTGTGGAAAAGCCTGAAGATCCGTCTCATCGTGCTGCTTCTGGCGCTCGGAATCGTGCCGGGGGCCGTGCTGATGTGGATCTATTTAAGTCTCTATGAGAGCCGCTCCGTGGAGAGCGACATCTCCGAGATCGTTTCGCAGGGACAGGCGTTGAGCAATCAGATCGTCTCCAGCGGCTATCTGGATCAGACGGGCGCGACGCTTCTGGACGATCAGTTGGAATCTCTGGGCAACAGTTACAGCGGGCGCATTATGATCGTGGACCGTTCGTTAAAGATCGTCAAGGACACCTATCAGATCGACGAGGGCAAGACGATAGTCTGGACCAATATCATCGAGGCGCTTCAGGGACGGCAGAGCAACCATTACGACAGCGAGAATGCGTATCTGGTCGTCGCAATGCCGATCACCGCTAACGGTGAGGACGAGGTGCGCGGCGCGCTCGTCGTCAACAAGTCGATGTCCTATATTTCGGACAATCAGGAGTATTTCTATTCCATCGCCGTAATCTATCTTCTGACGATGACAGCCGCCTCTCTGGCGATCGCCCTGATCGCTTCGTCGCATTTCGTGAAGCCGTTCCATAAGATGGGCTCCGCGATCGAGGATGTGAAGAACGGGATCGTCGAGGACGTGGTCGTTGTCGACGACTACACGGAATTTGCGGAACTTTCCCACAAGATGAACGGCCTGCTCAACCGGATGCGCGTGGTGGACGAATCGCGGCAGGAATTTGTTTCCAATGTGAGTCATGAATTAAAGACGCCTCTGGCTTCCATGAAGGTGCTGGCGGATTCTCTGAACGGACAGGAAGATGTGCCGACGGAACTCTATAAGGAGTTCATGGCGGACATCGGCGAGGAGATCGATAGGGAGACCAAGATCATCAACGACCTGCTTTCGCTGGTCAAGATGGATAAGGCTGCGGCCGCGCTCAATATCTCCGCCGTCAATATGAACGAACTGATCGAACTTCTCATGAAGCGGCTGAAGCCGATCGCGGAGAAGCAGCAGATTGAACTGGTCTTCGAGAGTTTCCGTCCGGTGACCGCGGAGATCGACGAGGTGAAGATCTCGCTGGCGATCACGAACCTTGTGGAAAACGGGATCAAATACAACGAGCCGGGCGGCTGGGTCCATGTCTCTTTGAACGCGGATCATCAATACTGCTACATCAAGGTGGAAGACACGGGCATGGGCATTCCGGAAGACAGCCTCGACTACATCTTTGAGCGTTTCTACCGGGTGGACAAATCACATTCCCGCGAGATCGGCGGCACGGGCCTCGGGCTTGCCATCACCCGAAGCGCCATCGTCATGCACAAGGGCGCGATCAAGGTGCACAGCGTCGAGGGCGAAGGCACGATCTTTGACGTCCGCCTTCCGCTGAATTATATCGTAGAGGAGGTGCAGTGATGAAAAAGACGTATCGTATCCTTGCGATGTTTGCCGCGCTGCTCCTGCTTACGGGGTGCGGCGCAAAAAAAGAGCAGGATCAGCAAATGCAGTTGTTCTATATGAACGCGCTGGGCGACGGCATTACGTCGGAGCCTTATGAGCCCGCCGGAACGACGACCAAAGAACAGATCGGCGAAGTGCTGCAGAAACTTGCGGAGGAGCCGGACAGCGTGGATTACCGGAGGACGATCCCCGCGAATGTGGAAGTACTCGAAACGCATCTTGACAAGAACGTGCTCAGCGTATATTTCAATCGCGATTATCAGGACTTGAGCGGTTATACGGAGGTACTCGTGCGCGCCGCCATCGTGAAGTCGCTGTTACAGATCGACGGCGTGGACGGCGTGAGTTTCTTCGTTTCCGGCGAGCCGCTGCTCGACAGCGCGGGAAGCCTCGTCGGGAGCATGACGGAAGAGACCTTTATCGACGACTACGGCAGCGAGACCAAGAGCCTGGTCTCCACCAAACTGACGCTGTATTTTGCCACGGCCGACGGACAGTCTCTGATCAAAGAAGACATGAACGTCTATTACAATAAAAACGTCCCGAAGGAGCGCCTTATCATTGAGTATCTGCTGAAGGGGCCGGAGGACAGCGACGCGCTTGCCGTGATTCCGGCAGGCACGAAGATCCTGAACGTCACGGTGACGGACGGCGTCTGCTATGTCAATTTTGACAATACGTTTCTGGAGCAGACGACGGGGGTATCCTCGGATGTCCTCTTATATTCCGTCGTGGATTCCCTGACGGAACTGGATCATATCAACAAGGTGCAGATCTTAGTCAACGGCAGTTCCACCGTACAGGGGAACGCGCTGGATTTCAAACTCGGCACCTCATATGAAAGAGATACTTCGCTGGTCAACAGGGTCAAGACGGAAACGGAGTATATTACGATCGAACAGCCGTAAGACGGGCGGTTCAAAGGATAGGAGAAAAGATTGAGCAGAAGATATCTGTGCCATTTTGTCGCAATGTTTCTGCTGGGCGTCGGATGGAGCGTCTATCATATGCGGCTCTGTCTGTGGGGCGGCGTATTTCTGGCGGCGCTCCTTCTTCGGCCGTATTTACGCTGTAAAAGGACGCGGCAAAAAACAGGCGCGGCCCTTGCTCTTTGTCTGGTCGCGGCGGGCTTTCTTCTCGGCGCGTGGCGCGGCGGGGAGGCGCTGCGGCAGGAGAAGGAGGCGGATGCGTTTTTTGCGGGCGCGCCGCCGGTCAGTTTTTGCGGGGACATTGCAAAGACGGAACAAAAGAACGAAAGAACCATTTACTATCTGCAGCGCGTCACGCTGCAAAAAGACGGAAAGGCGCTCAAAGGCCGATCCGTCATTCTGACTTCCGTATCGGAAGAACTTCCCATAGGGACAACGGTAAGCGGCAGGGGAACCTATCTTGCTTTTCGCACGGCGAGGAACGAAGGCGGCTTCGACGAGAGATCGTATTATCGGGGGCTGGGCATCGCGGCAAGGCTGAATGTCGAAGAACTGTCGGTGATCCGCACGCCCGCGTTTTCTTTTGGCGGGGCTTTGGAGACGCTGCGGCAGGGCGTCGCGGCGTTTTATGCGCAGGCGCTTCCGGCAGAGGAAAGCGGCGTTCTCTCCGCGATCGCGCTCGGGATGCGCAGCCTTTTGGATCCGCAGGTCAAGACGCTCTATCAGTTGTCCGGCCTGTCGCATATCCTTGCGGTCTCCGGACTGCATATCTCTGTGGTGGGCATGGGGCTCTACCGATTCTTCCGCCGGAGGGGATGCGGCACGGGCATTAGCTGCGGCGTCTCCTTTGCCGTGCTCTTTTCCTATGCCCTGCTGTGCGGGATGAGCAGTTCGACAAAGCGGGCGGTCGTCATGTTCGCGTTCGTACTGGCCGCGGATCTGCTGGGGCGCACGGCCGATACGTTTACGTCGCTGGCGGTGGCGGCGTTCCTGCTCGTGTGGCAGGAGCCGTTTCTGCCGGGGCAGAGCGCGTTTGTATTTTCCTTCGGCGCGGTTGCGGGAATGGCGGGCGTCTGCCGTAAAATGAGAAAGATCCCGAAAAGCCGGATCGGTCGGTCGCTTTGGCAGGCGGCGCTGATCCAGTTGTGGATGCTGCCGTTCGTGGCGTACTTTTCTTATGAAGCGCCGCTCTATGCGATGTTCCTCAATCTTTTTCTCCTGCCGCTTCTGCCGGCCGTCTTGGGGTTCGGCCTCTGCGGCGGCCTGACGGGGCTGCTGTTTCCCGGCGCGGGGCGGCTTCTGCTGATTCCCTGCCATCTGTTTTTGTATCTCTATGAGGCCGCGGCGGACCGCACGCTGGCGCTTCCGGGCAGCCGCCAGATCATCGGGAGTCCGAAACTCCGGCAGATCCTGCTGTATCTTTTTTGTTTTTTCCTTCTGGCATACGGAGCAAGGAACAGGCGCAGGGACGCAAATAGACGGCGGCGCGCTTGGGAGCGGCCGCGCGGGCGAAGCGTCTTTGCCCGCTCCGGTCTTATCCGGATCCTTCCTGTCTTTTTTTTGCCGCTGCTGCTCCTGCCGTACCCGCCGCGCGAAACGGAGATCACATTCCTTGATGTGGGGCAGGGCGACGGGATCTTTCTCCAAAGCGGGAGGACGGCCTGCTTCGTGGACGGCGGGAGTTCGACGGAGGAGGACGTGGGGACTTACCGGATCCTTCCTTTTTTGAAGTACCGCGGGATCCGCCATATGGATTACTGGTTCGTATCGCACACGGACGAGGACCACATCAGCGGCCTGCGGGAGGCGCTCTGCAGCGGCTATGAGATCCGCTGCCTCGTGCTGCCCGCCGCTGCCGCAGGCGGAGACGATCCGGCGCTGGAGGAACTTCTTAAAGAAGCAGAGGCGCGCGGCGTTAAGGTGCATTTTATGGAACGCGGCGAGAGGATACGAAGCGGCAGGCTTTGCCTGACCTGCTGGTATCCGCCGGCGGACGGCGTTTTTGAAGGGAAGAACGAGAACTCGCTGGTTTTGCTGGCGGAAAGCGGAAACGTGCAGTGCCTCCTGACAGGCGATATCAGCGAGGAACAGGAGCGGTGGCTTTGCGAACACGGCCTGCCGGAGAAGGAAGAAGGGCAGTACCGGATCTTAAAGGCCGCGCACCACGGGAGCCGCTACGCAAGCAGCGCCGCGTTTTTGGAACTTTTTGCGCCGGACTGCGTCGTGATCTCCGTAGGCGAGGGGAATACCTACGGGCATCCGGCGGAGGAGACGCTGCGGCGGCTGGAAGAAGCCGGCGCGGAGGTCCGGCTGACAAGGGACGAGGGGCAGCTGACGTTTTCGGGCGGCGGGCCGCCCCGCGGCTTTTGCGGGTTGTGATTTCCGAAAAATCATGTAAAATAGAATCTATGAAAAGGATCGACGAAGACATCAAAACAGGAAATTTCCGGCGCGTGTATCTGCTTTACGGGGAAGAAGATTATCTGAAGCGCCAGTACCGCGACAAACTGATCCGCGCGATGACGGACGAAGGCGACACGGTCAACCTTGCGCGCTATGAAGGGAAGGAGACTTCGGTCGGCGAGGTGATCGACCTCGCGGAGACGCTGCCGTTTTTTGCGGAGCGCCGCGTGATCTGTTTAAGCGACACCGGCTTTTTTGCTGCGGCGCAGGAAGAACTGGCGGCGTATTTTGCCCGGATACCGGAGACGGCCTGCCTGATCTTCGTGGAATCGCAGACGGACAAAAGAACCAAGACCTTCAAGGCGGCCGAAAAAAACGGTCTAGCGGTCTCGTTTTCGATGCCGGACGAACGCACGCTGGCCCGCTGGATGCAGGGAAGGGTCAAAGCGGCGGGCAAGACGATGACAGGGGACGCGTGGGAAGAATTTCTCGAACGCTGCGGCGATCATATGGAACACATGGACAAAGAGATGGAAAAACTGCTTTCCTATGTCTATGAAAAAGACGGGATCGAGCGCGCGGATGTGGAAAACGTATGCACCCGTCCGCCGCAGAGCAAGGTCTTTGATATGATCGCGGCCATGGGCCGAAGGGATCTGACAAAGGTGCTGGAGTTGTACCACGACCTTTTGGCGACAAGAGAACCTCCACTGCGGATCCTCGCGCTGATCGTGCGGCAGTTTCAGCAGATGTATCTGATCAAGGACATGGCGGCGCAGGGCATGAACGTATTGGGGATCGCGAGCCGCATGGGAAGCCGGGATTTTATCGTGCGGAAGAACATGGCGATGGCCGCAAATTTTACGTCGGAACAGATCCGCGGGCTGCTTGAAGAAGCGGCGGACTGCGAGGAGCGGGTCAAATCCGGACGGCTGCAGGACCGCATGGCGGTGGAACTGCTCATGGTCAGGTACAGCCAAAGACAGGCATAAAAAATCCTTCTGTAAGGGACGGTGACGCCGCGTTACAGAAGGAGTTTTTTAGGCGATAGAGTTGACCGCTTTTGTCAGGCGGGAAATCTTTCTGGCTGCGTTGTTCTTGTGATAAATGCCTTTGTTGGCAGCCTTCGTGATCTCGGAAATGGTGTTCAGAAGTTCTGTGTTCGCCGTTTCCTTATCCTGCGCTTCTACTGCGGCCTCGACCTTTTTGATGCAGGTCTTTACCTTTGATTTGATCGCTTTATTTCTGGCGGCCTTCTTTTCCGCTACCAGAATCCTTTTTTTAGCAGATTTAATATTCGCCAATCTGTGCACCTCCAATGTCTTTTCCAATGAAATAGTATCGCGGTAACGTTGCAATGAGACGAGACACGGAAAGTCCACTGCAAACATACTAGAATATTTTAGTCGACGGAACAAAGATTGTCAATACATATTTTCAATAAAAATGCAAATCCTAAAGGCAAAAGTTTCTGAGGGTGGAGCATATGTTTGAAATTCGCACGGATCTGGCGGTAGAAACATCGGAGAACAGAAAGCCGGAGGAAGAACTTTCCGGCGTCAGGACAAGCAGGCGCATGGCGGCGGAGGACATTGAGATCACCGAGGTCTGTATTGAGACGCAGAAGGCGGCCAGCCAGCTCGGCAAACCGCGGGGGACGTATGTGACGATCGAAGCGGCGCAGATGACGGACGAGGATACCGGCTGCCACCGCGAGGTCTCAAAAGTGCTTTCCGGCGAACTGAAAAAATTCCTGCCGGAGGATTACTATGAAAGCAAGATCCTCATTGTCGGTCTGGGAAATCGGGACGTCACGCCGGACGCGCTCGGGCCGAAAGTGATCGACCATCTTTTTATCACGCGCCATCTGATACGGGAATACGGAAAATATCTTTTGGAATTTGACAAATGCTGCAGCGTCAGCGGGATCGTCCCCGGCGTGATGGCGCAGACGGGTATGGAAACGGTGGAGATCATGAAGGGGATCGTCGACGAGACGAAGCCGGATCTCATCATCGTGATCGACGCGCTGGCGGCGCGCAGCGTCAAGCGGCTGAACCGCACGATCCAGATCACCGATACCGGTATCGTACCGGGCTCGGGCGTGGGCAATTACCGCAACGCGATCAACGCGGAACATCTGGGGATCCCCGTCATCGCGATCGGGATCCCGACCGTGGTGGACGCGGCCACCATCGTGGCGGACGCGTTTTCTTCGTTCATCAGCGAGACGGAGCAGGACAGAGACGGGACCGAGGACGTCGAAGAAAAGATCCGCCGGATCATTTCCCCAAAACTGAATACGATGTATGTCACGCCAAAAGATATCGACGAGGCGGTCGACCGCCTGAGTTTTACCGTTTCCGAAGGACTGAATATGACCTTCGTCCCGTCGGAGCCCGCGGCGACATAAGAAAACCTGCCGGAAGCCTGTCTTCCGGCATATTTTTTGAAGACAAGCATATATTGTATTATTTGAGGAGATAAGACAGTGAAACAGGGCGTGACCTTTTTTCTACATATCGTGAAACTGTGTCTGCCGGTCTTTTGTTTTCAAACGGACGAAATGACGCTGAGCGACTGGATCGTCAGGCAATTGCAATATACGACGCCGGTGATGGCTTATGTGGATGAAGTCAGGGAAGACGAAAGCACGCTGGATCTGCTGGCGGCGTCGGAAAATGAGAACGCGCTGCAGAGCGCGCAGCAGGAAGCGCAGGAGAACGCGGTGCAGGAGCAGCCGTCGGAAGCGGTGTTTCCCGCGGAGGAACAGATCGCGGCGGACGCCGTCGGGACGCCCGTATGGAGGAAGCGGGCCGAGGTCAATCGGAACAAACTTTTGGATTTTGATTATCTGATGAAGAATTTCTATCGGGTGGACCGCACGACGACGATCGATTCTTCGGAGTTTGATCCGCAGGAACTTCTGGCAAAAGACATGCGCATCGACCCGCAGGCGGGCGGCCCCGCGGTGCTGATCTACCATACGCATTCGCAGGAGGGCTTCTGCGATTCCGACGGCACGGATCGGACGTCGGTCATTGCGCTCGGGGACCGTCTGGCTGCTCTGCTGCAGAACGTCTACGGGATCCCCGTCCTCCATCATCTGGGGAAGTATGACGTGAACGGCAGGGACTACGCCTATTCCAACGCCGCGCCGGAGATCAGCCGCGTGCTGGCGGAGAATCCGTCCATTCAGGTCGTGATCGATCTGCACAGGGACGGGGTGGCGGAAGGAACAAGGCTCGTCACGGAGATCGACGGAAAGCCGATGGCGAAGGTCATGTTCTTTAACGGTCTGAGCCGGACCACGGCCACGGGGCCGATCGACTATCTGCAAAATCCGTACATTCAGGATAATCTGGCGCTGTCGCTGCAAATGCAGATCGCGGCGGCGGAACTCTATCCGGGTTTCACGCGACCGGTCTTTTTGAAAGGCTACCGCTACAACATGCACATGTGCCCGCGCTCCATGCTGATCGAAGTGGGGGCGCAGACCAATACCTATCAGGAGGCGTACAACGCGATGGAACCGCTCGCGAACATCTTATCGTATGTCCTTCTGGGACAGGGACAGCAGTAAGGCCGGAAGTAAAAAAGAACAAAAAAGAGGCGGAAGATCGAAAAATCCCTTGACGGGGGGGCTGCAGGGTCTATAATGTAGTCAGAAGGCGAAAATATGTTGTGAGCAGCAGAATTGACCACTGGATTCTTTGACCGGGGTATGATATACTATCCATACAAAAAGGGATAGCAGATTTTATGACTCATGAGAGACAAGGAGGTTGATGAATATGAGCCAGAATCTTTTCAGCAGTATGTTTTCAGGTTCCACAAGCGCGAGTTGGTACACGGACTGGTACAGTATCAAGAGCGGCAGTTATCAGAAACTTATGCGGTCTTATTACGGCGGCTCGGATTACGGTTCCACAGGCGTATCGTCTTCGGGCAGCAATTCTTCCGGCAAGGTCAATATCATTGACCAGTTAATGGCGGAACGAAGGAATCCGACCGTTTCCAAAGAGGTACAGGAGGCCAACGCCGGATTGACGACGGGCATCTCCAAACTGCGGAGTTCTCTTTCCGTATTACAGAACAAAAACACTTATCTGGACTCCAAGGACAAAACGGACGCGAGAGACAAGACGGTCTCCGCGATCAAGGATTATGTATCGCAGTATAACAATGTCGTGAATACGGCGAAAAAATCCACGCTGCTGCGCAAAACGGAAAATGTCGCCGGTATGATGCGCAGTTCCAAGGCAAACGTTGACCGGCTGGCGGAGATCGGTATTTCGATCAATGAGAACGGCACGTTGCAGTTGGACGAAGAAAAGTTAAAGTCCACGGATCTTTCCAAGATTCAGGATGTCTTCTCAAAAGATAACGTCCTGAGTTACGGCTCGACCGTAAACGCGCGCCTCTCTTTTGCGGACGCGGCGCCGGGAGCGACGGAGAGCACCGAGGAAACGACCGAAGACGCCAAAGAGACCGTAGGCAACGCGGCTTCCCTGAAGACGGATATTGAGACGATGATGTCTGCGGATCTCTTCAAAAAGATACAGGATAAAGACGGCGATCGCTACGATATCGACAAGATCTTTTCCGCAGCAAAGAATTTTGTCAATGACTATAACGCCCTGTTGAACCAGACCCGCTTCAGTGCAAATTCCGGAGTGATGTCCAACACGGCGCAGATCATGAACAAGACGGCGCAGCAGAAGGGCGCGCTGGCAGAGTTCGGTATCAGTCTGGATACCAACGGAAGGCTGTCGATCAACGAGGATACGTTCAAGGCTTCGGATATGGAGCAGATGCAGAAGTTCTTCAAGACCTATGGAGCGTCTATCGCCTCCAACGTCTCTCTGGTCAACTACTACATGACGACGCAGGCGGACGCATCCAACGGCTATACCGCGACTGGCGCTTACGATGCACAGGGCGCGCTGCGCTTCAATACGGCGATCTGATCTGCGGTTTGATTTGTCTCAGACAATAGACGGGCTGCCGCCTCGGCAAATGAAAGTTTGCCGGGCGGCGGTTTTTTGCGTGCCGCGGTTTTGACGGAAAATATTTTGACGGAACATACATAGCAAAAAGGAGAAAAAACAATGACCTCTTTATTGATCGCGGTCATCTATCTTGCGTTTATCAGCCTCGGCCTGCCGGATTCCCTGCTGGGTTCGGCGTGGCCGACGATGCAGGGCGTTTTCGGCGTCCCGTCGTCCTATGCCGGTTATATTTCCATGATCATCTCGGCAATGACGATCCTTTCGTCGCTGATCAGTCCGCGCCTCATCAAAAAGATCCCTACGGCTTGGATCGTGATCGGTTCGATCTTTCTGACGGTGGCGGGGCTGCTGGGATTTTCCATTTCCGGCGCGTATTGGATGCTGTGTCTCTTTGCCGTCCCCTATGGACTCGGGGCGGGGTGTATCGACGCTTCGCTCAATCACTATGTGGCGAACCACTATTCAGCGTCCGTGATGAATTTCCTTCACTGCTTTTACGGGCTTGGCGCTGTGATCAGCCCGAATATCATGGCGCTCGCGCTCAAGTATGCGCATTGGAGAGAAGGCTACCGCTGGACCGCCTGTCTTCAGATCGGGATCCTGATCGTGTGCATCTTCTCGCTGCCGCTTTGGAAACGCCGGCAGGGCGGGGAGGCGCAGGAAGCGGCGGAAAGCGCGGGGATCATGGAGACGCTGAAACGGCCCGGCGTCGTTCTGACGATGATCGCGTTCTTTTCCTATTGTGCGGGAGAGGCTACCTGTTTTCTCTGGACGTCCAGTTATTTTGCCGGTACGCGGCCGGAGATGGGCAAGGAGATCGTCGCCTCTTTCGGTTCGCTGATCTTTGGCGGCCTGATGCTCGGGCGGCTGATCTCCGGTTTTGTTTCCCGACGGGCGGGCGACCGTCTGCTGATCCGTGTCGGTATCGCAGTGGAGTTTTTGGGTCTCTTGCTGATCGCGTTACCGCTGCGGGGTTACGCGGTGGCCGCCGCGGGCTTTCTGCTCGCCGGTACGGGAATGGGGCCGATCTATCCGGCGATCCAGCATATGGCGCCGGAGAATTTTGGAAAGAAATACAGCGCGGCGGCGATCGGCCTGCAAATGGCGTCCGCCTATGCGGGCAGTATGCTGATGCCGGCGCTGTTCGGCAGGATCCAGCAGTCGGCGGGTATTTGGCTCATGCCGTTTTATCTGGCGGTCTTTGCCGCTCTCAATATCGGGCTGCTGGAGTGGGCGTACCGCAGCATTGCAAAAAGGGGGAGGATGGAAGACTGACATTCTTGTCTTGTCGATGGGGCGTCCCTTGTGGTAAGATGGGAGAAGCAAAAGAACGGAGGAGTCTATGTTACCGGAGCAAAGCAGGATTCGCAATTTTTGTATCGTTGCGCATATCGATCACGGCAAGTCCACGCTGGCGGACCGTATCATTGAGATGACGGGGCTGCTGACGGATCGCGAGATGCAGGCGCAGGTCTTGGACAATATGGAACTTGAGCGGGAGCGTGGGATCACGATCAAATCGCAGGCCGTGCGGATCGTCTATCAGGCAAAGGACGGACAGACCTATACCTTCAATCTGATCGATACGCCGGGCCATGTGGATTTCAATTACGAAGTATCAAGGAGTCTCGCAGCCTGCGACGGCGCGGTGCTTGTGGTGGACGCCGCGCAGGGCATAGAAGCGCAGACGCTGGCGAATGTTTATCTGGCGCTGGATCACGATCTGGAGGTGCTGCCGGTCATCAACAAGATCGATCTGCCGAGCGCGGATCCGCAGCGCGTCAAAGATGAGATCGAAGACGTGATCGGTATTGAGGCGCAGGATGCGCCCATGATCTCGGCGAAAACGGGGCAGAATGTGGAAGAAGTCTTGGAGCAGATCGTAGCGCGGCTTCCTGCGCCGCAGGGCGACCCGAACGGCAAACTGCAGGCGCTGATCTTCGATTCCGTCTACGACGCCTATAAGGGCGTGATCGTTTTCTTCCGCGTACGCGAGGGCACGATCCGTCCGGGCGAACAGGTGCTGATGATGGCGACGGGCGCTGTCGCGGAAGTCGTGGAAGTCGGTTATTTCGGCGCGGGACAGTTCGTGCCGTGCGACGAACTCGCTGCGGGAATGGTCGGTTATCTTACGGCCAGCATCAAGAACGTCAAGGATACCCGCGTGGGGGATACCATCACCCATAAAAAGGATCCCTGCGACAAGCCGCTGCCGGGTTATAAAAAAGTCAATCCGATGGTGTACTGCGGACTGTACCCTGCGGACGGCGCAAAATATCCCGATCTGCGCGACGCGCTTGAAAAACTTCAGTTGAACGACGCAGCGCTGCAGTTTGAGCCGGAAACGTCGGCAGCCCTCGGGTTTGGCTTCCGCTGCGGCTTCCTCGGCCTTCTGCATCTTGAGATCGTGCAGGAGCGGCTGGAGCGGGAATACCATCTGGATCTTGTGACGACGGCGCCGGGCGTCGTTTACCGCGTGCACAAGACGGATCAGACGGTGATCGAACTGACCAATCCGTCCAATCTGCCGGATCCTTCCGAGATCGATTATATGGAAGAACCGATCGTGGAAGCGGAGATCATGGTCACCAGCGAATATATCGGCGCGATCATGGATCTTTGTCAGGAACGCCGCGGGATCTACATCAGCATGGAATATATGGAAGAGACCCGCGCGCTTTTGCGCTATACCCTGCCGCTCAATGAGATCATCTATGATTTCTTTGACGCTCTGAAGTCGCGGTCGCGCGGCTACGCGTCGTTTGACTATGAGATGAAGGGATATATGCGGTCTGATCTGGTCAAACTCGACATTTTGATCAATAAAGAAGAAGTGGACGCGCTGTCGTTCATCGTCTTTGCCCAAACCGCTTACGAGCGCGGCAGGAAGATGTGCGAAAAACTCAAGGCGGAGATTCCGCGCCATCTGTTTGAGATTCCGATTCAGGCGGCCGTCGGCAGCAAGATCATCGCAAGGGAAACGGTGAAGGCGATGCGGAAGGACGTCCTGGCAAAGTGTTACGGCGGCGATATCACGCGCAAGAAGAAACTGCTCGAAAAGCAGAAGGAAGGCAAGAAACGGATGCGTCAGGTTGGCAATGTGGAGATCCCGCAGGAGGCCTTCATGAGCGTGCTGAAATTAGACGAGGATTAAGGCGGGGCAAAGTGAAGGACAGGATCAGTTTATATGTGCATATCCCCTTCTGCGTGAAGAAGTGCGGCTACTGCGATTTTTTATCCGGCGTCTATGACGAGCGGACGCAGGCGCGTTATGTGCGCAGCCTTTGCGAGGAGATCCGCTTTCTTGGCGCGGCGGCCTCGGGGCATACCGTTTCTACCGTTTATATCGGCGGCGGTACGCCGACATGGCTGGATCTGGACGCGATGGAGACCGTCCTGCGGACGCTGCGGGAGGCGTTTTCCGTTTCCTGCGACGCCGAGATGACGATCGAGTGCAATCCGGGAACGGTCACGGCGGACAAACTGCAAATGTACCGCATGTACGGCTGCAACCGCCTGAGTATCGGCCTGCAATCGGCAAAAGAAAGCGAACTGCGGCTGCTTGGCCGGATCCATACGCCCGAGCGTTTTCTGCATACCTACGACATGGCGAGAAAAGCGGGGTTTTCCAACATTAACGTCGACCTGATGACGGGATTGCCGGGGCAGACCCTTGACGATCTGCTCTACACGTTGGAGTATGTGCTGCGGCTCCGTCCGTCGCATATTTCCACCTACGCGCTGATGATCGAAGAAGGCACGCCGTTTTTTGAACGTTACGGCGAGGACGTCAAACGGCGCGAGGCCGGAGAAAAAACGCTGGCGCTGCCGGATGAGGAACTGGAATACCGTTTATATAAGATGACGCAGTATGTCTTGGAAGAAAACGGGTACGACCGGTACGAGATCTCCAATTACGCCCGTCAGGGGTATGCCTGCGAGCATAACTGCGCGTATTGGACCAGAGGGGATTATCTCGGCCTCGGCGTCGGCGCGGCGTCGCTGGCGGGAAAAAACCGCGGCTCCAATGTCTCCGATCTGGAAGAGTACATGCGCAGGTGCAGCCTGCTGGCGGAGCGGGGGCAGGAGGCGCTGTGGCAGGACGACGCGGTCAAAAAGTTGCAGGCGGACGGTTTTGTATCGCCGTTTTGGGACGGCGTGCAGACGTTGTCAAGGCAGGATGAGATGGAGGAGTTTATGTTTCTCGGCCTGCGTATGAACCGCGGGGTGACGCGGCGCGATTTTGAAGGCGCGTTCGGCTGCCGGATCGACGGGATCTATGGCGAGGTCTTAAAAAAACTTCGGGAGGAAGAAATGCTTGTGACGGAAAACGGCCGGATCTTCCTGACGGAGCGCGGGCGGGATCTCAGCAATTATGTGCTGGCGCATTTCCTGTTGGGCCGCTGAGCGGCGGGGCTGAAAAAACCACCGGTTCAGCCGGTGGTAATGATTACTCGTTTTCCGAAACAGCAAGGTT
Source organism: uncultured Lachnospiraceae bacterium (assembly GCA_947589155.1). GTDB lineage: Bacteria > Bacillota > Clostridia > Lachnospirales > Lachnospiraceae > Pararoseburia. Next base: position 29,751 of record CANQBH010000015.1, on the reverse strand, counting down.
TATAATATCTCGTCCGCCATAAACAATTCGGATGATAGTAACGGTCGAGATGCTTTCGTCTGTTCACCTGACCTTCGGCAGTGGATGGAACCATAAGTGTAAAAGCAATAAATGAAAGAAAAGAATATAGAAAAGAATCGGGGCGCTGCCCCGATTTTTTTTGAAAAAAAGCGGCGGAAGTGTTGACAAACGGAATAAGAGGTGCTAGATTAGTTACAGATGTTAGCACTCTTTATTGTCGAGTGCTAACAGCACGCAGGCAGAAGTTTCCAGAGGAGAAGCGATGGACGAATTAGGCGAGAGAAAAGAGATCATTCTGAATGCGATCATCAAGAATTATCTGGAGACCGGCGAGCCGGTCGGTTCACGGACGATCTCCAAGGCGACGGATCTGAACCTGAGTTCGGCGACGATCCGCAACGAGATGTCGGATCTGGAAGAACTGGGTTATATCGTACAGCCGCATACGTCGTCGGGAAGGATCCCATCCGACAAGGGCTACCGTTTCTATGTCGATCATCTGATCGCCGCAAAGGACCGCGAGGTCACAGAGATGCAGGAGATGATGATCGAAAAGACGGAAAAGATGGAAAAGATGCTCAAGCAGGTCGTCAAGGTGCTCGCGAACAATACGCAGTACGCAACGATGATCTCCGCGCCGTCGCTGCAGCGCAACCGGCTGAAGTTCGTACAGCTCTCCGCCGTGGACGACCACCAGATCCTGTCCGTGGTCGTGATGGAAGGCAACATCGTCAAGAATAAGATCATTCCGGTGGAAGAACCGCTGGACAGCGAGACGATGCTCAAGTTGAATATCCTTCTGAACACGCACCTGACCGGTCTGACGGTCGAGGAGATCAATCTGGGGCTGATCGCGAAACTGCGGGAGCAGGCGGGGATCCACGAGGAGATCATCGCGCAGGTGCTCAATACGGTTGCCGAGACGATCCACGAGGGCGACGACCTCGAGATCTACACGAGCGGCGCGACAAACTTCTTCAAATATCCGGAGTTGAGCGACTCGCAGCGGGCGAGCGAACTGATCAGCGCGTTTGAAGAAAAGCAGGCATTGGCGGATCTCATTGCGGAAACGCAGGGAGAGGACGAGACCGGCATTCAGGTCTATATCGGCGACGAGAGCCCGATTCAGACGATGAAAGATTGCAGCGTCGTTACGGCGACCTATGAACTGGGCGAAGGCGTACGGGGGACAATCGGTATCGTCGGCCCGAAACGGATGGACTACGAAAACGTTATGGACAATCTGAAAAACCTAAAGGTTCAGTTGGATAAGATATTAAAACGATAAAAGTTGCAGGAAGGAGAGAGAACCGTGGCAGAGAGTGAAGAACTGCGGGAGGAGAGCGCGGCGGAGACCGCAGAAGAAACCGTAGAAGAAACCGCGGAAAGGGATGCGGAAGGATCCGCAAAAGAGACCGCGGAAACGGGCGAAGCGGAAGAAACCGCAGACGAAGCGGCGGAAGAAACGACGGACGTGAGCGGCGAGGAGCACGACGAACAAGAGAGCAGGACGCCGAAAAAGAAAAAAGAAAAGAAAGATAAGAAAGACGAGCAGATCGAGGAACTGACGGACCGCGTCAGACGGCAGATGGCGGAATTTGAAAATTTCCGCAAGCGCTCCGAAAAAGAAAAGGCGCAGATGTATGAGATCGGCGCAAAGAGTATCTTGGAAAAGATCCTGCCGGTGGTGGACAATTTTGAACGCGGTCTTGCCGGTGTGGAAGAAGGAAGCGGCGATCCGTTCGCGCAGGGGATGCAGATGGTCTATAAGCAGTTGATGACCTCCCTTGAGGATGCGGGCGTTACGGCGATCGATGCCGTGGGCAAAGAGTTCGATCCGGAGTATCACAACGCCGTCATGCACATCGAAGACGAGAACTTCGGCGAAAACGAAGTGGTGGAGGAACTGCAGAAAGGTTATCTTTACCGCGAGGCGGTGATCCGCCACAGTATGGTGAAAGTTGCCAACTAATGGTTAGTTAAGAAAGGATAGATAGGAGGAAAATATCATGGGAAAAATCATTGGAATTGATCTGGGAACAACAAACAGCTGCGTTGCCGTTATGGAAGGCGGAAAGCCGACCGTGATCGCAAATCAGGAAGGCGCAAGGACGACGCCGTCCGTTGTCGCTTTTACGAAGAACGGAGAGAGGCTGATCGGCGAACCGGCCAAGAGACAGGCGGTCACGAACGCCGAGAAGACGATCTCATCCATCAAGCGCGATATGGGAACGGATAACGGCCGTACCATCGACGGAAAGAAATTCTCCCCGCAGCAGATCTCCGCAATGATCCTGCAGAAGTTAAAGGGCGACGCCGAGAATTACCTCGGCGAGACTGTAACCGAAGCGGTCATCACGGTTCCGGCTTACTTTAACGACGCGCAGCGTCAGGCGACCAAAGACGCCGGAAAGATCGCCGGTCTGGATGTAAAGCGTATCATTAACGAGCCGACCGCGGCTGCGCTTGCTTACGGTCTGGACAATGAAAACGAGCAGAAGATCATGGTCTACGATCTTGGCGGCGGTACTTTCGATGTTTCTATCATCGAGATCGGCGAGGGCGTGATCGAAGTGCTGGCGACCTCGGGCGACAACCGTCTGGGCGGCGACGACTTTGACCAGAAGATCACGGACTGGATGCTGGATGAATTCAAGAAGGCGGAAGGCGTGGATCTGTCCACCGACAAGATGGCGCTGCAGAGATTGAAGGAAGCAGCGGAGAAAGCAAAGAAGGAACTTTCCGCCGCAACGACGACAAACATTAACCTTCCGTTCATCACGGCGACGGCCGACGGCCCGAAGCATTTTGATATGAACCTGACCAGAGCGAAGTTCGACGAACTGACGCACGATCTGGTAGAGAGAACGACGGTTCCGGTACAGAACGCGTTAAGAGATGCGGGACTGACTGCAAGCGATCTGTCCAAGGTGCTGCTGGTCGGCGGTTCCACCCGTATTCCGGCGGTACAGGACAAGGTAAAGGCGCTGACCGGACACGAACCGAGCAAGACGCTGAATCCGGATGAGTGCGTTGCGATCGGCGCTTCCATTCAGGGCGGAAAACTCGCGGGCGACGCCGGTGCGGGAGAGATCCTTCTGCTTGACGTTACGCCGCTGTCCCTGTCCATTGAGACGATGGGAGGCGTTGCGACCCGCCTGATCGAAAGAAATACGACGATCCCGACCAAAAAGAGTCAGGTATTCTCCACCGCTGCGGACAATCAGACGGCGGTAGATATCAACGTGGTACAGGGCGAGCGTCAGTTTGCAAAGGACAACAAGTCCTTGGGACAGTTCCGTCTGGACGGTATTCCTCCGGCGCGCCGCGGCGTACCGCAGATCGAGGTGACGTTCGATATCGACGCCAACGGTATCGTCAACGTATCCGCAAAGGATCTCGGCACCGGCAAGGAACAGCATATCACGATCACGGCTGGCTCCAATATGTCCGATGAGGACATCGAAAAGGCGGTCAAGGAAGCCGCTGAGTTTGAAGCGCAGGATAAAAAGAGAAAAGAAGCCATCGACGCAAGGAACGATGCGGACGCTTTCGTTTTCCAGACGGAAAAAGCGCTGGAAGAAGTGGGCGCAAACATCGATGCGTCTGACAAATCAGCCGTAGAGGCGGACATTGCCGCCGTAAAGGCGATCCTCGAGGCGCATCCGGAAGCGGAAGCCATGGACGACGCGACCGTTGGAGAGTTGAAGGCGGCGCAGGAAAAATTGCAGGAGAGCGCGCAGGAAGTCTTTGCAAAGATGTACGAACAGGCGCAGGCGGCAGGCGCGGCCGGCCCGGATATGGGCGGAGCCGCTTCCGGTCCGGATATGGGCGGCGCGGCGGACGGCGGCTATACGGCGTCGAATGACGATGTTGTCGATGCGGACTTCAAAGAGGTTTAAGAATAAGACATGGCAGAGCAGAAACGAGATTATTACGAGGTACTTGGCGTTGATAAGAACGCGGATGATAATACCTTAAAAAAAGCATATCGGCAGTTGGCCAAGAAATATCATCCGGATATGAATCCGGGCGACGCGGAGGCGGAAAAGAAATTCAAAGAGGCCTCCGAGGCCTACGCCGTGCTGAGCGATCCGGAGAAGCGGCGGCAGTATGACCAGTTTGGCCACGCCGCTTTCGACGGCAGCGGCGGCGCGGGCGGCTTTGATTTTTCCGGCATGGATTTCAGCGATATCTTCGGCGATATTTTCGGCGACTTTTTCGGCGGCGGATCTTCTCGGCGCAGCAACGGCCCGATGAAGGGGCAGAACGTGCGCGCGCGGGTCAATATCAAGTTTGAAGAAGCGGCGTTCGGCTGTGAAAAAGAGATCGAACTGGTGCTGAAGGACGAGTGCGGAACATGCCATGGCACCGGAGCGAAGCCGGGCACCGGCAAAGTCACCTGCGGAAAGTGCGGCGGTAAGGGAAAGATCGTCACGCAGACGCAGTCGTTCTTCGGCGTTATGCAGAACGTCACGACCTGTCCGGACTGTCAGGGAACGGGGCAGGTCATCAAGGAAAAATGCACCGAGTGCCACGGCACCGGCTATATCTCGCGTAAAAAACGGATCAAAGTCTCCATTCCGGCAGGAATCGACAACGGGCAGAGCGTCCGGATCCGTGAAAAGGGCGAGCCGGGTTATAACGGCGGCCCGCGCGGCGATCTGCTGGTCGAGGTGCGGGTAGCGCCGCATCCGATCTTCCAGCGGAGCGAGTACGATATCTATTCTTCGGCGCCGATCTCTTTTGCGCAGGCGGCGCTGGGCGGAGAAGTGATGATCGATACGCTGGACGGCAAGGTGATCTACGAAGTCAAGGCCGGTACGCAGACCGATACGCGGATCCGGCTGCGCGGGAAGGGCGTTCCTTCGCTGCGCGACAGCAGCCGACGCGGCGATCAGTATGTCACGCTGGTCGTACAGGTGCCGACGGCGCTGAACGCCGAAGCCAAAGAAGCGCTCCGCAAATTCGACGACGCCACCGGCAAGACGCTGAAGCCGGGAGGCACGACAGTCAAAGAAGAAAAAAAGAAAAAAGGCTTCATGGATAAGATCAAAGAAGCCGTAGACGATCTGTAAAAGCAAAAACGCTGACGGTTAAGAACCGCCGGCGTTTTTTATTGGCTCCGATATGCTTTTGGCGTCATTCCCGTTATCTTCTTAAAGATATTTTGAAAATATCCCTGCGAGGAAAAACCGAGATAGGTCGCAATCGCAAGAATGGAGCGGTCCGTTGTTTTCAAAAGACTCTGCGCTTTGAGGATCCGCTGTTTCTGTTTGTATTGGGAGAGCGTCATTCCGGTTTCTTCCTTAAATTTTGCAGACAGATAACTTCGGCTGATGTAGAGATCTCTGGCCATTTGTTCCATGGAAAAATCCTCTGACAGATGTTCGCGGATATAGGCAACGGCTGTGCGTGTGAAACGGTCATAACGCACGCCGTTTCTGATTTCATTGACCAGCGTGGCGTAGTCGATGACCATATGGTATTGCAGATTCATGATCTGTTCCGGATCCTGATAATTTTCTGCATGTTGGATATAGCGATCGCTCAGGGTAAGGGCTTCTTCGGCGGGCAGACCGCCGTCGATGGCGGCGCGGGAAAGAAGCGTTGCCGTAGAGATAAAAATATTTTTTAATTGGCGAAGATATGTGGAGGCCACTTTGCCGGGGCGTCCGGCGGAATGGTGCCGGAACAATTCTTCTAATCGTTTCGGGTCGCCTTCGCGGACGCAGGAGAGCATTTCTTTTTCAAACCAGACGCTGTTGTGGCTGACGCCGGAACCGTTGGCACTCTCCGAAGACACGGCGGCGTGGGCGTCGGCGACGGCGTTGAGGCTGTTCTGCATCAGTGCTGTCTTTTTTGATTGATTTTGTTTTGTGATTCGGGAATGGGAATCGTAGATCACGACGTCGGCTACATTCAGTTTCCGATCGCTGATATAGTAATAGATCAGGCAAAGTTCATGTAAAAACAGTTCAAGGGGCATGGGGGTGATGCTGTTGAGAAATTGACGGTATTGTTCCATATAATTGCTCTTCAGATTTAGGGAGAACATAAATTCGCGGATCTTCTCTCTGGAGGGCGCGATCTGAAACGTCGGGCCAAGGATCAGGGCATGATCGCCATGCCGGACAATGCCGTAAAAATGTTCGTAAGGAGAAATATAATAACTGACGCCTTCATCGATCTGCAGGAGCATATGCAGATAGGGTGAGGCGGGATCTTTTGGGAAACGGGCAGGGTGATAAGCACCGGTCTGCTGCCGGTTCAAAAAGATACGAACAGAGATCTTGGATAGGGATGAAATATTCTCCGCGATATAGTCATAATCGATCTTTTTCATTTTTTGCCTTTCCGTATGATACAGGACATCAAAGTTTTCTCTTTGTTTTTCAAAAATAGAAATTGTTAAAAACTACAATAAATCTAACATAATTACAAGAAAAAGGCAATAACGCTTTATATAATACGAATAGAAAAAGCGGCAGGAAATGCCGAAAAATATCTAAAAGGTGGGAGAGCAAAATGAAAGAGATCAGAGCAAAGTGGTTAAAAGCGAAGATGTATGACAGCCGGATCCAATCGCCGGAAGTGGAAAAGAAAGAGAAATGGATCGGTTATCTGATGGGACCGGCGGGAGCGCTTCTGTTAAATGCGGTCCTTGCTTCTTATCTGAATGTGTACTATACGGACGTTTTGGATCTGACTACGATATGGGGCGGCGTTTTCTTAATGATCTTCCCGATCGTTTCCAAAGTGATCGACGCCGTAACAAATATTGCGATGGGATACCTGATCGACCACACGAGGACGGCGCAGGGAAAGGCAAGGCCGTACCTCTTATTGGCGGCCGTTCTGCTTCCGATCACCGGAATCCTGTTGTTTGTGGTTCCGGAATCCAATCAGACGTTAGAGGTGATCTGGGTCATGCTTTCCTACAATCTGTTTTACTCGTTTGCCTATACCATCTATAACATGAGTCACAATCTGATGGTGCCGTTGTCCACAAGAAATTCTGAGCAGCGGGGCGAACTTGCCGTGTTTAATAATATCGCTTCCATTATGATCTCCGGAATCGTTGTCGCATTGATCTTCCCTATGTTGATCCTTCCGAGGCTGGGCGTGGATAAAGGCAGCTGGATCACGATGGCGGTCATCCTGTCCATTCTGGCGCTGCCGTTGACCTTGCTGGAATATTATCACACCAAAGAGCGCGTGACGGAAGAAAGCGCGGAGGACAAGGAGAATGCCGTAAGTTTCAAAGAGCAGATGAAGGCGGTTTTTACCGATCGGTATATGCTTTGCCTGCTGCTTTATTTTCTGGTTTATACGGTCGGCTCGACGATGAAGAATATCTCTCTGGTCTATTATTGTAATTATGTGCTCGGTTCGTATAACGACGGGATCACGCAGACGATGGTCTCCGTGATCGGCGGGATCCCTATGGGGATCGGTATTTTTGCGGTGTGGCCGCTGGCGAAGAAATTCGGGAAACGGAATCTGACCATGGCGGGATTTGTCCTTTATGGAATCGGCAGCGCGATATGCTGTCTTGCGCCGACAAATATGACCGTTGTCCTTATCGGTCAGTTTATTAAGAACATTGGCGGATTGCCGTGCGCCTATGTCTTCATGGCGCTGATGGCGGATACCTACGATCATCTGGAGTGGAAGCACGGGTTCCGCGTGGACGGGGCGGCTACGTCGATCTATTCCATCATCACCGTTACTATGACAGGCGTATGCACCGGTCTTTTTAACCGGCTTCTTTCAAGTTCCGGTTATGTGGCGCCGAGTCTGGTAGACGGCGTGACAGTGGCGGCGCAGCAGACGGATTCGGTCAAAGGAATGTTGATATTCTGTTTTGTCGGGCTGGAGATCATTACGGCGATCGTGATGATCGTGCTTCTTGCTTTTGTCAATGTGGAGAAGGGATTAAAGGAGAAACAGGAGGAGATTGCCGCACGGCGTAATGCAGAAACGGCGGAAAGCGAGGAGAAAAACGCATGAAAGATCTGGAAATAAGGAAGGATATGACACTGGAAGATAAGATCGCGCTGTGCAGCGGGAAGGACTTCTGGCATACGAAAGACATGCCGCAATATGGTCTGCCGTCTTTGATGATGTGCGACGGCCCGCATGGTTTACGGAAACAGGATGCAAAAGCGGATATGCTCGGCGTGAACGGGGCGGTGCCGGCGACTTGTTTTCCGGCGGCGGTCACAATGGGAAACGCATGGAATACCGATCTGACCGAACAGGTCGGCAGGGCAATCGCGGAGGAAGCATTGGCCAATCAGGTGTTTCTTGTGCTTGGCCCCGGAGCCAATATCAAGCGAAATCCGCTTTGCGGACGCAATTTCGAGTATTACAGTGAAGATCCGTATTTGGCGGGACGGATGGCGGCAGGGTTTATCTGCGGGCTGCAGAGCAGGGGCGTTTCTGCGTCGCTGAAACATTTTGCCGGAAATTCGCAGGAAACGAGCCGCTTTATTTCCGACAGCGTTATGGATGAGAGGACGCTGCGGGAGATCTATCTTTCCGCCTTTGAATATGCGGTCAAAGAAGCCAAACCGGCAACCGTGATGTGCGCTTACAACAAAATCAACGGCGTGCATTGCAGCGATAATAAGATGCTGCTGACGGATATTTTACGAAAAGAGTGGGGGTATCAGGGGCTCGTTTTGACCGACTGGGGAGCCATGAATGATCGAATCGCAGGATTTAATGCGGGGTGCGATCTGAATATGCCGGGCGGCAGCGCATATATGGAAAGAGAGGCGGCGCAGGCGGTAAGGAGCGGAAGGCTTTCCGAGGATGCGATCGACGCGTCGGCGCTCCGCATGATCTCGCTGATCCGCAGCGGTGAAAAACAATTGCAAGGTGCGGCTTCCTGCGATAAGGAGGCCAATCATCGGATCGCGAAACAGGCGGCGTGCGAAGGATTGGTCTTGCTAAAAAATGCAGACGGTATCCTGCCGCTGGAAAAAGGGCAGAGCGTAGCGCTCATCGGGAAAATGGCAGAGAAGATCCGTTATCAGGGAGCGGGAAGCAGCCATATCAATCCGACGGCCCTGACGCAGCCGAAAGACGTTATCCCTTACAGCGTATTTGCGCTGGGCTGCGATGAAAAGGGAAATACGACGGACGCCTTATTGGAGGATGCGGCGCAAAAGGCGGCGCAGGCGGATGTGGCGGTCGTCTTTGCAGGGCTGACGGAAACATATGAGTCGGAAGGCTTCGATCGCAGCGACATGAAGATGCCGGAGGGCCATATACGAATGATCGAGGCGGTGAGCAGAGCGAATCCGAATACTGTCGTCGTACTTATGTGCGGCTGCGCCGTAGAATGTCCATGGGAGACGAAGGTCAAAGGGCTCTTATACGCCGGACTTTGCGGACAGGCCGGAGCGGAGGCGATCGCTGACGTCTTATACGGAAAGGTCAATCCAAGCGGAAAACTGGCGGAATCATGGCCGCTGCGTTATCAGGACTGCATTTCATCAGGAGATTATGCAAAGCAGAAGGATGCGCTATATAAGGAAGGCATTTATGTGGGATACCGCTATTATGACAGTGCAAAGAAAAAGGTGCGGTATCCGTTTGGTTACGGATTGTCTTATACGTCGTTTGCCTATGACGATCTGCGGATCGAAAAAGAGGACGGCCATTCCTATACGGTAGTCTGCAATGTGACGAATACGGGCGATATGGCAGGAAAAGAAATCGTGCAGTTGTATGTGGCTGCGGAGGACAGCAGGATCTTCCGTCCGGAAAAAGAACTGAAAGGATTTACCAAGATCGATCTGCAGGCGGGACAGACCAAACAGGTGAAATTTCTGTTAGATGAGCGGAGTTTTTCGATCTATCTGGGAAAGACTTATGGCAATGCTTTCGGCTCGCCGGACATGGCCCGCGGATGGGTTGCGCCGGAAGGAAAGTATCAGATCATGATCGGGTGCAGCAGCCGTGATATCCGGTTGTCTGAAACGATCGCCGTTGACGGCGAACGCATAGATGCGCCGGAATGGCAGAAGGGAAGCTGGTATGAAACGCTGGAAGGGGAACCGTCGCAGCAGGAATTTGAACATATGCTGGGGAGAACATATCATCCGGTGAAACGGCATAAGGGTGAATTTACCTTGGACGATACCGTGAAAGACATGAAGGAAGAATCGCTTCTTATGAAGTTCATGTATCGGGCGGTCAGAGCGGTTATAAAAAGAGGTCTGGGCGGAAAGATCACGGAAGATAACGAGGCGGATTTCCGTATGCTGATGGCTTCTACGGCGGAAAGTCCGATCCGTTCCATGATGATCAGCGGCGGCATGGGCAACGGACTCCTGCCCGGCATGGTCGATATCGCAAACGGCCATTTCCTGCACGGAATCGGCAGAATGATCGGGTTGGTGAAATAAGCGGACAGGAGGCGGAGGATGAAAGCGGTAAAGTTAAAAGTGGAATATTTGACCGATCCGATGGGAATCGACTTTGTGCGCCCGCGGTTTAGTTGGACATTAGAGGGAGGAAAGTATCAGAAGGCGTATCAGATCATTGCCCGCACGGATCAGGGCAGCCTGCTTTGGGATTCCGGAAAAGTCCTGTCGTCTAAGATGCATTTGGTGGAATGGGGCGCAGACGATCTGTCCAGCCGGACGTCAGTGGAATGGACGGTAACGGTGTGGGATGAAAACGATGTGCCAAAGACCAGTGCGGCGGCGAGGTTTGAGATCGGCCTGTTGTCAGCCGATGACTGGCGCGCCCGCTGGATCACGGGCGATTATGCGCCAAGGAAAAGAAAGCGTTATCCTGTGGACTGTTTCAAAAGATCGTTTACCGTTTCAGATAAGAAGGTCGTGAAAGCGCGGGCCTATATGAGCGCCTGCGGGTTGTATGAAGGAAGGCTCAACGGTGCGAAGATCGGCGCGTTTGTGCTTGCGCCGGGCATTACCGATTATAGAAAACGCGTGCAGTATCAGACGGCGGATGTGACGGCGCAGATCGTATCGGGCAGAAACGAACTCACGTTTATGCTTGCGGACGGCTGGTATCGGGGATCCGTAGGCGCGTGGGGCATGAAGAATTATTACGGAACGGAAACAAAACTGCTGGCACAGTTGGAGATCGTCTATGAAGACGGAACCCGCGATATCGTCGCGACCGACGATTCTTTTGCATGGACCGCCGACGGTCCGATCCGCTTTGCGGATAATAAAGACGGAGAGGTTTATGATGCAAGGAAGGAGGGATTTGCGGGGGCAATTTGGAAAAAGGCAAAACTCACAAAACATCCCGTGACGCCTTCGGCTTCGGATAATTTTATACTGAAGGAGCAGGAGCGGTTGAAAGATCCCAAAATGATCTTTACGCCTTCCGGAAAAACCGTGCTGGATTTCGGACAAAATATCGCGGGGATCGTTGCCTTTTCCGTGCAGGCAAAGGAGGGACAGCGGATCGTTCTGCGTTTCGGCGAACTGATGAAGGACGGAGAATTTACGCAAAGGAATATCCAGTGTGTCAGGGGAAATTACAAAACGCCGCTGCAAAAGGTAGAATATATCTGTCGGGAAGGAAAAAACGACTATAAGACAAGATTTGCCATCTTTGGATATCAGTACATTGAAGTAGACGCGGAGATGGAAATCGATCCTGCGGCGTTTACCGCAATCGCCGTCTATTCTGATTTTGAAACGGTCTTTACGTTTGAGAGTTCCAATACATTGTTGAATCGGTTTGTAAAAAATACGCTATGGTCGTTAAAAAACAATTCGGCGGATCTGCCGACGGACTGTCCGACGCGGGAGCGCCACGGATGGTCGGGAGACGCGCAGATCTTTATCCGAACGGCCGGTTATATGGTCAATTATATGCCGTTTGCGTTGAAATATGAAAATGATCTGTGCGATTGGCAGGATAAAAGAGGGAACTTCCCGCAGATCGCTCCGGAAGGCGGAACGGACGCATATATGCGGACGATGAACGGATCCGTCGGCTGGTCGGACGCCGGTGTGCTGATCCCTTACCGTTTATGGAAAATGTATGGGGACAGACGGGTGATCGAGCGGTATTATGAACCGATGAAGCGCTATGCGCAATATATGATGCGGCGCACGGGCAAGACGCAATTTTTGATTTCGGAACGCACGGGCCTCTCGAAAAAAGATAGAAAATACCTCTATAATTACGGGCAGCATTACGGAGAATGGGCGGAGCCGGACGATGTGCATAAGATGAGTTATCGGGATTTCATATCGTCCAGACCGGAGGAAGCGACGGCGTATCTTTTCTATATCATGAACATTATGGCGGAGATCGCGTCGGAACTGAACAAGACGGAGGATCTTGTCCGGTACGAGGAGTATCGTGACGGCGCGCGAGACGCGTACCGCAAACTGATCAGGCGGCCGCAGTATTCGCTGGATACGGACAGACAGGCGCGGCTTGTACGTCCGCTTTATATGGGGTTATTGGATCAAAACGACAGTGATTTTGCGAAAAAGAGGTTGATCCGTGCGCTGGATCGGTATCACTGGCGGGTGGGGACCGGATTTTTGTCCACACCGTTTCTTTTGTATGTATTGGATGAGATCGATCCCGCCTATGCCTACCGTCTGTTGGAAAATGAGGAAAGACCGGGATGGCTCAGTATGCCGAAGGCAGGAGCGACGACGATATGGGAGGATTGGAGCGGCATGGATTCCGATAATGGAAAAGGCGGCGGTATCGCATCGCTGGATCATTATTCCAAGGGCGCGGTCTGCGAGTGGATCTTTGAAAAGATGTGCGGGATCCATTTGGAGGGCGAAAACGGATTTGTCATCGCCCCTGTGCCCGGCGGGCATTTTACGCGGGCGTCTATGTCTTATGAAAGCGTTTACGGTACGGTAGCCTGCTCATGGGAAAAGGGAGAGGACGGCGCGTTCCTTTATCATATTGTCGTCCCAACGAATACGACAGCAGTCGTCAGGCTGCCGGGAAGAGCGGAACAGCGGCTTTCCGCCGGCGTTTACGATTTGTAAAAGAAGGCGGTACAGTCTGACAGGTGCGGGCGGTACCGCTTTTTTAAGTATTTGTATGATTGAAAGCCGTGCATGTTTTTGCTATACTCAATAATCATTTGTTGAGGGAGTTCAGTATGCTCAACTTCAACCCGTTCAATGAATGTTGAAATGAAAGAATAGGATTTATAAAAAATCATCTATATAGAAAAGAGGCGTGACATGGAAGAAAAAGTGCGGCTTTCGGATATTGCTTCGGAACTGGGGCTCAGCACGGCGGCGGTGTCATATGTGCTCCACGGCAAGACCGGCATGGTGTCGGAGAAAACGGCTGTCCGCGTGCGCCGCGCCTTGGAGGAGCGGGGATATCTGCCGCGGGCGGCGGAGGTGCTGTTGGCGGAAAATCCGGCAAAGATCGTGGGCGTCGTCATCAATGCCCATGAAAAATATGAGACAAAAATTTTAGAGGACGCCTTTATTGCTTCCGCGCTCAACGCCCTTAGTGCGGAAACGGCCGGACGCGGATTGCAGATGATGGTGAGGGCCGTGAATGCCCTTGACGAGATCGTTTCCTTTGCCACCATGTGGAATCTGGAGGGGCTGGTGCTGATCGGCTTTTGCAGCGCGGATTACGGGCGGCTGCGCGAGAGTGTCCGCGTACCCTTTGCGGTCTATGACGCCTGCGGGGTTGCAGCGGAACGTGTCTGCGCCGTAAACATCAACGACCGGCACGGGGGATTTCAGGTGGGCGAGTATTTCCGCCTTTGCGGGCATCGACGCGCCCTGTGCCTGTCCGACAATGATACGGATATGGATCTGGAACGCTGGAAGGGCTTTCAGGAAGGCTTCGGGAGCGGCGCGGAGTTTATGATGATTCCGATGATCAAGGCGGAGCGGATGGCTTTTTACGGGGAGAAACTGCAGGAGATCAGGAGTTTTACGGCTGTTTTTGCCGTATCAGATTACTATGCGGTCGACTTCATCCATTTTTTGCAAGGCAGCGGCGTCGCTATACCGGATCAAATCTCCGTTGCCGGATTTGACGACACGCCTCTTTGCGGGCTGGTATATCCGTCTCTGACATCCGTTCGTCAGGACAATGCTGTCCGTGCAAGGACGGCACTTGACGCGATTGCAAAAATGCGGGCAGGGGAGCCGGTGGAACCGGTTGTTACCCTTTCCACGTCTCTGGTGATCCGGGACAGCACAGGGAATTGTCAAGCGGATGGATCTTAACATTCTACTGTCATTTTCAATAAAAAACGCGTTCCATTTTTGTCTCCACTTACGGATTTAAGTTTTGAAAAGAATTCCTTCATCCGCTTATAATGACGGATGAAGGAATTTTTATCATTATGGAGGCTGAGATGGAACAAAAAAACATACGTAACAAGAACTTCTTGATTCAAGCGAAAGAACCGTCTTTTTTCCGCGCTGTTTGTGCGCTTGCCATTCCCGTGGCGCTGCAGTCCATGCTTCAGGCGTCTTTCGGCGTGGTGGATCAGGTGATGATCGGGCAGCTGGGCGCTGTGGAAGTGGCGGCGGTGGGACTGGCCGGAAAATTCACGGGGATCTTCAATGTGGTCATCTCCGCCGTGGGTGCGGTGGCAGGAATCATGCTCTCCCAGTATATAGGCCAGAAGAACGCCGCTGAGACGCGGCGGAGCCTGATCGTCAATCTGCGGCTATGTTTTATTTTAGCCGCGCTGTTCATGCTGGCAGGCGTCGCCGTTCCGGAGCGGATCATGGGTCTTTATATCAACGACCGCGCGACAGTGGAAACGGCGGGGCGATATCTCTCGATCGTTTCCGGCGTCTTCCTTCCCACGGCGGGGGTCACCATTTTGTCCACCCATCTGCGGTGCATGGAGAAGGCGGCCCTTCCGCTCTACGCAGGGATCGCATCGGCGGCGGTCAACACCGGCCTTAACTGGATATTGATTTTCGGAAAGTTTGGCGCGCCGGCTCTGGGCGTCACGGGGGCGGCGCTGGCGACGCTGATCTCGCAACTTGTCTATTTCATAGTCATCCTTGGGATGTATGCCAAATACCGAGAGCGGGCGGAGATCGCCCCGGCCTCTCCTTTTGCATGGAGGCAGTATCTCTCCATGCTGCTGCCGCTGCTGGTCAGTGAATTTATGTGGGTTCTGGGCGAAAACGTGTACGCGGGCATATACGGACATCTGGGCACCGCAGCCACCGCCGCCATGACGCTGACGAACCCTGTGCAGTCGTTGGCGATCGGAGCCTTGTGCGGACTGAGTCAGGCGGCGGCGATCCTCATCGGCAAGCGCCTTGGCGACGGGGATACAAAGAGGGCGTACCGCGAGGCGAAAAAACTCCTTTTTTACGGCTTGGCGGGCTCACTGCTGCTGTCGGTGCTGATTTTCTTTGTAAGCCCATGCTATGTACGCATTTTCAATGTGGAGACCGGCATACGGGAACTGACGGTTCAGATTCTCGCTGCTTATGCCGCAGTCATGCCGTTTAAGGTGCTGAACATGATCATCGGCAGCGGTATCCTGCGCAGCGGCGGGAAGACAACCTACGTCATGGCTATCGATCTGATGGGGACTTGGCTTTTCGGCGTCCCATTGGGCCTTATTTCCGCTTTTGTGTTCCACTGGCCTATCCCGTTGGTTTATCTTACCCTGTCCCTTGAGGAGTGTATCCGCCTTGCCGTTTCTCTGGTCGTTTTCAAGCGCCGCGGATGGATGAACCGGCTGCAGGCGTGAGGAAAAATCAGGCATTTGTCCGATTGAAAGCCGTGCCTGTTTTTGCTATACTACAAAGAGCAATCGGGGTCTGCCGATTGAACAAGGCTTTTTTCGGTATGAAAGGCAGGTGCTTGGTATGAATGCAGCAGCGGTCATGGGTCTGGTCATTCAATCGATCGTAGCCGGGATCATGGTGATCATCGGTATTTTTCAGATGAGTCAAAAAGAGGATCCGGTAGGGTTTTACAATATGATAGAACCGCCTAAAAAAGACGAGATCAGGGATGTCGTACAATGGAATAAAAAGCATGGGATCCTTTGGATCGTCTATGGCATATGTATAGAATGCGGCTTCTGGCTGGGCTATGTGATGCCTGTGGATGCGTTGGAACTGGCGTTTATGATGGGAGGCGTCCTCGTCCCGCTGCCGTTTATGATCATAAGGCATCGCAAGTTGGAAAAAGAGTATCAGCGCAGCGAAGTGGGTCATCTTTAACACCGCGATTTGTCAAAACGCCAAAAGCGTGATACAATACTTTAGTTTCACGGAAGCGGCAAAGCGCGGGCGAAAAACTGCGCCAAAGAAGGGACGGTTCATGAAATACCGAAAATATACGATCCATACGACGACCGCGGCGGAGGAATTGGTCTGCGCCATGTTGGACGAACTCGGAATCACCGGCATAGAGATCGAAAACAACGTTCCGGTCAGAGACGCGGACCGGCAGGGCGGCGTCTTTGAGGAATTGCAGCCGGATCTGCCCGCGGACGACGGCAGCAGCCGCGTCAGTTTTTATGCGGAAGAAGGCGCGGACGAAACGGAACTGCTGGCAAAGATCAAAGAGGCGTTGGACGACATGTCGGCATATACTGATATGGGAAGCGGACGGATCACGGAGGAAGTGTCGGACGAAGCCGACTGGCGGGATACATGGAAAGCGTATTTTTCCTCTTTTTCGATCGGCAGCCTTTTGATCAAGCCGACATGGGAGAAGCCGCCGGAACACTTGGACGGCAGGATCCTGTTAGAGATCGATCCGGGCGTTTCCTTCGGCACAGGCAAGCATGAGAGCACGCAGCTGGTGATACGGCAGATGCAGAAATATCTGCACAAGGGCGACCGGATCTTAGACGTCGGATGCGGCAGCGGGATCCTGTCGATCGCGGCGCTGAAAATGGGCGCGTCGCAGGCGGTCGGAACGGATATCGATGAGGACTGCGTCCGTTCCGCCTGTGAAAATCTGGCGGTGAACCGCATTTCCGAGGCGCAGGCGCAGTTTTTTCTCGGCGACCTGACAAGGGACGCGGCGCTCAGAGAACAGGTGGGAGAGGCGGCCTATGACATGGCGCTGGCAAATCTCCTCGCGGATATCATTATCCCGATGGCGCCTGCGCTGTATCGGGCGCTGAAAGAGGACGGCGTGCTGGCGGCGTCGGGGATCATAAATTTTAAGGAAGACGAGGTCAGGAAGGCGCTGGAGCAGGCCGGATTTTTCGTATGCGAAAGCACGGCGCAGGGCGAATGGCGCTGTCTGACGGCAAAGAAATGCAGCAGATCTTTTTGAAGGAAACAGTGCAAATACAGGAAACGATCAAGGTGACGGGAGAGGACGCCAGACATCTGGCGGCGGTCCTTCGGATGCGGCCGGGCGAAAAGATCCGGCTCAGCACCGCGGACGGCGGGAATTATCTCGGAGAGATCGTGGAAGCGGAGAAGGACGGCGTGGAGATCTTCGTGCTTCAGGAAACACCGTCGACGGAACTGCGGGAAAAGATCGTTCTCTTTCAGGCGCTTCCGAAGGGCGACCGCATGGAAACGGTGATCGAAAAGACGGTCGAACTCGGGGTGCATGAGATCGTTCCGGTGGAAATGGAGCGCTGCGTCGTCCGGCTGGACGATAAGAAAAAAGAGAACAGACGCCGGCGTTATCAGGCCGTCGCCGAGGCGGCCGCCAAGCAGTCGAAGCGCAGCGTCATTCCGGCGATCCGACCGTTTATGTCCTACGAAGATGCCGTCGCTTACGCGCGCACGCTGGACGTCGTCCTTGTGCCTTACGAATGTAAAAGGGGCATGGAACAGACGAGGGAGGCAGTGGAACGGATCCGGCAGCCGGAAGTGGAACGAATCGGCATCCTGATCGGGCCGGAGGGCGGATTCTCCGGCAGGGAGATCGAGGCGGTGCAGGATCTGCACGTCATTTCCCTCGGCGAAAGGATCCTTCGGACGGATACCGCCGCGATCACCGCCGTGTCGCTTGTCATGCTGGCCTGCGAAACAAAAGAGGGCAATCGATCAAAATGATAAGGACAAAAGTATGGAAGCATATTTAGACAACTCCGCGACCACCAGATGCAGCGAGGGCGCGGCGCAGTTGATGATGGAAGTGCTGCGAAAGGATTATGGGAATCCGTCTTCCCTGCACACGCGGGGCATGGAAGCGGAACAATATGTAAAAGAAGCGCGCAGCGAGATCTCGCAGACGTTGAAAGTCAGAGATAAGGACATCTGCTTTACCTCCGGCGGAACGGAGAGCAACAATCTGGCGATCCTCGGCGCGGCGGAAGCCAACCGCAGGAGCGGCCGCCATGTGATTACGACGGACGTCGAGCATCCGTCCGTGAGCAATCCTTTTTCGTGGCTTCGGGAGAACGGATATGAAGTGACCTATCTTTCCGTGGACGCTTTCGGCGAGATCTCGACGGAAGAGTTGCGCCGCGCGATCCGCGACGATACGATTCTGGTCTCCGTCATGCACGTCAACAACGAGATGGGCGCGGTGGAGCCGGTGGAAGAAGCGGCAAAGATCATCAAGAGCGTCAATCCGCGCACGCTGTTTCATGTGGACGCCGTGCAGTCTTACGGGAAGTTTCGGATCTATCCGAAGCGGACGGGGATCGATCTCTTATCCGCGAGCGGCCATAAGATCCACGGCCCGAAGGGCAGCGGCTTTTTATATGTAGGCGATAAGGTCAAGATCCGTCCGATCCTCCACGGAGGCGGGCAGGAATTTGGGCTGCGCTCCGGCACGGAAAACGTTCCGGCGATCGCGGGCCTTGGTTTCGCGGCCAAAGAAAGTTACGAGGATCTCGAGGCAAAGACGGAAAAACTCTACCGTTTGCGCGCTTCCTTCATCGAGAAGGTCTCCGGCATTGCGGGCGTCACCATAAACGGCCGCACGGACAAAAAAGGCGCGCCGCATATCGTGAGCCTCAGCGTGGATGAGGTGCGCAGCGAAGTGCTGCTGCACGCTTTGGAGGAGCGGGGGATCTTTATCTCCGCAGGCAGCGCGTGCTCGTCCAACAAACCGGCTCCGAGCAAGACGCTGCAGGCGATAGGCATTTCGAGGGAACTTCTGGATAAAACGGTGCGTTTCAGTTTCTCAACGGAAACGACGGAGGAGGAGATCGCTTACGCGGCGGATGCGCTGCGCGAACTGATTCCCGCGCTGTCCCGGTTCATCCGGCGCTAAAAGGGTACGAAAGCGAAGAAAATGTTAGCAGGAAGGCGGACAAATGATGTATAAGGTTTTTTTGGTCAAGTATGCGGAGATCGCCATTAAAGGGAAAAACCGGTTTCTGTTTGAAGACGCGCTGGTGCGCCAGATCGGTTACGCCCTGCAGAATGTGGAAGGCTCTTTTTTCGTACATAGGATGCAGGGACGCATTTTTGTCGAAGCGGAAGGAAATTATGACGCGCAGGAAGTCGTGGAAGCGCTGACCCATGTCTTCGGCATTACCGGGATCTGTCCGGCCGTGACCGTGGACGACGAGGGCTTCGAGGCGTTGACGCGGCACATTCTGGACTATCTGGATCAGGTCTATCCCGATAAAAACCTGACGTTTAAGGTCAAATCGCGGCGCGCCAACAAGCAGTATCCGATGGAATCCATGGAACTCAGCGCGGCGCTCGGGGAAAAGATCTTAGAGGCCTATCCGCAGATGAAGGTGGACGTCCATCATCCGCAGGTCACGCTCAACGTGGAAGTGCGGGAGAAGATCAGTTTTTATTCCGACGAAACGGTGGGCCCCGGCGGGATGCCGGTCGGCACCAACGGAAGCGGTATGCTCCTGCTCTCCGGCGGGATCGACAGTCCGGTGGCGGGCTACATGATCGCAAAGCGCGGTGTAGGGATCAAGGCGACTTATTTCCATGCACCGCCTTATACATCCGAGCGGGCAAAACAGAAGGTGCTGGATCTGGCGAAACAGATGGCGGTCTACACGGGGCCGATCGATCTGCGTATCGTCAATTTTACCGACATCCAGCTGGCCATTTATGAGAAATGCCCGCACGCCGAACTGACGATCATCATGCGCCGGTACATGATGCGGCTGGCGGAGCATTTCGCGGAAGAAGAAGGCTGTCTGGGGCTTATCACCGGAGAAAGTATCGGACAGGTGGCGTCGCAGACCATGCAGTCGCTTGCGGCCACGAACGAAGTGTGCAGGATGCCGGTCTACCGGCCGCTGATCGGCTTCGACAAGCAGGAGATCGTAGAACTTTCGCAGAAGATCGGCACCTACGAGACGTCGATCCTGCCGTATGAGGACTGCTGTACCATTTTTGTGGCCAAGCATCCGGTCACGAAGCCGAATCCCGCTGTGATCCGGCGTTCGGAAGAAAAACTGTCCGATGTGATCGACGGCCTGATGGAGGAGGCGATAAGCACCGCGGAGACCGTCCACGTCACGGCATAAAAAAATGACACAGGAGACCCTGTGCCATTTATCATGTCTTTCCAAGATGTGAAGTCAGACGATGTACGGAGCAAGCGCCGTCATCACGTCGGATGACTCATCGTCGGAATAGATGGTCAGATCGATCGGCTTGGATAAGTCCAGACTGAAGATGCCCATGATGGATTTGGCGTCGATCACATATCTTCCGGAGATCAGATCGAAGTCGAAATCGTACTGGCTGATCGTGTTGACAAAACTCTTGACCTTGTCAATGGAATTTAAGGAAATCTGTACCTTTTGCATAGCGTGCCTCCTGTTCTGTTTTGTTTTATTTTACTAGGTTCATCCTAAAGCAAATGGAACAAAATGTCAATCGTTTCGGGAGGCGAAGTGAAAGAAAGTAGGAAGAAAAATGAAAAAAGCCGCCTTTCATACTCTGGGCTGCAAAGTCAACGCTTATGAGACGGAGGCCATGCGCCAACTGCTCGAGGAAGCCGGTTATCGGATCGTTCCGTTTGAGGACGCCGCCGACGTGTATATCGTCAACACCTGCACCGTGACCAATATCGCGGATCAGAAATCCCGTCAAATGCTGCACCGCGCGCGCAAGCGCAATCCCGACGCGCTGATCGTGGCGGCGGGGTGTTATGCGCAGATCGATCAAAAAGGCGTGCAAAACGACCCGGCGGTCGATCTGGTGATCGGGAACAATCAGAAACACAGGATCGTCGAACTGTTGGCGCAGGCGGAAAACGGCGCGGCGGAGGAGCAGACGTTTTTGGAGGACGTCAACGCGGGGCGGCTGCCGTATGAAAAACTTCGGATGCGAAGAAGCGGCGTGCATACCCGCGCCTTCATCAAGGTACAGGACGGCTGCGACCAGTTCTGCTCCTACTGCGCGATCCCCTATGCAAGAGGGCGCGTCCGCAGCCGCAGCATCGAGGATACGGTCGGTGAGATCCGCGCGCTTGCACAGGACGGCTGTCGGGAATTTGTGCTGACCGGAATCCATCTGAGTTCTTACGGAAGGCAGGACGCCTATAACAGCGACCCGACGCAGGGAGAGCCGCTGCTTGCTCTGATCCGCGCCGTGCATGAGGTGCCGGGGGTCGAAAGGATCCGTCTGGGGTCTTTGGAACCGCGGATCGTGACCGGAGGTTTTGCCGACGCGCTGGCTGCGCTGCCGAAGGTGTGCCCGCATTTTCATCTGTCGCTGCAAAGCGGCTGCGACGCGACGCTGCAAAGGATGAACCGCCGTTATACGACGGAGGAATACCTGCGCGCCTGCGAAAAGCTGCGCGGCAGTTTTTCTGTGCCCGCGATCACAACGGATATTATCGCGGGATTCCCGGGAGAGACGGATGACGAATTCCGTCAGACCCTGGCCTTTGCCGAGAAGGTCGGCTTTTACGAAATGCACGTCTTCAAGTATTCCCGCCGTCGGGGCACGAAGGCGGACGAAATGCCGGCGCAGGTCGACGAGAAGTGCAAGAACGCGCGCAGCGCGAAACTGCTCGAGTTGAGCCGGAAGATGTCGCGGGAGTTCTGCCGGACATGGCAGGGGCGCAGGGCGGAAGCACTGCTGGAGGAGGAGATCGAACTGCCGGAGGGAAGGTATCTCGCCGGTTATACGAAAGAATATATCCGCGTCGCACTTCCGGCGGACGGCGGCGGCGTAAACCGGATCGTATCCGGCGTCCTTTGCGGGCCTCTCGCGGACGGTCTTTACGAAATCCGGCCGGTGTGTTGAAATTTTTCGGGAAGTATATTAGAATAAAAGATAATTAAGTTTGAAACAAAAGAGCGGATAGGTGCGGATGAATATGCAGGATCTAAGTAACACACGATATTTCAAGGTAGAAAAAGAAACGCAGGTAGGGGTCAAGGAAGTCCTGCAGACGGTGTATGAGGCTTTGGAAGAAAAAGGCTACAATCCGGTCAATCAGGTCGTTGGATACATCATGTCGGGCGACCCTACGTTTATCACGAGCCATAACAACGCGCGGAGTATCATCATGAAAGTCGAGCGCGACGAACTGGTGGAGGAACTCCTGCGGGAGTATATCGCCCGTGAGGCATGGAAGTAAATGGAGCAGTCCGGTAGGATCTTGGGTCTGGATCTCGGTTCCAAGACTCTGGGGGTCGCGGTCAGTGACCCTTTGTTTTTGACTGCCCGGCCGCTGGAGATCATCCGCAGGAACAAGCCCGGCAAATTGCGTTCCACTCTGGCGCGGGTCGAAGAACTGGTCAAAGAATATCAGGCGGAGACGGTCGTGCTGGGCTATCCGCTCAACATGGACGGTACGGAAGGCGAACGCTGCCGGACGACAAAGGAATTTGCCGAACTCTTGAAAAAGCGCGTCGGCTGCGAGGTGATCCTCTGGGACGAGCGGCTTACGACGGTGGAGGCGGACGAACTGATGTCGGAATCCGGTATCTCCGACCGCAGGCAGTATGTGGACAAGATCGCCGCCATGCTGATCCTGCAGGATTATCTGCGGTCCCTGCCATCGTAAAGAAAGGTCGCGTTATGGAAAGTATCACGCTGAAAGCAAAGGGTACGCAGGAAGAACTCACGGTATATGTGTTGGAAGAAACGACAGTAAAGCAGCAGAGATATCTTCTGGTCACGGAAGAAAGCGAAGGAGATTCTGAGGCTTATATCTTAAAGGAAGTGTCGTCAGACGACGCGGAGATCGTCTGCGAGATCGTGGAGGATGATGAGGAATTTGACGCCGTCCTTAAGATTTTTGAAGAACTGGTAGAAGATACCGTCTTCGAGGTATGAAAACGAACAAATTTATTTTAGGAGGTAGAATTTGAGTACACAACAGAATATGGGCAAATTAAGGATCATTCCGTTGGGCGGACTGGAACAGATCGGAATGAACATTACGGCATTTGAGTATGAGGACAGCATTATCGTCATCGACTGCGGGCTCGCGTTCCCGGAGGACGATATGCTGGGGATCGATCTTGTGATCCCGGACATCTCTTATCTCAAAGAGAACGAAGAAAAGGTCAAGGGCTTTTTCATCACCCACGGACACGAGGACCATATCGGCGCGATCCCTTACGTCATGAAGGAACTGAACGTGCCGATCTATGCGACAAAACTTACCAACGCCCTGATCGAGAACAAGTTAAAGGAACACAATCTGCTCGGACAGGTCAAGCGCAAGGTCGTCAAATACGGACAGCACATCAACCTCGGATGTTTCCGCGTGGAATTTATCAAGACCAATCACAGTATTCAGGACGCGGCGGCGCTCGCAATCTATTCCCCGGCCGGCGTGGTCATCCATACCGGCGATTTCAAGGTGGACTACACGCCGGTCTACGGCGATGCGATCGATCTGCAGCGTTTCGGCGAACTCGGTAAAAAAGGCGTGCTCGCGCTGATGTGCGACAGTACGAACGCGGAGCGCCCGGGCTTTACCCAGTCGGAGCGCACCGTAGGCAAGACCATCGACAGCCTGTTCGCCGAACACACCAATTCGCGGATCATCATTGCGACGTTTGCTTCCAATGTGGACCGTGTGCAGCAGATCATCAATTCCGCGCACAAATACGACCGCAAGGTGATCGTGGAAGGCCGCAGCATGGTCAACGTCATCTCGACGGCGTCCGAGTTGGGTTATCTGGACATTCCGGACAATACGCTGATCGATATCGAGATGATCAAAAATTATCCGGACGAAAAAACGGTGCTGATCACGACGGGCAGTCAGGGCGAGTCCATGGCCGCGCTCTCTCGGATGGCAAACGGCACGCACCGCAAGGTCTCCATCAAACCGAACGATACGATCATCTTCAGTTCGCACCCGATCCCGGGCAACGAAAAGGCGGTCTCCAACGTCATCAACGAACTGGAGATGAAGGGCGCGAACGTCGTCTTTCAGGACGTCCATGTATCCGGCCACGCGTGTCAGGAGGAGATCAAACTTCTCTATTCCCTTGTGCAGCCGCGCTATGCCATTCCGATCCACGGCGAGTACAAGCACCGCATGGCGCAGGCGAAGATCGCGGCGAGCCTCGGAATCGATAAGGAGAACATCTTCATCCTCGCTTCCGGCGACGTGATGGAACTGGATCAGGAGTCCGCAAGGATCGCGGGCCGCGTGCATACCGGCGCAATCATGGTCGACGGGCTCGGCGTCGGCGACGTCGGCAACATCGTGCTCCGCGACAGGCAGCATCTTGCGGAGGACGGTATCATCATCGTGGTGCTCACGCTGGAGTCAGGCAGCGGTCAGGTGTTGGCCGGACCGGATATCGTTTCCCGCGGTTTTGTGTATGTGCGCGGCGCGGAGGATCTGATGGAAAGCGCGCGCGCCGTCTTAAACGATACGATGGATAAGATGGTGGATCAGAATGTGACGGACTGGACGAGGATCAAGAGCGAGATCAAGGACGCGCTCGGCGATTTTGTCTGGAAGGAAACGCAGCGCCGTCCGATGATCATGCCGATCATCATGGAAGTATAGCATGATAGTAGACGAGCGATTTACAACTTATCTGCGGTCGCTGGATCAGAAAGAGGAGCCGTGGCTGCAGGCATTGGAGCAGGAAGCGCTGGCGGCGGGCGTCCCGATCATCCGAAAGGACACCCAGAATTTCCTCAAGTTCCTGATACAGACGTTTCATCCTTCGTCCATCCTTGAAGTGGGGACGGCGGTCGCATTTTCCGCGCTTTTGATGGCGTCGTATGCGCAGGAGGGCTGCAGGATCACGACCATAGAAAACTACGGGCCGAGGATCGCGGCGGCGAAGGAAAACATCAAAAAGGCGGGGCAAACGGAAACGATCACGCTGCTGGAAGGCGATGCGCAGGATATCCTGCCGACGCTGGGACAGACGTTCGATCTGGTGTTTCTGGACGCGGCAAAGGGGCAGTATCCCGTGCTCTTTCCGTATCTGATGAACTGCATGGACAGCGGCAGCGTTTTTGTGACGGACAACGTCCTGCAGGAAGGCGAGATTCTGGAATCCCGCTTCGCCGTCGACCGCAGGAACCGCACGATCCATCGGCGGATGCGCGAATATCTCTACACCCTGACGCACGATCCGCGGCTGTCCTGCGTGATCCTTCCGGTCGGGGACGGCCTTGCCGTATGCAGTGTAAAATAAGCGGCGAAGGAGGAAATTGGTTTTGAGACAGATCGAATTGCTGGTGCCCGCCGGCAGTCTGGAAGTCCTAAAAGTAGCGGTGATCTTCGGCGCGAACGCCGTTTATATCGGGGGAGAGGCTTACGGCCTGCGGGCCAAGGCAAAGAATTTCACCCGCGAGGAGATGGCCGAGGGCATCGCGTTTGCCCACGCCCATGGCGCAAAAGTTTATGTGACCGCCAATATCATCGCGCACAACCGCGACCTTGAAGGCGTGGAGGAATATTTCAAAGAACTGCGGGAGATCGGGCCGGACGCGCTCATCATTGCCGATCCGGCGGTCTTTATGCTGGCAAAAAAGATCTGCCCGAAGATCGACATCCATATCAGCACGCAGGCCAATAACACAAATTACGGCACGTTTTGCTTCTGGCGGGAACTGGGCGCGAAACGCGTCGTCACGGCGCGCGAACTGTCGTTGGAGGAGATCGGCGCGATCCGGAAGGAGATCGGCGACAGCCTGGAGATCGAGACTTTTGTGCACGGCTCCATGTGCATTTCGTATTCGGGACGGTGCCTGCTGAGTTTGTATCTGACCGGCAGGGATGCCAATCAGGGCGCCTGTACGCACCCGTGCCGCTGGAATTACGCGGTCATGGAGGAAACGCGCCCCGGCGAATATTTTCCGGTCTATGAAAATGAACGCGGCACGTACATCTTCAATTCCAAAGATCTTTGCATGATCGGGCACATACCGGAACTGATCGGCGCGGGGATCGACAGTTTCAAGATCGAAGGCAGGATGAAGACGGCGCTGTATGTGGCGACCGTGGCGCGGACGTACCGCAGGGCGATCGACGCCTGCCTTTGTTCCGAGGAGGAATACCGGCGGCTCCTGCCGTGGTGTTTCGAGCAGATCTCGCACTGCACCTACCGCCAGTTTACGACGGGCTTTTTCTTCGGCCCGCCCGGCGCGGAGTCGCAGATCTACGACAGCAGCACTTATCTGAGGGAATACGTCTATCTCGGTCTGGTCGAGGACAGGCGGGACGACGGTCTTTATTTGATACGGCAGAGGAACAAGTTCTGCGTCGGCGATTCGATCGAGATCATGAAGCCGGACGGTACGGACATTCCCGTGACCGTGCGGCGGATCGTGGACGAAAACGGACAGGATATGGAGGCGGCGCCCCATCCCCTGCAGCCGTTGTGGATCGACGTGGGAAGGGACATGGAAACATACGACATATTGAGGCGGAAAGAAGAAGGCTAGGCGTAAAACAGGAGGAAGGACAATGGCACAGGAAAAATATGTAGCATATGTGGGGACTTACACGCATGAGAACAGTCTGGGGATCCATGTCTACGACGTGGATGTGAAAGAAGGATGCTTAAAAGAGCGCAGCGTGACGCCGATCAACAATCCGTCCTATCTGAAGGTCTCCGCGGACGGCGAGATCCTTTATTCGATCGCCGACGAAGGCGTGGCGGCGTTTCGTATCGGGCCGGACGGCGATCTTGAAAAGATCAATCAGGCGTGGATCGGCGGGATGCGCGGCTGCTATGTGGAAACGGATAAGAAGCGCAGATATCTGTTTGTCGGCGGCTACCACGACGGGCGCGTCACGATGATGAAACTCAATAAGGACGGAAGTATCAAAGGGATCGCCGACGGCATCTTCCATCAGGGGCTCGGGATCAGTTCCGTGGAAAAGCGGCTTGAGCCGAAGGTCACCTGCGTGGATCTGACGCCGGAAGAAAAATTCCTGTGCGCCGTGGATTACGGTCTGGAGCAGATCAAGATCTACGAGGTGGATTACGCGAAAGGCAGGCTGAATATTGTGGACGTCGTGCGGTTCCCGTATGAATCCGCGCCGCGGATCATCCGCTTCAGCAGCGACGGGCGGTTCGCGTATGTAATGTGCGAGCAGAGCAACGAGATCTATGTCTATGCGTATTCCGTTGCAAACGGCGAGCCGGTCTTCGACAAGATCCAGACGATCTCCGTGATGGGCGACGAGGACTACGCGATGGCAGCGAGTTCCATGATCGCGTTTTCCGGCGACGAGGCGTATCTCTATGTTTCCATCGACGCGCTGAACGCGGTGTCCTGCCTGAAGCGCGATCCAAAAAGCGGACTGCTTTCATGGGAATTTGTCACCCACATCAGCGGCGACTATCCAAAGACGCTGCACGTCCTTCCGGGCGACGGCTATTTCGCCGTGCTCAACCACGATTCGGACGAGATCCGCACGTTTGTCATCGACCACGAAAAGAAATGCTGTCTGATGAAGAACCGGCCGATCGGGATCGATCAGCCGAACTGCATACAGATACACAGGCTCGGATAAGAGATAAGAAAGGATAACGCTATGGCAGGTTCCGGTTTGGGAAATATTTTCAGGATCACGACGTGGGGAGAGTCTCACGGCGAGGCGCTCGGCGTTGTGGTGGACGGCGTTCCTGCGGGAATGAAACTGTCCGAAGAACACATACAGGCGTTTCTGGACCGGCGCAGGCCGGGACGTTCGCGCTATGCCACCGCGCGCGCGGAAGCCGACAGGGTAGAGATCCTTTCCGGCGTCTTTGAAGGCGTGACGACGGGAACGCCGGTTTCTTTGATGATCCGCAATCAGGATCAACATTCTTCGGACTATGCCGATCTGGCGGACGTCTTCCGTC
This sequence comes from uncultured Lachnospiraceae bacterium, assembly GCA_947589155.1. Taxonomy (GTDB): domain Bacteria; phylum Bacillota; class Clostridia; order Lachnospirales; family Lachnospiraceae; genus Pararoseburia. Next base: position 1,541 of record CANQBH010000015.1, on the reverse strand, counting down.
CGGGACATGCCGATTATACGTTCTGGGAAAAATACGGCGTGCGGGACTACCGCGGCGGCGGACGCGCGTCCGGCAGGGAGACGATCGGGCGCGTGGCGGCAGGGGCGATCGCGGTCGAACTGCTAAAAAGCCTTGGGATCCGCCTGACCACATACACCCGTCAGATCGGGCCGGTGAACGCGATGGTCTTCGATCGGGAGGAGATCGCAAAGAACGCGTTTTGTATGCCGGATGCGCAGGCGGCCAAAGAAGCGGAGCGCTTCCTCGATCAGTGCATGGAGGAGCGCGATTCGGCGGGCGGCGTGATCGAATGTATGATCGAAAACCTTCCGGCGGGACTCGGCGATCCGGTGTTTGAGAAGGTGGACGCCAACCTCGCGAAGGCCGTCATGTCCATTGGCGCGGTCAAAGGCTTTGAGATCGGCGACGGATTTGCCGTGGCTGCGCAGCGCGGTTCGCAGAACAACGACGCGTTTGTGCGAAGCGCGAAGGGACGCGGCGTCGAAAAAACGACCAATCATGCCGGAGGCGTGCTCGGCGGGATCACCGACGGCAGCGCGCTGGTGTTTCGGGCGGCCGTCAAGCCGACGCCGTCGATCAGCCGTCCGCAGAAGACGGTCAATACCCATAGAGAGGATACGATGATCGAGATCCACGGACGGCATGATCCCGTGATCGTGCCGCGCGCGGTCGTGGTCGTGGAGAGCATGGCGGCGCTGACGCTGGCGGACGCCCTGCTGATGAACATGAGCGCGCGGATGGATCGGATCGTAAAGTTTTATGAGCAGTTATAAGATCTTAAAAACAGAAGGGCGCGCCAAGCGCGCGCGGATGGAGACCGTCCACGGTACGATCGAAACGCCGGTCTTTATGAATGTGGGAACGGCGGCGGCCATCAAGGGAGCCGTGTCTACGGAAGATCTCCGGCAGATCGGCACGCAGGTGCAGCTTTCCAACACCTACCATCTCCATGTGCGGCCCGGCGATGCCCTGATACGGGAGATGGGCGGCCTGCACGCGTTTATGGCGTGGGACCGCCCGATCTTGACGGATTCCGGCGGCTTTCAGGTTTTTTCGCTTGCCGGACTGCGCAAGATCACCGAGGAGGGCGTCAGTTTCCAGTCGCACATCGACGGGCGGCGGATCTTCATGGGGCCGGAGGAGAGCATCGATATCCAATCCAACCTCGGTTCTACGATCGCGATGGCGTTCGACGAGTGCCCGCCCAGCAAAGCGGAGCGGGACTATGTTATCCGATCAGTCGAGCGGACGACGCGCTGGCTCGAACGCTGCCGGAAAGAGATGCAACTGCTTCGGGAGCGGGAAGATACGCTCAATCCGCAGCAGCTTCTCTTTGGGATCGATCAGGGCGCGGTCTATGACGATATCCGGATCGACCATGCAAAGCGGATCGCGCAGATGGAACTGGACGGTTACGCCGTCGGCGGCCTCGCGGTGGGCGAGAGCCACGAGGAGATGTACCATGTGCTCGAGGAGACGGTGCCGTATCTGCCGCAGGACAAGCCGACCTATCTGATGGG
>CANQBH010000014.1 GCA_947589155.1 uncultured Lachnospiraceae bacterium | reverse complement strand
CAGCGCCGTTTTCGGCGCGACGGCGCGCATCGCCGCGAGGATCAGTTCCGACGCGCCGTTTCCAAACAAAAGGTGCTCGGGCGGACACGGGCAGTTCCGCCGTTCCAGCGCGGCCGCAAGTTCCCGCCGGAGCCGTCGGCAGAACGGATCCGGATATCTCTGCGCGGCGAGGAGCATTTCCCGCGCCCCTTCCCCGTCAAACATCCGCCGCAATCCTTCCGGCAGCCCCAGAGGATTGAGGCTGACGGAAAGATCGAGAAAGATCTTTCGTTCATAGACGTCGCCGCCGTGCACGCTTTGTTTTTGCGCGTCCATTAACACCGGTAGCCCGCCTTTTTGCTAAGTTCTTCCAGAATCCCCGAATGGTTTTCTTCGTCCAGACGGATCTGCACCATTTCATGGAAATCATCCATGACCTCGGCGTAGCGTTTCGCCGCGCTCATTTCCTGCGCGGCTAAGAATTTGAACGTCAGTTTCGCGCCGATGATGCGGTAGATCATCGTGATCGCCTTGGCTTCCCGATCCCCTACCTGCAGTTTTTCATTCGTCAGCCGGTAAAAGATGCTCCCGTGCTTTCCTTCTTCTCTGCCGATCAGCCGCAGCTGTTCCGCAATTTTGCGATCCCTGACCAGATCCGCCAGACGCTGGTACATCAGCGCGGCGTTGACCTCTCCCTGCTGGGCTTTTATCAGGATCTGCCGCTGTTCCTCTGTCATTGTTCTCCTCCTTCCGTATCTTCCCCCATAGCAAACCTGACCGTCGCCATGGCGTCTCTTGCATAATAGTCGGCGCCGATACTCTTAGCATATTCCCGCGTCAGCACGGCCCCGCCCACGATGACCTTGGCCCACGGAGCGCGCTCGCGCAGCAGGCGGATCGTTTCTTCCATCGCCGGTACCGTCGTCGTCATCAGCGCGCTGAGTCCCACCCACGGCGCATGGAGTTCTTCGGTCTTGTCCGCCACGGCCTCCGGCGGCACGTCCTTTCCGAGGTCGCAGACGTCGAAGCCGTAATTTTCCAGGATCAGTTTGACGATATTCTTTCCGATATCATGGATGTCGCCGCGCACCGTGGCGATCACAAATTTGCCGCGGCTCTGCATTTCCCTTTCCGAACGTTCCATGCGGCGCTTGATCTGCTCGAAGGCGCATTGGGCGGCCTCTGCGCTCATCAAAAGCTGCGGCAGATAGATCGTCTTTTGTTCAAACCCTCTGCCCACTTCATCCAGCGCCGGTATGATCTGCCGTTCCACCAGCCCCAGTGGTTCTTCCGTTTCCAGAAGCCGCCGCGCGGCGTCCGCGGCCTGTTCCCGCAGCCCTTTGACGATGGCGTGGTGCAAGCCGCCGCGATCTCCGGCGAACTTTTCGGCCGACCGGCTCTCCTTTGGCTCCGCGGCGGCAGCGGCGGGGATGTTCATATAGCCGCCGATCCGTTCCACATATGCGGCGCAGTTTTTATCCCAGCCGTGCAGCGCGAGAAACGAAAGATAACTTTTCTGCATCTCCGCCGCGCCGGGGTTCATGATCGCCGCGGACAGGCCGCGCTCCATCGCGGAAGTAAAAAACGAAGCCGTGATCACTTCGCGGTGCGGCAGCCCGAAAGAGACGTTCGAGACGCCGAGCGACGTGTGGCAGCCGAGTTCGTTTCGTATCCGCTCCAGCGCCTCGAGCGTCGCAAGCGCCGCCCCTTCCTCCGCGCTTACGGCCATGGCCAGCGGATCGAAGATCAGGTCTTTTTTTTCGATCCCGAAATCGGCCGCCCGCCGGATGATCTTTTCGGCGATCCTTACCCTCTTTTTTGCATCGGCGGGAATGCCGTCCTCATCCAGCGTCAGGCAGACGACCAGCCCGCCGTATTTTTTGACCAGCGGAAAGATCTGCGACATCACTTCTTCCTTGCCGTTGACGGAATTGACCATCGCCTTTCCGTTATAACAGCGCAGGGCGCTCTCCATGGCCTTAACGTCGGTGGTGTCAAGTTGCAGCGGCAGGTCGATCACGGCCTGCAGTTCGCAGACCGCGTCCCTTAGCATCGCCGGCTCGTCGATCTCCGGCAGCCCGACGTTGACGTCTAAGATATGCGCGCCGTTTTCCTGCTGCGCCAGCCCTTCGCGCAGAAGATATTCCATATCCCGCTGCCGCAGGGCTTCTTTTAATTTCTTTTTTCCCGTCGGGTTGATCCGCTCCCCGATCAGCACCGGCGGCCCGCCAAACTCGACCGTGCGCGCATAGGAACTGACCAGCGTACGTTCTTTTTTGCACAGCGCCGCAGGCTGCAGATCCGCCGTCGCACTTACCGTCCTTTCGATATAGGCCGGCGTGGTGCCGCAGCAGCCGCCCAAAAGCCGCACCCCGCTTTTTGCATAATCGCGCAGATCCAGCGCAAATTCTTCCGGCCCGACGTCGTAGACCGTTTTTCCGTGTTCGCTCCGCGGCAGTCCGGCATTCGGCTTTAACAGCACCGGAACCGACGCGTAGGCGAGATATTCTTCCACGACCGCCTTTAACTGCTTCGGCCCGAGCGAGCAGTTCGCCCCGACGGCGTCCGCGCCCATCCCTTCCAGCATCGCGACCATCGCCGCCGCCGAAGCGCCCGTCATCAGTTTGCCGTCCTCGCTGTAAGCGTTGGAGACAAAGACCGGCAGGCTGCAATTTTCCTTCGCGGCAAGCAGCGCGGCCTTGGTGTCGTAACTGTCGTTCATCGTCTCGATCAGAATCAGATCCACGCCGAGCGCCGCTCCGAGTTCCACCGTCTTTCCGTAGATCTTCACCGCCTCCTCAAACGGAAGATCCCCGTAAGGCTCCAGCAGCCTTCCGATCGGACCCACATCTAGGGCGATGAATTTTTCCTGCGTTCCCCTGCTGTTTTTTCTGGCGATTTTGGCGTTTCTTACCGCGGCTTCTATGATCGCGCGCAGTTCTTCTTCCGAAAACTTGACGGTGTTCGCGCCGAAAGTATTCGTGCAGACGATGTTTGCGCCCGCGTCATAGTAAGCGGTCTGGATCTCGACGATGTCGCCGCCGTGGGACAGATTCCACCGCTCCGGCAGTTCGCCCGGCGCAAGCCCCCGCTCCTGCAGCAGCGTGCCCATGCCGCCGTCGAGATATACGAAATGCTCCTTGAGATACTCCAAAACGTTCATATGTTTCCTTTCGTCCGCCGCGCTTCTTCCCGATAGGCGCAGTCCTTTGCCGCGCACGCCGCGCAGCCCTGCTTCATCTGCGCCGCGGAAGTCCGCGCTGTGGATGTTTCCGCCGCGGAAATCTGCGCCGCCCTTTTTAATCCGAACAATGCCGTCACGGATTTGGACGGCGACATCAGAAGGCTTCTGTTTAACGAAACGCCGATCCTGCGGCTGCAATCCAGGATCCCAAACAGATCGTTCTGCACCTCGAGCGGCAGGTCGCCGTAGCCCGGCGAGAACCGCGCGGTCGTCTCCCATCCGCGCATCTTTGCTTCATCGCGCATTTCCTGACAGAAGACGTTACACAGACATTCCACGCGCTCCGCCCCGTAGGCCTGCAACAGAAGCGCTTCCGCCTCCGATACGCGCTGCGCGCGGGCGATCCTGCGGTCGATCTCGAGCCCGACGGTGGCGGCAAACATCACCAGTTTTTCGCTGCCGCGCAGGCATTTTCCCAGATCCTGCGAATCCGCGGCAAACGGCAGCTGCGGCTTTTTGTCCTTCCACGCAAGATCCGTCCAAACGAAACACGCCTTATAGGAAAAAGCCCCCTTCTGCTCCTTGCGGACGCGCTCCCAAAGGCGGCGGAGTTCTTCCTCCATGCCGCGGCCTTCCTCCAAAAATCCGGCGTAGCGCCAGACTTCCTGCTCGTTGACCGTAAACCGCGGGTCGTCCGGTTCATACAGTTTTACATAAACGGCGCGTTCTTCCATGGCTTACTCCAAAAAACTCCTGCCGAGGATCGCGGAGAGATTTTGGCTGATCCCCGCGGCAATGTCCGGCTTGTTCATGGAATAGACGTGCACGTTCGTGATCCCGTTCGCGTACAGATCGATGATCTGATCCGTCGCGTAGGCAATGCCCGCCTGCTTCATCGCCTGCGGATCCGATCCGAACCTGTCCACCATCGCGCGGAAGCGCTGCGGCATGAACGCGCCGGAGAGACGGATCGCGCGCGCCACCTGATTGGCGTTTGTGATCGGCATGATCCCCGGCAGGATCGGCACCGTGATCCCGGCCTCCCTTGCCTTGTATAAAAAGTTGTAAAACAGATTGTTGTCAAAGACCATCTGTGTCGTCAGAAAATCCGCGCCGGCGTCCACCTTTTCCTTCAGGCGGCGCAGGTCTTCCCGCTGGTTCGGGCTTTCGGGGTGCACCTCGGGATAGCACGCCCCGCCGATACAGAACGAGCCGTCGTCTTTCAGTTCGCGGATCAGTTCCACGGCGTAGCGGTAATCCCACCGGCTGCGGTCCGTTTGCTCGAGTTCCGGCGTCAGATCGCCGCGCAGCGCCATGACGTTCGTGATTCCGGCTTCTTTGAGTTCGCGGATCCTCTGCCGGACCGTTTCGCGGTCGGAAGAAACGCAGGTCAGATGCGCGAGCATCGGCACGCCGTATTTGTCTTTGATGTTCTTTGCGACCGCCAGCGTATAGGCGCTGGTGCCGCCGCCCGCCCCGTACGTCACGCTCATGAACGACGGGCGCAGCGCGGCGATCTGTTCCGTCGCCTCCCGCACGCTCTCAAACGTCGTCTCTTTCTTCGGCGGGAACACTTCAAACGAAAGTGACATCTGTTCCTGCCGCAAAATCTCCGTAATCTTCATCTGTCGTTCCTTCCTCTCCTATCCTATCCAAGCGCCACGTCGAGCGCCATCATCAGGGAAAATCCCAGCATAAACGAAAAAGCCGCGAGATTGGAATGTTTTCCCTGCGACATTTCCGGCACCAGTTCGTCGATCACCACATAGATCATCGCGCCCGCCGCAAAACTCAGCAGATACGGAAGCAGCGGGACGATCCGCGACGAAAGCAGGATCGTAACGACCGCCGCGACCGGTTCGACCAATCCCGACAATATGCCCTGCACGCACGCGCGACCCTTCGAGATCCCCGTCGCGTGCATTGGCATGGAGACGATCGCGCCCTCCGGAAAATTCTGGATCGCGATTCCGGCGGACAGCGCCAGCGCGCCCGTGATCGTAATATCCGCCTGCCCCGTCAAAAGCCCCGCGTAAACGACGCCGACCGCCATACCCTCGGGTATGTTATGCAGTACGACCGCCAGCACCATCCGCGTTGTTTTGCGCAGCCGGCTCTCCGGCCCTTCCGCCGTTGCATCCGGATGGATGTGCGGCGTGAGGATATCGAGCAGCAATAGAAAGAGCATCCCCGTACAAAATCCCAAAACCGCCGGCACAAACGCCAGCCGCCCCAGAGTCTCTTCTTCCTGTTCGATCGCCGGTATCAGCAGGCTCCAGACGGACGCCGCCACCATGACGCCCGCGGCAAATCCCGTCAGGATCCGTTGCACTCTGCGGTCCAATCCTTTTTTCATAAAAAATACGCAGGCCGCACCCAGTGATGTCCCCGCGAAGGGGAGCAGCAACCCCTGTATGACCATTTCTCCCATACCTTTAGTTTTCCTATTATGGTATGACGCTATGCCGCAGAGGTGCTTTTTTTATTTTTTGTCGGAGCCCATGAAGGCCGTAAGGACATTCACGCTTTCCGCCATTTTTTTCAGTTCCGGCAGCCTGCTTTTCATGTAAAGTTCCAACTGCGCGACCTCGCCTTCCTCAAAGCCCTCGTAGGAAGTGATCCTGCATGACGGGATCTCCCCCTCCGCGCTGCGGCGATGGCCGCTGAAAGAGACATACGCGATCTTTTTTCCGTCGCGGCGGCAGACCGGCGAGACCGACATCTGCAATTCTTCGTCCGCTGCGTTTGCGCCGCCTGTGTGAAAATCTTCCATATCTGCCTCCCGACGCCCTGCGCGTTTACTTGCCGTAATGCTCCGCCACCTTCGCAAGGTCGTCGATGATCGGAAGGTGCTGCGGGCAGACGCCCTCGCACTGTCCGCAGGCGATACAGTCGGACGCCTTGCCGAAACGTTCCGCCAGCGAATCGTAATTGGAAAAGTTGACGGTCCATCCCTTTTCCTTCAGATCCTCGCGCATATCCTCGTTATACAGGGAGAAATACTGCGGGATCGCGATATGCTGCGGACAGCCTTCCGTGCAGTATGAACATCCCGTGCACGGGATCGCCGTGTTGCTGTTGATGATGGCCGCGGCCTCAAAACACGCCGCCTTTTCTTCCTCGCTCAGCGGACGGAAATCTTCCATGTAACTTAAATTGTCCTGCATCTGCGCAACGTCGGACATTCCGGAGAGCACCACCATGACGCCCGGCAGACTGGCCGCGAAACGGATCGCCCAGCTTGTCGCGCTCATCGAAGGATCCAGACGCGCGAACCGTTCTTTTGCCTCCTCCGGCAGCCGCGCCAGCGTTCCGCCTTTGACCGGCTCCATGACAATGATGTCGATGTTGTGCTTCCTCGCCGTTTCGTAGCAGGCGCGGGCATGCACCCACTCGCTCTCCCAGTCGAGGTAGTTGATCTGCAACTGCACGAACTCCATCTGCGGATGCGCGCTCAGGATCTCGTCCAAAACTTCCGGCGTATCGTGGAAGGAAAATCCCGCGTGCCTCACGAGGCCTTTTTCTTTTTTGTCCAGCAGCCATGAAAAACTGTCGAATTTCTCGTGCTTTTCGTACATATTCTTTTCAAGGCCGTGGAGCAGATAGTAATCGAAATATCCGGCGCCCGTTTTTTCCAACTGCGTCTCAAAGATCTTTTCGCGTTCTTCCGGCGAATCAAAGAAACCGGCGTGCAGTTTCGTCGCGAGCGTAAAACTGTCGCGCGGATAGCGGTCGACCAGCGCTTCTTTCGCAACGTTCTCGCTGGCAAATCCGTTATACATCCACGCCGTGTCAAAGTAAGTAAAGCCTTTTTCCATAAACAAATCGACCATCTGCTTGACCTGCTGCACATCCACGTCGGCAGCGTTGTTCGGATCACGCTGCGGCAGGCGCATCAAACCAAATCCCAGTTTCTTCATCTTCTCCTCCTTTTCTTCTGTCGAAAACCATGCCGGAAGCACTCCGGCAGCCTATCTTATATGATACCCGAAATCGGCGGCAAAGGCAAATCCCGCGCTAACATACGCCGTCCGTAAACATTTTTCCCGCCGCGTTCTCCCGCACCCAGACGGAAACCGCTCCGCCGTTCGTAAAAAACGTTCCCCAGCCCTGCTCGTCGATCACGACCCGCTCCATGCGATGTCCCATGATATCGACCATGCAATCGCCCGCGTGCGCTTTTCCGAGATACATCCGCTTTTCGCCGCCGTCGCTGTCGCTGAGGAGCACGGCTGCGCCGGAGTCGGCGTGTTCCTGATCGCCTTCGCGCGTAAAACCGACCAGCGACGGATCGTCAAAATACAGGTGTTCCTCCCCGTAGGCATAGTCGCGGCGCACCCGCAGAAGCGCGCCGAGTTTTGGCACCGGCGCGACCCCGTCATGGGCGATCCCGTAATAGTCGCCGTAAAACACGCACGGCGTTCCCGCGTCGCGCAGCAGAAGGACCGCGTAGGCGATCGGCTTGAACCACGCCGGAATGAACGATTGCAGCGCCTGTCCCGGCTGCGTGTCGTGATTGTCGACGAACGTGACCGCGTGCGCCGGATCCGCGCCGGTGAGCGTCCCGTCAAACAACGTGCGCATATCGAAGCCGCCGTTGGAAGTCGCCGCGCGGCAGAACTTAAAATGAAGCGGGACGTCGAACAGCGCAAGCGCGTGATCCGCCGCATCCAGATAATGCGTGAGTTTTTCGATGTCGTCGCTCCAGTATTCGCCGACGATGAAAAAATCCCCATCCTTTCCTTTGGTTTTGTACGCCCGCATTTCTTCCATCCAATGCCGGTAAAAATCAAACCCGATATGCTTGACGGCATCCAGCCGCAGGCCGTCCGGCCGCACCGTATCGAGATACCATCTGCCCCACGCTTCCGTTTCGCGGACGACGTCCGGATGGTCGGTATCCAGATCGGCGCCCATCAGATAGTCGTAATTGCCGTTCTCGCTGTCCGTCTCGCGGTTCCATGTCTTTCCCGCAAAGCGGAAGATCCCGCCGCGCCGTCCTCTCTCGTCCCAGTCCGTGCCGCTGAAATGGGAGGCGTTCCAGCGGAACGCAGAATATGCGCCGCCGCGTCCCGGAAAGTCAAACTTCGTCCATGCTAAAATGGTCTGTTCCGCGCCGATGTCGCGGTTCCTGTCGTTTGCCATCTCTTCTTCTACCGCGACTTCTTCCGTGCCGTCCGCGCCCATGCGGTGATTGAGCACGACGTCGCAGAGCACCGCGATCCCCTGCTTCTGCAGCGCGGCGACCGCCGCAAGATATTCCTCCTTCGTGCCGTACTTGGTGCGCACGGATCCCTTCTGGTCAAATTCGCCCAGATCGTACATATCATACACATCGTAACCGACGCTGCCGCTTCCCGCGGAACCCTTGTACGCCGGCGGCAGCCAGAGCATCGTCACGCCCGCTTCCTTCAGCGCCGCCGCCTGCTTTGCCGCCCGCTGCCACAGCAGGCCGTTGTCGGGCAGATACCATTCAAAATACTGCATCATCGTCCGGTTTTCCATCGTCATTCCTTCTTTCGTGCGGGCGTCTCCGCCGCCCTTTTGCCTCTTAGTATAGCACTTTCTAAAACTATATGCTATACACGCGCACGTCCTGTCCGGTAGAAAATACGGTCGGTTCGTTCCAATAGAACATCTGGAAAGGGCACCCGATCACGACGAAAGCCCCGCTGCCGTTATGGCGCACCGTTTCATTCCGCAGCGCTTCCGTGTTGTAATCGGCCGTAAATCCCCAGTCTTTCAGCGCCTCGTCAAAATACAGCCCGTAACATCCCGTCAGATACAGGGTGTCCGCCCTTGCGCCGCCGTAGCCGCTCATGTCGACGCCTCGATGGATCGCGCCCGTATCCCTGACGCCCGTAAAAACGCCGCCGGAAGCGTCATGCGACAGCGCGGCGGAGACCAGGGAAAAGCGTCCGCAGAATGCCCTGCTGCACCCGATCCGGCTGCGGATCATTTCCCGCGCCACCGCCTTGTCGTCGTCCGCCGTCGCCAGACGAAATCCTCCCGCTTTCCCGTCGTCCAGTGCGGACGGGACTTCAACGATCTTTCCTCGGCACAGATAGATCGGATCCTTTTCCACCGCCGCGCTCCCCGACAATAGATACTGCCCGTTCTGGTAAACGCCGCAGAACGTATTCGCCGTTACCGTGCCGCCCGTCTGCTCAAGCAGCGCGCTATTGGCGATCCCCGCGCCGCGGTTGGCGCTGATCTTCCCGCCGCGGACATGAAGGCTGCCGGAGCGGTGCAGGATCCCGCCGCTTTCCGCCGAATCCTGCGAACCGTTCCCCAAGATCTCCCCGCCCGTGAAATACAGATCCGCCCCGTCGTTGGAAATGCCGCAGAGCATATTGTCGCGGATGACGCCGGAGACCGTCAGCCTGCCGGACGCCGCCCCGACGCCGATCAGGCAGTGATCCGTCTGCGTATCCCTTATCGTATTGGAAGCGGTCGACGGCGGCGCGCTGTAAATGCCGGTAAAATTAGTTGACTCGTGCACGCGGCTGCCGGAAATGAGGTTGCCGCCGCTTTCCCAGACCACGCCGCCTTTGACGTCGCAGTTCTCGACCGTCATGCTGCCGCTTCCCGCCGACGCCAGATAGCCGACGTCCAGAACCGCGTTTTTGATCTCGTTGCCGGCGGACTGCTGAAAACATTCCACGCCCGCGTTATAGCACTTTCCCGTCCGGTAAGTCCCGCCATAAATGCGGATTCGGCTTGCAGAAAACGGGCTTTCCTTCGCGCCGGAAGAAAACAGGCCGCTGACGCGCTCGGAGGCGCACTCCTCCAGCAGGACGTCGCAGCTGCCGTTCTGCCGCTGCGGATCCCATCCCCAAAGCGCGGTGCCGTCGCAGTCGGAAAACAGGGCGCGGCTTGCCCGCACCGTGCCGCCGAAACAGTTGATCAGCGTGCCGCCGGAAGGGTCGCTGCCGCCGAAGGAAAGAAGGTTCGCCGCGTTTCTGATCTGCACCCTGCCGCCTTGCGCGGCTTTGACGCCGTCCGCGCCGTAGCCGAGCAGGAACGTGCCGGAAAACACGTCGACCACCGCCCCGCAGCGATCCTCCCCGAGACTTGCGTAACAGAGGCCGCGTCCGTCCACAGCGCCGTCGCCGTGCGAAGAATACAGCGCGAGCCGTCCGCCTTCCACGCTGAAAAGCGCGTTATGCGCATATAAAAAATAGGTGCCGGGATGATTATAGAGCGTATGGCCGTTGAGATCGATGGTGATGTCCATTCCGGGCAGGACGCGCAGCCTGCTGTCTTCTTCCCAGCTGCCGTTTCCCCAGTAAATATCCTCCAACAGCCGGATCTCGCCCTTGCCGCCGCAGTTTCCCAGAATATTCAGCCACGCCGAGAAAAACTCCGACGGATCGGAGACGTAAAAGACGCCAAGCCCCGCGGCTTCCGCGCGCGCCGGCAGCATCAGGAGTACGGCCGCAAGCCCCGCAGCCGCCAGAATAAGAGATCGTTTTCGTGCTTCCTTGATCGTTTTCATAAGAAATTCCATGACAGTTTCCTTTCCCCTGCGCGATCGCAGGCGATGTCCATGGGAAAACGCACGAAAAGAACAAGAACAAAGAACAAAAGAAACGTTCGGAAAAATATGTAGGCACATGGTACTACATTTTCAGCGGATTGGCAAGGGGGAATTTTTCTATATCATCCAGATCGGCAGATTTTATAAACTTTGGATCTTCCCCCACTCCGCTTTTGATATTTCGCAGAACTTTGCGCCCTCCTTTGGCCGGACGGATAAAAGTTCCGTGACCGCTTTTTCGGACATCCGAAGTTCGTATCCCTGTCCGTTTTCCGTCAGAAAATCGAAAAAATCCTCTCCGGTGACGGCGCTCATGACCGCCATGATCGTGCCGCCGTGCACCACCGCCGCGATGTCTTTTGCGCCGCCGCGCCGCCGCAGCGCCGTCAGCAATCCTCTCCGGCAGCGCAGGCAAAACGCCTCGCGGCTCTCCCCGCCGGGAACGGGAAGGGCGCAGCCGCTGTCGAGCCATGCGAGGTACGCCGGATCGTCCTTCAAAACATCGTACCCCTTTCCTTCCCATGCGCCGAAATCCATCTCCCGCCAGTCGTCGATCCCGCGGCAGGGCTGCCCCGGGAACAGGATCCGCGCGGTCTCCACGCAGCGCTTCATCGGACTGACAAACAGAAGTTCCGGCGTTCGCGCGGCCGCCGTCAAATGCCGCTTTCCATTTTCACTCAGCGGTTCGTCGCTTCTGCCGAGATACAGACGCCGCTCGTTGGAAACGGTGCTTCCGTGACGGTAAAACCGTATGTTGATACTGCCTTCCATTATCCTCCCCTCATCCCTTATTTGATTCTCTGCGGCAGCCCGCAGAAGATCCGGATCACCTCGTCCGCTTCTTCCGCCAGCGCGATCTGCGCGTGTCCTACGGCGTCGCGCAGGAGCCGAAGTTCCTTTTCTACCGGCACGATCCCGCAGCCCTGCTCCTCGGTGATCACGACGCTGTTAGGATATCTGCGGCAAAATTCCCGCACTTCCCTAAGGCATTCCTGCTCGCCTTTTGCGGCAAGATTTTTCGCGATCCAGTTGTTGAAGTTTGTTACAACGATCCGCCGCTTTTCGCTCTGTTTGCCGTTTCCGCCTCGCTTGCCCTTTCCGACTTCTTCGACCTTTACGCCCTGCGCTCCTTCTTCCGGCAGGCAGCCGTCGAAGATCTGCGGATCTTCCGCCGAAAACCGTTCCCTGACATAGGCGCGCTTGCCCTGCGCGCGCCCGCCGATCACCATGATCATACTTTCCTCCTTATCCCGCAAGCCGCAGCACTGTCATCACCGCAAGAACAAGCGCCGCGCCAATTTCCGCAACCGTAACGAAATACCCCGCCAGATCCCCCGTGATACCGCCTAACTCCTTTTCGCTCTTTTTCCGGTAATACAGGAAGACAAGCAGCATCGTCAGAAGGACGCCAAAGCCGAGGCATAGATCCTGATACAGCATCCCCGCCGCGCAAATGCCCGCCTCGACAAACAAAAGCGCCAGCAGAACAGGGCGTCTCTTTTCTCCGACGCTTGCAATGCCGCGCAGCATCCCCGTATCCTTCGCCGCCGGAAACGTCAGCGCCGCGACCGCGCTTAAACAGCGCGAAAAAACAAAGCAGAGCGCAAATACCTTCAGCCCCGCCCCGCCGATCTGCGCGTAAGAACCCGCGTATAAGAGCCCCGCGGCCGCCAGCGTGATCACGGCGAACGCGCCCACATGGGGATCTTCCATGATCCTGCATTTTTCCTCGCGGCTGCGGTACGAACGAAACGCGTCCACCGTATCCATAAAGCCGTCCACATGAAAACCGCCCGTCACAAGCAGCGGGATCGCCGTCCCGAACAAAACGCGCGCCGTTTCCCCGACGCCAAAATGCGCCGCAACCCTTTCCCAAAGCAGGAGCAGGCCGCCGATGAGCGCCCCGACCCACGGAAAAAAGAACAGATGATAGTCCTTTTCCCGCTCTCCCCACGCAAAATTCGGCATTGGGATTCGGGAGTAAAGGGAAAACGCGATCATACATGCTTTCACTGCCGTCATTTGTCCTTCCTCCATTGCGTTATTTGAGCCGGAGCGGGATCCCCGCGACCACTTCCCACGCTTCCGACGCTTCTTCCATGATCTTTTGCTGCAATCGTCCGATGGTCTTCAGATACGCCGCGGTCGTTTCGTCGTAGGAAACGCCGTCGGAGAATACGCTGTTGCCTACGACCAGAAACTCCTTTGTCAGAGAATCGATCCGCAAAAGCCCGTCAAACAGGCGATCTGCCAACGCCTGCGGGTTTTCCAATGCCGCTTCCTGCCCGTTTAAGGTCTCTTCTTCCCGAAACATCTCGTTTGCCGTGAGGTTGGAAACACACTCAAGCAGCGCCACGGAGCCGGGCACGATCTTGCTTTCTGCGCGTTCGATCCCGCGGCTGCACTCGAGCGTGACAAAGCCCATGCCTTCCCGCTGCCTGCGGTGCTTTTCCACACGCGCACGTTCTTCCGGCCCCCAGACCTGCATGGTCGCCAGATAATACAGCGGCGCTTCCACCGCCGTTTCCCTATGCAGTTCTTCCGCGCGTTTTTCCGCAAACGCGGACTTCCCGCTGCCGCTGCCGCCGATCATAAAGATCATTGCCGCCTCCTCTCCGCGTCCCTTCGCGTGTACGCATCCATCTGCAATTCGCCGAACGTCGTTCCGTGATACAGCGCCATGACGGGATCGAGCAGGGAAAAGAACAGCAGCGCGCCCGTTCCCTCGCCGAGCGCCATATCCCCGTGCAGCACGGGACGCATCGCAAGTTCCCCGCAAAGATAGCGCATCGCCGGTTCGCGCCCCGCATGGGAGGCGATCAGATAAGGCCGCACCTGCGGCAGCGCCTGTACGATCGCCAGCGCCGCCGTCAGCGTGATCACGCCGTCCAGCACCACCGGTATGCGGCAGTATGCGCCGCCGAGCAGCGCTCCCGCGATGGCCGCGGTCTCAAATCCTCCGAGGGTGCGCAGGATCTCCAAGGCGTCCTTTTTTCCGCCTTTTTTGTCAAACCCGTATTTTCTTAACGCAAACGCCACCACTTCCCGCTTGCGCCGCAGGCCGTCGTCGTCAAGCCCCGCGCCCCTGCCCGTGACCTTTTCCGCGGAAAGCCCGAGCAGCGCCGCCGCAACAGCCGCGGACGACGCGGTATTGCCGATCCCCATTTCGCCGACGCCCAAAAGGGCATAGCCTTCTTCTTTCGCCAGATATACCGCGTCCAGCCCCGCCTGCATCGCTTCAAAAAACTGCGCGAACGTCATCGCCGGCCCTTCAAGAAAATTCTGCGTCCCGCGCGCCACTTTCCGATCCCATACGCCTTTGATCGGGCGGTCGTCCGCGATCCCGACGTCCACGGCAAATACGTCCGTATGGCACGCCGACGCCATCCTGCATGCCGAACTTGTTCCGTCGCCGAGTGCCTCCGCCACCGTGCGCGTGACCTCCTGCCCTGACTGCGACACGCCGGACGAAACGATCCCGTGGTCGCCGCAGAACACAAGCAGACGGCGTCTTCCCAGATCCGGATCGTCGTCGCCAAGCGCCGCGCCGAGCGCCGCGACCGTTTTCTCAAACTCGCCGAGGCCGTCCAGCGGTTTTGCCACGTTATCCCAGCGCATGCGGATCCTTTGTTCCATTTTTCGATCCGGCGGCGCGATGTTTCCGCCGCTTTTCAGCAGTTCTTCCGCGGTCTTCCTTTCCATGCTTTGTCCTTTCCCCGCTCCTTTACTGCGGAGGCTCCATTCCCATCATGCGGTAGATCACGTCCATCGGGAGATTGTCCCGCAGACACGCCTCGAGGCGGTCAAACTCCCGCTCCCGCGCCAGATCCCGCGGCAGCAGCGACGCGTCCACGCGGATCCCCTTCCGCTTTGCCAGCGCTTCGAGGATCGCGCCCGCGATCCCTTCCGCGTCAAATACGCCGTGGAGATAGGTTCCGAAAATATTGCCGCGCCGCTCCACAACCACAGGCAGCGGCCCGTCCGCGCCATCCGAAAACCGCGTCCTTCCCATGTGGATCTCATATCCCTTATACGCTTTTTGGGAAAGCGCGGCAAACATTCCGCCAACCGGCGGCAGCACGCCTTCCCGCTGCGTCTGTGCTTTTTCCTTTTCCAGCGTCGTGACCACCGGCAGCAGCCCCAGTCCTTTTGCCGTTCCTCCGGCCTCCGCCGCAAGCGGATCCTCGACCGACTCCCCAAGCATCTGAAAGCCGCCGCAGATCCCCCACAGCGGCGTGCCTTCCTCCGCCTTTTCCCGAACCGCCGCAAACAGCCCGCTCTCCCGAAACCACCGCAGGTCGTCCAGCGTGTTTTTGCTGCCCGGCAGGAAGATCATATCCGCGCCGCGCAGTTCTTCCGGCGTCCTCACATAGCGGACGCTGACCTCGGGCGACTGTTCAAACACGTCAAAATCCGAAGCGTTGGAGATCCGCGGGAACCGGACGACGGCGAGATCGATCCTGCCGCGGCCACGTCTTTCAAACCGCGGGTTCAGGCTGTCTTCGTCCTCCAGCTGCAATTCCGTAAACGGCACCACACCGACGACCGGCAGCGAGGATCGCTCCTCTAAGATCCGCACCCCGTCCGCAAACAGCGCGGGATCGCCGCGGAATTTGTTCACGATCAGGCCGCGCACGCGCCGCCTCTCCTCCGGCTCAAGCAGTTCCAGCGTGCCAAGAAGCTGCGCGAAGATCCCGCCGCGGTCGATGTCGCCGACCAGCAGCACGGGCGCGTCGATCAACTGCGCCAGTCCCATATTGACGACGTCGCCCTCTTTCAGATTCAATTCCGCCGGACTGCCCGCGCCCTCCACGACGATGATGTCATTGTCCTTTGCCAGACGCGTAAACGCCTCGATGATCTCCGGCATGAGTTTTTGACGGAAGGCAAAATACTCTCCTGCTTCCATATCGCCCCGCACCCTGCCGTTGACGATCACCTGCGAGCCCGTATGTCCGGTCGGTTTGAGCAGCACCGGATTCATGTCGGCGACAGGCTTTTGCCCCGCCGCCAGCGCCTGCATCGCCTGCGCGCGCCCGATCTCCAGCCCGTCTTCCGTGACATAGGAATTCAGCGCCATGTTCTGGGACTTGAACGGCGCCGCGCGAAAGCCGTCCGCGGCAAAGATCCGGCAGAGACCCGCGGCAAGCAGGCTTTTTCCCACGCCCGACATCGTCCCCTGCACCATCAGGACGCGCGCCGTGTTTTGCACAGACGATGTGTTTTTTTGCACGTTCGTCTCCGCAGGAATGTGCGCCGCTTTCACATCCTTTTTCCGCTCCGGCAGCGCGCCGTCGTGGAAATAACATTCGTATCCCTTGTCGTCCAGCGAAAACAATTCCTTCAGCGACCCGCGGGAGAGCACCTGCTCCGCCGGCCCAAAGCGCACCACATGATCCTTCCTTACAAGAAGGGCGACGTCGGCAATCTTCCTCGCCAGCCGGATCTCGTGCAGCGAAAGCATGATGGTCATGCCCTGCCCGTGCGCAAGTTCGCGCAGAAGATCCAGAAGATCGAGCTGATAGCGGACGTCCAGATAATTCATCGGCTCGTCCATCACCAGAAGTTTCGGCTGCTGGCAGAGCGCTCTCGCGATCAGCACACGCTGCTTCTGCCCGTCGCTGAGCGTATCAAAATAGCGGTCGGCGTATTCCAAAACATGGAGCTGTTCCATCGCGCGTTCCACCTGCCGCCGGTCTTCCGCGCCAAGCTTGCCGAACCGCCCCGTATGCGGATAACGCCCTGCCGCCGCCACATCGAAGCACTTCATCAGTTCCGGACGGACGCGCCCCGTCAGTACGACCGACGCTTCTTTGGCCAGTTCCTCTCCGCCAAACTCCGCCAGTTCGCGCCCGCCGAGGATCACAGTCCCTTCCAGACGCTCCAACTGGCCGACTATGGTCTTTAACAGCGTCGTCTTGCCCGAACCGTTCGGCCCCGCCAGTACCGCGATCCTGCCGGACGGCAGGGAAAGGCTCACGTCACCGACGACCTTCTGTTTCCCGTATCCGGCGCAGAGCCCCTTTGTCACGATCTCATAGGTCATGGTCCCCTCCTTTTTTCCGGAACAGCATAAAGATGACGACCGGCGCGCCAAAGACGGACGTCACCGTGCTGATGTTGAGTTCCGCCGGCGCAAGCAGCGTCCGCGCCAGAAGATCGCAGAACAGGCAGAAGACGCCGCCGCCGAGGAACGACGCCGGTATCACGGCAATGGGATCCGACGTGCCAAGCAACCGTTTGACAAGGTACGGCACCGCGATCCCGACGAACGAGATCGGCCCCGCAAACGCCGTGACGCAGGCCGACAGAAGACTGGAAAGCAGGATCAGCGCGGCCCGAAACGCCTTCGTATCGACCCCCATGCTCTTGGCGTACGCCTCGCCCAGACGGTAAGCGCCCATCGGCTTCGACAGCAGCATGGTAAAGAAAAACGCGATAAAGACGACCGCGAAAGCCACGCCCGCGTCCCTCCAGTCGGAACCGGAAAAACTTCCCTGCGACCAGCTGTGCAGATTGACGATCTCCGCATCATCGGCGAACGTCACAAGGATATCGGTCAGCGCCGAGCAGATATAGCCGATCATGATCCCGCCGATCAGCAGCACGGACATCCCTTGCAATTTTCGGGAGAGGAACAGGACAAACCCCATGCAAAGCAGCGAACCGGCAAAAGCCGCCAGCACCAGCGACAGCGACGACGCCGCGACCCCCGCGTCGAGAAAGACGATCAGCGTGAACGCGACCGCCATCTTCGCGCCGGAGGAGATCCCAAGGATATAAGGCCCGGCGATCGGGTTATGGAAGAACGTCTGCAAAAGAAATCCGGCCAGCGCGAGCGCGCCTCCCAGCACCGCCGCCAGCAAGGCCCGCGGCAGACGGATCTGCAGGACGATCTGAAGCGCCGCCGGATCGCCCTTCCCCGACAGCAGGATCCCAAAGACCTCATCCGGCGCGATCTTTACGGAGCCCAGCTGCAGATTGAGCACAAACAGCAGCCCGAGCAGAAGGGCCAGCGCAAAAAAGATCCACGCGCGCCGCCGGTTTCTTTTCCGCTCTTTTTTCATATTTTCCGCCGTTTCTCCCATGGCGTCCTTCCTTTACCTTTGTATCAATGGATGCGGTAGAGCGTGCCCAGTGTTTCCGCATCCTCGTCCGTCAGCATCGTATGAAGATCCGCGATCATCCGTCCCGCCTGCGCGGCCGCCTGATACATGTCCCTGTCCGTGCAGAATACGCGGTCTTCTTTCACCGCGCGAAAATCCGCAAACAGCGCGTTCTTTTCCAACAGTTCTTCTATGCTCTCCGGCGCGCGCGAGATCCCGCCGTTGTAGACCAGAACGTCCGCGTCCCTTGCCACGGCGTAAAACTCCTCCAACGTCATGTTGACGCTGGAAGAAGCGGTCTCCGAGGCTTTCTTTAAGTCGTCGAAAATGTAGACGCCTCCGGCCAGTTCGATCATCTTCGGCACATAATCGTCGCTCTTTCGCACAACGACGCCGCCGGATTCGTTGACATAGAAAAACGCCACGGTCTTGTTTCCGCTTTCCTGCGCGGCGATCGCTTCCACCTGCGCCTTCTGTTCCTCAAAACAAGAAAGCGCCTGTTCGCGGCAGTCAAACAGTTCGCCGTAGACCTTGATCCACTCGCAGCGCCCCAGCGGATGATCCTCGTAACTGGAACGGTCGATAAAGACCGGTATCCCAAGCGCCTCGAGTTTTTCCGCGACCTCCGGCTTGTGCAGGATCATCGTATTCTCAAGCGCGAGCGTGCAGCCGTTTTCCACCAGACGCTCATAGTCCGGCTGGGAATACTTTCCCGCGTAGGAGACGCGCCCCCGCTCCATCGCCTCCTTCATGCCGTCGACCGACCATTCGTCGGCTTCCAGCGAACAGAAGGCAATGTGCTCCAGCGCACCGGCGGCGTCCAACAAGGACGCCGTCGACGTCGAGGCGAGGTACACGTTTTCCAGCGGCCGCAGCAGCACCTTGATATCTTCGGGCAGATCCTCCGGCGCTTCTTTCTTTTCCGGTACGATCAGATAGCGCTGCCCGTCGTCCATGGCAAGAAGGCAATAGCCGCCGCGGTAGCGGAAGATCGTAAAACACTCGGCATATTCGCACGGCTCCGTCTCCTCATAGACCAGCCCCGGAAGCGCGGGCGCGTTCCCGTCCGATTCCATATCGTCAGTCTTTGCCGCGCAGCCGCAAAGCAGCAGGGACAGCGCGAGAAGCGCCGCCAAAAGAAGCGCGCGCCTCCGTTTCCTTTTCCCGCGCCCTGTTTCCCTTCGCATGAATTTCCTGCGTTCCATCAGTTTTCCGCCTCAGGCGTCAGGCTCTCCGAATCGAAACGCAGCGTGTATTCGATCTCGTGCGGTTCGCTCATCGCGGTCGTATCGGCGGCGACCGGAAGCGGAGCGTCAAACACCGATACCGGAATCAGGAACGTGGCGTTTCCATCCGTTTCCTGCGCGAGGATCTTCTGTCCGTCCACCACCATATAGTCGTAGTTTTTGCTGCTCCATACCAGCGTCGCCGTACATGCGCCGTCTTTGATCACAAGTTCCGCCGGCGAGTCGACGGAGGCCTTGCCCGAACCACCGGAAAGCGTCACATCGACGCGGTATACGCCGTCCTCCAGCCCGAGTTCAGCCGCGCTTTTCCCGCTTCCCGCAAGCGCTTCCGCCGGAAGCGAATCGGCGCGGAAGACCAGCGTCCTGTCATACCACTTTTCTTTCTTGTCGCTGAACGCCGCGCACGCGATCCCCTGATCGAGCGCTTCGACCGGCACCGTGTAGGTGTGCGCGCCCTCCGCGTTCTCCGCATAACGGATGTAGTCGTCTTCCGCGGCCTCCGCCGCTTCTTCTCCGCTGCCCATATAAAGATAGCGGTAGCCCTTGCCGCTCATCGTCATCTCCGCGGTCATCTTTCCGTTCTGCACTCTTAAGGTACAGGCAACGATCCGAAACATCGAAGAACTCGAATCGACCGTGATCTCATAGACGCCATCCGCGACCGCATCGCCGTAGACCGGCGTCATATCCTCATCGACTACGTCCCTGACTTCCGCCATTTCTTCGGAAGACGCGACCTTGCCGGACGTCTCCTCTTTTTCTTTTTTATCCGCGCAGCCGCCAAGCAACGCGCAGACCATAAGCATCACCAGCGCCAAAAGCGCCGTCCTCTTTTTTCTCATGCCCTTTTTCATCCTTTCCCTTTAGGTCTTTTAGAGCCCGTTTTCTTCCATCGCCGTCCGCAGATGGCTGACGTAGAGCTGCTGCACCTCCGGCAGTTCGCCGAGCCCCGCCACAACGGCCGTGACCTCGTAGCCTTCTTTTTCCATGACCGATTTCCACGACGCCGGATCGTCTCCCGCCATGTCGTTATTCGCATGGTCGCCAGCCACCAGCATCAGCGGCCGCAGCACGATCTTCCGGCAGCCTTTCTCCTCGACCATCGCCAGCACGTCCTCAAGCGTCGGCTCCGCTTCCACCGTGCCGACGAAGCAGCGGTCGTATCCGAGTTCCTCCAGCTTGTCCTGCATCTGCGCATAGATGCGGTTGGACTGCGCTTCGGTGCCGTGTCCCATCAGACAGAGCGCCGTCTGTTTGTCGTCATACTCCTCCGCGGACTCCGCGACCGCCTTTGCCACGATCGTAAAATCTTCATCGGCACTCAGCAGCGGTTTTGCGATCACGACCTTCTCGAATGCATCCGCATAGGACGCCAGTTCTTCTTCCAGTTCCTGATATTCAAAACCGTCCATCAGGTGCGTCGGCTGTACGACCAGCGTTTTGACGCCGTTATCCGCCGCGCGCTCCAAGGCCTGCTGCACGTTGTCGATCTCCACGCCGTCGCGCTTTTTGACATGGTCGATGATGATCTGGCTCGTAAATGCCCGCCGCACGGCGTAGTCCGGATACGCGTCCGCGATGGCCTGTTCCACCGCGCCGATGGTCAGCCGCCTGTTGTCGTTATAACTGGTGCCAAAACTTACGACAAGAATCTCCTTGTCGCCAATGCCGTCCTGATTGCGCGGATCGTCCAGCGACGCGTCGCCGGTGTCTTCCTCGACCGTCTCCGGCTCCTGCCCTTCCTGCGCATCCGAAATCGGATGCTTCGGCGCGGAGCAGCCCGCCAAAACGCCGCAGAGCAAAAGGAGCGCCATCCATCTTTTTTTCATCTCGTGTTCCTCCTTTCCGGTACGATCTTCCGGCAGCCGTAAAAAAACCTTCTACCAAAAAGGATAGAAGGTACCAAAAGAACGCCGGAGCGCATGTGGCGCCCGGAGTGCAGACGGTACGATCAAGGCCTCGTGATCCGGAAAACTCCTGTACCAGACCATCCGGCAGGTTTCCTGACTCAGGGATCGCCGCAGGATACCGCCTTCCCAACCGCAGTCAGTGGCCGCATGATCGCGTGGTACCCGCTCCTCCAACACAGTGACGAGATCGTACAGGATTTTCACCTGTTTCCCTTTTACCCAAAGGAAGGCCGTCACAGCCTCCTTTGGCACCGGACGTCTTTTTTCGATTTTTTATACGAGGGACAGTATAACACAGTGCCCCTGCAAATGCAAACGCGCTTCTATGCGTCGTCCCTTTCCGCCTCGTCCATGGCCGCGAGCGCCGCGGCTGAATCCAGCGCCGCCACGCAGCCTGCGATCCGATCGACACAGGATTGGATTTTCGGCTGGTAGGAATGGGACTGTAACATCGCGACCAGCGGATCCGCGGCGTCGTAATCGTTGTCCTCGAGCGCGACGCGCAGCATCCCCATCATCCCCCAGATCCAGGAATCGTCCTCCATCAGCGGTTTCTCCCCGCCGGGCAGGGCGGCGGCCAGCCTCGATAAGAACGTTTCCAGTTCTCCGATCATGAGCGGGTGCAGGACGCGGACCGCCTCACGGTCGCCCGACGCGCTCTTTTCTTCGAGCAGGCGCGCCAGCGCGGACACCTGCATCGCGCCGATCAGCGCCGCCGTGCTTTTCAGCGCGTGGACCGCGACGCGGTAGCGCTCGAACGCCGCCGGATCCTCCAGTTTTTCATAGAGGCCGTTTAACTCGTCCTTCGTCGCCTCTCCTGCTTCCGCAAAATCCCGAAGGGATTCGAGCAGCAGTTCCGCCGTCGGAAAATGCAGCATGGCAAAGTCCGTATCGCACCCTTCGATCGCCGGAAGTTTGTCTTTTGTATCATCCGGCTTTTTCTTTGCGCCCGAAACATCTTCGTTTTCTTTTTTGGCGGAAGCGGCGGTTTCGTTCTCCTCCAGCCGCCGGAACGCGATTCCGCGCGCCTGCAACTGCTGCATAATAAGCTGCTCGAGTTCCTGCGGATTGACCGGTTTGGAAATATAGGCGGAAAAGCCCTCGGACAGATATTGCTCCTTCGCGCCCAAGATCGCGTTTGCCGTCAGCACGATCACCGGCGTGTCCGCGGACAGGTTGCCGTTCATCCGCCGCATCTTCTGGAACGTCTCGACGCCGTCCATTTCCGGCATCATATGATCCAGAAAGATCAGGTCGTAGCGTTTCTTTTTTATCATTTCCAGACAGACGAACCCGCTTTCGGCTTCGTCGATCTCCACGCCGGTCTCCGCGAGGAGATTGCGGAAGACCTTACGGTTCATCGCGTTGTCGTCCACCACGAGAAAGTTCAACTCCGGCGCGACAAAGGAGATCCCGTGCGCCTTTCCGCGTCCGGCGCGGTCATAAAGATCGATCCTTCCGATCGGCGTCGCGTCGACCACCGGCTGGCGCAGCGTAAAGAAGAACCGCGAACCTTCCCCGTAGGTACTCTCCACTTCGAGTTTTGTACCCATCATCTTTAACAGGCGGCCGGTGATCGCCATGCCGAGACCGGTTCCCTCAATGCTTCGGTTGCGCTTCTCCTCCAGCCGCTCAAACGCGGAAAAGATCCTGCCGATGTCCTCCTGCCGGATTCCGATTCCGGTATCGCTGACCTCAAAAAACAGTTCCGCCGTACCGCCTTTGACCTTTCCGTCGATCGTAAACGTCACGGAACCTTCGTGCGTATATTTGACCGCGTTGCTTAAAAGATTGTTGAGGATCTCCCGCAGCCGCAGCTCGTCCCCGCGCATGACGGCGGGCAGCGACGGCGCGACCGATACGCGAAAGTCCAGCCCCTTTTCCGCGGCGCGGCCGGAAAACATGACGACCGTGTCATGGATGGCGCTCTGCAGCGCGTACTCGGTCTCCACCAGTTCCATCTTGCCGGACTCGATCTTGGAAAGATCCAGAATGTCGTTGATGATCCCGAGCAGGGAGCGCGCGGACGATTCGATATCCTCGGCGAAATCGCGCACCTTGTCCTCGCGGCTCTCGCGCAGGATCATTTCGTTCATGCCGAGGATCGTATTGATCGGCGTCCTTATCTCATGGGACATATTCGCCAGAAAATCGCTCTTGGAGCGGTTGGCGACTTCGGCTTCCCGCTGCGCGCGGTTTGCCCGCAGCGTCATATCCACGAGTTCCTTGTTCGCCGCCAGCGTCTGTTTCGCCTGATCGTCATACAGCATATGCTGGATCTTGATAATGCCGCCCATCGCGAGGGTCGTGATCAAAATCGATTGCGCGATGTCGATAAAGATCCCTTCCTCGTTGCTCATATAAACGACCCAGTTTGGATGAAGGTACGATACGAACATGCAGGCGATCATCGCCGCGACGTCCAAAAACAGCACGATATAAAAACTTTTCCCCTGCAGGAGCATGAAGATAAAGATGATCCCTAAAGAAAACCAGCACGGCATACCGCTGTAAATACCGCCGCTGGTGAAAAACATGAGGGGAAAAACAACGAGGGAGACGACGCAGCAGAGAAAAACCGACGCCATCTGCAGGCGGTTTTTGACGTTCGCCTGATAAAAACAGAAATGTAAGATAAGAAGCGCGACCACGATCGAAACGGTCTGGACGCGCGGGATGAGATTCAGAAGCGAAAAAAACAGAGACACGACCGCCCCGATGATGCCCGCCGCAATCACCACGTTAAACAGCACCAGTTTCATCGGGCAGGTCCTGATGTCAAAATACTTTTCGCGGATGTTATTGAACCATTCTTTCATAAGAGCCACCTATGCCTGCATCGCCGTACATAATCTTTCGTATTCGTGATTGATCTCCTGAATCGTGGTCTTATCGCCGGAAGCGTTGTCGGGATGATAGATCTTGATCAGATCCTTATAGCGCTTCTTCAGGCTGGTCTTGTTCTCGACGCCGATGAAGAACATCTCGCCGCGGACGACGTTGCCTTCGCCGCGCTCCTGCGTTTCAAACGCGTCCACCCTCTCGTAGAACTTGCGCTGCTGCTCGAACCGTTCTTTGTCCGCCGCGAGTTTCTGCAGTTCCTCCTCGAGGATCCTCAGTTTCATTTCAAACAACTGGCGTTCCCGCTCCATGCGGGCTTCTTCCCACTGTACCGTCCGGCGGAACTCCTCCTGCTCCTTCGCAAACTGTCTGCGCTGTTCCTCCAGATCTCTGCGCTCCTGTTCCAGTGTCTGGCTCATGATATGACCTCTCCTTTAACGTGTAAACAGGCACTCCGTGCTAGATGTTGTAGTCCGTCCATTTACTACATTTAGTTTGCTCAAACCAAAATTACGAAAAGATTATACTACATTTTGCGACACTTGTAAACATTTTTCGTCTTTTTTCTTTTTTCTGCTGACCACCATATGTTGTATATCCTGCAAGGCCCGCGATTTTTGCACGGTCTCCTGCAAAACCCGACTGACGACTTCGCGCAATATCCTTCATTCTTCCGCCTGACGCCTTGCCGCACATCCTGCAAAACCCGCCTAACGACTTGGCACGGAACGGCTCAGGCAGAGTTTTCCCCAGCCCGTCCGCGGGGACGGCAGCGGCTCTCCCGGCAGGCTTTGCGCGCCGCGTAGCAGATAGGCCTTGAGTTTTTCGCCGTAGGCGAACGGGTCGTTGCCGCGCACGATCCCCCACTCCATGAGCAGCGCCGCGCTTCCGGTGACAAAAGGCGCCGCCATGGAAGTGCCGCTCCTTACCGCGTAGCCGCCGCCCGGCGCGCAGGAGAGGATATCGACGCCCGGCGCCGCGAGGTCGGGTTTGATCGCTTCCTTCTCCCATGTATAGCCTCTCCCCGAAAACGCCGCGTAACTGTTCCTGCGGCTGTCATACGCGCCCACGCTGATCACCTTTTCGGCCGTGGAAGGCACGGTCAGCGTCGTCTCCTCCGACGGCCTGAGAAAGCCGGTCCCGTCGTTTGTCGCGCCGCCGGTCGGAAGCCACATCGCGTAACGCCCGTCCTTGATCTTTTGCGGCGTAAGGCGCAGCCGCCAGAGTCCGGCGTCCAAGTACGCGTCCGCCGGAAGGAAACTGATATAGGTCTCCTGATAGATACTGTACGGCGACGGCGTGCCCGCAAAGACATACAGAAGCGTATCGCGCCAGCGGTAGGAAAGCGTCCCGCCGCCGGCGTCATAGGACGGATCCGACAGCAGGAACGCGCTCCCGTCGGGCGCGAGCAGTTCAATGCGGATCTCGTCCTGATAATTTTTCCAGATCTGCAGATTCAGCGCGCTCTCCGGATCGCCGATCGCAAGTTCCGCCAACAGCGGCGCGGCAAAATTCTCGGTCAGGACGCCGCCGCTTTCCCGGTCTTTGGCGATCCTCCCCTGAATGTGCAGCGGGCTTTTCCCTTCGTTTCCCGCGCCGACCACGATCGACATCTTCCACTGCTCCGCCATGAACGAGAGGTAGGTCTCAAGCAGGGACGTCCCCGTATGGGAGCCGTAGCCGTTCCCGAAACTGATGTTGACGGCGACGGGAACGCCCGCCGCCTCCGCTTTGTTCTTCACATATTCCACGGCTTCCATCAACTGCGTCGTCTTGGGGAAGCCGCCCGGTCTGGGATTCCCGAGTTTCACCACGATCAGTTCGCTCTCGTAGGCGATCCCGCGGTTCTGCCCGCCCGAAGCGCGGCCGTTTCCCGCGGCGATTCCCGCCACATGGGTGCCGTGTCCGGTCAGGTCGCGGCTGGGCACCAGCGCGTAGGCCGCCGCGCGGCTCGGCTGAGAAAGCGCCTCGTTGATCTTTGCGCTGTCGTATTCCCTGCCGTCGTCATAGAGCCACGCGATCCGCGTCGTGCCATCCTCGTTGCGGAAGTCGTCGTGGAAATAGTCGATCCCCGAATCGATCACCGCGACATACACGCCCCGTCCGCTCCATCCGCCGCTTTCCGCCCGCGTCTCCTGCAACGCCGCGATACAGGACGCGCGCTTTCCCTGCGAGACCTGCTCGTACAGGCGCTTCGGCTGCTCCACAAAAATAACGGCGTCTATGTCCGTCAGCGCCGCCAGATCTTCCTGCGGCACCAAGCCGATGACATAACCGCCGCTCAGTTCCGTAAACGACGCCTCGGGAATCTTTTGACGAAGTTCCCTGATGTCTCCCGCGATGCGGAGAATGACCTCCCATCGATTTGTTTCTGAAGAATATCCGCTCGAAAGATCGGCGGACTTTTGCCGCTCCTCCTGCGGGATCTCCAAACTCAGTTCCAAAGAATTTTCAATCTTTTCTTCCTGCACGCCCGCCGCTTCCCGCTGCCCTTTGCTTTTATCTTATGCAGGAAGGAAGCGATCCAGCACCAGACGGAGCAAAAATCCGATAAGGCACGCGGCGAGGACCGACACCAGCATGATCGCGTAAGGATAGTCGGTAAATTTTTTCCCCCACTTTGTGCGCGTGATCCCGATATAGATAAAAAGGCCCGCAAAAACAGCGGCCACGTTGACGATCAGTCCGTACCAGTCCATCTTTCCCTCCTCAGCGAATAATCGCGCCCAGCAGCCCGTAAGACAGGACGCTCATGATGACGGTCGCGATCGCAATGCCAAGCAGTTCTGCGAATACCGCCTTCTTGACGTCCATCTCCAGCAGCGCGGCGACCAGAGACCCCATCCATGCGCCCGTGCCCGGAATCGGGATGCCCACGAACAGCACCAGCCCCCAGAACTCATAGCGCGTGACCTTATCGCTTTTGGACATCGCGCGCTTTTCCAGCCGTTCGATCAGCCCGCGAAGGATCCCGTGCTTCTTCATCCAGCCGAAGATAGAACGGATAAAGAGCAGGATGAACGGAATCGGGATGATGTTTCCGATAATGCAGATCGGGATCGCCTTGTAGATCGACACGTTCAGCAGCGATGCCGCAAGCAGGCCGCCGCGCAGTTCAAGCAGCGGCAGCAGGGAAATGAGGAACACAACGACCTCCGCGGAAACGTATTGCCCCAAAGTCGTTGAAAACAGTTGTACCAGTGAATCCATAGTTGATCTCCTTTAATAGTTGCAGCCTTCCTGCGACAGAATCGCTGAGACCGCCTTGCAAAAACTCTCCATCTCCTCGTCGGTCCCTATGGTGATCCGAAGATGGCCGTCGATCCGCGGCCGGTCAAAATAGCGGACGTAGATCTTTTTCTCTTTCAGCCTCTCAAACAGGAGGCGCGCCGGAAGACGCTCATGCGACGCAAAGATGAAATTGCCCTGCGAGTCGGGAAAGGAAAATCCCACCTCCTTTAAGCGCGCTTTCGTCCGTTCGCGCGTTGCGACGATCTTTTGCACCGTCTCCTGAAAATAGGCTTCGTCTTCTATGGCCGCGCGGGCGATCTCTAAACTCAGGCGGTCCATCGTATAGGAATTGAATGAAAATTTGCAGTCGTTTAAGCAGGCGATCAGTTTCGGATCGCCGAAGGCAAGACCGATCCGGCTTCCGGCCAGCGAACGCGACTTCGAGAACGTCTGCACGACGAGAAGGTTGTCGTAGGCGCGGATCAGCGGAAGCGCGCTTTTGGCTCCGAAATCCACATACGCCTCGTCGATGATAACGACAGAATCGGGATTCGACCGCACGATCTCTTCCAGAAGTCCCGACGGCGCTTCAAGGCCGGTGGGCGCGTTCGGGTTCGGCAGGACGATCCCGTCGTTTTTCTTTTTGTAATCCGCCGGATCCACGGAAAAGTCCTCCCGCAGCGGCTGCGTCTCAAACGGGATCGAAAACAGCCCCGCCCATACGTCGTAAAACGAATAGGTGATGTCGGGGAACAACACCGGATCCCCGCCGTTAAAAAACGTCAGAAACGCCATCGCCAGCACGTCGTCCGAACCCACGCCGACAAAGACGCAGGACGGATCGATCCCGTTTCTCTTGGCGACGGCGGCGCGCAGATCCGCGGCCTCCGGATCGGGATAGCGCCGCAGCTGCGAGACGTCGAAATCCCGCAAGACCGCACGGACCTTCGGGGACGGCGGATAGGGATTTTCGTTGGTATTCAGTTTGATCACGCCTTCTTCTTTCGGCTGCTCGCCGGGCACATAAGGCAGGACCCGCCGAACGTTTTTCTCCCACGCGCTCATGTTTTTCCTCCCGCGGTTACTGGCCCGCCAGATAGTTGTACTGGCTGCGCGCCTTGACCAGGATGCCGTAATTACTGACCTTTAACTTGGCGGCGTCCGAAAGCGCGCCGTAGGCGTTCTCCGCCACCTCGATCTTCGCCTTGCAGCCTTCCGTAAGCGTCACCTCGCCGATCTGGGAGATCAGATCGATCACATGCGCCGCCTCGGCCTGCGCCGCCGCTTCGACCGCCTGCTGCGCCTGCACCTGCAGAGCCGCGTAAGCGTTTTCCGCGTCGATCAGCACCTGAAGGTTGTCCACATACGGTTTGGCGGAATCCGAAAGCGCTTCATACATGCCCCGCGCCGTTCCGATCGCCGCGCCCTTGCCCGCGTCCACCGGGCCGATCGCATTGATCGCGTTCTTGCAGTCCGTGACCGCCCGCTGCGTCAGATCGTCCAGCGTCTCGGTGCCGGGCAGGTCGTATAGCAGGACCGGAAATCCCGCGGACACATAACCGAAGATCGTACCGGCGGCGGACAGCGGCAGGTTGACGCATCCGTGGGAACCGTAGCCGTCCTTGTAACGCGTTCCGCCGAATGCCGACTGCCATGTGGCGTCGTGCAGGCCGATATCGCCGTTGAACGGCATCCAATAGGCCACCGGCGTGACATAGCCCGGCCCGCGCAGCGTCGCGTTCTTTTCGCAGTAGGTGATCCGATACGCGCCCGTCGGCGTGATATGGCCGTTATACGGGCTGCCCGTGACGACGTTCGTCTCCAGCACGACCGCGCCGTCGATCACGAGAAACAGATGCTGGGCGGTGCGGTTGATCTCCACATAACTGTTGCCGTAGTCGTTGCCGCTGCGGCTGGCTGCGGAATACTGATAGACGAAATCGCGCCTGACTTTTTTGCCGGAGGCGATATCCTCCTTGAGCTGCGCGAGTTCGCCCTCGCGGTCGATCCGCCAGCCGTAGTTGCCGCCCGGCACGCTGACGGAGACGCCGTACTGCGTCTGTAATTGCTTCGCCTGTCCGTATGTATCGTATTTTTTCGCCATTGAAGCGATAAAGTCTTCCATCTGCTCGTCATGGAACGCAGGCTGCATCTTCTCTCCGGCATACAGCCATCCGCCGATCTGATCCTCGGAGATCGTCTCCTGCGCGTCGCCGATCTGATAGACGATCTCCGACTTCAGATAGCCGTTCAGTTTTTTCCGGAGCGCCTTGAGTTCCTTGCTGCCGCTCGTGTACTCCGGCTGCACATAGCACTTGTCCTTTTTCAGGTCGAGTTTGTCCTGCAGCGTCACCGCCGCCTCCTCGATCTTTTCGCGCAGTTCCTCCGCTTTGATCTCGTTGCCGTAGACCTCGTCGACGATCTCAAACGCGCCGTTCTTATATTCTACGGCCGCGTCCTTTGTCTGCGTGGTGTTCTTCTTTTTGACGCAGGAAAGTTCCTCCACGGTCTTTTCAAGCGTCTTTTCGTCGCAGGAGATGAGTTTTTCGCTGACATACGTCCGGCCGCGGATACTCTCATAGACCCAGAGCAGCGGCTTCTGTTCTTCCAGAAGCGCGTCGACCTCCTCTTTTGTCATGTGGATCTTCATGCCGAGATCGTCCGCGGAAAGGCTCTCCGTCTTTTCATCCTCCTCCACGATCGTCAGGCTGTAATCCTCCGCCTGCGTCTGCAGCCGTTCCAGCGCCGCCGCGGCGGAAAGGCCCGCGACGCTGACGCCGTTGATCGTGCTGCGAAAGAAAAAGTGACTGCCGAAGAAAAAGGAGAAGCCGAAAAAGACCGCAAGAAGCGCGGCCGCCGCGCATCCCGCGCCGACGCCGATCTTTAGAGCCTTTTTCTTCTTATCCTCCGCCTGTTCTTCCTGCGTATGCACAGGTTCCTGTTCTTCCTGCGTATGCGCAGTTTCCTGTTCCTCCTGCGTATGCGTAAGACCTTGTTCCTCTTCTGTCTGTTTAAGGTCCTGTTCGTCCATCATAACCTCCTCAAAATTCCCCGTGTTTCCTTCCTATTATAAAGAACTTTCCGCGGTTGTCAATGCGTCGATCTGCCGCTGCCACTCCGCTGCGGCCGCATCGGACGGCATACGCAGGTCGCCCCGCGGCGACAGGCTGACCGTTCCCACCTTCGGCCCGTCCGGCAGGCAGGAGCGTTTGAACTGCTGCGAAAAGAACCGCCGGTAAAAGACCTTTTCCCAACGCAGGATCTCCTCCGGCGCGTAAACGCCCGAAAACGCCGTCTGCGCCAGACGGAAGATCTTGGACGGCTCGCTGCCGAAGCGCATCAGGTGGTACAAAAAGAAGTCGTGGAGTTCGTAAGGCCCTACCAGTTCTTCCGTCTTCTGTGCGATCTGTCCTTCCTCGGGCGGCAGAAGTTCCGGCGATACCGGCGTCTGCAAAACGTCTGCAAGCACCGCGGCAAGATCGCGGTCTTCCGCCGTATCCGCGCAGAAGCGCACGAGATGGCGTACCAGCGTCTTTGGCACGGAGCAGTTGACGCCGTACATCGACATATGGTCGCCGTTATAGGTCGCCCAGCCGAGCGCAAGTTCCGACATGTCGCCGGTGCCGATGACCAGACCGTTTTCTTTGTTGGCAAGATCCATGAGGATCTGCGTCCGTTCCCGCGCCTGCGCGTTCTCGTATGTCACGTCATGCACGTCCTCGCTCTGCCCGATATCCGCAAAATGCACGCGCACGGCTTCGCGGATCGGACACTCGCGGAACGTAACGCCGAGCCTGCGGATCATCGCCACCGCGTTTTTGTAGGTGCGGTCGGTCGTCCCGAAGCCCGGCATCGTGACCGCGAAGATCCCGTCGCGCGCAAGATCCAGCCGGTCAAACGCGCGCACCGTCACAAGCAGCGCCAGCGTCGAATCCAATCCGCCGGAAATGCCAAGCACCGCGGTCTTTGCGCCGGTATGCACAAGCCGCTTGCACAGGCCTTCCGACTGGATCTGCAGGATCTCTTTGCAGCGTTTGTTCAGATCGCCCTCATCACGCGGCACAAACGGCATCGGATCGATCGGACGCGTCAGTTTCGTCTTCGTCTCTCTCAGGGAAAACGGAACGACGGTATAGCCCTCCGCCGCGCACGGGGCGAACGTGGACATCGCGCGGCGTTTTGCGAGGACGGCGGACACGTCGATCTCGGAAAGGGTCATGCCGGTCGAAAACAGCGGGCTTTCCCGCAGGAGCGTACCGGATTCCGCGATCAGGTCGTGCCCCGAATAGACGACGTCCTGCGTGGACTCTCCCTCGCCCGCGCTCGCGTAAACATAGCCGCAGTACAGGCGCGCCGACTGTCCGACGACCAGATCCCGCCGGTAGTCGTTCTTGCCCGTGACTTCGTTGCTGGCGGACAGATTGACCATCAGCGTCGCGCCCGCCAGACAGTGGGAAACGCTCGGCGGCAGGGGCGCCCAGAGGTCTTCGCAGAGTTCCGCGCCGATCACCAGCGCAGGCATTTCTTTGCAGCAAAACAGAAGGCGCGTACCCATCGGCGCGATATTTGCCCCGTCGATGCTCACATTCTCGACCTCGCAGAAGCCCGCCGCAAACTGGCGCGCTTCGTAAAATTCTCCATAAACGGGGATCGCGGTCTTTGGCACCAGCCCGAGGATCCTTCCGCCCTGCAGCGCCGCCGCGACGTTGTAGATCTTGCCGCGGTGCAAAAACGGAAGCCCGACAAAGAAAACCGCGTCTTTCCCGCCGGAATACGCCGCCAGTTCCAGCAGCCCTTCTCTTGCCCGCCGCAGAAGGAGATCCTGCAAAAACAGATCGCGGCAGCTGTATCCCGTCACGCAGAGTTCGGGAAAGACCACGACTTTCGCGCCCTGTTCCACGGCTTCGTCCATATAACGCCTGATCTGTCCGATATTATGATCCACGTCCGCCACGCGCACCTCCGGCGTTACGGCGGCGGCTTTGATAAACCCGTCTTTCATGTCCTTCTCCCCGTTACTTCCGCATTTCCAGCAGTTCGTCCGTCGTATAGTGATACGTCCGGTTGCAGAACTGGCATTTGACTTCGATCGGCTTGCCTTCCGCGACGATTTCTTTAACATCCTCCTCGCCGAGGCTGCGCAGGCTCCGCCGCACGCGCTCGTCGGAACAGTCGCAGACAAAGGCGGCCTTGATCTGCTCGTGCACCGTGACCTCAAGCCCCGCAAGCACGCGCTTGAGCATATCCTCCGGCGTCATGCCCTCCGAGAGCATCGACGTGACGGGAGGCAGCGACGCGACGTTTTCTTCCAGAAGGCCGATGACCTCATCCTTCGTAAACGGCATCAGTTGGACGATAAAGCCGCCCGCACACGCGACGGTATTGTCCTTATTCATCAGCACGCCCAGTCCGACGGAAGACGGGATCTGCTCGCTCGCGGCGAAATAATAGGTCAGGTCTTCCGCGATCTCTCCGGTCTGCAGCGGCACCGTGCCCACATACGGTTCTTTGAGGCCCATGTCCCGCATGACGCGCAGGATACCGTTTCCGACCGCCCCGCCGACGTCGAGTTTCCCTTCCGCGGTCGGCGGCAGCATCACCTGCGCCGCGTTCGGGAATCCCTTGACCCTTCCGTGGCTGTCCGCCGTTACCGTGATCCCGTGCAGCGGCCCGTCGCCCTGCACCTGAAGGGTCAGAAGGTCGTCCTCGTTCTTCATCATCACACCCATCATCGCGCCCGCGGACAGCATCCTTCCCAGCGCCGCGGTCACGATCGGGCTGGTCTCGTGGCGTTGTCTGGCTTCCTCGGTCAGTTCCCGTGAAGTGATCGCAAACGCGCGGATACTCTCGTCGGCCGCCGTCGCCCTGACAATATAGTCTTCCATAGCGTTTCTCCTATCCTTTTGTTTTTCCGTTCTCCCGCGCAACGATATACATCCGCTGCGAATCCTCCCGCAACTCTCCCAGCGTATCGGCGTCGAGGCATTCCACAAACAGCATCCCCGCCTCCCGCAGCGCCTCTTTGACTTCCTCCGGACGATACGCCCGCTGCACGTGTTCTTCCTCGTATTTGTCGTACGCGCCGTCTTCGCGGCGCAGAAACAGCGTCAGGCCGTAATAGTTCAGCCGCCGCTCTTTATCGTATTCGTTCTCCCAGATAAAACTTCCCTCGGCGCGGTTTTCGGCAAAGGTCTGATCCCGCAGGACGGAGGCGTATTTGTACGGAGTGTTCATATCGAACACAAAGATCCCGCCGGGATCCAGATAATTGTTGACCAGTGAAAAGACCCGCCGCAGATCCTCCTCAGAGGTCAGATAATTCATCGTATCGCAGACGCTGACCATCGCCGCCATCGTGCCGTAGAGTTCCATTTCCCTGAGATCCTGACAGAGATAGAGGATCCCATCGGCGGGCTGTTCCATCGCGACGCCCAGCATATCGCAGGAACCGTCGATTCCGGTCATGTCAAACCCGCGCGCGGCCAGTTCTCTCGTCATCGCGCCCGTGCCGCAGCCAAGATCCGCGACGAGTCCCCGGCAGATCCCATGGCGCGCCAGCAGCGCCGTCAGATTGTCCGCCCACGTTTTGTAAGGCACGTTGTCCATGAACAGGTCATAGACCGTGGCAAAACTTTCATACGCCGTCATCTTTTCCCCTTCCGCGATCCGAAAATACCCTTAGGATATACTACCATATTTCAGGGGAAATGCAAACTTGATTCTTGCCGGAAGAACCCTTATACTAAAGGAAAGTTTCGACCACGGGAGTTGCCATGATAGAACAGTTCGACCACTATATCAGTAAAAGCATCCGCCTTTTTTACCGGCGAAGGATCTTATTTCCGATCCTTTATCTCATCCTGCTGCTGGCGCTTTCCGTCGTCTATCCCGTTTACGGGATGTTCTTTCCGCGCAGGATCACCGCAGAAGACAATATGGAACGCTTATATAAAGACCGCGACCGCTATGTGTCGGCTTCCATGGGGCCGCTGTATTTTACCGGCTACACCAAGGAATGGCTGTTCGGCACCGTGGGCTATTACTATTACGCGATGATGGACGACCGCTGCGTCGTCGTGCTCCTCGATCCGCAAACCTGCAAGCAGGGCCTCCCCATGATCGAAAACGTCCGCTTTTCCGCGAAGATCCTCCGCGATTCCGGCGCGATGGACAAACTGCTGCAAAAACTCGCGGACGATCTTTCCTGGGACGAAAAAGGCCTCTCCGCCGCCGTTTCGCGCTATATGCTCTCGGAGCCGGACGCCACGGATATCCGCACCCGCCTTTTCATGGCGGTCTTTGCGCTGACCGGCCTCTACGCGACCGCGAGTATCCTTCTTTATATCGTCTATCTCATCGATCCCGCCCTGTCGCGCCCGTGCCGGCGGCTGCGCGTGTACGGGAACCCGCGCCGTCTTCTGGCGGAAGCGGAAGAAGAACTCGCGACGCTGCCGCAGCTTGCGACCGAGGACATCTTTATCACGGAGCATTACTTCATCGAGACCTCGGGCTACGGCGTGGCCATCGTGCCGATCAGCCAGATCGTCTGGATCTACAAATACTCGACGCTGCACCGGTTCCTCTGGCACCATTTCAGCATCTCCTATACGCTGCACATCACGGCAAAACGCCGCCGTTACATCCGCTGCCCGAAGAACATCAAATCCGATATCGACGGTATCATGGATTACCTTGCGGAAGCCAACCACGAGATCCTTGTCGGCTTCAGCGAGGAAAACCGCCTCAAGGCCGCGAGGCGGCAGGGCGATACGACTTTCTGGAAAAACGTCTCCTCTCTCCTTCGCAAAAAAGTCTGAACAGGGCATAAAAAAAGGACAGCTGCCTGTCCTTTTTTTGATCACATCTTGCTGCACATCCAACGGTAAAGATCGTCGTAGACCGTCTCGCGGTCCAGCTCGTTCAAGATCTCGTGCCGGTCGTTCTCGTAAAGTTTGATGGAAAGATCCTGCATACCTGCCGACTTGAACTTGTCGTAGGCTTCCTGCACGCCCTTTCCCATATTGCCCACGGGATCCGCCGCGCCGCTGACAAAGAAGACCGGAAGATCTTTTTTCATCTTTGCGATGTTCTTGACGTTGTTGTCGTACTTCGTGGACTCGACCAGCCCGCGGTAAGCGCCGAGCGTAAACAAAAACGTGCATTTCGGGTCGGCGTAATATTTTTTGACGATCTCCTCGTCCTTGGTCAGCCAACTGTTCTTCGGATCCTTGCCGTAGCAGTCATACTGTTTGTATGGCGCGCCGTAGGTCGTATCGCGGACGAAGGTGCTGCGGTAATTGTCAGAACGGAAGAACGAAAGCAGGTTGATGATCGCCAGCCCCGCGTTGATCGTCATGTCCGGCTCCGTACCGGTCCCCATGATGATCGCGCCGGAGAGCCCGTCCATCTCTTTCGCCTTTTCGCACAGGCATTTCCTTGTCATGTAACTTCCCATGCTGTGGCCGAGGATAAAATACGGAAGGGATCCGTAGGCCGCTTTTGTCTTTTGGTAATGCGTGCAGATATCCTCCACCATCACATCGCTCGGATGCTTGACGTGGACGACGCCGAGTTCCGAAGGATCGGACACCGACTCGCCGTGGCCGATATGGTCATGGCCTACGACCACAAATCCCTGTCCGGTCAGATAGCGCGCGAACGGCTCGTATCTCTCGATATACTCCACCATCCCGTGTACGATCTGCAGCACGGCTTTCGGCTCCTTCTCCGGCAGCCACTTCACGCAATGGATCGTTGAGACTCCATCCGCGGATTGAAACGTGTAAACTTCTTTGTCTGACATACCCTAAACCCCCTCATTCCGTATCGTTTTGTTCTATCTCTGATAACATCCGCTTCATGGCATGGATCTTTTGTTCTATGCCCGCGGTACTATCCTGTTGTTCCATATAGCAGCGGCCCACCGTTTCCATTTCGCCGATCACGGCCGTCTGCCTTGCGCCGCTGCTTTGCATGGCGCGTTCGATTTGCTCCGAAAGCGCGCTGCAATTTTCTTTGCCGCGGCCCTTTTCCCAGTCGAACGGAGATTTTTTTGTCTCGGCGACGGCTTCCGCCGCGATCCGGCCGAGCGTGACGTTATTGTCCCGCACAAGGGAGATGAATTTGCGGAGCGTCTGCGTCTGCTCCTGATACAGGCGCAGATTCTCGTCGATCTGCGCGCGGATCGCTTCCATCTGTCCGGAAAGTTCCGCCGCCGACTGCCGGATCGTCTCCGCGGTCTGCACATAGGCAAGGCCGGCGTCTCCGAGCCGCCCCGCGTCGATCGCGGACTGCAAGGAGAGGTTGCCGAGCCGGATCAGCCCCTCGTTCATTTCCTCCGCTGACCGCGCGATCTGCTGCAATGTCTCGCCGCTTTTGAGCGCCGTATCGTCCGCGGTCTTGGAAAATCCGGTGTAATGCTTGCTCTGCTCCATCAGATCCTTGAGCGCTTTCTGCTGTTCGTTTGCAAATTCTCTCTGCGCGTCGTACGCCTTTCCCAGCAGGGCGAACTGCGCATCCATGTCCCTTATCTCATCGCAGAGGCCGCGCAGCGTTTCTTTTGCGCCCTCCTGCTCCTCCTTCGTCTCCTTCGCGCCATCCACGACCTTTGTTAAGCTGCGGTCCATCTTTGCCGCACTCATCCCGATCTGGTCTACGTCGATCTGCGCCTCCGTCAGGCGTTCCCCGATTCCGGCCAGCGTCCGCCGCAGACGCTCCGCCTGCTCCTTCCAAACGTCCGCCTGCTCCAACTGCCGTTTCACTTCCTTAGTACGAAACATCACTTTGTTTCCTCCGTTTCTCATAACGTTGTAAAGAAAGTGTATATGAAGTATTTTACATTTTTTTGTCGTAATATGCAATCATCACCGGAAAATTTATCCATGCGTCAGCACAGGTCGCAGACGACGATCTGCAGGCTTTCCCTTCCGCGGTAGCGGTTGATCTGCGGATAATAGGTCATAGAAACGCTGCCGCGCTCTTTTAAGATCCCATCCAGCATATCGGCGTCCCCGAAATAGAGCGCCGTGATCCTTGCGCCTCCGGTATCCCTGACCTCCATCCGGCGGTACTTTCCGTTTTCGCCGATCGGCGTCTGCGAGAGGATCTGCACGTCCTTTTGCGCGAACAGCGGCCGCGGGTTGCCGTTTCCGGTCGGTTCGAGTTTTTCCAGATCGCGGATCAGGTCTTTTGTGATGTAGCCGAACGGCATCGGCACGTCGATGGAAACGGTCGGCTCCATATCGGCCGCGCTTAAAGTTGAATCTTCATTTAATCTTCGTCGGAACTCCTCAATATTCCTGCGTTTCATGCTAAGGCCCGCCGCCATCGGATGACCGCCGAATTTCAGCAGAAGGTCGGCGCACCCGCAAAGCCTGTCGTACATCGGATAGCCTTCCACGGACCGGCCGGAGCCCTTGACGACCGGTTCTCCTTCCTCATCCCCGCCTTCCGCGTCCGTCAAAACAAAGATCGGACGCGCGCAGCGTTCGCGCAGCCGTCCGGCGATAATACCGGCGACGCTCTCATGGACGCCGGGCAGATAGACGCAGAGCACGGGGTCGTCCTTCCAGCCGCCGCGTTCGATCGCTTCTACTCCCGCTTCCACGCCGCGCCCGGTCATCGTCTTGCGCTCCTCGTTCAAAACGTGCAGCCGCTCCGCAAGCTGCACGGCCCGCGCCGTATCTTCGGTCTCCAGAAGTTCGATCGCAAGCGTCGCCGTATCCAGACGGCCGCTCGCGTTCAGACACGGACCGAGGATGAACCCGACATGGTAAACGCCGATCGCCTGCGCCTCGATCCCGCAGCGGCGGATCAGGCAGCGCATCCCCGTATTGCCTGTCCTTCGCAGGCGTTCGAGCCCGAGCGCAACGATCGTTCGGTTTTCTTCGACCAGTTCCATCACGTCGCCGATCGTGGCAAACGCCGCGTTTTCCAGAAACGCCATGCCCTCTTCTTCCGAAAGCCCAAGCAGACGGTAGCAGGCCAGCAGGAGTTTCCACGCCACGGCTGCGCCGCAGAGTTTCTTGCAGGGATAGGCGCAGTCCTCGCGCTTCGGATCCACCACGGCGTCCGCCGGTACGAGGATCTGCTCCTTTTTACCTTCGTTCATGCGGTATGGCACTTCGTGATGGTCGGTCACAACGACCATCATGCCGTATTCCTTTGCAAGGCTGACCGCTTCCGCCGCGGCGACGCCGTTGTCGCAGGTCACGACAAGGCGCACGCCGTCCTCGCGGCAGCGGCGGATCATATCCGGATTGAGGCCGTACCCGTCCGTGATCCTGTTCGGCACGGCGTAGTCGGCATCCGCGCCCGCGCGCCGCAGGCCCGTGTGCAGGATATAGGCGGACTGGATCCCGTCGATATCATAATCGCCGATGATCCTGATCTTGTCTTTCTGCCTCACCGCCCGGCAGACCAGTTCCGCCGCCTTTTCCATATCCTTCATCAGCAGCCCGTCGTGCAGGCCAGCAGGAGAAGGGTGCAAAAACTCCTCGATCTGCGCCGGTTCCGTCACCCCGCGGTTGACAAGGATCCGCGCGAGCACCTGATCGATCCCGTAGGCCTCCGCCATTCTCTTAAAATCCGCTTTTTTGCTGTATATCATCCATTTTGCCATACGTTTCCCCGAATCGTATCATAGTTCCGCGATCCCCGATACGCCCACATAGATCTGCGAGATCTTATACCATGTGCGGTAATCCGTCACGCCCGTGACGGGAAGCCCGAAGACCGACTGGAACCGCCGCACGGACTCCGCGGTCAGATTGCCGTAAATGCCGTCGACGTTGACCTTCGGGATCGCCGGATAGTTGTTGGAGATTGCGTTTAACTGCTCCTGTAACTGCCGCACCTTCTGTCCTCGGGAACCGATCGAAAGTTCGCCGGGATAAGAGGACGCGACGCCGCTGATCGGCTCCGCCGTGTTGATAAACATGCTGCTTCCGTAGTAATAGCGGAGGATCTCGATCGTGCGGTATCCTTTGTCCGCAAGGCTCTTGCTGCCCCACTGGCTCATCCATTTCGGGCAGGAGACGTTCCGCCCGTCGCAGTACTGCGTTAAGATCGGCTGTTTCACGTTCGGCCGCGAGAGATAATTCCCGTACATCTCGTCGACGACCCGCGAGATCGACTCGTAGATCGTGCGCCCGTAGGACCATTTCTGGTCGTAGGCCGTGGAAGAAGTGATCGTGAAGTCGTAGCCCTTGCCCCGATACCACTCCGTATAAACGCGGTTGAGGGTGAACGACATGATCGCCAGCACATTGGCGCGGATCGCCGCGTCCGGCCACGTCGAATAGATCTCGCCGGACGCCACGTTTTTGATGTAGTCCCGAAACGTCACATAATAATTCTTCGCGGAGGCGTTGGACGGCGCGCCGTCGTGCACGACGACATATTCCGGTATCACCACGCGGCTGAGTACGATCTCGCCGCTCTCCGTGACCGGCTTGATCTCCGGCTCCGAGATCTTTGCAGGGCCGGAAACGAACAGCGTATTGTCCGGCACCGTGATCTCATCGCTTTCCGCCGGTGAAGACAGCGGCGACATCGGGAGCGGCTGCAGGGACAACTGATCCGCCATCACCTCGGCGTCGCGGATCTCGAGAGGTTCGTACCCCGGGGCGCTTACCCTGATATGATAACGGCTGTAAGGCCTGCCTTCGCCCGGTTCGAGACTGTATTCCAAAGGAGGCGATCCCAACCGCAGGATCGGAAACTGCCCGGCTTCATCCGACGTAAAACTCTGCAATACTTCTCCGGTCTCCTCGCTTGCCACCGTCGCCTCCGCTCCCGGCAGAGGCAGGCCGGTATCCCTCCCGTAGACCTCAAGGGAAAGTTCGCCCGAAGAAGTGTAACGATTGGACTGTGTAAAATCAACTGCCATGATGACGTCCTATGCACATTTTGTGATAGTATATGTCATTCCTTGGAAAGGGTGCCCGCAAGTTTTTCGCGGAAACGCGCAAGGCTCTCCCTGATCCCATCGCCATCCAGCGCATAGGCCGCCTGCTCCAGCGCACGAAAGTCTTCTTCCAGCGCCTCCGGCAGCGCAAAGGCGGCGATCTGCGCGATCATCAGATCCGTCATATCCGTATTGCCCTCCGCCTGCGCCAGTTCCAGCAGCGTCAGATAATCGTCCACCGCCTCGGCGGAAAACGGCTTCTTTTCTTCCTGCGGCAGCAGGACTTCCAGCGCGCTTCCCAGCGCTTCCCAGCGTTCCTTGAACAGCGGCATCTCCATATGGATCCGATCGAGCCGCCCTTCCTTCGCCGCGTATTCCAAAAGTTTTGCGAGTTCGGAGACCTCCGTCGCGCCCAGAAGCGCGGCGCTGCTCTTCATCGCGTGCACCTGGATCCGGTAACGGTCCACCGCATCCGCGACGCCAGCCTGTCCCTTTTCATAGTCCTCGCGCGGCACTTCGGCAAACGCGTCGTACCACATCTGCAATTCTTCCCATTCATGCCGCGCGTTGCGGCAGAGGTCGACCGCCGTCTCGCGGACGATCGCCGCATCCCGCAGATGGTACATCGCAAGCATCCAGTTGACCCCCGGCACTTCCGGAAGATCCGGCGCTTCCGGCAGATTTACGGTGTCTTTTTCCTGCACGCCGCCGTCTTCAGGCGCTTTTTCGAGCAGTTCCTCCGGCAGGACCGTAAACAGCAGATGCTCCAACTGATCCGGATCGATGGGCTTTGCCATGTATTCGTCGAAGCCTTCG
Source organism: uncultured Lachnospiraceae bacterium (assembly GCA_947589155.1). Taxonomy (GTDB): domain Bacteria; phylum Bacillota; class Clostridia; order Lachnospirales; family Lachnospiraceae; genus Pararoseburia. Next base: position 9,804 of record CANQBH010000014.1, on the reverse strand, counting down.
GCATAGAACATCTCCCGAACGCCCGCGATCACGTTCGCGGTCAGCGCAACCGTGTAGGTCGTTTTGTTCTTTTCCTGCGCCCGCATCCTTTTCAGGGTCTCGCAGCCGTCGATCCCCGGCATCATGTGGTCGAGGAAGATCAGGTCGTACTTTTTCTTTTCCGTCATCTTCAGACACTGCCAGCCGTCCGCCGCCTCGTCGATTTGGACGCGCATGGCTTTTAACAGGTGCTTGAAGACGCGGCGGTTCATTTCCTTATCGTCCACGACAAGGATCTTGGCCTTCGGCGCGGTGAACGCCGCGTGGTATTCGTATTCTTTCGCCTGACTGCCGATCCGCTTCGTCCAGTCGCCCAGCGGCTCGTCGGAAAGAGCCTTCTGCTCCAGCACAAACGAAAAGGCGGAGCCCCTGCCGTACTCGCTCTCGACCTCCAGCCTGCTTCCCATCAGATCAAGCAGCTGCGTCGTAATGCTCATGCCAAGGCCGGTGCCTTCCACGTTGCGGTTCCGTTCTTCGTCGATCCGTTCAAAATCCGTAAACAGCCTGTCAAGATCCTCGTCTTTGATTCCGATTCCCGTATCCCTTACCCTGACGTGCAGCCGAAACAGCGCGCCCTCTGCGCCGCCGCTTTCTCCGGCTCTGTTTGTATCCGGCTCCGCCGCCTCACCGGTGATCCGCAGCGTCACGCTGCCTTTTTCCGTATATTTGACCGCGTTGCTCAAAAGATTGATGAGGATCTGGCGGATCCTCACATCGTCGCCGTAGAGTTTCAGCGGAAGATCTTCCTGCACGTCGAACGAAAGTTCAAGGCCCTTGTCCTCCGCGCGGACGTGGATCATGTTCCAGACGTCATGGATCAGCACGGACAGGTCGTACTCGACCGGCACGATCTCCATCTTGCCCGACTCGATCTTGGAGATGTCCAGAATGTCGTTAATGATCGACAGGAGATTCTGTCCGGCGTTGCGGATATCCATCGCGTACTGTTTAATATTGAGATCCTTGGATTCCCGCAGGATCATGGTATCCAGCCCGAGGACCGCGTTGACCGGCGTGCGGATCTCATGCGACATATGCGCAAGGAAGCGCCCCTTTGCGTCCGCTTCCATCTTTGCCTTCTGGCGCTCCCGCTCCTCCATGAGGATACCGCTGAACGTATGGTAACTCGCGCTGAACAGCAGGCAGAGCATTCCAAGTTCCAGCGTCACGCCGTTAAAGATATTGATATGTTGGAAATAGGAAATGATCTGGATGATCGCGCAGACAATCGCCAGAAGAAGGCCGACGGCCACCGCCCGGTATTCTTTGATCCGGTGCGCGCGGATATCCCGCAGCAGGCCCACAAAGATCACGCCGATGGACAGCAGCGCCGTCAGATCAAGGAGCGTGATGGTGTCGGTGAAGTCCACGATCTTTCTGATATGCAAAACGGCGCACGGCAGCGCCACGCAGACGTCCAGCAGGCTGGCGGTCAGAAACATCCGGCGGTAACGCCCTTTCTGGAGGATGTTCACATACTGAAGGAACGCCAGCGGCAGCAGCATGACCGCGTAGAACGACAGATCGTTCGGGACGGAAAGGTTCGGAAAGAACAACTGGCGGAATTCGCAGTTCGCCAGTTCCCAGAGCGCGGCGATAAAGATTCCGCCCGCCATATAGATCAGTTCCACTTCCTGCCGGTACAGATAACTCAGCGCCACGCTCGTGACGATGAAAAAGATGCTGAGGATCAGCAGGAGGATCGCGATGAAAAAGACGCCCCCGTACCCGGAGACGATGTCCTTCCAGATCCCCATCTGGCTGCCGATATGAATCCGGTAGACATAACCGCTGTAAGAGGAATCCGTCTGCGTTTCGATGTAGAGTTCCTTTCCGGCGTCATTGACAGAAATGGGTACAAAAACATAAGCCGCCGGATCGATCATTCCCGTGACCCTGTCGGCGTCGGTGTCGTACTGCATGATCTGTCTGCCGTCGATGAAAAAGCGCATCTTTTGCTTCGCGCTGCGGAAACAGAGATAGGTACCCTCTTTGATTTCCTCCGGCAGACGGGTCACAAGCGTCATGACCTCGCCGCGTTTTCCCCGGCATCTGCCGGGCAGTTCCATCTCTTCGCGGCTGCCGTCCGCAAATTCCTGATAGACCGGCTCGCCGTAGTCCCTCCCCGAAGCGTCCTGCCCCCAGTCGTCGTGAGGCAGGATCCTGCTGCCGATCGCCAGCGCGACCAGCATGACGAGCGAGGAGACCACAAGCGAGATCTTCAGCGCGCGGTTCAGTTTGCCGATGTATTTTTCTTTTGTTTTCTTTGCCTGCATATGTCTGCCTATGCCAGAGCCGCCGTAATAATCGCCATGGAATATACCTCGATGGCGTTACAGCCCCGCGACAGATCGTTGACCGGAGCGTTCAGCCCCAGCAGGATCGGTCCGTAGGCCTCGAAATTACCAAGTCTCTGGGCAATCTTATAGCCGATGTTTCCGGCGTTGATGTCCGGGAAAATAAAGGTGTTCGCGTGTCCCGCCACCTCGGAATCCCCGCACTTGGTACGCGCCACGCGCGGCGATACGGCCGCGTCAAACTGGATCTCGCCCTCGACCGGCAGACCCGGATACTTGTCTTTTGTCTTCTGTGCGGCATTGCGCATCTTATCGACGTCCTCGCCCTTGCCGGAACCGAGCGTGGAATAACTGAGGAAAGCGACCTTCGGATCGATTCCGAACAGTTTTGCGCACTCCGCCGTCTCTCCCGCGATCTCAACAAGTTCGTCCTCGGTCGGCTTGATGTTGATCGCGCAATCCGCCATCGCCAGCACCTCGTTCTCGCCGGTCGCCGACGGGCGCACCAGAATAAAGCAGGACGATACGATATTGTTCTGCGGCTTGGTCTTGATCAGCTGCAGGGCGGGCCGCACCGTATCCGCGGTGGAGTATGTCGCGCCGCCGAGCAGGGAATCGGCCTCTCCCATCTTGACTAACATCGTGCCAAAATAATTTGCCTGCGCAAGCGTTTTTTTCGCTTCTTCGCGCGTCACACCCTTGCTCTTGCGGAGTTCGCAGAAAAGGTCGATCATCTCCTCCATGCGCTCGTAATGCAGCGGATCGATCACTTCCGCGCCGCGGATATTGTAGCCGCATTCCTCGGCCGCCGCTTCGACCTCCTGCGCGTTCCCGATCAGGATCGGGTGAAGGAAGTTCGACGCCAAAAGCCGCGAAGCCGCCTCAAGGATGCGCGCGTCTGTACCCTCCGTAAACACGATCTTTTTCGGGTCCTTCTTTAAGATGTCGATCAATTGTCCAAATCCTGTCATACTCATATCTGTTTTCCGTTCCTTTCCGTGATCCGTTTCATCCGGATCCACCTAAATTTTATTTTAACACCGGCTTGTCTTTTTTGAAAGAGGTTCCTTCGGGATTTTTATCTTTTTTCCTTGCCGCGGCGCTTCTTTTGTGATACAAAAGTATAAACGGCGGAAATGTGCGCAGACTCCATAAGGAACGCGCTTTCTCACCTTTCTTTGGAAGGCGCATAGACTATGGGTATGTTCCCAAATACTTTCAGCCGTAAGGAGAAGATGTTATGAATCTGCCACAGGATCCCATGATGATGCTCAGCGTTGTGAACACGAACCTGCGCGACCGCTATGCGACGCTGGATGAGTTCTGCCGCACGGAAGACGTCGACAAGGAATACGTCACGCGCGCCCTTTCCCGTATCGAATACGAATACGACAAAGACGCCAATCAGTTCCGCTGAGTTTTTTACATGAAAAAAGACGGCGGACGGGACATCCGTATGGACTGCCCCGCCTGCCGTCTTTTTTATGCCTCGTCGATCGCCCTGCCGATGTCGCGGCGCATATACTTGCCTTCAAAGTCCACCCATCCGGCCGCTTCGTAGGCTTTTTTTCTCGCCTCTTTCAGATCGCCGCCCTTCGCGGTGATCCCGAGCACCCGTCCGCCGTTCGTCACGATTCTTCCGTCCTTAAACGCCGTTCCCGCATGGAAACAGAACGTGCTTTCCTGATCAAAACGGTCGAGCCCGCGGATCTCAAATCCCTTTTCATAGGAGACCGGATAGCCCGCGGACGCCAGCACCACGCAGACCGCCGCGTTGTCCTCAAAGGAGAGCGTCATCTGATCCAGCGTGCCGTCCACGCACGCTTCCATCACGTCGAGGATGTCGTTTTTCATGCGCGGCAGCACGACCTGCGCCTCCGGGTCGCCGAATCGCGCGTTGTATTCGAGCACCTTCGGCCCGTCCTCCGTCAGCATCAGCCCGAAGAAGATCACGCCCTTGAACTCCCTGCCTTCCGCCGCCATCGCGTCCACGGTCGCCTGATAGATATGCGCCCTGCAATAGGCATCCACTTCCGGCGTGTAAAACGGGCTCGGCGAAAACGTGCCCATGCCGCCGGTATTCAGTCCGGTATCGCCGTCTCCGGCGCGCTTGTGATCCTGCGCGCTGCTCATGATCCGGATCGTCCTGCCGTCCACAAAGGACAGCACCGACACCTCGCGTCCCGTCATAAATTCCTCGATCACCATCGTCTTTCCCGCGTCGCCGAACTTGCGGTCCTGCATGATCGTCTTCACGCCGTCCTCGGCCTCGGCAAGCGTCCGGCAGATCAGCACGCCTTTGCCAAGCGCCAGCCCGTCCGCTTTCAGGACGACCGGCATCTTCGCCGTCCGAAGATAGGCCAGCGCCTCCTGCGGATCCGTAAACGTCTCATACGCCGCCGTCGGGATGCCGTATTTTTTCATCAGGTCTTTGGAAAACGCCTTGCTGCCTTCGAGGATCGCGGCGTTTTTGCGCGGGCCGAAGATCCGCAGGCCGCGCGCCTCGAAAACGTCCACGATACCGCCCACCAGCGGGTCGTCCATGCCTACGATCGTCAGGCCGATCCCATGTTCCTCGGCGAAGTCCGCCAGTTTGTCAAATTCCATCGCGGAGATCGCGACGCACTCCGCGATCGCGGCGATTCCGGCGTTCCCCGGCGCGCAGTAGATCTTCTCCGCGCGGCTGCTCTTTGAAACCGCCATGCAGATCGCGTGTTCGCGTCCGCCGCTCCCTACAACCAAAATCTTCATCTGCTTTTTCTCCTATCGTTCTTCCTGTATGATCCTCACCCTGCCGTCCTCAAGGCGCACGCGCCCCGCCGCAATCAGATCGATCGCCTCCGGCAGGATCTTCCATTCCGCTTCTTCCATGACCCGCCTCTGCAGGATCTCCGGCGTGTCGTCCGGCGCGACCGCCACCGCCTTCTGCAGCAGGATCGGCCCGGTGTCCGTGCCCTCGTCCACAAAATGCACGGTCGCGCCCGTGATACGGACGCCCCTCTCCAGCGCTTTTTCATGCACGCGCAGCCCGTAGAAGCCTTTGCCGCAGAACGAAGGGATCAGCGACGGGTGGATGTTGATGATCCGATTCGCATACTGCCGGACCATCTTCTCCGGCAGCACCACGAGAAATCCCGCCAGCACCACCAGATCGACCGCGTAACCGTTCAATTTTGCAAGAAACGCTTCATTAAAATCCTCGCGTGAGGCATATTCCTTCGGCGAGATACAAACCGCTTCGATCCCTTTCTTTTCGGCGCGTTTGAGCGCGTAAGCGCCCGGGTTATTGCTGATCACGACGGAAACTTCGGCGTTTCTTATCCGGCCTTCGTCGACCGCGTCCAAGATCGCCTGCAAGTTTGTCCCGCCGCCGGAAACCAAAACCGCAATCCTTAACATACTCTCACCTCTGTCCTATTCCAGCGTAACGCCTTTTTCCCCGTCGACGATCCGTCCCAGGAGGTAAGGCACGTCGCCCGCGGAACGGATGGCGCGCTGCGCCGCGTCGCAGTCCTGCGGATCGACGGCGATGACCATGCCGATCCCCATGTTGAACGTGCCGTACATCATCTCTTCTTCGATATCGCCCGCGCGCCGGATCATCTCAAAGATCGGCGGCAGAGGATAAGACGACTTTTCGATCAAAGCATGACGACCTTCCGGCAGCATCCGCGGAACGTTTTCATAAAATCCGCCGCCCGTGATATGGCTGCACGCCTTTACCGTCACGCCCGCCTCCTTCAGTGCTTTGAGCGCGCCCACATAGATCCTTGTCGGCGTCAGCAGCGCCTCGCCCAGCGTCGCGCCGAGATCCTCATGATACTGCCCGAGCGTCTTTTCCTCCATCGGAAACACGCTGCGCACAAGCGAAAAGCCGTTGGAATGTACGCCGGTGCTCGCCATGCCGATCAGCACGTCGCCGTCGCGCAGGCTTTCTCCTGTGATGAGATCCTTGCGGTCCGCCACACCGACCGCAAATCCGGCAAGATCGTATTCGTCTTCGGGCATCAGGCCCGGATGCTCCGCGGTCTCGCCGCCGATCAGCGCGCAGCCCGCCTGACGGCAGCCCTCCGCCACGCCGCTGACGATGGAAGCGATCTTCTCCGGATAATTTTTGCCGCAGGCGATGTAGTCCAAAAAGAACAGCGGCTCGCCGCCCGCGCACGCCACGTCATTGACGCACATCGCGACCGCGTCGATCCCGATCGTATCATGCCGGTCCAAAAGAAACGCCAGTTTGACCTTCGTGCCGCAGCCGTCCGTGCCGGACAGCAGCACCGGATCTTCCATCTGCCTGATGTTCGACAGGGAAAACGCGCCGGAAAATCCGCCCAGACCGCCCAGCACTTCCGGCCGCATCGTCGTCTGTACCGACGCCTTCATCAGTTCCACGGACCGATAGCCCGCTTCGATATCCACTCCCGCTTTTTTATAATCCATAGTTTCCTCCTACTGTTTTGGCAAAAATGCCCGGTAGCCCTTGTCCCGCAGCGTTTCGTCTTTTTCCACGACCTGTTCTTTCAGCCGCGCGCCGTAGGCTTTGACCCTTTCCCGAAGCGCCTCGTCCGAGACCGCGAGGATCTTCGCCGCGAGGATCGCCGCGTTCGCTCCGCCGTTGATCGCCACCGTCGCCACCGGAATGCCGCTCGGCATCTGCACGATGGAATACAGAGAATCCACGCCGCCGAGATCCGAGGTCTTCATCGGGATCCCAATGACCGGCAGCGGAAAGAGCGCCGCGCACATCCCCGGCAGATGCGCCGCTTTGCCCGCGCCCGCGATGATGACCTTCAGCCCTCTTTCTTCCGCACTCTTGGCATAGTCAAAAAAGACGTCCGGCTCCCTGTGCGCCGAAATGATCCGCATCTCATAAGAGACGCCCAGTTCCTCAAGCAGTTCCGCAGCCTTCGCCATGACCGGCATATCAGAGTCGCTTCCCATTACAATACCTACATCAGCCATATCGTTTCTCCTTTTTTTGTTTTATGAAAGACGATCGTCCAAAGGATCGTTCAGTTCTTCCGTACCCGGCACCACGAACCTTCCGCCGCGGATCACCGGCAGTTCCCTTCCGTCGCTGCAAAGCACGGTGATGTCGCCGAGTTCATGGTACGGGATCGTGATGTCCGTGTGGCAGTGGAAGTACGCCTTCGACTCGTCTTCCTTCCGCAGCGCGGAAATGCTGTTGTCCCTCGCGATGACTTCCTTGCCGTCCGGATTATACATCGGCTCGTCTTCCTCGTAGGAATAACAGGTGTCGCCGACCGCAAAATGCGGCCCCGTCTTTTCGGCGATCAGGATCGGCAGTTTGTCCATGATCCCGTATTCCAGCGCCGTCTTATACGCCGTCGTATTCGTTCCGATCGCGAACTCGCCCATCGGCAGCGACGCGTGGCGGTTGAGGATGTTCTCAAAGATCAGTTGCCGCCCTTTTTCGGCGTCCTCAAAGTTGGCGCATCCGTAGTCCGTCACCATGCCGTCGGTAAATTCCAGCGTAAGATCGCGGTAAAAGACGTCGGCGTTGCCCTTGAGATAGACGCCGCTCACATGGAGCAGGCCGTTCGTGCCCTCAAGCACCGGCGACGTGAAGACTTCGCCCAGCGGGATATTTACATCCGCCACGCAGTTTTCAAAATTCGTCTGGTGCGCGGGATCCAAAAGCCTATGCAGCGCAACGGTCAAATCGGTGCGGTTTTTGCCGCGTCCCGTGATCCTGACGGCGCAGCCCTCGTCCAGCGTGTCGATGATACGCTGCTGCATCGCCTGATATTTCTGATAATCCAGCGCGTTGATCTCTACCGTTTTCTCGAAGATCTCCTGAAAGCGTTCCCCGATGGACGGCAGCGGAAAGGCGATGATCGTAAAGCCCGTTTCCTTTCCCGGAACGAAGCGGTTTTGTATCTCGCTCTCACCGGCGACCGTGCGCAGATGCAGCGCGTTCTGGCTTTTACTCAGCCGCAGGGCTTCCGGCTTCATCTCCGGCTCAAACGGCTCCTCGCCGAAGACCTCGATCAGGGCCGGGCCGCTGTAAAGGGAAGCTTCTTTTTTATAGGTCTCAAACGCGGCTTCGGCCGCTTCCAGCCGCCGTTTGGCATAGGCCTTCGTCAGATAGCACGCCTTATCCTCGCGGTGGTCAAACAAAAACTGCGGGTTCACGGAAGAAGAATAGATCCCGCTCTGGCGTCCTCCGCGTCCCGTCAGAGACGTCGTGCGTTCCCTCTGCAGGATCACATGGAGCCCCATCTCCTTAAACTGTCCGATGGCCGCGCGCACCACGCGCTCCATGCCGATCGGCGCATGAATGCTCACCGTCTTTTTGCGGGAGAGATCCTTTCCCATGACCTCGAAGCCTCTGGCGAAACCTTCCGTATAGACGCGGGCGATGGAATCGATCTCCTCCTGCGGCACCGTCCGCAGATACCCCGCCATGCCGATCTCATTGCGCCCGATACAGGAGCCGTACTGATAGAGATAGCGGTCGTCCGACAGGTCGGAAAACATCACCATGTTATAGAGGAAGTCCTCCTCCGTCGTGACCATTCCCGCGACCTGATCCGTGACAAAGAGTTCCAGATCGTCGTGATAGAAGGAGACCAGCGCGCTCTTTACTTCCTGCGCCAGTTCCTCCGTCGGGCCCGCTTCGTCCAGCGTATGTTCCCGCACGCCTTCTTCCAGCAGACAGAACAGTTCCACCGTCAGTTCGCTCCAGATACAGAGCAGATCCATGCGCAGTTCGTAAGCCGCCGGAATCAGCGAGAGGAGATCGGCATACAGGGCGCAGAGTTCGCCGCCAAGTTTCTTTCCGAGCCGTCTTTTGGCATAGGCCGGATTTAGGAAACTCTCCTCATACCTTGCCTCGTCCAGCCGTCCGTACAGGCGGTCGTGCCGTTTTTTTAACTCCTCCTCCGAAGAATTGATGAGGAAACGGCTGCTGCACAGTTCATACGTCTCCATGGCCTGACGGATAAAGCCCGCCGCCTCTTTCATATATTCGCCGTAGGCGCCCGGCAGCCCGCTCTCCTGAGAGAGTTCCGTGATCTTCCCGATCATCAGCTGATAGCGCTCGTCATACAGTTCCGCGATCTTTTCCTGATCCGCCATAGTCCTTCCTTTCTGTCAGCCGATAATGGCTCCCAATAGATATACCGTCGCAAAGCACGCTGCCGCCGCCGCGGGCAGGATCACGCCGCACCAGCGCATCAGCGCGTCAAAATTTTCATTCCGCCGCTCCGACAGGCCGCGGAACAGCGCGAAAAATACCGCCAGCATACCAAGAAACGCCAGCGCGCCCTCCGTCCTTCCGGCCGCGCCCTGACGGCTTGCCGAAAACGCGAGAAACGCGAAGAACAGCGCAAGACCCGCCAGCCCCGTAACGGCAGCGCCAAGGGAGACCGGTGAAAACGGCTTTCTCTTTTCTTTCATCCTGCGATTCCTTCGTCTCATCGCCTCTCCTTTTCTGCGCGCTCAC
>CANQBH010000013.1 GCA_947589155.1 uncultured Lachnospiraceae bacterium | reverse complement strand
GCACCGACATGATCGGGAAAATATAAACAAAGGTCAATATCGTCGCGCCGGTCCACAGGACAAAACCGTAAAGGACCGTATAACCGATGGCGATAATGCCGCGCAGAGCCTTCGTCTCCGTATCCCTGCGGTAAAAGACGACGCCCGCCGCCAGCGGCGCAAACGCCAGCAGGAGCAGGAGCAGATAATAGCCCATCGTCCGCTCCGCTTTCAGAACCTGAATCAGGTAAGCGACAGCAATGATGATAACTGTCACGGCCCAGCCGATCAGGGCAAATTTGTTTTTTCTGGTATCTTCCGATGCTTTCATCTTGTCCTCCTTATCTCATCAGGGCCACTCCTATAAGAGCTGCTCCAAAATCTCGAAGATCTTTTCCGCCTTCGGCGGCTTTAAGAAATACGCGGAAGGGTTCAGATCCAGCACGGAGCGGATATGGTCGGCGTCTCCGTGTCCGGTCAGAAAAACGACCGGCGTCTCCTCCATCCCTTTTTCGCCGCGGATCATCTCCAGCGTCTCCCTGCCGTTACAATCGGGCATTTCATAATCAAGGATGACCAGATCCGGCGTTTCCTTTTCGATCATCTCCAGCGCCTGCCGCCCCGACGTGGCCATCGCGACGCGGTAACTCTCTTCGAGCATATGCTTCATGCTGCGCAGGAGCACCGGACTGTCGTCCACGAGAAGGATGAGTTTTTGCTGCGCGTCGTTCGCGCCGTCGTTTTCACCGATGGCAAGATCCGTATGTTCCCGCAGAAACGCAAGGATCGTTTCCGTGTCCGCGGGCATCGCGATATGAAACATCCGCAGCGTTTCTCCAAACGCCAGAAACCTTTCGCACTGCGATTCATCGCCGAACGTGACGACCGGCAGATCTTTATACTCGGCGGCAAGCGCCGAAAACAATCCTTCCTGTTCTTCGCCAAACCCGTCCAGATTGACAAGCAGGAGCACCGGCCCGTACATCTGGATCATGCTGGAGACCACCTCCACATGGTCGGAACATAACTGCAGCGCCAGATGCTTTTTCAGTTCCTGCTGAAGATGTTTGGTAGAATCGATAAACTTTCCGATCAAAAGCACTTTATCCATAGTAAACCCCCATTCTTTAGTATTTTAACAAGCTGCGTCCGCTTTTTCAAGACGGCAGAACGCCTCTTTTATAAGAAATGCGGGCCGGATTTGCTTTTTACCGGGAAAACGGCTATCATGGAGTTATCATTGAGGGCGGAAAGTTCAAAAACTTTCCGGTATCCAAAAGCAAAGGAGGTCTTTTCTATGTTGAAACTGAAAAAAGACGCCGACATCACAAACTTTCTTCTCAGCGTAAAATCCTGCGACGGCGACGTGTTTTATGAATCCACGGAAGGCGATATCCTCAACCTCGCCTCCACGTTAAGCCAGTATGTCTTCTGCTCCGTGGCGTCACAGCCCCGATTTTTGGAAAACGGCGTGATCCGCTGCGACCATCCCGAAGACGTTCGTATCCTTGAAGCGTATCTTGAAGAATCATAAAGCGGGGCTTTGGCGGCCCCGCCTTTTTCTTATGCTTATTCTTTGCTCTCCGGCAGGAAACTGTCAAAGATGAAAATGTCGAAATCTCCGGCCCTCTCCTCCAACTCCCGCTGGCTCTTGATCGTCCACGCGACCGACGGCGCTTTATAGATCTCCTTGCAGATCCGGCGCGACAGGTCGTTGTAATACTTGGCGTCATACGCGATGAAATCCGGCTTGATCAGGAAATTCAGAAGAAGGTGGTGCAGCACTTCATACGCCGGCTTCGGATAATCGCGGTATCCTTCGCGGATAAAGGAGTCGGAAAGGAAGCCGCGGAAGACTTCGCTCCGATGGCAGCGGTACCAAAGGACCACCGCCGGATTGAACGACTCGACGCAGTACGTTCCCTGATAAGAGGACAGAAGTTCGTCGGCCAGACGGCAGGTCTTCGTATCCGCGCCCGGCACCTTGTATTCGATGATGAGCGGCACCCTGCCGTTCACCAGTTTCAGGACGTCGGAAAACTTCGGGATCGTCTGGTCGGTATCGAAAATGCGGTACTCCTGCAATTCCTCATAGGTCAGATCGCGCACCTTCTTATCCACGCCGCAGACCCGCAGGATATCAAAATCATGGCAGACCACCAGCACGTCGTCGGCCGTCAGCTGGATGTCCAGTTCGATTCCGTATCCCGCGTCGACCGCCTTTTGAAAGGCGTTGATGGAATTTTCAGGCGCATCGCCGTCGTTGTCATGCAGCCCTCTGTGCGCATACAGGCGATCCATGAACGGCCGCGGATCCGGCCGGTTGCGCATACGCGGCATGATCGCGAAAAGATAAAGCGCAAACAGCGCCGGAATCGCGATCAGCAGCGTCATAAAAAAATGTCCCATATGAAATTTCTCCTTTGCGGGGCGCGCCATATCGTATCTCCTTTATCCTTTGTTTGCATTCATTATACCACAAGCGGCGATAAAAACATAGCCATCCTTTTCGTAATGTAGTATAATGTCCGTAGTTTTTCAAAAAAGGAGCAAAGCGATGGCGATCCTGCAGAACCTGAGCGACCCGTTCATGAAGGCGCTCAAAGCGATGAACCAGATATCCACGGGGCAGACGTCCCTGACAAAAGAAGACCTCAAGCGGCAGCGCAGTTCCATGGAACGGGCCTCGCGCCTCGCCACGCCGCCTCTGGGAATCTCAACGGAGAAACGCTCGATCGGCGGGATCGAAGCGGAATGGATCCGGCCGGATTTCATCCACGATCCCACGCAGATTATCCTCTACTGCCACGGCGGCGGCTATACCTGCGGCGGCATCGGATACGCGCGGATCCTCGCGTCCAAACTGGCGCTGCATACCGGCACGGACGTCCTGTCGTTTGCCTACCGGCTCGCGCCGGAACATCCGTATCCCGCGGCCTTTGAAGACGCTCTGACGGTATGGGACGATCTCATGTATCAGGGCTGCGGCGCTTCCTCTGTGATCCTTGCCGGAGACTCGGCGGGCGGCAATCTGGCGCTGACCCTGATGCAGCACCTTCTTGCGGCGGGGCGGAAAACGCCGCAGGCGCTCCTTTTGTTCAGCCCATGGACGGACATGACCGTTTCGGCGCCGTCCTACCAGACGCATAAGGAGGAGGATCCGATCCTCAGTTATGAGTATATCGTTTCCGTCAGAAACGCTTACGCGGGAGACGCCGACGTCGCCAACCCGCGTTTCAGCCCGCTCTTCGGAGACTTTTCGGGCTTTCCGCCGACCCTGATACAGGTCGGCGAATATGAGATCCTGCAGGACGACAGCACGAGGCTTGCCGAAAAGATCAACGAAGCGGGCGGCCGCGCCACGCTTCAGACCTACGAAGGCGGCTGGCACGTCTTTCAGCAGATGCCGGTCCCGCTTGCCACGCAGGCCATGCGCGACGTCGGCGGCTATGTGCAGGGGATACGTTACAAAGGATGGGAGAAGTTATGAGTCAAAACAACTGGTACCAAGTCGATAATGTGGCGAAGGTCTTTCTTGCCACCTGTTCCAAAAGAGATACCCGCACGCTGCGGGTCAGCTGCACCTTAAAGCAGGACATCGATCCCGAACTGCTTCAGCAAGCGCTGCTTTCCACCATTCAGATCCGCCCGCAGTTTCAGGTGCGGATCCGCCGCGGCGTTTTCTGGCATTATATGGAAGGAACGGATCTTCTTCCGGAAGTGGTCGAAGAAAACGGCCGTGTCTGTCCGGTGCTCTATGCGCCGGGGCGCGGCAGCAGCCTGCACTATCGGGTGTCCTACTTCAAAAACCGGATCAATCTCGATCTGTTCCACGCAATCAGCGACGGCACGGGCGCGCTGGAATTTTTGAACATCCTCGTTCTCGACTATCTGAAACTGTGCTATCCGGGAAATTTTACCGACATCGCCAACCACAGCGGGGCGTCCGCCGGAGACCTGACGGAAAACAGTTTTAAGCATTTCTTCAAAAATGTAGGTCTCGGCGGCGGCGAGTCCAAAAAATCCTATCATCCGTCCGGACTCCGTCTTCCTTATGAACAGTTGCAGTTCTTTGAACTCCAGATGCCGGTCGGCGACATCCTCCCGAAGGCGAAGGCGCTTTCCGTGTCCCTGACCAGTTATCTCGGCGCGCGCTTTATGCTCGCGATGTGGAAGGATATGCCGTCCCGCATGAAGCAGCAGCCGGTTACGGTATCGCTGCCCGTCAACCTGCGCAACTATTATCCGTCCAACACGTCGCGCAATTTCTTCAACAACGTCAACGTCACCCACGTTTTCACGGAAGATACGACGCTGGACGAACTTGCCCGGGAATTTGACGAAAACCTCAAGTCCAATCTGACGCCGGAAAACATCAAGGCGCAGATGGATCGCTATGAAACGATGGAATTTGTCGCGCCGGTTCGCGTGGTGCCGTTGTTTATCAAGCAGGCGGCGATCAAATACTTCTCCCGCCAGCAGGACAAAAACGTCTCTCTCGTGCTTTCCAATCTCGGCGTGCAGAAGCCGCCGGAGGAACTCGTTCCGTACATAGAAAATTACAGCGCGTTCTGCAGTTCCAGCAATATGTTCTGCACGGTGTCCAGTTACAACGGCACGCTGACGCTCGGGATCTCCTCGCCCTACAATAACACGGGCGTCCTGAAAGACTTTGTCCGCGACCTGACATCCGACGGGATCGCGGTACGCGCATACGCAACGGAGGTGATACGCTAATGAAACATTGTCCTTACTGCAAGATCGAAGTCGGCGGACAACTGAACCGCTGCCCGTTCTGCCAGAACGCCCTCAACGGCGACGCCGGAGACGACCGCCCGCACTGGCCGGTGCAGGCCACGCTGCAAAAGCAGTCCGTTTTATACAAACTGCAGCTGTTCATTGTCCTCTCCGCCATGATCATCGCGCTGTCTTTGGATTTCCTGTTCGATATCAAAGACGGAAACCTGCATTGGAGCCTTCTGTTAAGCCTCTGGCTGCTCGCCTTTGAGTTCGGCCTGATCCGGCTGTTCAAACGGGATTTCAGCCCGTCGCGGATCCTGACGCTGTTTGTCCTCCTTCTCGCGACGCTGCTGCTGATCACCGGCTACTTTACGGGATACTGGGCGCTGACCGCCGGCGTCATCGTTCCGTGGATGTGCATTGGCACGCTGATCGCCAACTTCGTCCTGACGCTTGCCGAAAAGATCGCCAACGCAATGGTCTATCTCCTGAGCAACATCCTGCTGGGCGTCCTGCCATATCTGGTGCTGCTCATCATGGGAAAGGACATCCCTCTGGCGTGGATCATCTGTCTGATCACCAGCGTCATCATTTTTATCGGCTCCTGCATCTTCCGCGGACGCGCCGTGCTTTCCGAACTTCAGCGCCGCTTCAACATGTAGATTTTTTCAGGAAGGCAACATACAGGCTCAGCAGCGTAAACGCGTAGAGCGTTCCCGCGAGGATATCCGTACACCAGTGGACGCCGCTGAAAAGCCGCCCGACCGCCGCCACGGCCATCAGAAGGATCGCGGCGGCACGCAAAGCGCTGAGCCACTTCCTTTTTGGGAAGAGTTCCGCGAGCGCGGGCGGCGCGCTGCCGAAGACCGTCAGTATCAGCATGGTATGCGAAGACGGAAAAGACGCCTCGGCTTTACTCTCGCCCGGCATGATCACCGGCCTCTCGTTGATCACGAAGATCTCAAAGATCACATACAGCGCAATGACCGCCGCATAGAGCCCGCCCAAAAGCAGGATCGGGCGGTCGATCTTTTTTAGGCTCTTTCTGCCGATCCACTGCAAGAGTCCCGCAAGGGCAAACGCCGCCATGACCGCGATCGCGCAGAACCCGAGACATTCCGTGATATCATACCAGACCCTATGCTCCCCGATCGCTTCAAAAACCGCTTCGTTTAAGCGGGAAAATCCGACGGGAACGCCGGACGGCCCCGCGGGCGCTACGTCAAACAGCACCACCGCCGCGGTAAACGCCGCGGAGAGCAGAAACAGGCATATGGCCGCGGCCGCATTTTTCGTTTTCTTTTCCATATTCCGATCCATCCTTTCCAATCCGTTCATTTCCCCCATCTTAGCAGGACAGGAAAAAAATGTAAAGGACAGGTATGTTTTTTCCCGAAACTGCATATGCTCCTTTTGTGATTTTATCGCCGCCTCTTGCAGTTTTCATTTATTTTTTGTAAAATCACAGCAAGATGAGAAAGGAGTACATTATGTTTAAGCAAGTGGATCTACCTTACGGATACGACGCGCTTGAACCGTATCTGGATGAACTGACCGTTGAGACACATTACGCAAAACACCATGCAAACTACACGGCAAATCTCAATGCGCTGGCGGAGGAAGCCGATCTGGCGGACATGGAGATCACCGGACTGCTGGCCTCTCTGGACGAGATCAAAGACGAGCGGCTGCGCACCGGTCTTCGCAACAACGGCGGCGGCTTCTACAACCACAACCTCTACTTCTCCGAGATCGGCCCGCACTGCGGCGGCGAGCCCGACGGCGAACTCGCGCAGAAGATACGGGAGAGTTTCGGCAGTTTCGCCGCCTTCAAGGAAAAGATCTCCGCGCTGGCGGTCGGACAGTTCGGCTCCGGCTGGGCGTGGTTATCCGTTGCAAAAGACGGCGGCCTGATCCTTTCCGCCTCCGCCAATCAGGACAACCCGATCAGCCTCGGCACGGGCCACACGCCGATCTTTACCATCGACGTATGGGAGCACGCCTACTACCTCAAGTATAAAAATCTGCGCGCTGCCTATGTCGACGCCTTTTTTCATCTGGTCGACTGGAACACCGTAAACGAAAACTACAAGAAAGCAAGATAGGAGGAAAACACCATGGGAAACAAATACGAAGGGACCAAAACGGAACTGAACCTGATGGAGGCTTTTGTCGGGGAATCACAGGCGCGGAACAAATACACCTATTTTTCTTCCGTTGCCAAGAAAGCCGGTTACGAGCAGATCGCCGCGATCTTTCTGGATACCGCGAACAACGAGAAAGAACACGCCAAACTCTGGTTCAAGGAACTCGGCCTTCTCGGCGATACCCCGCAGAATCTCGAAGCCGCCGCGGAAGGGGAAAACTTTGAATGGACGGATATGTACGACCGTATGGCAAAAGAAGCCGACGAGGAAGGGTTTAGCGAACTCGCGGAAAAATTCCGCATGGTGGCCGCCATCGAAAAACAGCACGAAGAGCGTTACCGCGCGCTTCTGAAGAACATCGAAACAAATCAGGTCTTTGAGCGCGCGGGCGTACAGGTATGGGAATGCCGCAACTGCGGCCATGTCGTCGTCGGCACCAATGCGCCGGAGGTCTGCCCTGTCTGCAATCATCCGCAGTCCTTCTTTGAACTCCGCAAGGAAAATTACTAGACGCATACGTCAACACACGCGCCGGAGGACGCATCAGGCATCGCTTCCGCCGGAACAAGCGCCGCCGCTTCCGCTGCCGAAAGCGGGGATAGATCCGCTCCAACGTCCGCGGCATATGCCGCGGACGGAGACGGCGCGGACGCTTCTTCCATTTCCCGCGCCAGCTGGCTGAACAGCGCTTTCAGATATTCTCCGTCCGCCTTTGCGAGTTCTTTCATCTCCTCCGAACGGTGTTTGATCTTGAGCATCTTAAAATCCGGAGGATCCATCTCCTGATCGACGTTGAGCATTTCATCGGCAAGATCCAAAAGATCCGACGCCTCGGTCATTTCTTCCATCTGCTCCTGCATTTCTTCCGACATTTCCTCGACAAATTCTTCCATCTGCTCGCGCATCTCGTCCGACATTTCCTCGGCAAGTTCTTCCATCTCCGCCTGTATTTCTTCCGTTTCTTCCTGCATACGCGCAAGGTCGGCCTCGCGTACTTCCTGTTCCGCTTCCTGCTCCTCCTGTGCGTACTCGCGCTTTTCTTCGATGTCCGCCTCGCACGGGCCGCCCGTCACCTTCACGCGTTCTTCTTCCTCCAGATGCCGCGCCTTTTTCTTGGCGATCCGCTCCATGGCGCGCGCGTGCGTGATGGCTGCCTGAATCTCCTCGTCGTCGTAATTGCCGGTGTTCTTCTGATTGCGCAGACGCTGTACCTCGCGCCTCGCCGCGCCCGCCGCCTGTCTGGCGGCGAACGACGTTTTGCAGCGCATGATCTGCGCGGAAAGCGCCTTGAAATTGTAGCGCAGTTTTTTCAGCGCCGCCTCTGTCTTCTTCGCCTTCGTCCGGCTCGTCCGCAGGGACTCCGCGTATTTTTGGGCGTCGTTGATCCGGCTCAGTCCGGCGATGACCTCCTGCGCCTCTTTTTCCTCCTCGGAAAGATCCTGCAGCATACGTTTCTTCTGCAGGCTGCCGTATACGTTTTGCGTGTCGTTGGATATTGCCGGAGCGGCCCGCCCCGACTGCTGTGAATACATGGAATTGGACGCCTGCCGCCTGCTCCATAAAGACGCAAGAGCGGCAGACGTCAATGTGATGTTCTTGTTCATGGCTCTGTCCTCCGTGACGCTCAGCCTCTCTCCCGAAGTCCGTTTCGAGAGATTCTTCCAATATCTATATCGGAAGAAACGGGAAAAACTTTATGCCATTTTTCAATTTAATCATCGATATCAGACTCTCCACTCATCTTTCCATTCGATACATACGCGCCCCTGCGGATGCTCCGCATCCGGCGCTTCGATCTGCAGCGGCAGCCACACATAGTCCGCAACGGAAGTGTCCGCCTCCTCCAGTACATTGGCCGCGTACATCTCCTGACGTTCTTCCTCCGTGGCCTGATAATGCTTGGGATCGTATCTGCCCGCGATCACCCGCGTAAACAGATCCGCGATCCGCGCGTCCACCGGATAAGAGGGGATCCAGCGATCCGCCATGGCGATAAAGCAGTTTTCCTTTCCTGCTACCCGAAAGATTTTTGAGATCTGGCTGTTGAAAGAGGCATGGGAATCATCCTGTATATGCGGATTTCCAATGCTTGTAAATTCATCCTCCCAGCCGTCCGCAGCCGCCGCGTCGCTTTGGTTGGGGATATAGCCCGTCATGCCGCTTGTCACCATATATTTTCTGCCGTTTGCCTCAAACAGCGCCGGCGCCTCTCTGGTAAAAGGCGGCGTCAGGTCGCGGTAACTTTTTCCCGCTTCCCGCTCCGCGTGCAGATAGTCGTCGGTCAGTTCCATACAAAGCATGGAAGCGTGATCCGCGTCAAAATAGAGATATGCCTTCCGGCTCGCTTCATCTACGATCAGGTCAAAATCCCCGACCTTATGCCCGCCCGGATTGTAAAGATTTTCCACCTGCTCATAAGGGCCCAGCAGTTCATCCGCCTGCCAGATCGTAAACGCCGCCTCCGGTCCCGACAATTTGATCCAACAGACGTACTTTCCGGTGTTTTCACATTTGATCAGGTGCGGGCGGTCTACGCGCTTCGCCGGAAACAGGGCGCTGTCCGGATCCTCCGGCGACGGCGGGATCAGATAACCCAGATCCTCCCAGTTATAGAGATCCCGGGAAGCGTACACCTTGATGCCCCACGTCCAGATTCCGTTTTTTCCGTCGGTGTATGTTTTATTTTCCCCGTACCAATAATATATGCCGTCCTCATAATAAACGGCTCCGCCGTGCGCCTGAATACGTTCGCCCTGCGTGTCCAGCCATGGCTGGCCCGGAAAGACGGCGTCCTGAACATGCGACTTTTCCCCGCTCCGGTTTTTCTTTTCCCGCGCCGCCTCCTCGTCTCTTTTCGCAATCGTCCGGAAAAACGCGATCTGCTTTGCCTCGGACGGGCTCAGAGCATTTTCCGGCGTATTCAGTTCCTGCAGCTGCGCATCCAATCCGGCAAGCAGTTCCTCCGCCTGCGGGATCCGCGCATAGCGCACCATCTGTTCTACCGACAATTTGAGCGCCTGCGCGTTTTCTGACGCCTTATCCAAAAGCCCCGGAAACTGCTGATTCAATATCTTCACAGCCGCTTCGTTTTCCATCAGATGTTCCAGTTTCATGCTGATATTATAAATCATGGCCGTTTTCCTCCTGCTACTCCTCTATACGCACAATCGTATTGCCGCGAATCATCTGCAGAATACGCGCCGCGCTGCGCCTGACATCATCTTCCTTAACCGCACCGCTCTTTAAGCCCGCAAGGAGCGCTTCCACCTGATCGTCCCGTCCCGGCATTACCAGATCGCACTGCGCGGCATGGGCCTTCTGCACATCGCCGCTGGCCGCTTTCGTACAATCCTCTCGGTCCGCCTTCATGGCATCCCACTCTGACATCACAAGCCCCTGAAAGCCCCACTCATTCCGCAGCACCTTCACCAACAGATCGTAATTATTGGTACAATATACGCCGTTGATCTTATTATAGGCCGCCATGACCGTCATCGGCTGCGATTCTTTCACCGCGATCTCAAAGCCCCGCAGATACAATTCCCGCAGAGTGCGCTCTGTCAAGTCGGAGGATGAGAAGTTCCGCTCCAGTTCGCAGTTGTTCGCAGCAAAATGCTTGATGCTCATTCCCTTTCCGGGATGCCTCTGCACGCCCCGCACGATGGCCGCCGCCATCTTTCCGGAAACAAGGGGATCTTCCGAATAATATTCAAAGGTACGTCCGCAGAGCGGATTCCGGTGGATATTCATACCGGGAGCCAGCCATACCGTCACTCCGAAGGCCTCCATCTCCGCCCCAACGCCGTCTCCGACCTCCTCCAAAAGTTCCGGATCAAAGGTCTGCGCCAAAAGCTGGGAGCAAGGCCAGGCGGTGGCGTACTGGTAATGCACGATCCCCTCGGAAGGTTCCGCCATCTGGCTCATCAACGCCATGCGGGCAAAGCCGAAGAAATACCGCTTGTATGCTTCCAGCGTCTCCGGCACCTTCGCCGCCTTTGTGCTGCCGTCCGGAAGTTCCACCACCTGACTGGTCAGGTTCAGTCCCGCCGGGCCGTCCGCCAGAACGACGTTTGGAATCCCAAGTTCCTCATACAGTTTCTGCGTCGTAGAGCCGGAAGCCCCCTTGGCCTCTACCTGCAGTTCTCTCGCGGAGGTGCCTGCGCCGACCGTCAGACGCACCAACTGCTCCGCCGTCATTTTTTCCGCCAGCGGATCGCTGCTCTGCGGCGTTTCATAGCGGTGTACGACAGGCGCGGGCACATAGGCATCCAGCGCCAGTTTCGGCAGGCCGTCCGTTTGCTCCTCCTGCCGCTTCGGCGGCTGTATCTCTTTCAGCGCAGTCTGCAGCGGGCAGATATTCTCGCACTGCTCCAGCACCGCTTTCTTCTCCAGCGTCAGCACCGCCACGGGAACCGTCCGGTCGGAAGAACTTCCCAGACGCAGAAGATAACTGCCGCTCCGCAGCATCCAAGCCGCCCTCGTTTCATCATAACAGGCAAGCCCCTTCAGCGGGGAAGATATCACCAGATCCTGCTTCTCGCCGGGCGCAAGTTCGCCGGTCTTGGCAAATGCGATCAGGCGCTGCTTCTCCGCCCCCGCTCCGAAAGGCACGGTAGCGTATAACTGGACAACTTCCCTGCCGGATACCTTTCCCGTATTCCGGACAGATACGCAGACCTTAACCAGATCTGTTTCCAGCGTCACCTCTGAAAACTCCAACGCAAAAGACGTATAACTCAATCCGTAACCGAACGCATACCGCGGCTTCACGCCAAAGGTATCAAAAAATCGGTATCCGACATAGATTCCTTCCGTATATTCCTGATGATACCGGTCTTTTCCCAGATAGGAATATGTGGTATTGGACGGCAGATCCTCGAACTGATAGGCCCATGACGTCGCCAGCCTGCCCGAAAAGTTCTTTCTTCCGGAGAGCACGTCCGCCAAAGCGTTTCCGCCTTCCTCGCCGCCCTGCACGCAGTACACCAGCGCGCTGACGGAAAGCGTATCCAGAAAGGAAACGTCGATCACGCCGCCTGCGTTGATCACAACCACCAGATGGCGGTATGCCTCTGACAGCAGTTCCAGATTTTCCCGCTCCACATCGTCCAGACGGTAATCTCCCTGCCGATCTTCTCTGTCGTTTCCTTCCCCTGCCTGTCTGGCCAGCACATAAAAGGCCGTATCGCAGCCGGAGCGCTCCACATCCTCACGTGTTACAGGAATCCCGGTGGGATGCGTAAAAGGTTCGACCATGCCCAACATCCTGTAAAAATCACGGACGCCCTCTACTTTCTTCTCCTGCTCCTGCCGGTAGCGTTCATACGTTTCCTCATAAAAGGCGTCAAAGCGATCCAGCCAGTCCTTTGTCGTGATCTCATAGCCTGCCGCCTCCAGACCCTCCGCGATCGTCACACTGTAACGCTCGCGCACAGCGCCGGAGCCCGTACCGCCCTTGACTGTCCTGCGCGCGCCGGAGCCGTACAGCGCGATCTTCTTTTCCTTTAAGGGCAGCGTCCCGTCATTTTCCAGCAGGACGAATCCTTCCGCCGCTGCTCTCCGCGCCAGCGCGCGGTTTCCCAGTTCCAGTCCGGACGGTTTCCCGTCCAGACTGCCCTTTAAGACTGTTTTCATCCTTTCTTCTCCTTCTTTCTGGCCTTTGCTTCCGCTTTTGCCTTTTTCGCCGCCATCTTGTCAAGGACCTTCTGATTCTCCGCTTCAAAGTCCAGTCCCTTGCGTGCGCATTTCTCTTTCAGTTCCTTTACGCGGATCTCCTCCGCCATACGGTTGGCTTCCTCACGCTCGCGGCGCTCCAGCTCCTCAGGAGGAATATACTCAATACCCTTTGCGCGGCATTCTTCCACATAACGCTCCTGCAGTTCATGCGATATCCGCGGCATCTCTTTTTCCAGTTTGAATACAAAGCAGAACATGAAGAATACGATCAGACCGATAATGATGTAACTTCCCTGATACGCCATATTGATCCAAGTCGTAGCGGACGCCGGCTGATCAGCATACAGCGCGATATCCCCATTCATGCCGATCTTCTGCGGCTGCGTATAGCCGCTGATCATCAGACCCAGATTGAAGATTCCCTGCGCAATACCCACGGCAAACATCATGACCGCGCTGACAAAACCACCGGTGATACCGTCCGCGCGCACCTTCGTTTTCCATTCCACCTGATCGATCACGTCGCCCATAAAGGAGAGCATCATATAACTGAAAGCAATATTGCCGATGGCTGCCAGCGCCGTTCCGGCATAAATCATCATTCCGTTGCCTGCGTTGGCAAACGCTATTGCAGAACCTACGATCGTCAGGATCGCCGTCGTCCAGATCGTCTTTGTACGCCCGAACTTCTTCGTCAGCGGCAGCATCAAGAGGATGCCGGGGCCCATAGGCGACAGCGCGATCATCTGAAACTTCGCCTGAATCGCCGCTACATCGCCGTATGCGTTTCCGTTGACCACCCAGCCGGAATAGTAGATCAGTGAAATATTCCGAATATTTGTCAGTATCTCCGTCAGCAGAAAAATAATTACCAGAAGGATCCAGTATTTGCTCTTTAAGCAAGCCTTCAACTGCACCCACATGCTCGCTTCCTTTTGAATCTCACGCTGCTCTTTTGTATCCGCAGTCATAGCGCTCTGGCTGCGGCGCTCCTCCGTCACGCGCTCTCTGGTGTAGAAATACTGAATGAACGTCGTGCATACGGCGATCAGCGCCATAATGGACATGCTGATCAGATACCCCTGCGCATTGTCGCCGTTCACCATCCGGCAGACAGACGCCAAAATCATCGGGAAGAGAATGGACACCAGTCCGGTTCCGATATTGGCTACCATCCGAGCCGCCACGGCCAAGGTCTGGCGCTGGTTCACATTCCGCGTGGAGACCGGAGCCGTCAACTCCTTTGCCATGTTCCACATCGTAAAGGAAACGCTGTAATACAAGTTAAACGCCACCATGATCCAGATCGCCTGATGCACCGGCTTTGTAAACGGCATCCAGAACAGCAGGATCACGCTGACAAGTACAAACGGTGTGGAAATCAGAAGCCATGGCCGCACCTTTCCCTGCCTGCAGGTCGTAGAATCAATGACCTTCGCCATCAACAGATTTGTCATGGCGTCGATCAGTTTGCTGAGCACCGGAAACAGTACCATAAACGACGCGATCCACGCCCCCTTCGTGGAATCGAAGCCGATCACATCGGTCAGATATTGGTTATAGTAACTGTTTACGATGGAACTCGTCATGGCCATGCCCCATACGCCAAGCACATAGCCCAGCCACAACTCTTTTTTTGTGGTATTCTGGGATTTTATCCTTGAATCCCACTTTGAACTGCTGAACGCGTTTGCCAGCAGCCCGCTTTTTGCAGTTGCCGCACTCATAAAAACCCTCCCTTTTTGTTGTCTGACATTTTCATGTCCCACGTTATTTTTTCATAATAATTGTAGGATAATCCTGATTGTCCGGTCAACAAAAAATCTGCTATTTAGACAGTAAATTCGTTTCTATCTAAACAGCAGACGAAAAGGGTTTTTCAAAAAGAACGATCCCGATATTCCACCGGAAGCATCCCCGTCTCTTTCTTAAATTGTTCGGAAAAATAACTGCGGGAGCAAAAATAAAGCCGATCCGCGATCTCCTGAACACTGAGATTCGTAGTCGCAAGCAGCCTTTTGGCTTCCCGCATACGCGTCCGGCGGATATATGTGTTCACGCTCTGCCCCGTCTCCACCTTGAATTTTCTGGAGAGATAGTATTCCGTATAGCCGGTATGTTCCGCCAGAAGTTTCAGACTCAGCGGCTCTCCGACGTGAATCTCAATATAATCACAGCACATCCGGATCGTCCTTGAAATGCCCTCCTGCCGCCGCACCTGATTGACCCGACGTATGAAATCCTCATACATCATATGGCTGACCGCCGCGATCTGGCTGATATTCTGCGCGCTGTCCACCGCCGTGACATAGGTATCGCTTAATGTGTAGGCCCATTCCGGCGACAGCCCGCCTTCGATGGCTGCCCGCGAGCACAGCGTGATAAACGCGATCACGGAATACCTCGCCTGCCGCACCGAGTCCGTTCCCTTCATGCGGATCCCCTGACTGGCGCTGCCCGACTCCGACAGAGCGTCGTGATAATCCAGATTCCCGGTACGCACCATATCCAGCAGCCGTTCCTCTACCAGAAACGGAACATGCTCCATCTCCGTGCCGCCGGCCGCTTCTTTCTCTGTTTCCTTTCCCGCGGTAAAATACACAAAGTCGCTGATCCGCGCCTTCCTGCCATTCACATAATAATGCAGGGAGGCGGTATACAGAAACAGGACGTTGGTACTCACATATGGCATGGTCCTTACGCAATCCAGAACCGCCAGTTTGTTTTTGACGCTCAAGTTCAGCTTGTCCGCCGCCTGTTCGACCTCTTTTCGCGCATATTCGCCCGTAAGCGTCGGGCCGATGGCAAAGAAACCCTCCAGTTCCCCCTCTGCGCTGTGCTTTGGCACCACCGACCATATCGTTCCGATGGTATTGGTGATGATCAGCGGCTGCGTCGTCTGTTTTCCATGCTCCAGAATCGCTTCCTTCCGCTCCCGACCCAGCAGAAGCAGCCCGTGAAAATATGGCGAGATGCTGTTTGTCGTCCGCAGTTCCAGATTTTCGTCATACTCCCATGTCCACAACCCGTAGCAGTCCAGCAGCATTTGAAAAAAATCGCCCCGCAGATCGTGTTCCATATGTCCTCTCCTTCCCGCGCCGCTTTTTTCTCCGCAAAAAATCCTGCCGCTTTAGCAATATTCCTTTCCCAAACCGCCTCTTACTCATGAAGCGTACTGTTTTTTCGTCCTTCCGATATGGCCGTATTTAATTTTTCCTGTAGATTCCTTGCACATTCTTCCGGAGTAACGGCAAAATTACCGTCCGCATCTTTGATCATAAGCATCGCGATCTCTTGGTAAAATACGCTCCTGACAGAATTTTCACTTCCCTGCCAGTTCGAGAGGTTATGCGTATAATCCACGGAATTTACGGAATTCTGCGAGAACGCCTCCAAAAGCAAAATATCGTCTTTATATTTTTCCATGACTTTTTCGCTTACAGGGATGGCTCCGGCGGAACATTCAAGCCATTTATCGGTTTCATAGAAATATCTTAGGAAATCTTTCGCTATTTCTATTTTTTCGCTGTCGCCGTTGTCAAAGATCTCAAATCCATCATTGAAGATCGTACAGTGATTGCCGGGGTAATTCACAAAGCCGTATTTCGTAAAGGTATTTGTTTGCGCATCGTAATCTTCTATGACCCTGCTGTACGTTGAACTTCCCAGATTAAAGTTATAAAATGCAAGTTCGTCCATTTTGAATTTACTGCTGTTATCGGACATTGTTTTGTAATACGGAACAGGCATATACCAACCCAGATCCACACCGTTCTGAAGCCACCTGAGCGCAGAAATGACCTCGGGATTATCCTCAAGATCAAAATTATTGCCGCTGTCAAACAGATCGCCGCCGAAAGCGCGGAGCATCGTCATGATATGCGTATCGCCCTGATTATCTTTTGCATACATCATCATAGGGACTCTCCCCCTGCCTTCTTTTGCAAATCCGTCCGCAAGGGTATTCAGTATTTTTGTCCAATCTTCAATACTCCAGTTTGAAATCACTTCGCCCTCGTCAATATATTCGTTCAGGCCGTATTCTTCAAACATTTCCCTGTTATATATGAGAATGTTCTCGGAACTCATATAGGGCAGCATATAGAGTTTCCCATCAAATCGTCCCTGTTCCAGATAAGCCGGAGATATATCCTCCTGCATTTCCGGAGTAAGAACATCGTCAATAGGAACAACTTTTCCTTCATGGATAAACGAACTCATGTTGAAAAATCCGTCATATAATATATCGGCCGCATCGCTTGTGCCGAAAGAATTTGTGATCGCTTTCGTTTCCTCGCCGCCATCAAATTCTATGACTTTTATTTTCACTTCTTTGTCATACTGCGCCATAAAATCCTGACTTGCGAGTTCAAGAAGCGTACGGGCATTTTTTATATCCGGATTAGAAATGCAATTCATCGTATTGGTATGCGGCACTTTTATAATGATTTCTTGTACCGCTTCTTCTTGTTTGGAACAACCGGAAAGGCAGCATAAAAATGACACTGCGACGATGATCTGCAATAAAAATGCAGCAATCCCTTTTCTCATTTTTTTCTTATTAACGGTTAGATTTTTCACGATCGATCTTCTCCATTTTGCGAAGCAGGATGTTGATATCTATCGGCTTTGTTAAAAAGTCGTTCATTCCGCTGTCTAAAGCCCTGCTCCTGTCCTCCTGAAAACTGTTTGCGGTACAGGCGAATATGGTGACCGTTTTGGCATCTTCACGGTCAAGTTCCCTGATCCCTGCCGATGCCTCGCAGCCGTCCAAGACAGGCATTCGCACATCCATAAGGATGATTTTGAACTCGTTTATCTTTGATCTCGCAAAGATCTCCACAGCCTCCCGACCATTCTGCGCGCGCACGGGAACAAATCCGAACTGGCTCAAAATCTCCATCAGTATTTCTGCATTCAGTTCGTTATCTTCGGCAACAAGGATCTTCGTCGGCTCGGCATCGTTACCGGAAGGATCCGCTGTTTTTTCAGCGCCATCCGCCATCTTCAGACGGTCAGGACTTTCACAGATTTCAGAAGGGATTTCAACCGTAAACGTACTGCCTTTGTCCAATTCGCTCTCTACGCTTATTTTTCCTCCCATGGCATCCACAAGCAGTTTGCTTATCGCCATTCCTAAGCCCGTCCCTTTGACGGAAGCGGAACTGCTGTTGCGGTTCTGCGTAAACTGATTAAAGATTTCATGCAGAAATTCCTCGCTCATTCCGCAGCCGGTATCCTCACAGACAAATGTCGTCATAACGTGACGATTGTCGATCATGCTCTGCTTTACCGAAAATCTGATCGTTCCGCCTGCCGGAGTAAATTTTGCCGCGTTGCCGATAATATTCATGAGCACTTGTTTTATATGTATCTCATCACACTGGATATGCGGGGCGATGATATGGATATCTTTGATAAAGCCAACGCCGCGCTCTGTAATATTATCGTACTGCATGGAATAAACAGACTCTGACAGTGTTTCGACAGACACCGGGGCATAGGAGATTTCCACTTTCCCCGCCTGAATTTTGGCAATATCCAGCACATCGTTTATGAGTGCAAGCAGATATTCTGCTGTATTCTGCGATTTTTTTAGCCACTCTTTTATCTGAAGATGTTTTTCCGGATTATCTATTGCATTCATCATCAGGTAATTCAATCCGACAATACCATTCAACGGCGTGCGGATCTCGTGGCTCATATTGGACAAAAATTCGCTTTGCGCCTTTTCCTGCGCGTAGGCTATCTGCGTTTTTCTCTGCATGATAAGAGTCAATACAAACGCACTGATAATGACAATGATCGCCGTGCTCATTGTCGCAGTAATAAGCGTAACAAATATTTTTATCTGATCTTGCACCACCCGATCGTTTACCGACATGATAAAATACCAGTCAACACTGCTGCTGTTCAACGGAGCACAGTAGTTCAGTTCACGAACGCCGTTTTTTTCCATATAGAACCAAAATTCTTCGCCTGCATTCATTTTTTCCTGCACATCGGCGGGCGTGAGGCTTGACCTGTCACAGCGTTTTACTATATTAAACAAATTATCAGAAACAGAACTTGCCGCATCTTTTCTGTCCACAACATATTCGCCTTTATTATCGACTACCGAACTATATCCTTGTGTATTGCCGGATTCATCAACATAATTTTCAATCACAAGACCGTCCACAATAGAAGACCTCTTGCAAACTCCTATCACGGCATAAACCTCTTTTTGATCTTCCCCTATTTTGATACCGGATAATACTTCATCTTTGGGATTGTCCGGCAATCTGTAACCGTAGATCACAACTTTATCGGAGCCCATTACCGGAAGCGAATCATAACCGACGACTTTGTAGTTGTCCGTATTTTCGAACAGATCCATATACGGGTAATAATCCGGATCTTCGCTGCCTTCTCTGTAAGTGACATCCGTATAATAGGAACCGTCTTCCATAAGCAGATAGACTTTATCAAAGGTCGATTCATACGCTTCAAGTCCCAGATACTCGTTGATTTGGCTTACCGTTTTAAGTTCCTGACTGTGTCGTTTCAGTCGTTCGCCTATGCGCTGCTGGTTTTTCCAATTATATTCCGTAAACATAGTGATCGTATTACGGTCATGCACGGCAACTTCTCTGATGTTGTTGACAGTCGCATCTTCAAGGAGATTTCTTGCCACGATGGAATAGATCCATATCGCCCCCAAAAATACTATTATGATTATTATACAAATAAATAAGGCATAGAAATGTTTACTCTTCGTTTTTTTCATAAATTTACAACTTTCTACTGATTAAAACCTATCATTAAAAAAACTCCTATCCACGTATGCAATCTCCTAGATAATGATTCATATTAGGTGTTTTGCAGGCAAATAGGAGTTGATACATCAATGAACTCACACCGCTATTTCAAGAGTCGGATCTTTTTTCACTTTCCATACGGCCCTTCTCAGACCTTGAAGGACGCTACGGTTTCTTTCAACTGTTCGCTGAAAGCAGATAACTGCCGGATCTGCTCGAGCACCGTCACGGAATCATCTTTTGATCCCGTCGCCGCGTCGCCGATCGAAGTCATGTAACTCATGATCTCGTCCGTCATCCGGCTGATGTCGGCGATACTCTCGTTGATCTCCGCCATGCTCGCGCTCATCTCCTCGGAGGACGCGCCCAGATCCGAAGAAATGCCATTGTAGAAGACGGCATCTTCTTCGTAGCGTTTTGCGATTGCGATCATGTTCTGATAATCGGATACAACCGTCTCGTTCATGAACTGCAAAAGTTTGTCGGAGTATTTTGCCAGATCATTGACGCTCGTTACGATCGCGCCCGTCACCAGTTGGATCTTGTCGATGGCCTGCTTGGTATTGTCCGCCAGCGCGCGGATCTCATCCGCCACGACCGCGAAGCCCTTGCCCGCTTCACCGGCTCTCGCCGCCTCGATGGAAGCGTTGAGCGCCAGCAGGTTGGTCTGCTCGCTGATCGATAAGATCTCGTCCGTCAGCATGGAGATCTCGCCGACCGCGCGGCTGCCTTCCAATGCCTTCTCCAACTCATCTTTCGTCGTATTGTAGATCTCCGTCGCCTTATTGCTGGAAGCAACGGAAGTCGAATAAAGTTCCTGCGCGCGTACCATGATGTCGGACGACTGCGTCGCCGCATCCGTCGCCTTGACCGCTACGGAATCGATGACCTCTCCAAGTTCGTCGCCGGTGGAGTGGATCTGACGGGTCAGCGTCGCCGTCTGTTCCGCCTGCGCAATCACATTTGACACAGAGTCGTTGATATCGGCCACGTTTTGATTCAACTGCGACATCTCCTGCAGCGCATCCCCGCTGATCTGTCCGATCTGCTCCGCCTCGGTCTTGGTCGAGATGATGATGTCGCGGATCTGTTCTTTGACCGTCGACGTCGCCGTCATGATCTGCTCCGTCTCATCTTTATACTCCGACGGGATCTCCTTTTCCTCCACGGCCGTGTCGGAAAAATCTCCGGAAGCAAACTGCTTCAGCGCTTTGATCGGAGCCAGCGTCGTATTGATCGTGCGGATCATGATAAGAACAGCGCAAGCCAGAGAGATCAGCGCGATCGTCACGCAGAAAATGATGATCGACCGCGCGGCGCGGTTGACATTTTTGGAAGGCACAACCACACCCACCTGCCAATTTGCGCTCGTGATCTTGGAAGTGGCGAAATAGGAACTCGTGCCGTTATAATCTTTTGAAGAAGCGATCCCGCTGCCCGGCTTCTCGATCACGGAAGCAAGCGCCGGCATCACGTCGGCCACCGCCGTCGCGCTGTCTTCCGTCGGAAGATATTTTTTGTTCTTGTGCGCGATATAATTGCCGCTGCTGTCTACAAGAAAGCCGTAAACATTCGTGTCGTATTTGATATTGTTGGTCAGATCGACGACCGTCTGAAGCGTCAAATCCGCCGCTACGACGCCTACCAGTTCGTCTCCGAAATAGACCGGACAGGCGATCGTACCGCACATTTGATTCGTCATAACGTCCCAGTACGGATCGGTCACGATCACGTCGCCCGCTTCTACGGCACTCTGATACCAGCCGCGCTCCACGGGATCATACCCTTCGGGGATCGTCGCCTCTTTGTTTGCCTGAATAAAACGGCTGTCCACCGTACCGATATAGAGATTGAGCAGTTCGTCGCGCCCGCTGAAATAGGTATCCATCGTACCCTGCAGGCTTTCCGTTTCCATACTGCCCACGTCTTCCACCGCGCTTGTCACACTGCTTACCAGCGTTTTTTCATTGTCGATCCAAGCGTTGATCTCCTGCGCATAGCGGTCCGCCTGCAACTGCAATTCTTCTTTGCCGCTGCGCATCATCTGCCTTCCGGCGATAAAAACGGTGCCGACCGTCATGACTAAGATGACCACAAGCACAATGGTGATAACTCTGACTGTTAATTTTCCTCTGATCGTTCTTCGCATGGTTGCCCCCCGAATGTGTCAGTTCGTAACCATGTAACACTTTACCACAAAAAAGCGTTTTTTTCAATCTTTTTTTCAATCTTTTTTTCCGCCTCGTACGAACCGTGAACCGGACGTTTCCGGAAAGCGGCGCGAATGCGGGCTATCCGGACGATAACGGTTTTGTGAAGGTGTTTTGGCGGCAACATAAAAAGCGGCGGATCATTCCCATATGCGGAAACAAATTCGCCGCTTTACTAAATGCGGATCGGATTCAGGCCTCTGCCGCGCTTTTCATCGCCTCCTGAAGGACCTGCCGAAATTCCCCGCGGGAGGCGACGCCCGTCTTCTCGTAGATATGCGTCAGGTGTTTTTTGACCGTGGTCTCCGCGATATAGAGGCTCTCGGCGATCCGCAGGTTCGTATAGCCCTGCAGCACCAGCAGCCCGATCTCCGTCTCACGGCGCGTCAAATCGTGCGTGCTCGCAAACGAAAGATACGCGCCCTTGTCAAAAACCGGCTCTTCTTCTTCTTTTTCCCCGCCTTCCTTCTGCTTTTCCTTCCGCATACCGGCGTAGATCAGCCCAAAGAGCGCCAGCCCCACCGCCGCCATCAGCAGCGTGCTCCCGTTGACCAGAAGGCGCAGCTGCGGATTGAGGACGGAAAACGACTGCAGGGCGATCGTGCCCGCCAGTGAAGCCAGATACAAAAGCAAAAGAAATATCCTAAATTTCTTCATCTTCCACATCCATCAGATCCGTAACGGCGTTCTGCACATGCGCCTTCAAAGGAAGCAGCAGAACTTCCAGAACGATCATATAAAAAACGCTGAGAATGACGACCGCGAGATTCGGCCCGATGACGGCAGGATCGTCCAGCCTTGAAAGGATCATCACGGTCGCGACGACCGCCGAAAAGCCGGAAGCGCAGAGAATCAGTTTCTGCACCATCTCCACCGCTTCCATCGAACGCTTCAGCTGGCGGAGGGGATACGGCTTTTTCCCGATGGAAAACGCGCGCAGAAAGTCCTTGCCCAGACCCGAAATGCAAAGCGAAGGAATCGTGATGAGCAGGATGATGAGAAGACTCGGCATGTCGATATAGTTATGGATCCCCTGTCCCCCGCCGGTGATCCATATCTCAAACAGAAAGATCACAAAAACGATCAAAACCTCCAGCAGCAGCACCGCACCGATAGATATCTTTTTCTTCATAATGTACGCACCTCCTCGTATGTTCATCATACTACCAAAGAGGCGCAAAAACTATACTACCTTTTCCTTATCGGGTAGTATTTTCTCCTCCCAGTCCGCGCGGAACACACGGATCTTCTCGCGGATGACCATCGGATTGTCCCCCGCCTGTATCGAAAGCACGCCTTCGATGATCAGTTCCTTCTGCATCTCCTGAATCTGCGAACTGCGCTTTAATTTTGCCGCTATCGGGATGCAGACCCAGTTGGCGAGGATGGAGCCGTAGAGCGTGGTGATCAGCGCGAGCGACATGCCTTCTCCGATGGCGGAAGAATCCGTTCCCATGGACTTTAGCATGTTGATCAGCCCGAGCAGCGTGCCCACCATGCCCCACGCCGGCGCGTATGCGCCCATGTTTTCCCAGAAGGCGATCCTCCTGCGGTTGTCTTCCATCTCGTGGAGCAGTTCCGTTTCCAGAATGTCTTTGAGCAGTTCCGGATCCGTTCCGTCCACGATCAGACGGATCCCCTTCTGCAAAAACGGGTCTTCCATATGCTCGGCCTGTTCCTCCAAGGTCAGCAGACCGTCCCTGCGCGAAGTGATCGCCAGCGAATAGATCACGTCGCCGATCTCATCGAGCCCCACGGTCTCTTTGGAAAACGCCGTGCGAAAACTTTTCAGGCCGTCCATAAAATCTTCCATCGATTCGGACGAGATCAGAACCGCGAACACCGCGCCGCCGAACGTGACGATCATCGACGGAATGTGGATAAAATTAAGGATCGTCCCAATTCCTCCGTTGGTGACGATCCCGAAAATGATCATGGTAAAACAGAGGATAAAGCCGGTAATGGCTGCGCGGTTTGGCGTCTTCATGCTGCTGCCCCCTTCCGGTTCCACCATAGCACCAAACCTTTTTCGTTTCCATACTACCCCGCCCCCTGCGGGTCGTATTTTTCCGCCACCGGCTTACTATCCCCGTCTGTTGTGAAATGATTCGTCCTTAAACTCCTACTTTACCGTCGCCCCGAGCGCCGCCAGACTCGGCTTTGCGCTCCGTTTCTGCGTGGAGCGGTCCACCGCGATCAGACCGAAGGTCATGGAAAAACCTTTCTGCCATTCAAAGTTATCCAGCAGCGACCAGTACATATAGCCCAAGACCGGAATGCCGTCGTTTAAGCAGCGGGCAACGCCGTCCGTCGCCTGTTCAATGAAAGCGACGCGTCTGCTGTCGTCGGAAGTCGCGATCCCGTTCTCCGTAACCATGATCGGCACCTGCGGCAATTCCTCATGCACCCGCCGGATCACATGCTCCAAGGCCTGCGGGTAGTATTCATATTCCATCTGCGTCAGTTCCGCGCCTTCCTCCGCCGGCAGGATCCCTTCGCTGCCGTAGACGGAGCGCGTATAGTTCTGCAGGCCGAAGAAATCGTCGTCGCTGATATACGGGAGATAATGCGCAAACTCCTCCTCCCATTCCTTCTGCGCTTCGGCTTCGCCGCCCTCGACGCACTGGATATCGTGCAGGGACAGGGACAGCCCGATCTTCAGCGACGGCTTTACTTCTTTCATCGCTTTTTTCGCCGCCTGATGGGCGCGCATCACAAGAAGGTCGCCTTCCGGCGTCCTTGCGCCGACAAAGACCTGCGGCTGCGGCGTGCCGAAAATTTCCATGTGTTCCGCCGCCTGCTTTTTCATCCGCTCCATCATACCCTGCATGTTCAGTCCGACCTGCACCGAGCCTTCCACATTCTTTCCTGCTTCGTCCGCGCCGCCGGAAGCCGCTTTTGCCGCCGCCGCTTTCGCCCGCGCCATGTACCGCGCGGAGATCGCCGCGATCTGCAGTCCCATGTTGGCTTCGTTGATCGTGCAGACATAATTCATCTCGTCGCCCAGTTTTTGCACCACATATCTGCAATAGTCGGCAAAATAGCCTACGGTGCTCTCCGCTTCCCATCCGCCTGCGGCGATCAGCCACTTCGGCGACGTAAAGTGCATCATGGTCACGATCGGCTCGATACCGTTCTTTCGGCAGCAGCGCAGGACTTTGCGGTAATGCTCGATCTCGTTTTCATCATACCGGCCCTGCTCCGGTTCGATCCTTGCCCACTCGATCGAAAAACGGTAGGCGTTGAGCCCCGCTTCGGCCATCGCCCTGATGTCCTCCTCGTAGCGGTTGTAATGATCCACCGCGTCATTGGACGGCTCCGCAAAACTGGTGTGTTCCATATGCTCCTGCGCCCAGTAATCGCTGTGGATATTGTTCCCTTCGACCTGATGCGCCGCCGTCGCGGCGCCGACAAGAAATCCTTCGTTAAACTTTTTCATTCTATCTTTCTCCTTTCTCAGAAAATCTTAAAGGCGTGTTCCGCTTCCATGCCATCCGCCTTCACGCAGAGTTTCGCGCTTCCAGCATACCGTTGAGTTTTACCTGCGTTTCGCCGTAAACGCCGTCAAACGACAGGCAGACGGTCTGCTCCTTCCATTCCTGCGGCGCTTCAAATTCCCTGATATAGGTGCAGACAGCGCCCCGATAATATCCGGTCTCAGAGCCGCCCGGCGCGTCAGGGGCCACATCGCTTTCGATCATAAAATCATTCGGCAGCGTCACTTTTTTTGCGCTTTGCAGCGCGCCCGGATAATTGGAAGGTTCTCCGTCGAGCCGTTCCCATTCTCTGTCAAATGCTGTATGCTTCATTCTTCCCTCCTGAGATGATAAAGGAAAAGCCCCCTGTGGCCCGCAGGCTCATGGAGGGCTTTTCTCTTTGTATGACCGATTACTGCATCTGCGCTTTCTTGTCGGCGATCCTTGCCTGTACGTCGGCCATTGCCTCGTAAGTCAGTTTGCTGTTCTTCATAGCCGCCAGCGTGCAGACCCATCCGATGATCGGGCAGCCGATCAGAAGAATGACCGTAACGATCTTGACGCCCCATGTCAGCGGATCTCCCTGCTGCGGCGTTGTCGTCGTATAACCGATCACGGCTACGGCCGCCGTCGCGATGGTCGCGCCGAGGGAAGAGATCAGTTTATCGATAAAACTGTATGTCGCGCTTACCGTGGCCGGCAGATATTTTCCGGTACGGTCCAGTTCGTAGTCTACGATATCCATACGCAGTGAGTTTGTCGCTACGGATACGACCATCTTAAATCCGTTGTTCGCAAAGTTGAACAGGATGAACGCTACCGCAAGCGCCAGCGCGCCGCCTGAAAGGCCGCCGCCCAAAATGCCGCCGATGGACGTCAGCGGAGCAAACAGAAGGAATACCGCGTAGGCGATGTTTAAGAAGATGCAGGCCCACGTCCAGTCGATCATGCTCTTTCTGTTACCTTTCTTTCCGGCGATCTTTGCGCCGATGATCGCGAAGATGATGGACGGCAGCATAGCGATCGCGGACAGGATCGTGGACAGTCCCATCGAACCGATCATGATACCGAACAGCATCGTAGATACGACGGACGCGGAACCGATCGTCTGCGCCAGTTTGTCGGAGCAGGCTGCGATCATATATCTCTGCAGTTCCTTATTGTCGCGGATCAGTGCGATCATATCCTTTAATCCCACTTTTTCTTCTTCACTCTTGCCGACCTTGATGCCTTCAAAGTTTTCCGGCTTGTCATACGGCGTGATACCGATGCAGGCAAGAAGATAGAACGCCAGAGACGCTACGACAACGAAGATGTTGTAAGAGGAGAAGTACGCCGGTCCCTGAATGTTGTCAAATTTCGGCAGGATGACCGCCATGGAGACCATGGAAATGATCATCGGAGCCAGATAAGCATAAGTCGTGGACCATACGGAGATCGTCGGCCGCTGCTTCGGATCGTTCGTCATGACATTACCGGTAATGGATGTAGCAACGCCTACAAACGTATAACCGATGATGTAGAGGATGTAGCAGACGATGAAATAAACCAGTCCTGCCGCGCCCGTCAGTCCCAGCGACGCGCCGACGTTACACATCAGCGTGCTGGCCAGCGCCATGATGGCCCATCCGATCATCATGAAGATCCGGATCTTTCCGAACCGGCTGCTGAAGCGCTCGATGATAAACGCAATGATCGGATCCGTCACGCCGTCAAGAATACGGGACGCCGTAATGATGATACCCGTTACCGCTACCAAAATGCCAAAGTTACCGTTGCCGATATAGGTTGCGCTCGTCATCAGTATGTAGAAACACATCTGACCTGCGCCGGTCAGCATCGCCAAAGCGATCTGCCATGTCTTTGCGCGGCGTGTTCCCGCCGCTGCTGCTGCATTGTTTCCCATTGTTCTGTCTCCTTTCATGTTGCCTTTTCGCTTTACCGCATTAGGACAAAATCCTTTCCTTATCCTCATTATATGTTTTTTCTCCCGCAGGCAGTAGCATAGCATTCTCCATGTTTAGCACGATTTCTAACTATTTCGGAGCATTCGGCGATATTGGCTCGGCGTCATCTTGATGATCTTCTTGAACAGCCTTGAAAAATAGTTCAGATCATAGATCCCGACCCGAATCGCCACATCGGAAATGTTTAAGTCCGACACGCTTAAATACTTCAACGATTCCATGACCCGCTTTTTGTTGATATAATCCGTAATGGTCTCGCCCACTTCTTTTTTGAAATGCGAAGACAGATATTTTTTGTTGACGTTCAGTTTCTCCGCGAGATACGTCAGCGAGAGATCTTCGGTCAAGTTGAAGTCGATATAGTTCAGCGCGCGCTGCGCCAGAGCGGAATAGCCCTTCAGG
The DNA here is from genome assembly GCA_947589155.1 of uncultured Lachnospiraceae bacterium. Classification (GTDB taxonomy): domain Bacteria; phylum Bacillota; class Clostridia; order Lachnospirales; family Lachnospiraceae; genus Pararoseburia. The sequence continues at coordinate 23,327 of CANQBH010000013.1, read as the reverse complement.
GAATAGGAACGCACGAGAAGGCAGTATTTGCGCACCATCTCCATCGGCAGCGTTGCCAGATCGTCCAGCCGCTTCGCGCTCTGGATCTTGTCTGCGAACTTTACCGATACATGGTCGATATGCGCCGGATGCACGGAGGCGCTCTGCACGGCCTTCCGGAACAGCGTGTTCAGCGTCAGCATCACCATGATGTTTCCCTGCATATTCATATTCGCATAACGTCTGTTCGGAAATTCAGTCAAACGTTCCAGCGCTTTCATCGCCGCTTCCGCATTTCCCGCCGTAACGGCGCGCAGCATCTCGTCCTCGACCGCGTATTTTTCCTCGATCCTTTCCATGGAAATGGCTTCCTGTTCCTCTAAGTTAAATTCCGAACGCAGATCCACTTCCGCGCTTCCCGTGCGTTTTTCTTCCCCTGTCATCTACTTTCCCGCTTTCCTGATCTTTTTCAATGCCGCTTCCAGCGCCTTGACCGGTTCGCTGTCCGCCTCCATGCCGCTCTGGGCGATCAGTTTCTTCAACGGCTGGCGCGCAATGATCTTCTGCATGGCTTCCGGTATCTCAACGCCTTCTCCCATGCCGCCCGCAGCCTTGGACGCCATCATGCTCATCATCCTATCCAAAAGCGCCGCTCCTTCCGGCACGGCTCTGACCTCTGCCATCGTGGAGTTTAAGGAAAGGAAGCCGTCGTCTTCTTCCTGCCCTTCTTCTTCCTCGAACCAGTTCTTCACCTTGTCCGTTGACATGAAGTAGGACGGATTGACCTCGTCGGTCTTTTCGATCTCCATCTCGTCCGAAAGGCTGCCGCTGACCGCCCGTATCTTATGCACGCCAACGATCGGCACATGGAAGACGAACACATGCGCGCCTTCCTGTTCTTCCTGCAGGACGCCGTCCACATACAGCGCCACCTTCGGCTGATTGGAATAGACCCGTATCTCGGTCGTTTCTTCGATCCTGTCATGATAACGTCTTCCGCAGAGATGGACGAACGGCTCGTCGGACCACCATGCTTTATAAATATAGAAGGCGTCTTTCTTCGTCTTCCGGTCAAACGTGATCAGGCCCTTGTGGTTCTTGCCCGGGTCTCCGGCTTCGTCGCGTCCCGCCGCGGCAAATTCAAACATATTCCATACATAGGTGCCCCAGATATACGGACGCGTCGAGAACATCTCCAGCATATGCTCGTGATACAACGCCTGATAACTCTCGGTGTAATCGCCCTTCTGCGGTTTCGGCGATTGCAGCCTCACCACGGAATCCGCGCCGTACTCGGTCAGGCCTATGGCGATATCCGGATGCGCCTTGTGGAATTCGTCGAACCAATCGTCATTGTCTTCCATCTCGCCGACGTACCATCCGTAATACAGGTTGTAGCCGCGGATATCCGGCAGCATCACCAGCGGGCTGTCCGTTTCCAGCAGAAAGAGATTTGCCATCGCGGAGAGCCTCTGCGGATCCATCTTGTGCACAAGGTCGTTTAAGATCCTGTGGTTTTCCAGCAGATCCTCCGTCACGCCCTGCAGCGAGATCTCGTTGGAAAGCGCCCAGCAGAAAATAGAGGCGTGGTTGTAATTCTGCACGATCAGTTCCTTCATCTGCTGAATCGTATTTTCCCGTCCCCCGTCCATATGAACCGTGATGTAAGGGATCTCTGCCCATGCGATCACGCCTTTTTCATCGCACAGATCATAGAAATACTGATCGTGCTGATAATGCGCCAGACGGATGGCGTTGGCTCCCACGGAAAGGATCAGTTCCATGTCTTCTTCGTGCATCTTCTTTGTGAGCGCGTTTCCGACGCCGAGGCGGTCCTGATGGCGGGAAACGCCGTGCAGAGGATAACTCCTTCCGTTCAAAAAGAAGCCCTTCTCCGGATCCACATAATACTCGCGGCAGCCGAAGCGGTCGCCGACTTCATCCACGACCGTGCCGCCGATCCACAGACTGGCCTTTGCCGTGTAAAGATACGGATCCTTGAGGCCGTCCCAGCGGTGTACGTTTTCGATCGTCAGCGCACCTGACGCGTGCCCGTCTTCCGGATGCAGCAAAGTGCTTCCCACGCCGTCCACTGATACGGTGATCTCGTCCGCTTTTCCGGTATAATAGGCGTCAAAGCGGATCTCGGCGGAAGTCCCGTGCAGTTTCGGCGTAACGGTAAATCCTTTCCCGCCGTAATGATCCAGATCGAAATGCGCTTCGCTTACTGTCAAAAGATACACGTCTCGATAAATGCCGCCGTAAAACGTAAAATCCGCTTTCTGCGGATAGACCCGATCGTTTGGCGCGTTGTCCGCTTCTACCGTCAGGCAATTGTCCTGTTCCAGAAGATCCGTGATATCCGCGCGGAACGTCGAATATCCCCCGTCATGGCGCGCCGCTTCTTTTCCGTTCAGACGGACGACGGCGGAAGAATTGACGCCGCGGAACTCCAGATACACCCGCTCGCCCGCTTCCGTCTGCGGACGCGCGAAACGCTTTTCATAGACGCAGCATCCGCGGTAATAATCCGCGCTGCCCTGCCCGTCCGATGCGTTCCATGTGTGGGGCAGGGTGACATTTTCCGCCGGCTGGCCCGGCTTGGTAAACGTCCAATCGTTATTAAATAATGTTACTTTTCTCATACGTTCCCTCCTTTTTGAGAAAAGTATAGGATTTCATGCTAAATTTGAGTAGAACGATATACGTTGATTTTAGCACAGTATCCTTATTGTTTTTATTCATATGTTATTTTTATGTTTATTCTGTATGGCGAAGGAGACGGCAGAGATCGTCCGCGATCTCCCGCTCGCTTTCCGGGCAGTCCCGCCGGATCCATTCCGCTAGAACGGCGAGCGTTCCCGCCCAGTAAAAGACCCTCGCGTATGTCCGCATCCCATGGGCCGCCGGCCAGTCGTCGTATTTCTTTTCCATATCTTCTCTTACTTCCTCGGGAAAAAGGCCGGACGAGACCTGCCGCCCTTCACTGAGCAGATGCTTCCGCAGGATCTGCGCGTGCTTTTTACAGAAGACCGCGATCGCCAGCATACCGCGTTCCAAGTTCCACGCATCGTCCAGCCGAAACTCCTGCAGCAGACGGACGACCTGATCGCGCTCCAACTGCTCTCTCAGCGCCGCCGTATCGCAGTAATGGCCGTAAAACGTCGTCCTGTGGATACCGGCCTCGCGGCAGATATCGCTGACCGTGACCTTTTCCGGCAGTTTGGTCTTCACCAGATGGCCGTATGCCTGTTTGATCTTCTGCTCCGTCTCCTGCCAGAGCGCGTTATTTTCTTTGTTCATTACGTCTACACTCCTTGTAACATTGTCGGTTGACCCCACTGTTTTCAAGGTCTATACTGAGCATATATTAAAACTACACAAAGTGCAAGGAGAAAAAGTTATGGATAAGAATCAGAAAATGCTCGCGCAGGGTTCTTTTGGCGAACTGCTGCTGCGCCTCTCGCTTCCGGCCGTGATCCTGATGATCGTCATGGTCATCTATAACATGGCGGACACCTATTTCATCGGGCAGACCGGCGATCCAAACAAGATCTCCGCCATCTCTTTAAGTATGCCGGTCTTTACCGTCCTTTCCGCCTTCGGCACGCTCTTTGGGAACGGCGGCGCGACCTATATCTCCATCGCGCTCGGGCGCGGCGACACCGGCGTGACAAAAAAAGCGTCCGCCTTTTGTCTTGCGGGCGGACTCGTCGTCGGATTGCTCGGCTTTGCCATCGTCTTCTTCTTTACCGAACCGATCGCTCTGCTTCTGGGCGCTGAGGAAAACACCCTCGATCTGACCGTTACTTATCTAAAGATCTTTGCCTTTGCCGCGCCGTTTGTTCTTCTGACCCAGAGTTACGGCGGTATCATGCGTTCGGACGGCGACGCGATCTCCGGCATGATCGCCAATATGACCGGCTCTATTCTAAACATCGTCTTAGACGCCGTTCTGATCCTCGCGCTGCATTTGGACGTCGCGGGCGCGGCGCTGGCAACGGTCATCTCCAACATCGTCAGTTTCGTGATGATCCTTACCGTCATTCTCCGCCAAAAACCGCACCTCGTTCCCGCGAAGGGCGATTTCCGGCCGCAGTGGAAGATCGCGTCTTCCATCCTCACCCTCGGCCTTCCGATGACCTGCTCCACCCTGCTTGGCAGTATCTCCGGCACGATTCAGAACCGCCTCATGATCGCCCACGGCTCCGTGGCGCTGGCGGCGCAGGGCGTAGCCGGTAAAGTCGGTATGCTCATCACCATGCTGCTCATGGGCTTCTGCATGGGAATGCAGCCCGCCATCTCCTACAACTACGGACGCGCGGATCTGCCCCGTCTGCGGAAGATCATCGTCAACATGAGCGTATTTACGTTTCTTCTCGGCACCGTGATGACCGTTCTCTGCTATCTTACCAAAGACAGGATGGTCGCGCTTTTTATCGACAACGCGGAAGTCATCGCCTACGGCCAGATCTTCGTCTTCGCCGCGATCGTGATCAGTCCGGTCTACGGGATCTACCAGTTGTGCCAGACCTTCCTGCAGGCCACCGGCAAAGCCGCTTATGCGATCTTTACGTCCATGCTGGATAAGGGCATCGTCTTTATTCCGGTCTTATTTATCATGGACCGCCTCGCAGGCGCGAACGGGATCGCCTTTGCCCACGCCGTTACCATGGTCTTCTCCCTCGCGATCGGCCTGCTCCTTTCTTTCAGTTGGGCAAAGAAGATCCGAAAGGATCACGGGATCACGGACGCTCCAGCGCCCAAATGTTGAGCAGCTGGGATTGAATATCGTCAAACTTCCATTGCATACGGCTTCGTTCCGTACTGTTGGGATCGTTGACAAAAAAGCCGTCCTCGTTGCAGCCATAGATCACGATGAAATGTCCCTGTGATGTAAAATATCCTTTCCCCACGGCGCAGACGAGGACGGCGCCACGATCCAGAGCGGCTTCCATGGTTCCCTGTGAAGCGCCGACTTCCGACACGTCAAGCCCGCAGGTCTGCGGGAAGTTCTGCATCAGTTCCCACGTCGTACCGCTCCCTTCCACATAATAGCCCTGCTCCATCGCATAGGCGGCGACCTTGTCCGGCGTCAGCGACGCATCCCTTGTCAGGGCAAAGCACGCCATGGAAAGCGCCGTCGGCCCGCAGCCGGAAAGCCCGATACAATCCTCTCCGTAGGAAAGATAACCCCATCGCTTATCCCATTGGAGAAACAGCGGGAAGTCCTCCTGTTTTTCTTCTTCCGTCAGTTCCGCGGTCTCCGTTCCGTCGCCGGGATAATCCTGCGCAAACGCCGCGGTCTCCGGATCCTTTGCCATCTCCTGCAGTTGCGCCTGCGTTGCCTGTTCCTGCGCTTCTTTTTTTGCTGACGTCACCGCGCTGTGGATTCCGTATATGCCGAAAAGCAAAGCCACGCCGATAAGACCGGCCGCCAGAAAGAGCCTGACGTTTTTGCCGGTGCGGCGCGGTTTGTATCTTCTTCTTCGTATCTTCCTGTTATCGTTCATCTTTTCCCTGTCCGTCCGTCTGTTTCTTTTCCTGCGGCGCTTCCATAAGATCCGCGGCTTTTCTTGCGCGAATAAAAACGCTCGGGCTCAATTTCCACGGCATGGCCTGCAGCGGATCCTCGATCGCGGCAAGCCTTTTTGCGGGCAGCAGTTTCTTGAGCGTCGGATTGCGGAAAAGCGATACCGACAGTTCTTTTTCAATGACAAAACCGCTGCGACGCAGCTGCTCCCTGATATAGGCGGGATGAAAAACGTAGTAGACGTTGATCTGATCCCGCGGCGTCGGCCTCCTGTCAAACGGCGCGAGCGTAGACCGCCGGAAGAGATGGCGGAAGATCTCCAAAAGGTTGCGCTTGTTGGCAAATTCCAAGATGAAATAGCCGCCGGGCCGGAGGGCGCGGTTGACCTGACGGAAAAAATCCGGCACATCCTCCACATGATGCAGCACCCGCACGCATACGGCGTTGTCAAACTGCCGGTCCAGCCCGTCCAGTTCGTAGAGGTTTAGGACGCGGCACTCCGCCTGTTCCAGCCCGAGCGTCTTGACCCGTTCGCTCGCCTGATCCAGCATATGTTCTGCATAATCCGTCAGCACCACGCTGTCGCACTGCGCGGCGTATTCATTGACCAGACGCCCGAAACCCGCGCCGATCTCCAGACAACTGCCGGAAACAGGCGCGAGGAGTTTGCGGAGCGCGATACGCTCCGCCGCGTCCTCATAATCCCGCACGCCGTCCGCCCAGAAGGCGGAATAATCGGTATCGCTGTAATCACAGATCTGATGTCCGTGCCGATCCGTCGGATTATGTACCGTCTGCTCTTTGTTTTGGCCGTCTTTTAACGGCGCTATTTCATTGCTGCCAACATTCATCGTTTCTCTTTCCGTATCTTATCCTGAAGCGGACTTAAACCAAGCGCTTTGCCATCTTCATCACGCGCGTCGCGTTGATCCGCAGCTGCTCCCTGTCGATACGGCCTTCCGCCAGCGCCTGTTCCATCTCTTTGTAATCGTGCAAGGATCCCGGCATAAACAGATCGCCGCCCGCCATGCAGACGTTATACGCGTGCGCGACCGGATGCTTGCAGTCTTTTTCATTTTCATACCCCGCAATGACCCAGTCCGTCATCACAATGCCTTCATAGCCGTATTCCGCGCGCAGGATATCTTCGATCAGGCCGCGGTGTTCGCTGGTGTGCGTGCCGTTTACCAGATTATAGGAAGTCATGACGGCTTTCGGCTGCGCAGTCCTGACGCAGATCCCAAAGCCTTTCAGATAGATCTCTCTTGCGGCGCGCTCCGACAGACGGGAACTGTTCTGCGTCCTATTCCGCTCCTGATTGTTGAACGCGTAGTGTTTGATCGTCGTGCCTGTATGCGGATAGGACTGCACGCCCTTTGTCACCGCGCCCGCGAACAGGCCGCTGATTAGCGGATCCTCGCTGTAATATTCAAAGTTCCTGCCGCACCGGATGCTGCGGTGGATATTCAGCGCCGGAGCCAGCCACAGGTGTACGCCGAATTTTTCCATCTCAAAGCCGACCATTTTTCCGCATTCTTCCGCCAGCGCAAGGTTGAAACTCTGGGCAAGCGCCGTCCCGATCGGGATCGCCGTGGCAAACTGTTCCTTAACCGTATCGCTTTTTTTCGGCTTGTAGGTCATCCATCCCATGATCTTTTTGAGCGGTTTGGACATGAAATCCACGATCGACTGCGGCATACTCATCTCGAGGGAATGGATCCCGCCCTGCGCGTCTACCGCGTAGTTCCGGCTCAGCCGCAGCCCCGCCGGGCCGTCGGCCATGACAAGAGACGGTATCCCGTAGGCCGCCGCTTCCATCGACGTCTGCCCCGCGGCGCCCGCGACCGTGAAGCCCGCGTTGCCGATGATGGAAGCCACGCCTCCCTTTGCATTGAACGCCCCCAGATTCATCTTGATCAACTGGTCGTCCGGCAGTTTTTCCACGACAGGATCCGTCTCGTAAGCGCGCGCATAGTCGACCTGCCGGACAGCGACCGCGTCCTTTGGCAGCGTCAGCACCGGGCAGCCTTCCGGCAGCGCGTCCGCCGGACTTCCGACGACCTTATCCTTTATCCGCAGATCAGAGAAGCCGGACGCTCCAAGGACGTTCCTGGCCTGCAGGACCGTGATCTCCTCCTCGATGCGGATACAGCCGCAGATCGCAGTATCCCTGCTGCTTGTACCGATCCGCAGCACATACGCGCCGGCTTCCAGAATATAACGCGCGGACGCCTCGTCGTAAGGCGCGATGTCGCGCATGGAAAAAGAAATCGTAAGCCGTTCCTCTGCGTCCGGCGCAAGGTCTTTTGTCTTAGCAAATCCGCAGAGGACCTGATACGGCTCGTCCAGTCTGCCTTCCGGAAGGGATATGTATAACTGCGCCACTTCCTTTCCGGCATATTTTCCCGTATTCTTTACGTCCGCCGTCACGCTGACGCGGTCGCCTTCGAGAGAAACTTCGCCCGGGCGCAACGCAAATTCCGTATAGGACAGGCCGTAGCCGAACGGATACAGCGGCTCCTTTCCTACGGTATCAAAGTATCGGTATCCCACATAGATCCCTTCCTTATAGCAGGTATCGTCTTTTTCGCCAAATTCGATCTCGGAAGGGTAATCCTCCCATGCGCTCCATGTCGTCGCAAGTTTTCCGGAAGGCGTCTGCTTGCCGAGCAGGATGTCCGCCAGAATATGGCCGGTCATAACGCCAAGCTGGGAGAGCAGCAGGATATTTCCCACGTCCTTCACCGGCGAAAGATCGACGACGCCGCCCGTGTTGACGACCAGCATGAAATTTTTGTATTTTTGATCGCAGGCTAAGATGTCGCGGATCTCCGTCTGCGATAACCGGATATCGCCCGGCTCAGGGTCGCGGTCGGCGCCCTCGCCCGAGATTCTTGACAATACATACACCGCCGTATCGCCTTCTCCTTCCAGCGGAAGATCATACTCCGGCTCCGGCACCACGCAGCCCATGGCGATCATCAGCACATGCTGACGGCGTTCCTTCGCCTCGGCCTTGAGTTCTTTCATATAACGCTCTTTCGCCTTTTGCTTTTCTTCCTCATACGCCTGCATCCATCCGTCGGAAGTGATCGTAAATCCGGCCTCACGGAGTCCCTGCTCCACGGTCACGAAAAACCGCGAATTGACTTCTCCGGAGCCCGTGCCCCCTTTGATCGTATTCCTTGCGCCGCTTCCGAAAAGCGCTATGCGTCCGGCGTTTTCCAGCGGAAAGTTTCCGTCTTTCTTTAACAGAACCGTACATTCCGCGCCATGTTCCCGCAGAAATGCGTTGTGCTTTTGTTCGTAGTCGTTCATTGCTGTCATAGTTCCTCCTTATTTGCAAGCCGTTCCGTCACCTTATTTTGAAGTATAGCATATCCAATTCAGTTTTACTATTCTATTCCGCGCAAAATTGACGGCAAAAAAGGGTTCCCCTCTCGGGGAACCCATGCCGCGGCGGGCAGTCTCTACTGCCCTTCTTTCTTATTTGCCATAGCGGTGCGGATCTCATCCGTCACCGGGTACTTGCGCAGGATCAGGTAAGAGATGACGCCCAAAATGCCGGGGATCAGACCCATGATAACAACGAACCATGTGAGCATCGTCGGAATTGAGGACAAGTCGCCAAGGTAGGTGTCAGTCGCGGAATCCACCTCATAGCCAATCGCCACAAGAATAATGCCGATCATGCCGCTGGAAACTGCCGACTGTGCCTTTTGGAGGAACTTGTTGCAGGCATTGCACAGCGCCGAGCGGTCCTTGCCGCTGCGGTAGATCTCATAGTCCATGACCTCGATGTTCAGCGTCTCGCCGGGTATGTAGTCCATGCCGATCGCCAGCGTGACAACCAGCGCGCACAGGAAGAACGGCACAAAACTCCGCGAGAGGATTCCGAGGATATGCAGGACAAAAAGCACTAGACAAGGGACTGCCTGCATTAAGATCAAGATCTTGTGGAATCGGATCGGGGAACCGATCTTCTTCATGATCGGACCGGCGATCACCGTCCCGAGAAGAAGCGGCATCATCATCAACATGGAAGAAAGCATGGTGAGCAGTCCAAGTTTCCCGGTATCCACCGCGCCGGTGGTCAGGTCTGCGCAGTAAGCCCATTTCACATAGTACGCCATCGTGGCAAACAGGAACGTCCAGATAAAGCCGGAAAACAGGGCGTCCAGAACCTTGACCCGAAGGGCGCCGTTATCCCGGAGAAGACGGAAAATATCCGTGATCTTTACATTATCCTCCTTCTCCCGCTCCACATGATGTCTTTCGCGAAGAACGGAAACACCGATCACTGAAACCACGCATGTGAGGATCATGCTTCCGCCCACCGTGAGCGCAAAGGCAATGTGCATGTTGTTGATGGACGCGTTGACGCCGTTGATGATCGCGAGGAACGACGCGCAGATCATCGAGATGACCATGCTGTAAAGACGTGGACCAACCAGCAGTTTGCCGCGCTCATTGGGATCCAGCGTCAGTGTACGGTAGACCAGATTGGGTGCGAAAAAGGACGCGCCGACATCGTAGAGCAGATAGAACAGCAGCACCCAGACACAGATGAGCACCGGACTGCTGTTCAGTCCGGAGGGCAGGGCGAAAAGTCCCGTGACTCCGACAAATGAGAGCAGGATGCTCAGGAAGATAAACGGGCGGTATTTGCCGTACTTTCCCACCTTCGCGCGGTCCATGATCCAGCCCTCCAACGGGTCGTTGACCGCGTCAAAAAGCCTCGCGAACATTAAAAGCGCGGACCCAAGGATCGCGCCCCACTTGCCGATGCCCGCGTAGTCCGTCAGATACATCATAAACAACCCTGACATAATACCGGCGCCCAGCGCGTCCGTGGTGCCCATCAGGATCGTTCCCAGATAATCCTTGAAACCAAGTTTATCCGGATTTTTTTCCTTACTTTTCATAGTTTCTCCTCCTTCGGATGTTTTCACGAAACAGACTATTGTGCCTTATAAAGAAATTATATTGGAGAAACTTCCGCAAAAATATCAATGATGTACGAATATTGTCAACGGTGTATGAATTTTCCGGTAAGAAAAAATAAGATCGTGCACGGTATATGCCTATAAAATCAAGCAAAGGCGGCGGCATATGCCGCCGCCCCTCGAAAACCGCTTCTAAACGCACTCAGCGAAGTAATGTCTCCGCCCGTGCGCAAACTGTGCGGAATCGGTCACGCGCACCGTCCCCGCTGACACGAGGTTCGCCGAGGAGTTCCCCATCAGAAGTTCCACGTCCCCCGCTTCCACCGTCCACCGGAACTGACGGTCGAGGAACGCCGACTCGTCGGCGTAGAAGCGGAAACGGACCTCTCTGCTCTCGCCCGGCTGAAGCGTCACGCGCACAAAGCCCGCGAGTTCCTTGTTCGGACGTATCACGCTCGCCATCTTGTCCGTAAAGTAGAGTTGGATCACCTCCGAGCCCGCAGTACCGCCGGTATTGGTCACGCGGCAGGACACATCCACGCTTCCGTCGGACGCTATTTCCGTGCCGGATACGCGGCAGTCCGCGATCTCGAAATCCGTGTAGGACAGTCCGAAACCAAAAGGATAAAGCGGAAAGCCCGGCTCGTCCACATAGCCCTGCGTGATGTTATTGTTACCGCGTCCCCGCCCAAGAACGCCGCTGCCCCGCGGCTGCTCTGCGTAAACCGGAACCTGTCCCGCGTGGCGCAGCGCCGTTACCGGCAGTTTGCCGCCGGGGTTATTGACGCCGAACAGAGTGTCCGCGACCGCCTGCGCACCCCTCTGTCCGGGATGCCACGCCTCGAGGATCGCCGCGGCGTGCTCCACCGCCCACACGCTGGAGAGCGAGCGTCCGTCCATGTGCACGATGACAAGAGGCTTGCCTGTCTCGCCGAGGACGCGCATCAGTTTGTCCTGACAGCCGGGCAGACCTATGTTGCAGGCGTCCACGTTCTCGCCCATCGTACAGCCGTCGTCCGAGCCGTTGCGCCCGCCGCAGACATAGAGGATCACATCGCTCGATGCCGCTTTTTCCAGAGCCTCGGCAAATCCGCTCTCATCCTCATCCAGATTGTCGCAGCCCCGCGCATAGTCGATCTGCATGTCCGACGGAGCGGCCTTGGTCACTGCCGCAAGCACGCTCTCTGCGTCCGGATAGTCGCCGCGGATCAACTCCTCGACCTCCGGCATGCGCGAAACCATCTGCTGTAAGAACTTCTTCTGCTCCTCCTGCGCCTCGACGCCCTCCTGTCCCATGCTCTGGGCGCTTCCGACGAGTACGTTGCGCATACCCGTATAGAAGGATGGATAGGTGTAGGAGCCGAACAGCGGGCGAAGCGCGTCCGCATTCGGGCCGATGACCGCGATCCGCTTTTTGTCCCGCAGCGGAAGGATCCCGTCCTCGTTCTTGAGAAGCACCATACTCTCGCAGGCAAGCCGGTACGCCGTATCGCTGTGCGCCTTGCTGCGGTAGGTCCGCTTCACAGCCTCCATGTCCGCGTACGGATGCTCGAACAGCCCCAGTTCAAACTTGAGTTTCAGGTGACGCCGTAGCGCCGTGTCCACCAATTCCACAGGTATCTCCCCCGTCTCCACGCGACGGATGAACTCGTCGTTCATACAGGTCCGCAGCGGCGTCTCCACGTCAAGACCCGCCTCGAGCGCCATCGCGCCCGCCTCCGCCACATCCTTCGCGACGCCAAAGGTATCACTCAGTTTGTCGATAGAGCAGTAGTCCGCCACGACCAGACCTTCAAAGCCCAACTCGCCGCGCAGGAGATCGGTGAGATATTTCTTCATCCCCACGACGGGCTCGCCGTCCACCGCGAGGTAGCAGTTCATGACGCCTTTTAGCCCGGCGTTCTGGATAGCGGCGGCAAAAGGCTTAGCATAGACCTCCTGAAGTTCCCGCGGACCAATGTGCGCTCCGGACATATTAAGTCCGCCCTCGCTCGCGGAGTACCCCAGAAAATGCTTTGCGCAGGCGGACATCCCCTCTGATCCGGCATCCCCCTGAATGCCGCTGATATAGGCGCTGCCCATCGCAGCGGTCAAGGTCGGACATTCCCCGTAAGTCTCGCACTGCCTGCCCCAACGGGGATCGCGGGAGATGTCCAGAACCGGCGCCAGCGCCATTTTCTGTCCGGTCGCCACCATCTCGCTTCGGATCTGCCCGCCCATCTCGTTGACCAGCCCGTCGTCAAAAGACGCCGCCAGCCCGAGCGGGATCGGATAGGTGGTCGCCTGCGCTAAGGAGCCGCCGTTTAACGTCTCCACATGAAACAGCGCCGGAATGCCGAGTCTCGTCTCCTCCGTCAGATATTTCTGTACGGCGTTGACCAGTTCCACATTTTCCTCCGGCGTCATCTTCCCGCAACTCATCCCGACCTGCCCGATGCCGTCCCCCAACTGGCTCATGTCGATCATTCCGCCATAACCGTAGACGCATGTGAGTTGGAGCACCTTTTCCCGAAGCGTCATGCGCCCCATCAGATCCTCCACCCGCTCCTCTACCGGCAGCGCCGGATTCCTATATTTTTCCATATTTTTCTCCTTTCCGCTCCTGTCCGACCGATCACAGATGAAGTTCAGCGGCTCCAACGCCGTCCGTCGCCCGAATACACATGGTTCCTGCCTGCCCCGCCCTGATCACCGCCAGTGCCCTGCCGTAGTAGGTGGTGAAAACGCCGGTATGGTAACTCTCCTCCGTGCAAGGATTGGCGCTCCCGAACGCCAGCAGTTCCCCGCCCTCCATATGGACAGTGACCTGCCGGTCGGCATTGGACTCCACGATGCCGTTTTTATCCTCGACCGTCACGGGAACGTAGACGATATCTCCGGGCTGCACCCGCTCTGTCTCCGTCCGCAGAACGAGCCGCACGGGACCTTCCGCCGAAACGAGTTCGCTGCGCCCCGCCTCTCTGCCGGTACTGTCATACGCCACGGCGGTGACATTTCCGGAGGCGTAGCGCACATTGAAGATGGCTTTGCACTCCCGCACCTTCTTTTTCCCGCTGCTTTTTCCATTGATAAAAAGTTCCACGGCAGCCTTGTCGGAATACACCTCCACGGTCGCCTTGTTCCCCGCGCAGCCGTCCCAACTCCACGACAGGATGGCGTTGGTTCCGCGCCAGACGGACTTCGCAGGGCGCACGCCGGGATGGTTCACGGGGCGCACGGCAATGACCGGATTTTCCTCGAGCCCCCAAACGGTGGATGCGTACTTGCAACTTCCGTCCGGAACGCCGGTAATGTCGATGACGCCCGCCCCCGCCAAAAGCCACGGGTAGGGACGGTTAAACGGCATACCGCTGGTGTAACTCCACGCGCCGATTCCCGCCTCGCCAAGGTAGTCCCACGCCGTCCACATGAAATCGCCGATGAGGTAGGGATATTTTTTTACCATCTCCCAGTTTTTCCAGATATCCTGCGGGAATGTCTCGGAACCGAACAGCACCCGCTCCGGATGGGCTTTCCCCTCAAGCGGGTAACGGCCGGAGGCGTAGTTGTATCCCGCGATGTCGAGGCTGTCCAGAAACGGCGTAGTCAGCGCGTCCACCTTTGGCGAGTTGCCGCCCTTGTTCATGCCGGAGCCGACAAAACTCGCCATCATGTTGAACGCGAGCGATGCGTTGCCGCCTTCCTTCTGCTTCGCCTCTGCGCCGGTCGTCTGCTCACCGTCCTGATAAATACCCTGTCCCTTGGCGGCGCGCGCCATGATCATCAAATTCGTCCCGCAGGTTACGGGGCGGGTAGAATCCAACTTGTGGCACAGTTCCACCATACGGCGTCCCGCCGCAAGTCCCTTCTCCTCGGCGGGCTCCGCCACCTCGTTTCCGATGGAATACATGATGACGCTCGGATGGTTATAGTCCCGTTCCACCATGGCGGCCGTATCCTTTTCCCACCATCGGTCGAAGTCGCAGCCGTAGTCGAAGGGATTCTTGCGGTTGTACCACATATCAAACGTCTCGTCCATCACGTACAGCCCGTACTTATCACAGGCGTCCAGCAGTGCCTTGGACGCCGGATTGTGGGCGGAGCGGATCGCGTTAAAACCGTTTTCCTTTAGGATGCGCACCCGTCGTTCCTCACTCTGCGCAAAGGTTGCGGCGCCCAAGATTCCATTGTCATGGTGGACGCAGCCGCCACGCAGGAGCGTCTCCTTTCCATTGACAAAAAAGCCCCTGCTCGACCACTCGAGTTTCCGTATGCCAAAGACGATCTCCATCTCGTCCTTCTCCCCGGCAGTGACCTTCGCCGTATAGAGGTTTGGCGACTCGGCGCTCCAAAGTTTTGCGTCCGGAAGGGTCAACTCGAAATCCGTTCCCCCGCCGTGGATGCCGGACACCTCCGCGGTGACGGGCACGGTGGACTGTACGCGGATGACCGCAGGCGCAATAGACAGGGTGCTGATCCGAACACTCTCGGGGCGCAGACCGCCCTTTTCGCAGACGTACAGCCAGACCGGACGGTAGATTCCGGATCCCGAGTACCAGCGGGAGTTGGGCATTTTGGAATTGTCCGCCGTGACGGTGAGCGTGTTCTCCCCACCATAGCGCAGCCCGTCCAGTTTCACAAAAAATCCCGTGTAGCCATACGGGTGAAAGGCGGACTCCCCGTCGTTTAATCGTACGGACGCGTTTTTGTAAACGCCCTCGAACTCCACAAGGACGTCCCGCCCTTCCCACTCCGCCGAGGCGACAAAGACCTTCTCATAAGTATATACCCCGCCGGGAAAATAGGCGTGACCTCCATTGGACGCGCCCGGTGCGCGCGGCTCTGTAATCTGCGCGTCATGGGGCAAACGAACCTCCGCGCCGTTGCAGCGCCAGCCCTCATTGAACGAAACTCTTTTCATGAACTTTCTCCTCTCCTCTCAACTGCGCCGGTTTTTCATGGCATGGCAGACCAGTTCCAGAACGCGCCCCGCGCACGCGCGGAGTTCTTCCAGCGTCAGTTCATTTCCCACGGCGTCCGCGATCGCGTCCACGTCCGCCTGCGAGCCGGGCATCGTCAGGTCGTTGCCTGCCTTGACGCACTGTACCGGACTGGACGAGCCGTACTTGAAATCGCCGCTCTTGTCCGTCGTGCCCCAGTCCGTCATGACCAGTCCCTTAAATCCCCACTCGCAGCGCAGGATGTCCGTGATCAGTTCTCTGTTGTTCGCCGCGTGAATGCCGTTCACCAGATTGTAAGAGGTCATCAGCGAAAGCGGCGCCGCCTCCTTCACCGCAATCTCGAAACCCTTTAGATAGATCTCGCGGAGCGCCCGCTCCGCACAATGGGAATTGGAGTGGGTGCGGTTATCCTCCTGATTGTTCAGCGCAAAATGCTTGATGGTCGTGCCGCAGCCCGCATGGCGCTGCACGCCCCGCGTGTCCGCCGCGGCGCAGAGCCCGGAGACGAGCGGGTCTTCCGAATAATACTCAAAGTTGCGTCCACATAGCGGGTTACGCTGGATGTTCATACCGGGAGCGAGCCACAGCGTCACGCCTAACTCCTCCATCTCCTCCCCGACGATGTCGCCCGCCTCCTCGATAAGCGCGGGATCCCATGTCTGGGCGAGCATGGTAGCAATGGGAATCGCGGTGCAGTACTGGTAGTGGTCAACGGCGTCAGCAGGCCGCTCCGGCGGCACCATGCCAAGCATCTCGCCGAGATTGCCAAACGCCGACTCGCCAAGCCCGGGGATGATATTGCCGTCCTTATCCACCACAAAACTCTTGGAGAGCCGCAGTCCGGCCGGCCCGTCCGCAAACACCAGATTTGCCACGCCCCGACTCTCGAGCAGGCTCGAGGTGGTGTCGCCCGCGGCTCCCGGGCAGGCAGCGGATGCCGCACCGACGGTGGACGCGCCAGCCATTCCGCCACGCGCAGAGCCGACTACGAGTTCTGCAAGTTCACGGGCATCCAACTGGGCGGTCAGGTCATGGACGGATGCGCGCCCCTCCAGCACATCCGCCAGCGTGACTCTCCCTTTGTCCTTCTCCCCCGCGTCGGAGCACTGCCCGCACATGTCCTTCCCATAGGACGCGGTCACGGCTGTGATCACGGAGACATCGATCGCGATATGCGGCGCATCCGTCTTCTCCTGCGCTTCCCGTTCGTAGGTATAATAGCCGTCGGGGGAAGCGTGGAGCACGTCAAGCGGACAGTCCGCCGCTACCCGGTTCGCGAGACGCTCCGTGACTACGTCCTCCGCCAGTTCCAACGCCGCCGCGACGTGCGTGTTGCGCGAGTGCGTTCCAATGCGGACATAGTAGATCCCTTTTTCCAGAATATATTCCGCTGCGCCCTCATCGTAGGACGCTAAAGAGCGGACGGAAAATGTCACCGTCACATCCGTCTCCTGTCCGGGCGCAAGCACATCCGTCTTGGCGTAGCCCGCAAGCACCTGATACGGCTTGTCAAGCCGCCCCGTCGGCTGAGAAACGTAGACCTGCACCGTTTCTCTTCCGGCGTATGCCGCTCCCACATTCTTGACAGCGACGGTCACGCACACTGCGTCACCCTTGATCTCCACCTTCCCAACACCGAGGGCAAATTCCGTGTAGGAACGCCCGAAGCCGAAGGGGTAGGCGGGACGGACGCCAAAACTGTCAAAATAGCGGTAACCCACATAGATTCCTTCCTTATAATATTCGTCCGCCACGTCGCCGTTGAGGTAACTGAACTCCTCCGCAAACGGGTAATCTGCGTAGTTCTCCGCCCATGTGGCTGCCAGACGCCCGTCCGGCGATACCTTCCCGGTGAGAACATCCGCCAGCGCAAGACCTCCGGCGCATCCGGGCTGGCTCATCAGCAAGACCGCGTCGATCCCTTTTTTCTCTCGAAACAGTTTTGTGTCGATTGCGCCGCCCACGTTCAGCACCACCACCGTGTGCTCATAGTGCTCCGCGAGCATGCCCAGATTCTGAATCTCCCCCTCCGTGAGTTCGTAATCCCCGGGCGCAAGTTTCCGATCCGCACCCTCACCGGAGGTACGGGCGATAACATAGACCGCACAGCGCTTATCCGTGCCCGTCATGTCCTCCTGCGTGATCTCAGGGACGTCGGGATCCCGGTAGGGATGGTCCAGCGCCCAGTTGACGCCCTCCCAACCCTTTTCCTTCAAGATGGCCTGATACTTTGCAACATATGTTTTGCCCCATTTCGTACAGTCGTCGTCGAAGCGGTCGAGCCATGTCTTTGTCCCGATCTGAAAGCCCGCGTCCTCCATCGCCTGCTCCACATTGACCACCGTGCGGGAGTTGACGTCGCCTGAGCCGGTCCCGCCCTTGACCATATGGCGGACGCCGCTGCCGAACAGCGCGAGGGAACGCCCGTCCGCTTCCAACGGGAGAGCGCCGCTGTTTTCCAGCAGAACCATGCCCTCCGCAGCGATGCGCCGCGTCCTTTCCATGTTGCGTTTTTCCCGACCGCTCACTTCCGGGTCTGTGGTTGCAAAAATCTTAGCCATATTCTGTTTCCTCCGTTTTCGTTTGTTCGCGGGGACTCCAAAAAAACAGACTCCTCCGCCCGTTTCGAGACAGCCCGTCGGAATCCCCGACCCTGTACCCCGATTCTAGCAGAGGAGCCGTATGTCATTCTATTAGCGATGTGACAATTATATCAACGGTGTATGAAATCTCTATGGTTTGTCTTGCGGTAAGCGCCAGGCGTCATCCCGTACCACGTCTGAAAGCAACTGCCGAAATAACTCTGGGAAGAAAAACCAAAATACTGCGCGATCTGCGAGATGGAGTAGTCGGAGTATATCAGCATATGCGCCGCATGGCGGCATTTTTCCCTTTGGATGTACTTCTGCACGGTAATGCCCTCGGCCTGACGGAACAGACGTGAAAGGTACGTCCTGCTGACCCCTATGGCGGGGGCGATGTCCCCCACCTGAAGATCCTTGCGGAGATTCTTTGCAATGTAATCCTTGCAATCCTCCACATAGGAAAGCCCGCTCTGCTCCTCCTTGGCGCGGCTGACCAGTTCCACAAACTCCTTCATGGCGTCATAGCACACCCCGAAAACGGGATCCCCACGTGTCGCCGCCGCTCCAAGTTTTTTCAGATACACGTCGCCCAGTTCGTGCGCAAGTTCCAGCCGAACTCCGCCTGAAACCGCCGCCCGTGTCATGAGCGTAATGATGGAAACCGCCAGATATTCCATCTCCTTGTTATGGTCATTGAGAAAGTCCACAATCTCCCCGACATCCGGAACCAGTGCATCCATCAGTTTCCGCATAAGTGCGATATCCCCGTTTTCCACCGCCAGCAGGATATTCCTCTCGAAATCGACCCCTTTTTTGTGGCTCCGGTCGTTCTCCGACTGATCCAACTGGTACTCCTCCAACGCGGCAGCGGGCTGCCAGTCCTCCATCCCGTTCGCGCTGATCGGAACCTCGTCGCAGACCGCCGGAGCGCCGATGAAATGGTAATACATCAATTTCATATAGCGCGTGACCGTGCCAATATCGGTCTTTGCTATGGAGAGCCGTCCTTCCATGCCGTGGCTCGTCAAGTACGCCTGCGCCTCGCCGTCCGAAAGCACGCCCACGACGGCGGGCCCGAGCGCAAAGCAGATGGAGCCGGTGGACATGACCCCGTAAAATATCCGGTCATTTTCAAAGAAGATACCGGGCGTGCCGCTGCGACAGTGCCCTTCGAGGGACTCGCGCAGGGCGTCATCGGAAAAGCAGGGATGCTCCGCGGGTGTGCTGCTTGTCCAGCCCGCCTCCGGTTCTCCGGTAAACCAAAACGCCACGATAAGCCCCGATAGTTCGCCTATGGTCTGCAAAAAGCCGATGTCGTTTTTCCATGCCCCCGAGATGTCATCCTGCCATAAGACCATCGTATTTTCGCTCCTTTCCTTTCTTTCCTATACTATAACATAAACCTCGAGAAAAATTAAGGATAAGGAAACTGCTAAAAAAGGTCAAAAGTTTTCACAAAACAGTTGACAATCCGACTACAACTGTATATATTTGATATATACAATATATACGGAGGTGACGGTGTGACTATCCTGATCGACAATAAAAGCGGCGCGCCGATCTACGACCAGATCTATTCCCAGATCAAGACCCAGATCATCAACGGATCGCTGAAGGCGGATGAAATGCTGCCGTCCATCCGCGGGCTTGCCAAAGATCTGCGGATCAGTTTCATTACCACAAAGCGGGCGTATGAGGAACTGGAAAAGGACGGCTTCCTTTACACGGTTCCCGGGAAAGGGTGCTTTGTCGCCCCGAAAAATGTGGAACTTCTTCGGGAAGAAAATCTGAAAAAGATCGAGGAACATATCGACGAAGCCGTCCGGCTCGCCGCGGCGTGCGGCCTTGACCGGCAGGACCTCATCGACATTATAAATTTCAGCATGGAGGAACAGGAATGAACGCAATCGAAATACACGACCTGACAAAATCTTATCCCGGCTTTACCCTGAACCATTTGAATCTATCCCTTCCGAGCGGCTGCATCCTTGGGCTGGTCGGAGAAAACGGCGCGGGAAAAAGCACGACGATCCGGCTCATCCTCGACATGATCCGCAAAGACGGCGGGGAGATCAAACTGTTTGGCAGAGAAAGGGAAAGCGAGACGGAGATGACGCTCGTCAAAGAAGATATCGGCGTCGTCTTAGACGACGTCGGCCTCCCCGAGTGCCTCACGGCAAAACAAGTCGGCAGCGTCATGCAGCATACGTTCAAAAATTGGCACATGGAAGAATATCTGCGCCTTCTGCAGAAATTATCGCTGCCGGACAACAAGGCGTTCAAAGATCTCTCCCGCGGCATGAAAATGAAACTCGGCATTGCGATCGCACTGTCCCATCATGCAAAACTCCTGCTGCTCGACGAGCCGACTTCGGGTCTGGATCCCGTTGTGCGCGACGAGGTCGTGGAAATGCTGATGGATTTCACCAGAGAAGAAGACCACGCCGTTTTGATCTCGTCCCACATCGTCAGCGATCTCGAAAAATTGTGCGACTATATCGCTTTTCTGCATAAGGGGCGGCTGCTCCTTTGCGAAGAAAAAGATCTGCTCCTGACGGAATACGGGCTGCTCCGCTGCTCCGTTGAGCAGTTACATTCCCTGCCAAAGGATTCGATCCTCTACAAACAGGAAAATCCCTACGGCGCGCAGGCGCTCCTGCGGCGGGACAGCGTTCCGGATGACGTCGAAGTCAGCCCGATCAGCATTGAGGAACTATTTGTACTTATGGTAAAGGAGGCAAATCAATGAAAGGTCTGCTCTTAAAAGATTGGTATATGATGAGAACCTATTGCCGGCCGTATCTCCTGCTTGCGGTCCTCTTTCTGGCACTGTCCTGCGTGTCCCACAATGATACGATATTTTTCACTTTTTACCCGTGCCTTTTGTGCGGGATCATCCCCATCAATCTGCTCAGTTATGACGAGCGGAGCGGATGGACGCGGTACAGCGGAACGCTGCCTTATAAAAAATCGCAGTTCGTCGCCGTCAAATACCTGACCGGCCTGCTTTCGCTATGCGTCGTCCTTGTCGCGACCGCCGCGGCGCAGACGATCAAAATGATGCGAAGCAATGCCTTCTCCTTCCGCTATCTTTTCATGGTATTGCTCGCGATATCCGTCGTGACCCTGCTTTCTTCCGCAATCTGCCTGCCTTTTGTTTTCAGGCTCGGCACCGAAAAAGGCCGGATCATTTCTCTTTTATTGGTCGCCCTGTTCTTCGCCGGAATCGCGGCCGTTCCGGCCCTGCTCAGCGGAAGCCCCATCGCCGGTCTGCGTCCGGATGTGCTGCTGCTCTTTCTGGGTCTCGCCAGCATCGCGATCTATCTCTTCTCATGGTATTTATCCGTCCTGCTATACAAGCGGCGGGAGATCTGACATAAACAAAGGCGCGCTTTTGCTGCGCGCCTTGTAAAAACTCTAGTATTGTAGCCGCTACTTTTCGGGTGTCTCCTCGCGCTCCGCCAGCCATGTGCGGATCGTGTCGATGCCGACCTCGACCGCGTTCGCGATCTCCTCATAAGACATACCCCTTTTACGAAGGTTATATGCCGTTACTTTTGCTCTTTTCATCTCGCCTATGGAAATTCCTGAACCGTAGCCTGAATCGTAGCCTTTATTAAAAACCCCCGTACTCAAGTTGCACATTCTCTGCACCTCCTTGCTCATTTCCCTATTCACGCTGATCTTAAACTCGTTCTGCAGCGCATCCAGTTTCTCCCTATAACTGAGATCGGTAGAAAACATCTTACTCAACAGCCGGATCGCGTTGTCTCCGCTCGTTTCGCCCTTGCGTCCAAGCCTCATCACCACGACCGTCATCAGGTCATACGACTCTTTCTCCTCATGGAACCCGCCCCGTAGGCATTCCTCCGTGAAAGAGTAGCGGTTAATGGTATCGGAGCGGACATCTGCGGTGTCCTCGCACAGCCAGATGCTTACGCATTTCTTGATCTTTTCGTATTCCTGATCCTTAAAGATTGTGCCCCTTTGCGCCGATATCATACGTGCCGTATAATACACGCCACGTTTCGGGATCGGATAGCCCGGCGTATCATTGTTCTGTATCTCAAGGTTTAATAAGATCTCGATCCTCTCGCCGTCCGACGGAAGGATTGCGGTAAAGCGGATGTCAAAATACACCGCGCCGTCACGCTGTGACTTGTCGACGGTAGGATCTCCTCCGATCTTTTCATCCCCGCTCATCATGTCCGGTTGATCGTTTCTGTCCGGATGATCCGGATGGACCGCGATCTCCCGCAGTTCCGGCTCGCCTTCGATAAACTTCTCCGCGATCTCCTGCACCGGATAGTCCGCATATTCCTCAAGCGCGCTCTTTAATATATACGCCAGCACCGACTTCTGCGCCACGATGTTCCTCGCCGAATCGTCGTACGCATATGCCTCGTCCTCATCTGCAACTTTTAAGTTCTGCGCGAGTTCGCTCGGCACAAAAACCGTTCCGGCTCTCTCATCGGCCGGCTGGCCGTTTCTCGTATCTTCGGATGAACCCATGCTCCATCCCTCCTTGTGTAAAACTGACGGAGCATCTGCTACTTCCGTATTCTCATTTTACTACCGCTGCGGTTGTTTGACAAGATCCATAATATACTAGGGGTACTATCATCCCTCTCTTTTTTATATGTCTATGTACAACACGAACATCTTCAACTGATTGCATTATTTCCCTTCATAATAATATCACCTCTCGCAGGCTCTTGACATGTGACTTCAAGTGTCTGCAACTATGGAAACTACAAGAAAAGTTTAATTTCCATACTCATACGAGTACGACACTTTTCCCTTGATGGCGCGTTCCCGTAATTAATCTCAATTTACGCAGAATGCGATGAAGAAGACGACGAAAAAAGCGTCACAAAAATTCGTATTTCAATCCACGCACCCGCGAGGGGTGCGACTGTAGTTTTGTAGAACTTCTGGTAGTTCATAATGTGATTTCAATCCGCGCATCCGCGAGGGGTGCGACAATGGTCTTCCATCCGACCCACGCGCTTTCATTATTTCAATCCACGCACCCGCGAGGGGTGCGACTGCTCCGTAAAATTCTGATAGTTGTCAAAGATCATATTTCAATCCACGCACCCGCGAGAGGTGCGACCCATATCCCTTTTCTTTTAAGTAGTTGCCATACTTATTTCAATCCACGCACCCGCGCGGGGTGCGACCGTTCCCTGATTCTGATGGATAGATGGATTCAAAATTTCAATCCACGCACCCGCGCGGGGTGCGACTCAACCCCGCAGGCGTATATAGTGTCTGCTCGTTAAGAGACCTCTGCGGGCCAAGTGCATGATTATAGATCTGCACCTTCTGAGGCCTGTTGCAC
>CANQBH010000012.1 GCA_947589155.1 uncultured Lachnospiraceae bacterium | reverse complement strand
GGGCTGCCGATCCATTCCTGCAGATCCAGCCCGCGCGCCATGCCCTGCGTCAGTACGGTTTTTCCCGTGCCAAGATCCCCGAGCAGGGCGAACACATCGCCCGGCGCGGCCCCGCGCCCGAGTGTCTCCCCAAAGGCAAACGTCTCCTCCGAAGAATTGCTTTCTATGACCATCGGCCTCACCTGCCCTTCAGATGGAGCCTGAAATCTAAGCAGTGGGCCCGCAGGATACGGCAGATCTCATCCAACTGTTCTTCCGTGATTTGATCCCTCGGGAAGATATAGGCGGTCCGAAGGCCGCTGAAGATCAGAAGATTGTGCTTTGTCATGACCGCCTTATAAACGTCGCCCCACGTCAGCACCGTATCAAAGTCTATGCCGTCGATCTTGACGTGAACGCCTTCCTCGTCCGTGAAACAGAAATGCATCGTCCCTGCCAGTTCGTTCTCTCCCGACACCAGCCGCCGCGCGCGAAACCACAGTACGATCGGCGAATAGACGATCATCAGCGCCGCCACGATCCCGTAGAAGATGCCGGACGAACCTTCGGTAAATTTTCCCGAAAAGAGCACATACGCCAAGAGCGCCACGCCAAGAAGCGGCGCGAGGAGCCCCCGCAGAGAGGTAAACATATAGTACATATAAAACCGGTACAGATCTTCCGCCTTGAGTTTGATGTCAAATTTGAGCATGATTGCGCGCCTCCTGTGATCGCTTCCGTCCTTTTTATTTATCTTATCATATTTCCCCAAAATACAAAAGACCCGATCGGGAAGGGAGGGCGCGCCCCTCCTTTTCCGTTCAGGTCCCTGCCGCACAAGCGGATCGTTTTACTGCTGTCCCTTTAAGATCGGAGAGATCTTTTTGTAGACAAACAGCGTGATCACGACCGAGATCAGCGCCTTTACAAACGTAAACGGCACGTTGAAGAACAGAAGGCACTGCCACAGTTGGAGATCCGTCACGGACGGCACGATCGCTCCGGCGATCTTCTCATATGCGCCGACGATGACGTCGAGCGGCATCATGTTCTCATAGATCGGATAAACGACGAAAAGATTGGACGGAAAACTGATCAGCGCCATGCAGACCGCGCCGAGAAAGGATCCGGCGATCGCCGTCTTCCTGTTCTTTTTGTATTTGTAGAGCAGTCCCGCCGGAAGCACGAACGCCGCGCCGAGCACAAAGTTGCTCAACTCTCCCACGCCTCCGGTGGATGTCATGAAAAGATGGAGCAGATTTTTGACGAGGCAGACCAGCACGCCGCAGAGCGGCCCCATCGCAAACGACCCGATCAGCGCCGGAAGTTCCGAAACGTCGAGTTTGATAAAGGACGGCATGATCGGAACGGAAAAATCCAAAAACATCAGGATGAACGCGATCGCCGAAAGCATCGCCGTCACCGTGAGATAGCGCACGCTCATGCGCGGCTTTGCCGAAGCCTGCGTGGAATTTGTCTTTGCTGCCTGATTTGTTGCTGCGTTGTTCATTGTTCAACACTCCTTTTCCTTTTTTCTTTTAGGAAAGTCGGTTTCAATAAGCGGAAGAAGGCCGAAAAATACGGACGTCCTCCGGAGTCCCGCAATAAAAAATCCCGAATGTGTGACATTCGGGACGCAGATACACATGGAACGAGACTCTCACTCCTGCTTATCTTCTCTCATCCAGACTATACTGTCGGTCCCGGATTCGCACCGGCTCAGCTGCTGACGCAGGTCACGGACTTATCTCTTGCGAGCATCACCGTCGGTCGGGAATTTATGATCGCTCATATCACCCTGCCCCGAAGATTCCTATTACGGTTCTATTATATGTAACGCTTCGGGAACTGTCAACCGTGAAATACAACGGCAAAAAACTTCCGGAAACCGCCATCGGCTCAAAAGCCGCGCATACTCAAGGCGATCCGGCGTTTCTGCACGTCGACGTCCAGCACCCTGACGTTTACCACGTCGCCGACGCTGACCGCCTCGAGGGGATGGCGGATGAAACGGTCGCAGATCTCGGAGATGTGCACCAGACCGTCCTGATGAACGCCGATATCCACGAACGCGCCGAAGTCGATGACGTTGCGCACCGTGCCTTTTAATACCATGCCCGGCGTCAGGTCTTCGATGGAAAGGACGTCGCTGCGCAAGATCGGCTTTGGCATATCCTCCCTCGGATCGCGGCCCGGCTTTTCGATCTCGGCGATCATGTCTTCCAGCGTCGGCAGGCCGATTCCCAATTCTTCGGCAAGGCGCTTCCGGTCTTTGATCTCCGCGGACAGGCGTCCGATTCCGCCTTGGGCGACCTCCTCCACGCTGTGCCCGAGGCACTGCAGCAGGGCCTCGGCGGCGGGATAACTCTCCGGATGGACGCTTGTGGCGTCGAGCGGCTGCGCGCCGTCCCGTATCCGCAGAAAGCCCGCGCACTGCTCATAGGCCTTCGGGCCGAGTTTTGGCACCTTCAGCAGTTCCCTGCGCGAAGAAAACCGGCCGTGCGCTTCACGGTACGACACGATGTTGTGCGCGGTGGCGCGGCTGATCCCCGCGACATATTCCAGAAGCGCGGCGGACGCCGTGTTGACGTCTACGCCCACGCTGTTCACGCAGTCTTCCACAACGCCGGCGAGCGCCTCGCCGAGTTTCTTCTGATCCATGTCGTGCTGATACTGTCCCACGCCGATGGAACGCGGGTCGATCTTGACCAGTTCCGCCAAAGGATCCTGCAGCCGCCGCGCGATCGACGCCGCGCTGCGCTGGCCGACGTCAAACTGCGGAAATTCCTCGGACGCCAGTTGGCTCGCCGAATACACGGACGCGCCCGCCTCGTTGACGATCACATACTGCACCGCTTCCTTCGTCTCTTCGAGCAGATCCACGATGACCTGTTCGGATTCGCGCGAGGCGGTCCCGTTGCCGACGGAGATCAGAGTGATATGGTAGCGCGCGATCAGATCTTTGAGGATCGCTTTGGATTCTGCGATCTTCTTCTGCGGCGGCGTCGGGAAAATGACCTTCGTATCCAAAACTTTGCCCGTCGGATCCACCACGGCAAGTTTGCAGCCGGTACGAAACGCCGGATCCCATCCGAGGACGACATGCCCTTCGACCGGAGGCTGCATCAAAAGCTGCGTCAGGTTTTTGCCGAAAACGCGGATCGCGCCGTCCTCCGCCGTCTCCGTCAGGGCGCTTCGGATCTCCCTTTCCACGGCGGGCGCGATCAGGCGGCGGTACGCGTCAAGGATCGCCTCCCCGAGGAACGCGCCGGCCGGCTTCTTTTTGTCTTTGACGATCCGGCACTCCAGATAGGAGAGGATCTCCTCCTGCGGCGCTTCGATATGCACGTTTAAGACCTTTTCCTTTTCGCCGCGGTTGAGCGCAAGTATGCGGTGCCCCGGGAGTTTTGCAACCGGTTCTTCAAAATCATAATACCGTTCGTAGACCGACTCGGCCTGCGGATCCTTGGCGCGGGAGACGATCCTGCCCTTCTTTTCCGTCAGTTCGCGGATACGGCTCCGGTATTCCGCCTCGTCGGCGATCCGCTCCGCCAGAATGTCCCTTGCGCCGTCAAGCGCTTCCTGCGCCGTTTGCACCTCTTTTTTGATATCGGCATACGGACGGGCCAGTTCCTCCAAAGGGGCGCTTTCCTCCTGTTCCCACAAAAGGGCCGCCAGAGGTTCAAGCCCTTTTTCCTTTGCAAGAGAGGCGCGGGTGCGCCGCTTCGGGCGGTACGGGCGGTAGAGATCCTCCACCGCGACAAGCGTTGCCGCGGCGTCGATCTTCTCCTTCAGCGCCTGCGTCAGTTTGCCCTGTTCCCCGATGGAATCCAGCACGCTTGCTTTTCTTTCTTCGAGATTGCGCAGATAATTCAGCCGTTCAAAAAGACGACGGAGCGCTTCGTCATTCAGCGCTCCGGTCATTTCTTTCCGATATCTGGCGATAAACGGGATCGTGTTGCCCTCGTCGATAAGCTGCACCGCGGCGTCTACCTGCCGACGGCGGACGCCGAGTTCTTCGGCGATCGTCTGATTGATGTTCATACGTTTTTCTTTCCGGCGTTATACGCCTATATTGATCTTGCCGCCGACAAGTTTTGCCGCGTCGCCTGCCTTGCGGTTCTTTTGATACGGGTTGCTCTCGTTGTTGTAGCGGATCATCGTGTGCGTCGTGCCGCCGGAGACGTAGGTGCGCCCGCACTCCGGACAGACCGCCGTGTGGATGCTGACGCTGGCGTTGACGACGGTGCCGCCGGATTGCGCGGCCTTGCTGTATGCGTTCGCCACATGCTCGCCCTCATGCCCGCGGACGACGGCCGCCGCCGCGTTCGGCGAGATATGCGCCGCCGACTTGAACGATACGTTTTCATCGGAACCGTCGATGTATTTCCGCTCGCGGCACGTCTGACATTCGGCGGGACTGGACTTGTATCCGGGCCTTGCGCCGGGATCCGCTTTTTCCGCGGCATTGACCGCGCCGCTTCCACCAACCGGATCGCCGATTGCGCCCGATTGCGCACCGCCGTATAAGCCGCCGACCGTGCCGCTGAATTGCGCGCCGCCAAACATCGTAACGCTTCCCACGCCGCCGATCTGCATATCCGTCCCCCCCTTTCGCGATCTTTGCCTGTCCGTTTCACGCCTTTCCTTGAAGTACCTATATTATACGCCCCTTTTTCAAAAAAAGAAAGCCAATCTTCAAAGGTCTTCGCGCCTTTTTCGCTTTTTTGCGATCCCGCGGCTTTGACTTCCCGCGCCGCTCCTGCTATGATGGGGAAAAGACTACCGAAGGAGGACATATGCCTGCTTTTATCCGCCGTTTCTTTTCCTATATCGTGTTTGCCCGCGGCTGCCTGTTCCACCGGCTTACCGGCCTCTACTGCCCCGGCTGCGGCGGGACCCGCGCGGTCCTTCTGCTCCTGCACGGCCACCCGCTGCGCTCCTTTGTCTACCACCCGTTTGTGCTCTACGCCGCGCTCGGTATCGCCGTCCTTCTCTTTCTGCGCCTGTTTCTGCGCCGCTGGGAAGAAAAGTGGATGCAGGTTTTCCTGTGGGGCGCGCTGCTTGTCCTCGCCGCCAACTTTCTCGTCAAAAACGCCGCCCTGCTCCTGTTCCATGTCAACCTTCTGGACGCGGGGGCCGCTTCCGTTTCCGCGTTTTACAGTCTGATCCGGATATGATATAGTTAAGGAAAATGAGAAAGCGAGGTTTGCAGCATGACAGATTCCTTTACTTCCCGTTTGGAAGACGCGATCGACTATGCGATCGAAACGGACTACAACTGTTACGACAGAGCCGGTCTTCTGCACAAGCAGATACGGGCGCATAAAAACATCTGTATTTACGGGATGGGCCGCTTCTTTACCGAAGGCTATCCTTATATAAAAAATTCGGTCAGGGCAACTTACGTCTGCGACCGCAACATCCGCGAGATCATCCGCAGCGGCGCGGATCTTTACGGACTGCGCGGGATCACGCCGGACGAACTGCACTCGCTTCCGGACGCGGTCTGTATCATCATGCTGGGCGGCTGTTATGAACAGGCCAAGGCGCAGCTCGACGCGATGGGGATCGAAAACATCTATCTCGGCGATCTCCTTCTGAATATGTATACCAAGAAGCACGACCGCGCGTGGTTTGAACAGGAAAGGGAAAATATTAAAAACACCTTACCGCTGCTCGAAGACGACGTTTCCAGAGAGTGTTATGTCGAACTCCTCTGCAACCGAATCGCCCCCCCGAAGAGCCAAAAACGTTTTCTCGACCTTCAGACAGACGGCGAGTATTTCGATACGGAGCTGTTAAGGTATGAGGCGTCGGAAAGTTTTGCGGACGTCGGCGCTTATACGGGAGACACCATAGAGTCCTTCTTACAAAGCATGGAAAGGCAAAAGGTAAACGTATCCGCGATTTACGCGTTTGAGCCGGATCCGTCCTCCTTCGCGCAGCTTGAGCGCTGCAAAGGGCGCCTGAACTGTGAAAACATCGAACTGTACCGCCTCGGCATCGCCGGAGCGGAAGACGAAAAAAACGGCCTGACGAGTCTGGACGCAAAACTGAAAGACAAAAAAATCACGCTGATCAAAATGGACATCGAGGGCTATGAACCGGAAGCGCTGCGCGGCGCAAAACAGATCATCACGGAACAGAAGCCGAAAATGGCGGTCTGCTTATACCACCGTCTGGAAGACTTCTGGCAGATTCCTCAATATCTCAAGAAATTAAATCCTGATTATAAACTTTACATCCGGCATCATTCGCCGGTCGTTTGGGACAGCGTACTGTATGTATCATAGAAAAAGCGGCATAGTCAGACTATGCCGCTTATATATTGCCGTTCCCCTGCTTTATTCTTCTTCGTTCTTCGCCCAGCCGTATGCGTATTTGACGGCCTTGTTCCAGCCTCTGCGCTTTTCGGCGCGTTCTTCCTCGTCGATGGAAGGGATGAAGACGCGGTCGTACTGCACGTTCTTCATGACTTCTTCCTTGCTCTCCCAGTAGCCGACGGCCAGACCCGCAAGATACGCCGCGCCGAGCGCCGTAGATTCTACGGAGGCCGGACGGTTCACCGGTTTATCCAGCATATCTGCCTGAAACTGCATGAGGAAATCGTTGGCGCTGGCGCCGCCGTCCACGTTCAGCGTGCGCAGATCCGTACCCGCGTCCGCTTTCATCGCGTCGATGACGTCGCAGACCTGATAGGCGATGGACTCCAGCGTTGCGCGGATGATATGGTTTTTATTCGTACCGCGCGTAATGCCTACGATGGTGCCTCTCGCGTACTGATCCCAATGCGGCGCACCGAGTCCGGTAAACGCCGGAACCACGTAGGTGCCGTGCGTTCCCTTCGCTTTCTTTGCCATGTATTCGGAATCCTCGGCGGAATCGATCAGTTTCATGCCGTCGCGGAGCCACTGGATCGCAGCGCCCGCCACAAAGATCGAACCCTCGAGCGCGTAATTGACTTTGCCGTCCAGTCCCCACGCGATCGTCGTGACCAGACCGTTCTTTGAGAATACCGGCTTTTCTCCGGTATTCATAAGAAGGAAACAACCCGTTCCGTATGTATTCTTCGCTTCGCCCTCGACAAAACACGTCTGTCCGAACAACGCCGCCTGCTGGTCTCCCGCAGCGCCGCCGATCGGGATCTCCGCGCCGAAATAACTCGGATCCGCCATGCCGTAAACGCAGCTGGACGGTTTCGCTTCCGGAAGCATGGAGCGCGGGATGTCAAGGATCTCCAAGATCTCCTCGTCCCACTCCAGCGTGTTGATGTTAAATAACATGGTGCGGGAAGCGTTGGAATAATCCGTCACATGCACCCTGCCTTTTGTGAGTTTCCAGATCAGCCACGTCTCGACCGTTCCGAATAAGAGATCGCCCGCTTCCGCACGTTCGCGCGCGCCTTCCACATTGTCCAAGATCCATTTGATCTTTGTTGCGGAGAAGTAGGCGTCGATCATCAGTCCCGTCTTTGCGCGGATCTTTTCCTCGATTCCGCTCGCTTTTAACTCGTCCGCATATTCGGAAGTCCGGCGGCACTGCCATACGATGGCGTGATACACCGGCTCCCCCGTATTCTTATCCCATACGATCACCGTCTCGCGCTGATTCGTAATACCGATCGCAGCGATATCTTCCGCGCCCGCGCCGATCTTGGACATCGCCTCCACCGCTACGCCAAGCTGCGTAGACCAGATCTCGTTCGCGTCGTGCTCCACCCATCCGGGATTTGGAAAGATCTGGCGGAACTCCTTCTGCGCCTTGCTGCAAACATTCCCCTCGTGATCAAATAAGATGCAGCGGTTGCTTGTCGTCCCTGCATCCAATGCCATGATGTATTTTGGCATACGTTACCCCCTTACTTTTACCTCTGCCGCAAGCGGCAATACCTTCTGCTTCCTCTCATTATAGAGAAAAATCCCCGCGTTTTCAACAAAGTTTCCCCAATTTCCGGAAATTACACTTTTGTCAGTTTTTGTCCATTAGTTTGTCGATCAGGCGGAATCCTTCCGGCACAAAGCGTCCGGTCGCCTTGGCCGCCGCCTCGGTGTACGCCGAATCCGTATGCCGGTCTTCCCGGCTGTCGTATAAGAGATACGGCACCGCGTCCGACGTATGCGTCCGCAGGCAGACCGGCGTCGGATGATCCGGCAGGACAAGCAGGCGGAAGTCTTCTCCCGCGGCCTCGAGCCCTTCGCAGATCGGACGGATCACCTTGTCGTCCAGCGCCTCGATCGACTGCACCTTTTTTTCGGCGCTTCCCTGATGCCCCATTTCGTCCGGTGCTTCCACATGGACGTAGACAAAATCGCAGCCGCCGTTGGTCAGGACGTCCACGGCCGCCTTTGCCTTGCCTTCGTAGTTGGTATGCAGGCCGCCGTTGGCGCCTTCTACCGTGATGATTTTCATGGACGAACCGACCGCGATCCCCTTCAGCAGATCGACCGCGGAGATCATCGCGCCCTTCTTTCCGGTCTTCCCTTCAAAAGACGAAAGCGCCGGCCGCGTGCCCGCGCCCCAGAACCAGCAGGAATTTGCGGGATTCTTTCCTTCGCTCCTGCGCCTGCGGTTGATCGGATGCTCCTCCAGCGCCGGATAACTTTTTTCCATCATCTCCCGCAGCACGGGATCCTTTGGCAGATATTCCCCGATACGCTGCCCGAGCACGTCGTGCGGCGCGGTCAGAGGCTGCACCGTTCCGCGGTCGATCACAAGGCAGTGACGGTAAGACGTGCCGAGATAAAACCGGTAGCCTTCCCGCCCGAGCGTTTCCTTTACGACCTCCAGCAGTTCCGCCGCTTCCTCCGTCGTGATCTCGCCGGAACTGTGGTCGAGGATCCTGCGGTCCTCATAGGCACAGTCCTCCTCGGACAGCGTGACCAGATTGCAGCGCAGCGCCACGTCCGTATCCTTCATATCCACGCCGATGGAGAGCGCCTCGAGCGGCGAGCGTCCGGAATAGTATTTTCTCGGATCGTAGCCTAAGGCAGAAAGATTTGCCGTATCGCTTCCCGGGCTCATGCCCTCCGGCACAGTCTGCACCATGCCGATCTCGCTCTTTTGCGCCAGCCGGTCCATCGTCGGCGTATGCGCAAAGTCCAGCGGCGTTTTGTTATCCAGTTCTTCCAGCGGGCGGTCCGCCATCCCGTCGCCCAGCACTACCACATATTTCATGATCCGCTCCCATCTTTATCCTAACCGGATCATCCCGATCACTTGTCCGAGACGTCCGGCGCAGGTCACATAGTCGCACTCCTTCATCGGGCCCGTGATAAAACCGATCTCGTCTTCAAGGTCGATGTTGATGTAAGTCACGTTCCCGAAGGACGTTTCGATCTCGGACTCCGTCGCCGTCGTGCGGACGAAGAAACGATTCTTCTGCTGTCCCGCGTCCGCCAGCTGCAGTTTCTCCGGTTCCCATCTGAGGCGGATGTTCTTATCGATATGCTTCGCCATATCCACCATATCGCCGACCACCGCGCTCGCCGTCGGCAGTTTGCCCGCGCCGCTTCCGTAGAACATGCTGTCGCCGAGCATATTGCCGCGGACGAAGATCGCGTTGAACACGCCGTTGACGTTATACAACGGATGTTCCGGCGGCAGGAGGTACGGCGCGACTCTTACCGTATAACTGTCCCCTTCCGCGCGCATGGTCGCAAGAAGTTTGATCGCCCTGTCCATCTTTTTCGCATAACGGATGTCGGTCGCCGTGATCTTTGAAATGCCTTCCGTCGGGATATCCTCAAAATCCACCTGACGTTCCGCGACAAGCGACGTCAGGATCGCGATCTTGCGGCAGGCGTCGTAGCCTTCGATGTCCGCGGTCGGATCTTTTTCCGCGTAGCCTTTTTCCTGCGCGTCGCGTAAAACATCGTCGAACTCGGACCCTTCGTGCGTCATCTCCGTCATCATATAATTCGTCGTGCCGTTGACGATCCCCGTGATCTCCTCGATCACATCGCCGGTCAGGCAGGACATCAGCGGACGGATGATCGGGATTCCGCCGCCCACGGCCGCCTCGAACAGGAAGTTGACGCGGTGTTCCCGCGCGATACGGATCAGTTCCGCTCCCTTCGCCGCCACCAGCGCCTTGTTGGACGTCGCGACGTGTTTGCCCGCTTCCAGCATGGCTTTGACGAACGTATAGGCCGGTTCTACGCCGCCCATGGTCTCCACGACGATCTTAACGTCGCGGTCGCGCACGATCGCCTTATAGTCGTGGACGATCTTGTCCGCGATCGGATCGCCCTCAAAATCACGCAGGTCAAGGACATACGCCAGCGTCAGCGGTTCACCCGCACGCGCCGCGATGATATCGCCGTTGGTCTTTAACACCTCCGCTACGCCGGAACCGATGGTTCCGTATCCCATGATTGCAACCTTCATTTTCTTACTCCTTCGCTAAATTATCGGTAGGACGAACTGCGCGCCTACTCCGCCTGTGCGTTCCGCTCCGGACAGCCCAGCGAACACCATTTCAGGTAACTGTTCATAAACGGCATCAGCGCGCCGTCCATGACCGCGTCGACGTTTCCGGTTTCCTCTCCGGTCCGCAGATCTTTGACCATCGTATAGGGCTGCATGACGTAGGAGCGGATCTGGTTTCCCCAGCCGATCTCCGTGACCTCGCCCCGAATGCCCTGCGCCTGCCGTTCCTGCGCTTCTTTTTCCAGAAAATACAGTTTGGCTCTCAACATCTGCATCGCCTTGTCCTTGTTCATGTGCTGCGAACGTTCATTCTGGCACTGTACCACGATCCCGCTCGGGAAGTGGGTAATGCGGATCGCCGACGACGTTTTGTTGATGTGCTGTCCGCCCGCGCCGCTGGAACGGTAGGTATCGATCCGGATATCCTCGTCCCTGATCTCCACCTGTATCGCATCGTCCAGTTCCGGCATAACGTCGCAGGACGCAAACGACGTCTGGCGTTTGCCCGCCGCGTTGAACGGCGAGATCCTCACGAGACGGTGGACGCCCCGCTCCGATTTCAGATACCCGTAGGCGTTTTCGCCGTTCACCTGAAACGTGACCGATTTGATTCCGGCCTCCTCGCCGTCGAGATAATCCAGCACCTCGATCTCATAACCGCGCGATTCCGCCCAGCGGGTATACATGCGGTACAGCATGGAAACCCAGTCGCAGCTTTCCGTGCCTCCCGCGCCCGCGTGCAGGGAAACGATGGCGTTGTTCCCGTCGTATTCGCCCGAAAGCAGCGTTTTTACGCGCAGTTCATCGAGCGTGCCGTCGAGTTCCTGCAGGAGATCCTCGATCTCCGGCAGAAGTTCCGCATCGTTTTCCTCATAGGCCAGCGTGATGTAGGTATCGATCTCCTCCCGAAGTTCCTCAAGCCGCGCGAACAGCTGCGCGTCGCTTTTCAGGCTCTTGAGTTCCTTCATTTTTTGCGTGGAAGACGCGGCGTCGTTCCAGAAGTCCGGCGCTTCCATCTCCCGCTCCAATTCCTCGATCCGCCTTGACTTATCCGCTAAGTTAAAGTGAATCCCTCACTTCCTGCAGTGGAGATTCGTAGGCTTGCAAGCGCTGCTTCATAGCGTCTAATTCTACCACAGTATTCACCTCTTTCATATAAAGAATGTATGTAAAAGCATATCGCTTTACATCTGTTGTTGCAAGACCTCAACGGCCTTGAGCACCTGATTGTCCCGCATGATGTCGTACGGTTCTTCGTCCTGCGGCGCTTCGTACTCCAGCGTGATGTCCGGCTCGATCCCTTTCTCGTGGATACATTCGCCGCTCGGCGTATAATACGTCGCCATCGTCAGTTTGATCGCGCTTCCGTCCGAAAGCGGGATCGTGCTCTGTACGATGCCTTTGCCGAACGTCCTCGTGCCGATCAGCGTGCCGTAGTCGAAATCGCGGATCGCGCCCGCGAAGATCTCCGCCGCGCTGGCAGTATTTCCGGACGTCAGGACCGCGATCGGCAGTTCCATCGCGTGTTCGGCGTCGGAACGGTACGTCGTCCTTTCGCCGCGCTTGTCTTCCATGTAGACGGTCGTGCCCTCCGGCAGGATCTCGTCTAAGATCTCCGTCACCGAATCCACAAGTCCGCCGCCGTTATAGCGCAGATCGAAGACGACCGCCTTCATGCCCTGCGCGTTCAATTCCGCAACCGCCTCGTCAAACTGTTCTTTTGTATTCTGCGAAAAGTCCGCGATCTCGATATATCCGATATCGCCGGAAAGCATCCGATACGTCACGCTCGGCACGGAGACCTGCGACCGCACGAGTTCTGCGGTCTTTTCTTCGCCGTTTCTCTGATAGACGATCGAGACCGTCGTGCCTTCCTCGCCGCGCACGCTCCGCACGAAGATATCAAGATCTTCTTCTTCCGCGATCGCATCGCCCGCCGATATAATGACGTCTCCGGTCTGCAATCCCGCCTGCTGCGCCGGAGAACCGTCGTAGACGCTGACAACGCTGACTTCTCCGGTGGAAAGGTCCTTCGTCAGCACCGCGCCGATCCCCGCGTAATTGCCCGTGGTATCGATCATCAGTTCTTCATATTCTTCCGGCGTATAATAGACGGAATACGGATCGTCCAGAGCCTCTAAGATCCCCTTATATACGCCTTCTTCGAGTTGTTCATCGTCCGTATCGTCATAGAAATAATAATCGATCAGGGATAAGATGTAGGCCAGTTTGGTCTCGTCCACATCTATGGAGCCGAAACTTTTGTTCCACAAAGAGCCCCCGAAGAAAAGCAGCGCAATCACGGTGCCGAGCGTACAGAGGACTCCCGTCCATACGCCGCGGCCGAAAGATCTTTTCTTTTTCACCGGCTGCCCGTTCTCACCGTTTTCTTCATATTTATGCAGTTGTGTCTCGTCCATATTCTATACCTTTAAGTGTTTCTTCAGCGTCATCCGGCTGCCGACGTAGCCGATTCCGACGCCCAGCAGGAGCGAAACGGGGATCAGTACGACAAAGACCTGTTCCACCGGAATGAAACTGATGATGCCGCCGATGAACTTGAAACGTTCCGCCACATAACCGACGATCGACTGGTACATGAAAAAGAGCAGCACCAGCGGGATGACCGAGCCGATCAGGCCGATCGACACACCCTCCACGACGAACGGCGCGCGCACGAACTTGTCCTTCGCGCCGATCAGTTTCATGATCGCGATCTCCTCCTTGCGCACGGCAATGCCGA
Organism: uncultured Lachnospiraceae bacterium; assembly: GCA_947589155.1. Classification (GTDB taxonomy): domain Bacteria; phylum Bacillota; class Clostridia; order Lachnospirales; family Lachnospiraceae; genus Pararoseburia. The sequence continues at coordinate 37,765 of CANQBH010000012.1, read as the reverse complement.
CCGTAACGGTGTTGTTGATCAAAAAGACCGCCACCGCGATCAGTATCAGGATCACGCCGGTGAAGATATAACCGATCAGGCGGTTGAAATCCGCAAGCGTCTGCGCCGCCACCTCGGACTGATGGACCTCGCGGACGCCGTCCAGCCCTTCAAGATAGGCGACCAGTTCCTGCTGCATGGAGATATCGTTCAGATAGATCTCGTAATTGGCGGAATTGGCCAGCGGATTGTCGCCGGCAAAACTCTCGGCCGCTTCTTCCTTGCCTTTGAAATATTCGGATTTGTAGTATTCCCACGCTTCGTCCGCAGAGACGAAATGATAGTCGGAAACTTCGGCGCGCTTGCCGATCGCCTCTCCGATGGCGTCGATCTGCTCCTGCGAGATCCCCTGATCAAAAAAGACCGTCACCGATACGCCTTCCTCCGCGGCGCGCACCAGCGCTTCAAAATTCGTGCCGAGGGAATAAAAAACGCCGAACAAAAAAATACAGGCCGTCATGGTCGCGATCGAAGCCAGCGAAAACAGTTTGTTCCGCCAGATGTTTTTCAGTCCCTGCCCCAGATTATACCAGAATGTACTAAGCCTCACGGGTATCACCCCACTTTCCGTCGCCGACGACCACGCCTTTTTTGATCGTGATGACGCGCTTGTTCATCCGCTTCACGATCTCCTTGTCGTGGGTAACGACCACGACCGTCGTGCCGCGCTCGTTGATCTCCTCCAGCAGGCGCAGGATCTCTCCCGTATTAAAATCGTCCAAATTTCCGGTCGGCTCGTCCGCCAGAAGGATCTTCGGCTCGTTCACCAGCGCCCGCGCGATGGCCACGCGCTGCTGCTCGCCGCCGGACAGATGCTGCGGCAGCGAACGGTATTTGGCCGCCAGCCCGACAAGGGAAAGCATCAGCGGCACACGCTTTTTTATCTCGCGGTTCGGCCGTTCTATGACCTTCATGGCAAACGCTACATTATCATAAATATTGCGATCCTGCAACAGGCGGTAATTCTGAAAGACGACGCCGATGTTGCGCCGGAAATCCGGCACCTTCTTGTGCGTGATCTTTGAAAGGCGCTGCCCGTCGATGTAGATCTCGCCTTCCGTCGGCTCCAGTTCCTTTAACAGCAGTTTGATCAGCGTCGATTTGCCGGAACCGCTCCGACCCATAATGAAGACAAATTCGCCCTGTTCAATATGGATGTTGATGTCGTTGAGGGCCGGGACCCCCTGCTGATACGCCTTGCTCACATGCTCCAGTTGAATCATTTTTTCTCCCGCTTTCTGTCTTAGTAGTCCTGATTTTCCATATATTTCATATACTTGACCACCATCAGCGCGATCTTGAACGTGATCGCGTCCTCAAACACCCGCAGATCCAGACCCGTGCTTTTCTGCAGTTTGTCCAGACGGTAAACGAGGGTGTTGCGGTGTATGTAAAGCTGCCGCGACGTCTCCGAAACGTTCAGGCTGTTCTCGAAGAATTTGTAGATCGTCGTCAGCGTCTCGTCGTCGAACTCATCCAACGTCCTGCCGCCGAAGATCTCCTTAATGAACATACGGCAGAGCGGGATCGGCAGCTGATAGATCAGACGGCCGATGCCGAGCGCGGAATACGCGATGATCTTTTTCTCGGCGAAAAAGATCTTTCCGACGTCAAGCGCCATACCCGCTTCTTTATAGGAACGGGATACTTCTTTGATCTCGCCGACGATCGTGCCGTAGGAGACGCGGATACGCTCCGCTGCCTGCCTGCCGAACGCGTCGATGATGACGGACGCCGTTTTGTGGATATCTTCATATCCCTCCTTCTCCGCGAGTTCCTTGACCACGATGATGTTCCGCTCGTCCACCGCCGTCACGAAATCTTTGGTCCTGCCGCTGAAGATGCTGCGGATCCGGTCGATCTCGTCCCCGTCCTTGCGGTCGCCGGTCTCGACGATCAGCACGACGCGGCGCGCGTCCACGTCCACATGGAGTTTCTTAGAGCGGTTATAGATGTCCACGAGCAGAAGGTTATCCAGCAGCAGGTTCTTGATGAAATTATCCTTGTCGAAGCGCTCCTTGTATGCGACCATCAGCTCCTGCACCTGAAAAGCCGCGATCTTTCCGACCATCAGCGCTTCTTCCTCGTCCGCGCCGCGGGCAAGGATCATAAATTCCAACTGCTGTTCGTCGTAGATCTTGAAGAACTGGCAGCCGGAGACCACCTGGATCTCCGCCTCGGACTGCGCGAAGGTCACGGCGGACTCCTTAAATTCTTTCGCTTCCGCAAACGTCGAAGCGAGCACGCCTCCTTCACTGTCCATGATAGCGAAATCGACTTTTGTGATCTGGTGCAGACCGTCGATCGTGTTTTGCAGCGTTTGATTGGAAATCATTGTCTTTCCCCCTGTTTTTTATAGACAAATTTCACAATTCCGTCTTATCTTTTTATGGATTTTCCACATACCTAGAAGACATTTTAATACAATTTGACAAAAAAAGGAAGAGGTTTACCCTACTTTTTTAGGCAAATTTCCCTTCCCCCTCGTTTTTTCAGATCACCTGTCTGCGGTATGCGCGTTTTCCTTGTCAGACTGTTCTCCCGCGGTATGTGCGTTTCCCCTTGTCAAACCTCCTGTCCGCGGTATGCGCGGATACGCTTTTTTAGTTCCGCCCGCAGCACCTTCCGCCGCCAGAGCCCGCCAAGGCCGCCTTTTTCCCCTCTCCCATAGGAACAGCCGCCCAGACCGAGCCACAATCCGGCGTTGATCTTCTTGCGGTTTTCCTGCAGCACCTTCTCCTGAAGCGGGGACGGCAGAAGCGAACAGACCGCGTCCGGCGCTTCGCCGTTGATCCGGTTGACGACCTCCTCCATGGACGGATCCGCGCCGGCGTCCGGCACGAGCGCCGCCTGCGTCTGCAATTTCGGAAAACGCTCCCGCAGAAACGATGAAAACTTTTCCAGCGCCGCTTCGTCGTCCGCCAAAAGGAAGACGCTGCGTTTGCTCTGCTCCATCCGCTTGAAGAACTCGTCCGCAAATCTCTGCTCTTCCGCTTCCTTCCGCCTTGTTCTGGACGGAAGTTCCAGCGCCTCGTAGAGATCGCCCGAGGCCATGACCGGCAGGTCGAGACTTTCGATCGCCTCCCGCAGGAACGGATCGTCCGCAGCCCGCAGGACCATCTCCGCCGTGACCATTTCCACCGTCTGCATGAGCGGGCTCTCAAAATACTTTTCCGCTTCGCAGATCTGGTCGCGCGTATAATTGTTGTTTAACTGCATCCCGATAACGTCGATCTTTTTTATCATGAAACGAGTATAACAGAACGCCCGCCGCCTTGACAAGTTTTGTCATAAATTATCAGTCTATTTTCGACATTTTTCGATTATTTAATACAAAAAGAACACATTCTCGACATTTTGATTCATTTCAAAAGTCAATTCTTTTTTCCTTTTGCGACATTTTTTATGCGAATTTCACAAAACCCGCGTTCGTTTCCCCGCGCAGAAAATTCTATGTTTTTATACAAAAAATGTTGATAACGTTGACAAAGCCGTGTATAAGTCCATTTTTCGGCTTTTTTCTTGCGAAAATTGTGGATAAGTTTTAAGCGTCCATAATGTATTTTTTGAAGAACAACAGGTGTGGCGCATTTTTTTGTGCATTTTTCCCAAAAACGATATTTTCCGTTGACAAGTCCTTTGTCAGAACATTTCCGATAATGACAAAAAAGGAAAAAATCGGCAGCAAAAAAGCCTTCCCGCCGTATAGCGGAAAGGCCTTTTGTCATTTTTAGTAGATCCTTCTTACCGCGAGGATCGGGCTGTAATTTACGTTGGTGTAGGTGATGCCGGAACGGCTGTTCAGCGCGTTGACGATCGTACCGTTGCCGGTATAGATGCCGACGTGGCCGCTGTAACATACGATGTCGCCCGCCTGCATCTGGCTCGGATCCACACCGTAGCCTACGCCTCTCATTCCGCTTGAGGAATGAGGAAGTCCGACGCCGAAGGCCGCGTAAACGCTCATGACAAAGCCGGAGCAGTCCGCACCGCTTGTCAGGCTTGACCCGCCGTAAACGTACGGATTGCCGACAAACTGGCACGCATAGTTGACGACCGCGGATCCGCCCGCGCCGCTCGGAGCCGCATAGGATGCGGAAGATGCGCCGGAAGCGGCGTAAGACGAACTCCTGCGTGAGGCAGCGGCGGCCGCTGCGGCGGCAGCCTTGCGTTCCGCTTCTTCCTTTGCAAGACGCGCGGCTTCTTCTTCTTTTGATTCGGCTACGACATATTTCGTTGAAAGAGAAACAAATTCCAGCGATACATAGCCTTCATAATCCTGAAGGGAAACCTTCACCCATCCGGTATCCGCCATGGACTCATCCACTACGACCAGATCGTCGCCCTCCGGCACCATGCCCAGAACGGCGGAGTCCGTTGTGGCTTCTTCCCTGACGTAAAGCGTCTGCGTTGTGACCGTTGCCAGACGGGTGGATACCGACTTGGCCAGTTCTTCATTGCCGACGACGACAAATTCCTGCTTCACATAACCGGAGCAGTTGCCGGATGTGATCTGATACCAATCGCCCTCCGCAGCGTGTACCGTGGCTGCGGAATTGTTGTATAACTTGCCGACGACTTCGCCGTCCTCGCCGGCCTTGTCGCGGATATTGACATAATTATCGACCTGCGCGATCGCGATGCCCGCGTATTCCGATTCCTCTACGACGTTCGTCTCATTGGCGGCAACAGAGGAACTCTGCTGTGCCGACGCATCCGAAAGTATATTAGCAACTGTCAAAGAAACACCGGATAAAGTGGAATAGGAATTTGCCGCTACCGTCTCCGTATCCGTTGAGGACATTCCGACCACGCCGGCGATCGGCGCCGCTGCGGACGTAAAGGAAACGGCGGTCAGGAGCGCACCCGCTGCCATGGCATAGGACAACTTCTTCCTGCTTTCTTGTTTCATTGTGTTATTTTCCTCCTGAATATTACGAAAATGTTACATTTCGATTAACATTATAGCGAAATTATGTTACGTTGTCAACCACATATTCTGGGGATCCGTCCGCCTAACGTTCATAGATATAGCGTTGCGCGGAGTTGACGGCGTTCGCTCCGTCGGCGGCGGCGGTCAAGACCTGCCGCAGCGCTTTCGTCCGGCAGTCTCCGGCGGCAAAGACCCCCGGCATGGAGGTGGCGCAGTCCTCGCCCGCGATCACATAGCCCTGCTCGTCCCGCTCCGGCAGGCCCTCGATCTTTTGCGTGTTCGGGATCGTGCCCACGGAAATGAAGATTCCGGCGACTTCCAGTTCCGTTCGTTTGTCTTCTTTCTTATTATAAAGCATGAGAGATTCCACGCACTCCTCGCCCGCGATCGCTTCAACGACCGTATCGAGGCAGACCGTGATGTTTGGCGTCTCATACGCCTGACGCTGCAACAGGCCCGCGCCGCGGAACGTATCCCTGCGGTGGATCAGATAGACCCTGCTGCACCCGCGCGCCAGAAACAGCGCTTCTTCCAGCGCGGCGTCTCCGCCGCCTACCACCGCAACAGGCCTGCCCTGAAAAAACGCCCCGTCGCAGGTGGCGCAATAGGAAACGCCCATGCCGAGGAGTTCTTCTTCGCCCTGCACGCCGAGCTTCCGGTTGTTCGCGCCAAGCGCCAGTACGACCGTCTTCGTCTCGTAACTGTTTGCTTCCGTCCGAACGATCCGATACGCGCCCGCGTCTTCCACGGCGACCACGTTTTCCCTGACAAAACGCGCGCCGAGCGCGTCCGCATGTTTGCGCATCGTCCGCCCCAGATCCATGCCGGAGATCTTCGGCAGTCCCGGATAATTGTCCACCTCGAACGTGGAGAGGATCTGCCCGCCGCTCATCGGGTCTTTTTCAAGGACGAGCGTTTTCAGCGTCGCCCGCATCGCATAGACGGCGGCGGCCAGTCCCGCCGGACCGCTTCCTATGATGATCACGTCATACATTTTACATTCCTCACTTCATCTCTTGCCAATTTTTCGTTTCTGTGTCATAATGGAACTAACGAAAAGAAAGGAGGCGTACCCATGGATATTGCAACGGTTTCTGCGAATATGCACCAATCTGCGATCATGCAGAAGGTCGGCATCGCAATGTTAGACAAGCAGTTATCGGCAGAGGAAGACGCCGGCGATATGCTGGCCGCTTCTATGCGGGCTATGCCGTCTCCTTCCTTAGAATCCATGGTCAACCCCTCTGTGGGCGGTTCCATCGACGTGCTTGTTTAACAAACCAAACGGAAAAGAACCTTAACGGTTCTTTTCTTTTTGTCCTCATTTCTTTAAGGCGACCGCCTCGATCTCCAGCATGACGTCCTTCGGCAGCCGCGCCACTTCTACGCAGCTTCGGGCCGGATACGGCTCCGGAAAAAAGTTCTGATATACTTCGTTGATCGCGCCGAAATCGTCCATTTCCTTAATGAAGACCGTGGTCTTGACCACTTCCTGCATACCGGATCCCGCCGCTTCCAGAAGATTTGAAAGATTGGTCAGGGCCTGCTGCGCCTGCGCCGCGGAACCTTCCGGAATCGCGCCCGTCTCCGGTACGACCGGAATGACGCCGGAGGTATATACCATGCCGTCAACGGCAATGGCCTGAGAATACGGGCCGATCGCTGCGGGCGCTTTGTCTGTCGCTATCGCTTTTTTCATGTCTTTCCCTCGCTTTCGTAAATGCTTACAGTATATTATTATACCACATCTTGACAGAAACTACATCACTTTTCGGATCGTTCCACCGTCGATCGTGATACGGCGCTCCTTATACAGCCGTCCCACCGCGCGCTTGAACGCCGCCTTGCTCAGTCCCGTCTCGCGGAAGATCACTTCCGGCGACGCTTTTTCCGTAAAAGGCAGCACGCCCGCATAGGAATCCAGCAGTTCCAGAATACGCGCCGCGTCGTCGCCCATTTGCAGATACGCCCTCTGCCGCAGCGACACGTCCAGTTTGCCGTCGGCTTTGACGCCCGTGACCGTCACGCGCAGCACGTCGCCCAGCCGGAATGCGGAAGTGTCCTCATGCTTCGGCAGCATGGCGGAATAGCGGTCGTCCACGGCGAGAAACGTTCCGAAATCGTGGCCAAATTCATAGATCCTGCCCTCCGCCTCGTCGCCTTCGCGGTATGGCGCGTCGGTAGAAAGCAGCGGATAGAGGTTTCTCGTGCTGGCGCAGAGCCGTCCGCTCTTGTCCAGATACAGCCGCACGAGGATCTCGTCTCCGGCCTCGACTTTCCGCGTCATTTCCCTGTAAGGCAGGAGCAGATCCTTTTCCAGCCCCCAGTCCAAAAACGCGCCGATCCTGCCGACTTCTTTGACGCGCAGCGCGCGGCACTCCCCGATCCTGATCGCCGGGCGCGTCGTCGTGGCGATCGGCCGATCCTCGGAATCGCGGTATAGGAAGACCTCGATGGCGTCTCCTTTTTTGGCGCCTTCCGGCGCCTGCTTCTTCGGCAGCAACACCCGCTGCGCGTCTCCGGCGTGCTCCACAAGATACAGCCCGAACTCCACGGCCTTTTCCACCAGAAGCGTCTGTGTTTCCCCTATCTTCATCTACTCACCTCGAAATTCCACAACGGCGTAACTCTCCCTGTCTTCGTTCCCAAGCAGGATACGGCACGCGTTTTGTTCCGTCTCGCGGTAACAAAAGAGCCGGTCTCCCAAAACGGCGGGCTTTTTATATTCCACGAGGATCTCGCGCACCCGCAGGCCGTCCGGCAGTTCGCCCGCGGCCGCCTCGACGTAATAGCCGTTATTCATATGGTGATTGGTATCCACATAGGTCCGGTCCACCACAAATTCCCGTACCATTTGCGCTTCGGGCGAAACGCGCAGTTTGCCGCTGCGCCGGTTGCTCTGCAGCGGCGCTTCCAGCGCGAACGCCTCCTGCATCTTCTGCGGCAGGCGCTTCGGCGCGCCCTTCTCCAGATCCATCAGGATCCAAAGGGAATCCGCCTCCGCCAGCGTTTCTCCTTCCGCCGTCCGTACCGTAAAATTCCGGCTGCCCAGAAATCCGCGGAAGGCGTAGGGCCATGTCGCCACGGTGATCCGCTCTCCCAGCGACGGCAGACGGCGGATCCGGATATCCCATGAGGTGATGAACCAGCCGATCCGGTTCTCCCGCAGATACGGAAGGCCGACGTCCAGATCTTCCGACTGGAACGTACAACAATCCTGCAGATAATCGACCAGCGCCGCATAGGACAACAGGCCTTTCTCGTTGGTCTCGCTATAACGCACTCGGCTTTCAAAACAATACATCGCACCGGCCTCCCTGCTGCTTCGGCTTTTTGATATGAATAAAAGCACTACGCTATGTAGTGCTTTCGACTGGCCCACAAGGATTCGAACCTTGAAATGACGGAGTCAGAGTCCGTTGCCTTACCATTTGGCGATGGGCCACCATGTTCCGTTGAAAACTCAACAATGGATATTATATAGAAAGCACCTGTAAAAATCAAGGGGTTTTTGAAAAAAAATCCACCGGCCCTTCCGCTTCCACCACGGCGCTTCCTCCGGTCGCGTCCGCGATCTCACGCGCGAGAAGTTTTTTTTGTTCTTCCTCCGCCGTCACCCGAAGTTCCACCCCCGAATCAAACGAAACGCCTTCCGGCGTCAGGCCGTGCTCCCGCAGGAGATATTCGATCCTGCCGTAATTCTTATAGTCCGTTTTGATCCGCAGCACGCAGCCGCGGCGCAGTTCCAGCAGGCGGCACTGCTCCAGCCCCGCCTTGACCGCCCCCTGATAGGCGCGCATGAGGCCGCCGGTCCCGAGCAATATCCCGCCGAAATAGCGCGTCACTACGACAACGGCGTCGGTCACGCGTTCCCTCTGCAGGATCTCCAGCATCGGACGTCCCGCGGTCTGCGCGGGTTCGCCGTCGTCGCTGTAACGCGTTTCCTCCCCACGGGCGAGCACATAGGCGTAGCAGTTGTGCCGCGCGTCCCAGTATTGTTTTTTCTTTCGTTCAATAAACGCCTCCGCTTCTTCGCGGGTCGCCGCCGGGGCCAGCGACGCTATGAACCGTGACCTCTTTTCCGTGATCGCCCCCTCGGCTTCTTCCGCGATCACACGCCATCTTTCCTCCATTGGCACGCTCCGTCTGATCCAACTTTTTCTTTATTATAGCGGACTTTTCTGGTATAATAAAGTGAATTTGTATGTTTTTACAGCAGATAAGGACAATTTCAATGATAAAGGAGAAAAGGTATGAATTATGGTAAAAACAATGCGCGCAAAAAGAGCCGCCAATTGTCCGGCAAGCACGCCAAAAGCCGCAAACGCTTTACCGTGAAGTTCCTGAAGATCGCCCTGATCTTTGTGGTAGCCCTTTTTGCCGTCGCCCTGATCGGCGGCGGTCTGTATGCGATCAAACTCATCAACGACTGTCCGGACATCGCCGACGTGAACATCTCGCCGACCGGCTTTTCCACGACGATCCTTGACAAGGACGGCAACGAGATCGAAACGCTGGCCGCCTCCGGCTCCAACCGCTCCTATGTGGCCATCGACCAGATCCCGAAAGACCTTCAACACGCGTTTGTCGCGATCGAGGACGAACGGTTTTACAAGCACAACGGCATCGATCTGCGCGGCATCATCCGCGCCGGCTTCACCGGTCTCCTCAGCGGCGGCGAATCCATGCAGGGCGCCAGCACGATCACGCAGCAGCTTCTCAAGAACAACTACTTCACCACATGGACGTCCGAATCCACGCTGTTAGACAGCGTCAATCGGAAGATTCAGGAGCAGTATCTCGCGGTCCAGTTGGAAAAGATCGAGGACAAGGACACCATTCTCGAGAACTACCTCAACACGATCAACCTCGGCCAGAACACCCTCGGCGTGGAAGCGGCCTCCGAGCGCTATTTCAACAAGAGCGTTTCCGAACTGACGCTTTCGGAAAGCGCGGCCATCGCCGCCATCACGCAGAACCCGACCAAATACAATCCCATCTCCAATCCGGAGCAGAACGCCGAGCGCCGCAAAAAAGTCTTAAAGAACATGGAGGAGCAGGGATATATCACCAAAAAAGAATACGAAACCGCTCTGGACGACGATATCTACGACCGGATCCAGATCATCAACGCGCAGAGCGCGTCGGATCTTTCCACATCCTATTTTGTGGACGCGCTGACCGACGAGGTCTACCACGATCTGGTCGAACAGAAGAGCCTCAGCGAGGCGCAGGCCTATCAACTGCTTTACAGCGGCGGCCTGACCATCCTCTCCACGCAGGATTCCGCGATCCAGAATATCTGCGAGGAGGAGATCAACAACAACGAGAACTACAACGACCATGTGCTTCATTCCTTCTCCTACCGCCTGACCCTGACGAAGGCGGACGGCAGTTATAAAAATTACAGCGAACAGACGATGCTGACATATTATCAGGCAAAGGATAAGGATTACGACATCAATTTTGAAAGCGAAGAAGAATGTGCCGCGGCCATCGAAGCCTATAAGGCGGAGATCATGGAAGACGGCGATACCATCGCCGACGGCGGGGAGAGCGTGACCTATACCATCCAGCCGCAGGCCGCCATTTCCGTAATGGATCATACGACCGGCCATGTGGTGGCGCTGGTCGGCGGGCGCGGGGACAAGACCGCCAGCAAGACGCTGAACCGCGCGACTTCCATCACCCGCCAGCCGGGATCCTGCTTTAAGATCATCGGCTGCTACGCCGCCGCGCTGGACGCGGGCGGCCTGACCCTTGCCAGCGTGCAGGACGACGCGCCGATGTCTTACGCCAACGGCACGCCGCTGCACAACTACGACGATACCTACCGCGGCTTTACGACCATCCGCGACGCGATCACCAGTTCCATGAATATCGTGACGGTCAAGAACCTGACGCAGATCGGCACGGGCCTCGGTTTTGAATACGCGCAGGCGCTGGGTATCACGACGCTGGAAAGCGGCGATAACAACCAGTCCCTCTGCCTGGGCGGTATCACAAACGGCGTGACCAATCTCGAACTGACCGCCGCCTACGCGACGATCGCCAACCACGGCGACTATAACAAGCCTGTCTTCTATACGCAGGTGTTGGATCACAACGGCAACGTGATCCTTGACAATACGCAGAACACGCCGAAAGAAGTCTTAAAAGACACCACCGCATGGCTGCTCACCAGCGCGATGCAGGACGTGATCTCCTCCGGTACGGGCAGCGGCGCGGGCCTTGCCAATATGCCGGCCGCGGCAAAGACCGGTACGACGACGAAAAGCCGCGACACCGTGTTCGCGGGCTATACGCCGTATTATACCGCCGCCGTCTGGGGCGGTTATGACGACGACACCGAGCAGGTCTATACGACCTATGCCAAACTGCTCTGGCGCGCGGTCATGGCGCGGATCCATGAAAATCTGCCGCGGCAGGAATTTGTCCAGCCGTCCGGCATTGTGACCGCCGAAGTCTGCAAGAAATCCGGCAAACTCGCGATTCCGGGCGTCTGCGACGCGGATCCCCGCGGTTCGATGGTCTACACGGAATATTTCGACCGCGATTCCGTACCGACGGAGACCTGCGACCACCATATCCGCGTGGACGTCTGCACGGACAGCGGCCTGATCGCCAATGAATACTGCCCTGCCGACCACCGGATCTCCACCGTATATATCGTCGGCGGCAGCGTCGGCACATGGGACGAGCCGCTGCTTCTTTCCAACGAGGCGGTCAATATGCGCTGCAACATCCACAACAGGAACACGCAGCAGACGCAGACAGTCACGCCCGACGCGTCGGGAACCGTGACCGAAAATACAGCGCCTTCCGAAACCAATAAAAAACCGTCGGCGGATCAAAGCGACACGCCGGCGGCACAGAACCAAACGACGCCGGAGACCTCCGCTCCGACGCCGTAATATAATACACTTATCTTAAACTTCAAAGATCAGATCGCCATAGGAAGGCATCGGCCACGCCTCTTTATCGACCAACATTTCCAGTTCGTCGACCGGACGGCGCAGCGCTTCCATGGCGGCAAAGACTTTCTCATGATAAAATACGGCCCTTGCCTGATTATCGTCTTCCATGCGGCACCCCTGCTCGACTGCATCCTGCAGGTGTGCCAGCCCTTCTTTGGTTTCTGCCAGAAGTTCCGATACCTGCACCAGCAGTTCCGTCTGGACGCTGACGTCCGCCGGACATGCCGCGGTGATGCTGTTGATCGATTCTGCGAGTTTTGTCGCATACTTGATGACCGCAGGAATGATCTGCTTGCCCGCGATATCGATCATTGTCTTGGCTTCAATATTGATTTCCTTTGCGTATAATTCATATTCCACTTCGGCGCGGGAGGCCAGTTCGGCTTCCGTAAACACGCCGAACCTTTCAAACAGGGCGACCGCTTTCTTCGTCGTCAGCGCCGGAATCGCGTCCACCATCGAGCGGATATTCGGCAGTCCGCGCTTTTCGGCTTCTTTTACCCATTCGTCAGAATAGCCGTTGCCGTTGAAGACGATCCTCTGGTGGTCCGTCACAAGCTGCTTGATCAGGTTATGTACCGCCGAATCAAAATCGTCGGCCGCTTCAAGATAATCGCAGGCGTCGGCAAAACTCTCCGCTACGATCGTATTGAGGACGATGTTCGGTTCTCCGACCGAATCCTGCGAACCGACCATGCGGAACTCGAATTTATTTCCGGTAAAGGCAAACGGCGACGTGCGGTTGCGGTCGGTCGCGTCCTTCATGAAATCCGGCAGCGTTTTAACGCCGGTCTCGAGTTTTACGCCGCTGATCGAGTGCGTCGCCGAACCCGATTCGATCAACTGGGTCAGAACGTCCTGCAGCTGTTCGCCGAGGAAGACGGAAATGATGGCGGGCGGCGCTTCGTTCGCGCCCAGCCTGTGGTCGTTGCCCACGTCCGCCGCCGACTCGCGCAGCAGGTCCGCATGTTCGTCTACGGCGCGCAGGACACACGCAAGGATCAGAAGGAACTGCACGTTCTCATGCGGGGTCTTGCCCGGGTCGAGCAGGTTGATCCCGTCGTCGGTCACAAGCGACCAGTTATTGTGCTTGCCGGATCCGTTGACGCCGGCAAACGGCTTCTCATGCAGGAGGCACTGCAATCCGTGGCGGCCCGCCACCTTCTTTAAGGTCTCCATAATGAGCTGGTTGTGATCCACCGCTACGTTGGCTTCGGCGTAGATCGGCGCGAGTTCATGCTGCGCCGGCGCGACCTCGTTGTGCTGCGTCTTGGAGGAGACGCCGAGTTTCCATAATTCGATATTGACGTCGCGCATATAGGCCGCGATCCTCTCGCGGATCGAACCGAAATAGTGATCGTCCATCTCCTGCCCCTTCGGCGGCATCGCGCCGAACAGCGTGCGGCCCGTGTAGATCAGGTCTTTCCTCTGCAGATACTTTTCCCTGTCCACAATGAAATACTCCTGCTCCGCGCCGACCGAAGACGTGACGCGGTTTGACGTCGTATTTCCGAACAGGCGCAGAAGGCGCACGGCCTGATCGCTGACCGCCTCCATGGAGCGCAGCAGCGGCGTCTTCTGATCCAGCGCCTCGCCGGTATAAGAGCAGAATGCAGTCGGGATGCAGAGCGTCGCTCCGGCGGCGTCCTGACGGACGAACGCCGGCGAGGTGCAGTCCCACGCCGTATAGCCTCGCGCCTCAAACGTCGCACGCAGGCCGCCGGACGGGAACGAAGACGCGTCCGGTTCTCCCTTGATCAGTTCCTTGCCCGAAAAACTCATCAACACTTTGCCATTCGACATCGGCGCGGTGATGAAGGAATCGTGCTTTTCCGCGGTCACGCCGGTCAACGGCTGGAACCAGTGGGTAAAATGGGTGGCGCCCTTTTCGATTGCCCACTCCTTCATCTCGTGGGCGACCACATCCGCCGTTTCCAGATCCAGTTCGCGCCGCTGGCTGATCACGTCCTTCATCTTCTGATAGGTCTTCTTCGGCAGGCGCTCGCGCATGACGGCGTCGTTAAACACGTTCTCCCCGAAGATGTCCGCCACATTGAAATATTCCTGTTCTTTCATTCCCGTATCCTCCTAAAAAAATGTAAAAAGACGCCCCGTTGCTTATGCGGAACGTCTTTGTTTCCAAATATTATTCTGCTTTTCCGACAGAACCGAACAACTCCATTTTTTCTTTAACGGTCGCCTTGATTGCTTCCGTGCCCGGCAGAAGGAGTTTTCTCGGATCAAATCCCTTGCCTTCGAGATCCTTGCCCGCCTCGATATATTTTCGGGTCGCGTCCGCGAAGGATAACTGGCACTCGGTGTTGACGTTGATCTTTGCGACGCCGAGGCTGATCGCCTTTTTGATCATGTCCTCCGGAATACCGGTCCCTCCGTGCAGGACCAGCGGCATCTCGCCGGTCAACTGCTGGATCGCGTCGAGCGTCTCAAAACTGAGGCCCGCCCAGTTCTCCGGATATTTGCCGTGGATATTGCCGATACCCGCGGCCAGCATATCTACGCCGAGATCGGCGATCGCCTTACATTCCTTCGGATCCGCGCATTCTCCGGTACCGATGACGCCGTCTTCTTCGCCGCCGATGGCGCCGACTTCGGCCTCGATGGACATTCCCTTGTCATGCGCGAGTTTTACGAGTTCCGTCGTCTTTTGTACGTTTTCTTCGATCGGATAATGGGAGCCGTCGAACATGATGGAAGAAAATCCCGCCTCTACGCATTTCAGGCAGCCGTCGTAACTACCGTGGTCGAGGTGCAGCGCTACGGGAACCGTGATGTTCAGTTCTTCGATCATCGCCTTGACCATCGCCGCCACGGTCTTGTATCCGGTCATGTACTTGCCCGCGCCTTCCGAAACGCCGAGGATGACCGGCGAATTACATTCCTGCGCCGTCAGCAGGATCGCCTTGGTCCACTCCAGATTGTTGATATTGAACTGGCCGACCGCATAATGTCCGGCTTTTGCCTTTTGCAGCATTTCTTTTGCAGATACTAACATTTCCGTCCTCCATTCTTATTTGATATTTGTAAAGGCCCGAAAGGGCAATACATACTTTACATTCCAAAGTACATTATATCTTAATTGCCGACGCTATTCAACAATAATTTCCAGCGCCCTGCTGCAGTCGGAGACTTCCACGATCTGATGTTCTCCGCCAAATTCACCGTCTAAGGTCCAGGCCACCGTCTCGTTGCTGGTCAGCTTTATATAGTCTGTCTGAAAGGAGTAGACCATATGCGAATCTTTAATGATTCCGGTCAGAAAAGCGAGGATCTCGTTCAGTTCGATCGGGTTTTTCGGCATTTTTACGAGCGTGACCTCAAATACGCCGTCGTCCAGTCCGATGTCGCCCGGAATGATCCCCTTGAAACCGCCTACGGACTTCGCGTTCGTGATCATGCCGTAGATAAATTCATCGTAGACCACGTTGCCGTCGTATTCCACCTGCATCCTGCAGGAAGGAATGTCCCACAGCTGTTTTGCCCCCTCAAGGATATAGGCCGCGTGGCCGAGCATATTTTTGAGATCCTGACTGGTCTGATAGGAAACTTCCGTAAACAGGCCGAACGCCGCCACATAAACGAAATAATCCTGATTAAAACGTCCGATATCGCACGGGAACAACTGCCCTCCGACCGCGATCTGCGCCGCATGCACCATGTTCTTGTCGATGCCGAGCGAATTGCCGAAATCGTTGGTGCTGCCCGCCGGTATGTAGCCGATCGGGATCCGGCAGCCGGACGTCATGACGCCCGTGACGACTTCGTCGAGCGTGCCGTCGCCGCCGCTGCATACGATCCGGTCATAATGTTCCGCTTCCTCGCACGCTACGCGCTGCGCGTCCTTTTGCCCCTGCGTAAGATAGACCGTCACTTCAAATCCGGCTTTGATCATCTCGTCTAAAATATCGGTCAGATATTCTCTGATCTTTCCCTGGCCGGAACGCGGATTAAAAATGAATAAAAGTCTTTTTTTCATATACGCCCTTATTTTGTAAGAAAATTCTCCATGGCCTCCATGGCCTGCGCCTCGTCCTCACCGTCGATCTCGATCGTTACGACGTTGCCCGTGGAGAGCACCAGACTCATCATGCCCATAATGCTCTTGGCGTTCACGCTTGCGTTCCCCATCCGAAAATAGATCTGGCTGGAAAACTGATTGGCCAGTTGTACCAGATGGGCGATCGGCGTTGCTTCCATGCTGTCCGCCATCTTGACGGTTACTTCTTTTTTCATGTTGATTCCTCCTGGTTTCCAAGACTGCGGCCTATCTGTCCGCCGCCTGACTCTCTTGCGATCTCGCTGATCTTCCGCAATCGGTGGTTGACCCCCGATTTGCCGATGGGCGGGTCGAGCCGCGCCCCGAGATCCTTGAGCGGCATGTCGGGATTCTCCAGCCGCACCCGCGCGATCTCCTGCAGGTTCTTCGGCAGGGATTCCAGCCCCTTCTGATCTCTGATCCAGCGGATATCTTCCACCTGACGGACCGCCGCGTTGACAGTCCGGGAGATATTGGCCGTCTCGCAGTTGACTTTGCGATTGACCGAATTGCGCATTTCCCGAAGGATACGGATATTTTCCAGATTCATCAGCGCCACATGCGCGCCCATGACGTTTAGGATATCGACGATCTGCGCGCCTTCTTTGAGATAGACCACTTCGTGGCCCTTGCGCCGCACGATCTTCGCGTCGAGTTCAAACGCGCGCATGATCTGCTGCATCTGCTCCGCCTGTTCGCTGCTCTTGCAGACGATCTCAAAATGATACCCCTTCGTCGGGTCGCTGATGGAACCCGCGGCCAGAAACGCGCCGCGCAGGAACGCCCGCTTGCAGCATGTCTGCTGTAAGATCAGCCCGTCCGCCGCCGTGCGCAGCCGCGGCGGGTCATCGCCCTCCGGCGGCATTTTGAGCATGCGCAGGACATACTCCGTTTCTTTGGCCTCTAATTCCGTTTTGCACTCCTTTATACTAGTTGTTTTACTTAATAAAGTAAAGTATTTTTTCCGGGTGACGGGATTCTCCGTATCAAAACACAGACGGGGCTTCCCTTTCTCCTGCTGCAGACGCCCGCTGCATACGACCAGCGCCGCGAGTTCCGCGATCTGGCAGTGGCGGCTCCTGCCGATGTGCTCCGCGAGTTCGTCTTTGACCTGTTGTGAAAAAGACATAACGCCTCCTATTTGCCGCGCAGGGCGTCCTTTCCGATATCCCTGTGCTCGATCTTCAGGCCGATGCTGTCGTCTTCGAGCATCTGCTGATAGAGCATGTTCGCCAGCGTGACGGAACGGTGTTTGCCGCCGGTACAGCCGATGGCGACGACCAGCTGGTTCTTTCCCTCTTTGACATAGTTTGGGATCAGAAAACGGATCATGTCGGTCAGTTTTTCCAGAAAGACGTGCGCCTCCTGATATTTCAGCACGAAATTGCGGATCTGCGGATCGTTGCCGGTCAGCGGCCGCAGTTCCGGCACATAATACGGATTGGGAAGAAACCGCACGTCGAAGACAAGATCCGCGTCCGACGGGATCCCGTACTTAAAGCCGAACGAGATGATCGTCACAAAGAGATTTTTGAAATCTTCTTCCTCCACGAAGATCCGCTGCAATTCCTCTTTGAGTTCCCGCGTCAGAAGGTGCGAGGTATCGATGATATAGTCCGCTTCCTCCTTCAGGAAACGGATCTTCTGGCGTTCCCGGTCGATTCCCGCCTGAATCCGCTCCGTCCCCGAAAGCGGGTGGTTGCGGCGGGTCTCCTTATAGCGCTTGACCAGCACGTCGTCCTCCGCGTCCATAAACAGGATCGCATAGTTTTTCCCGTCCTGCTTGAGTTCGGACAAGATCCCCTGCAAAGACGCCAGCGCCTCGCCGTTTCGCACGTCGATCCCGACCACGACTTTCCCGCGGCCGCCGCTGTCCCTGTCGGACAGATCCACAAAACTTTTGAGCAGAGGGATCGGCAGGTTATCCACGCAGTTATAGCCGATATCTTCCAGCATTTTGAAGGCCGTACTCTTTCCGGCTCCCGACATTCCGGTCAAGATGACAAGACTCATATTAAAATTCTCCCACGAATCTGACTTCCGGCTCGAGCCGCACGCCGGATTCCTTTTCCACGCGGTCGGAAACTTCTTCCATGAGTTTCCGCACGTCGGCGGCTGTCGCCTCTCCTTTATTGATCACAAAGCCGCAATGCTTTTCCGAGATCGCGGCGTCTCCGACGGCGTAGCCGCGCAATCCGGCGTCCATGATGAGTTTGCCCGCGAAATTTCCTTCCGGCCGCTTGAACGTACTGCCCGCGCTCGGATATTCGAGCGGCTGCTTTTCCAGCCGCCGGTCGCGCAGCTGCTGCATCGTCCGGCGGACGGTCTCTTTCTCGCCCTGCGCCAGAAGCAGCGTGACGGACAAGACGACGACCCCCTGCCGCATCATGCGGCTGCCGCGGTAGACCAGACCCATCTCCCCACGGTTCCATTCTTCGATACTGCCGTCCGGCAGAAGGACGCGCACGCTCTGCGCGATATCCTTCATCTCGCCGCCGTAGGCGCCCGCGTTCATGATCATCGCGCCGCCGACGGTGCCCGGGATGCCGGCCGCAAATTCCATGCCTGTCAATCCGCGTTCCGCCGCCGCGCCGGCCGCCTGCGAAAGCAGGGCTCCGGCCTCCGCCGTCATCCGTGCCGCGGCAATGCCGTCCTTCCGTATTTCTTCGACCGCGATCCCCGAAGCCTCCCGCCCGAAAGAAAGCACAAGCCCCGGGATCCCCCGGTCGCCGACCAGAACGTTGCTGCCGTTACCAAGGATCGTAACGCAGATCCCGTGTTCCCGGCAATAGGCAAGGATCTCCTGCGCCTGACTGACGGTCGGCGAAACGAAAAGTTCCGCCGCGCCGCCGATACGGAACGTCGTATGACGGCTCATCGGCTCGTTTTCCAGCCATTTGACCTGCGGAAAACGCTCCCGTATCTTTTTTACCCAATGGGTTTTGTTCATTCTTCCGCCTCCAGGAACGCCGCATAGCACAGGTACGCCTCATAGAGATCCACCTTGCTGATGATCTCCCAAGGCGCGTGCATATTCAGCACCGCTACGCCGCTGTCGATGACCTGCATATTCATATTGCCTAAGATATAGGCGATCGTTCCGCCGCCTCCGGCGTCCACCTTGCCCAGTTCCGCGGTCTGGAAATTGACGCCGCGCTCGTCGAGGATCCGGCGGATCCAGCCGACGTATTCCGCGCCCGCGTCATTGGAACCGCTCTTGCCGCGGGAACCCGTGTATTTGTTGAACACCACGCCGCGTCCGAAATACGCCGCGTTCTTCTTTTCCATAACGGAAGGATAATTCGGATCGAACGCCGCGCTCACATCGGAGGAGAGCACGCGCGAATTTGTCAAAGCGTGACGCAGGAACAGGCTGCTCTCATTGCCGCTCAGCGCGCAGAGTTCCGCAACGGTATTCTCGAAGAAGCGGGATTCCATGCCGGTCGCGCCGACGGAGCCGATCTCCTCCTTGTCGACCAGCAGGCAGACGCTGGTGTATTCCACGTCCTTCGCCGCCAGCATCGCCATAAAGGACGGATACGCGCAGACCCTGTCGTCGTGGCCGTAGCCCATGATCATGGAGCGGTCGAACCCGTAATCCCGCGCCTCGCCCGCAGGCACGACTTCAATCTCCGCGGAGAGAAAATCTTCTTCTTCTATATCGTATTCCTTTAATAAGATGTCCAGAATATTTTTCTTGACCGTTTCTTTTTCTTCTTCCGTCGTCTCGACCGGAATGCTGCCGATCAGGACGTTCAGATCTTCGCCTTCGATGACTTTTGTCGCTTTCTTATCCATCTGCTCGGAAGCAAGATGGATAAGAAGGTCGCTGACGCCGAAGACCGGATCCCCCGGCTTGTCGCCGACGTTGACGTTTACGACCGTACCGTCCTTCTTAACGACGACGCCGTGCAGGGCCAGCGGCAGCGCTACCCACTGATATTTCTTGACGCCGCCGTAATAGTGGGTGTCCAGAAGCGCGAGTTCCGTATCTTCATAGAGCGGATTCTGCTTCAGATCCAGCCGCGGAGAATCGATATGCGCGCCGAGGATCCTCATGCCGTCGGAAAGCGGGCGGCTGCCGATGATAAAGCAGACCATTTCCTTTTTCTTGTTGACCGCGTAGATCCTGTCGCCCGCAGAGATCGTCCTGCCCTCGGCGATCAGGGCGTCCAATTCCTGAAAGCCCGCCTGCGCCGCCTTTTCGGCGAAATATGCCACACATTCCCTTTCCGTCTTGCACTGCGAAAGGAACCTGCGGTAATCCTCGGCGAAGTCATAGACTTCTTTGGTGTCCTCGTATTTTTTCCATGCGTTTGCTCTTTCCATAATGCTTGCCTCCTTTTATTTTTTTGCGGCTAAAGCCCGCGGGTCATATTGTCCTGTACCCTGCGGTATAACTCCTGCGCCGCGTTATAACCCATTTTTTTCTGCCGGTGGTTGACGGCCGCCGTCTCGCAGATCACGGCCAGATTACGGCCCGGACGGATCGGCAGCGAATGGCAGGTCACTTTCAGGCCGAGAATTTCCATGTATTCGTCTTCCAGCCCAAGGCGGTCGTAATTGTTCTCTTTTTTCCAATCCTCGAGTTTAATGACGAAGTCGATCTTCTGCGTCTCTTTGATACATTCCACGCCAAAAAGGCTCTTTACGTCGATGATCCCGATCCCGCGCAACTCGATCAGGTGCTTCGTGATCGCCGTCGCGCGGCCAAGCAGCGTGTTCTCGCCGGTCTTGCGGATCTCCACGACGTCGTCCGCCACCAGACGGTGCCCCCTGCGGATCAGTTCCAGCGCGGCCTCGCTCTTTCCGATCCCGCTCTCGCCGGTGATCAGAAGGCCCTCGCCGTAAACGTCCACCAGCACGCCGTGGATCGTCGTACAAGGCGCAAGTTCCACATTGAGTTCGTAAATCAGTTCCGACATGAACTCCGACGTTCCGCGCTCCGTGCCGAGGATCGGGACTTCATGCTTTTCCGCCTCGCGGATCAGAAAGTCCTCCGGCTTATGCCCGCGGCAGAAGATCAGACACGGGATATGGTATCCCAAAAGCCGCCGGAAGATCGCCTTCCGCTCGTCCTCCGACTTGCTGTTGAGGTAAGCCGCCTCGACATTCCCCAGCAGTTGGATCCTGTCTTCTTCAAAATGCTCAAAGAAGCCGTGCAACTGCAGCGCCGGACGGTTGATGTCCGCCACATGGATGAAGTGCTTCTCCAGATCCAGATCCTGCGTATAAGTGACAAGTTTGAGTTTTTCGACCAGTTCCGAAAGTTTTACGCCCTGCTCGTCCATAGCAACCTCCCCCGCCGCGCCGTTTAACGCCTGCGCGGCGTCTTCCCTTTCTATTGTAAAGTTTTTCCATCCTTTGTCAACGTCTCGCCGCCTTCCGCGTGCAGATGGCGGTAGACAGCCTGTGCGGCGCGGGCGTCCATGCCCGGCACCTGCGCCAGCGTCTCGACGGACGCCTGCGCCATCTCCTCCGTGCCGGAAAAATAGCGCATCAGTTCCCGCCGGCGTTTCGGGCCGATCCCCGGGACGTTATCGAGGACGCTGCTCACCTGTCCTTTCCGGCGCAGCAGTCTGTGATATTCGATCGCGAAGCGGTGCGCCTCGTCCTGCACGCGCGTGATCAGGCGGAAGCCCTCGCTGTCCCGCGAGATCGGTATCTCCACGCCGTTATAATACAGGCCGCGCGTCCTGTGATGGTCGTCCTTGACCATGCCGCACACCGGAATCTCAATCTGCAGTTCCTCTAAGACTTCGCGGCAGATATTGACCTGCCCCAGCCCGCCGTCCATCATGATCAGATCCGGAAAACGCGAAAAACCGCCGAGTTCCTCATCCCTGCCCTGCGCCTGCAGTTCTTCCCGTTCCGCCAGCCCGTGCGTAAAGCGGCGCGTCAGGACTTCCCGCATCGACGCGTAATCGTCCGGCCCGTGCACCGTGCGCAGTTTGAACTTGCGGTAAGCGCTCTTGAGCGGCTTGCCTTTTTCAAATACCACCATCGACCCCACGGTCTGGAAGCCGTTGATCGTAGAGATGTCAAACGCCTCCACGCGCTCGATCTTTTCCATGCCGAGCCACGCGGCGATCTCTTTTTGCGCGCCGATCGTGCGGCCCTCTTCTTTTTTCAGGCGCTCCTTGTCCTGCTCCAATACCGTTTCGGCATTTCTGGCCGCCAGTTCCACCAGCCGGTTTTTCATGCCTTTCTGCGGCACCTTCAGATACACCCTGCGTCCTTTTTTGTCGGACAGCCATTCTTCCATCACATCCTGCCCCGCCACGGCGGTCTGCATATAGATCTCCCGCGGCACGAACGGCGTATTGGAATAAAATTGCTGCAGGAACTGACGCAGGATCTCCGACGGTTCTTCCTCTATGCGGACCGTCATGAAGAAATGCTCGCGCCCGACCATTTTTCCGCCGCGGATAAAGAAGATCTGGATCACGGCGTCCTCGTCCTTCTGCGCGAGAGCGATGATGTCCTTGTCGTCGCGCTCCTGCGCGCTGGTCACTTTCTGTTTTTCGGCGCAGGCGCGCACGCTGCCCAAAAGATCGCGATACTCCGCCGCCTTTTCAAACTCCATGTTCTCGGACGCGCGCTCCATCTTTTCTTCCAGCATGGAAAGGATCGGCCGGTAATGCCCGTTCAGAAAGTCCAGCGCTTCCCTGACGTTCTTGTCGTATTCCTCGGGCGTGATCTTTCCGGTGCAGACGCCGGGACACTGTCCGATATGATAGTTCAGGCACGGCCGCTCTTTGCCGATACTGTCCGGAAACACGCGGGAACAGCTGCGGATATGGCAGACTTTGCGGATCAGGTCGATCGTGTCCTTGACCGCGCCCGCGCTGGTAAACGGCCCGAAATAGCGCGACCCGTCTTTTTTCATCTGACGTGAAAAAAGGACCCTGGGATAGGGTTCTCCCAGTGTCACTTTAATGTAAGGATAGGTCTTGTCATCCCGGAGCATCGTGTTGTATTTCGGGCGATGCTCCTTGATGAGGTTGCACTCCAGCACAAGCGCTTCCATCTCCGTATCCGTAACGATATATTCAAACCATGCGATCTGCCGCACCATCCGCGCCTTCTTGATTCCCTCGTCGTGGCTCGGCTGGAAATACTGCCGTACCCGATGGCGCAGGCTCAGCGCCTTGCCGACGTAGATGATCGCGTCTTTGGCGTCGTGCATGATATAAACGCCCGGGGAGTCCGGAAGTTTTGCAAGTTCTTCTTCGATAGAGAAATCCTGTCCATTACTCATCTTTCCGTCCCCGATCCGTCAGTCTTCTTCCTGAAACAGATCCTCCTCCTCTGCGCTCTGCTCCTCCTCCGGCTCGTCCAGCCCTTTGAGTTTGCGGAAGATCTTCATAAATTCTTTGCCGGTGATCGTCTCGTGCTCGTACAGATAATCCGAGATCTGATCCAAGATATCGCGGTTTTCTTCCAGAAGGCGCGTCGCTTCGTCGTAGCAGTCGGTGATGATACGCAGCACCTCCGCGTCTACCTCGGCAGCCGTAGACTCGCCGCAGGTCAGCGCCGCCCGTCCTTCCAGATATTTGTTCTCAACGGAAGCCAGCCCCATCATGCCGAAGCGGTCGGACATACCGAACCGCGTGACCATGCTGCGGGCGATGTTCGTCGCGTTCTCGATATCGTTGGACGCGCCGCTGGTCGGCGATTCAAAGACGATCTGCTCCGCCGCGCGGCCGCCCATGAACGTCGTGATCTTTGCGATCAGTTCGTCCTTGGTCTCAAGGAATTTTTCTTCTTCCGGCGTCTGCAGGGTATAACCGAGCGCGCCCATCGTGCGCGGCACGATCGTGATCTTCTGCACCGGCTCCGTATTTTTTTGCAGGGCGGACACCAGCGCGTGCCCTACCTCGTGATAGGAAACGATCTTGCGTTCCTTGTCGCTCATGACGCGGTCCTTCTTTTCCTTGCCGCCCACCGCTACAAGTTCAAACGCCTCGAACAGATCGTCCTGATTGACGCATTTGCGGTTATGCTTGACCGCGTTGATCGCCGCCTCGTTGATGATATTTGCCAGATCGGAACCGACCAGTCCCGCCGACGCAAGCGCCATGGCGTCCAGATCCACCGTCTCGTCCATCGCGACGCCCTTGGCGTGCACTTTGAGCGTTTCCAGACGGCCTTTCAGATCCGGACGGTCCACGATGATCCGCCGGTCGAACCGTCCCGGGCGCAGCAGCGCCTTATCCAAAACTTCCGGCCGGTTTGTGGCCGCGAGGATCAGAAGACCCTTTGTCGTATCAAAACCGTCCATCTCCGCGAGCAGCTGATTCAACGTTTGCTCCCGTTCGTCATTGCCGCCGCCATAGCGGGAATCGCGGCTCTTGCCGATCGCGTCGATCTCGTCGATGAAGATGATACACGGGGCCGCCTTGTACGCTTCCTTGAAAAGGTCGCGGACGCGGGAAGCGCCGACGCCGACGAACATCTCTACAAAATCGGAACCTGCCAGCGAGAAGAACGGCACGTTCGCCTCGCCCGCTACCGCCTTTGCCAGAAGGGTCTTTCCGGTTCCCGGAGGGCCGACGAGCAGCGCGCCTTTCGGGAGTTTTGCGCCGATCGCGGTGTATTTGTGCGGATTATGCAGGAAGTCCACGATCTCCTGAAGGGATTCTTTGGCCTCGTCCTGTCCGGCCACGTCCTTGAACGTTACGCCGGTGCTCCGTTCCATATAGACCTTCGCGGTCGATTTGCCGACGCCCATCGCGCCGCCCATTGCGCCGCCCATGCGCCGCATGAGAAACGACATCAGCAGCCATAACAGCACCAGAGGGATCACGAAACTCAGAACGTTATAGATGATGACCGCCGTGGAATCCGCGATCTCGCCGTCGATCTCTACGCCGTGCTCCTTCAAAAGCGGAAGCAGTTCCTCATCGTCGATATAGGCCGTGTAATAGGTCATCTTGAGATCCTGTCCGGTACTCTGCTTATAGTATTTTGCCAGCGCCTTCGTCTGCTCGGAGTGATCGTATGCCGCGTCCTCGACCAGCGTGATATTGATCTTGTCGCCGTCGAAGACCACCGCCTTGACCTGATCCTCCTCCACCAGAGAGAGGAAACTGCTGTATGTCATCTCCTCGGTCGTGCTTGAGCCGATGTTGCTGTAAAGAAGGCTCGTGATAAACATCGCGATCAGCGCGAACAGCAGAAACAGCATGAAAGGCTGTCGACGATTGTTATTGTTGTTGGGATCCTGCTCGTTGTTGGATCCTCCGGATCCGTATTTATTGTCGTTCATGTTTTCCTCCATAAAAGGAACGATTCCTTTTCTTTTGCAACGGTAAGATTGCCTTTTTATTATATTTTACCTTAATTTCAAAAGCAATAGCCAGCGGACGAGTTTTACAGATATTTTATCTTTCTAAACAAAGAGTTACCAGTATTTTTTCTTGCGGAAAAAATAAAGTTCAAAGGCGACCACGAGGATACCGGCGATGATGACCGCGGGATAGCCGAAGCGCCACGACAGTTCCGGCATGTATTCAAAATTCATCCCGTACCATCCGGCCAGCAGCGTCAGCGGCAGAAAGATCGTCGTTACGATGGTCAGCACCTTCATGATGTCGTTCTGCCGGATATTGATCTGCGACTGATAGATCTCCCAGATCTCCATCGCGTACTCCCGCATGATCTCGATATCGTCCGCCAGACGGGTCGTTCGGGTGATGAACTTTTCAAAATGCTTCATCCCGTCCTTTTCGAGGAAACCGCACTCCCATTCCATCAGATCTTCCGCCAGTTCGGTCAGCTGATGGTAATAGCGGAACAGTTCGTAGATCGTCTGCTTCATCGTATACATTTTTTGCAGGAAGAAGCGGGAATTGTCCTTTGGGATCTCCTCCTCCAGCGTGGCCAGCTGCTTGTAGATGAGATCGAGCAGATGGCTGTCGTCCTCCACAAGGACCTGAAACAGGCGGTAAAGGATACGGGCGGGCGACTTGTCCCAGTCCGCGCCCAGAAGGCGGCCGAAACATTCTTCCAGCCTGCCGTCGTAATCGGCGAACAGAATGGCGTCTTCCATAATAAGGAACGCAAACTTTTCAAAATGATGTCCCTGTCCTAGGAGCGGCACTTCTTTTCTGCCCGCCGTTTCGCCGGAACGGTCCTTCAGCGGCGCCTGCACCACCGCCTGAAGGCCGCGGCGGCATTTTGCGACCTTGCACCCGTGGATCTCGTCCGGCGCCGCGAGGAGATCCCGCATTTCCTGTTCCACGTCGCCGTCCTCCAGACGATAGAGCCGTCCCTTGTCCTTTTTTTCTTTTAATAAAAAAAACATACTAACTCCCTCCGGAAGTTAGTATGTATGGAAAACAAACTCTTTATGCCTTTAAGCGGCGCAGCAGCCGCCGCTCCGCGGGCGCATCTTCCGTCTCGTCCTCGCTGTCGACCTCGGACGCCTGTACCAGAGATTCGGTGATCTCGTTGATGTCGTGGTAGCCTTCCACCACCGATCCGATGTTTCCGTGCAGATCC
This sequence comes from uncultured Lachnospiraceae bacterium, assembly GCA_947589155.1. Lineage (GTDB taxonomy): Bacteria > Bacillota > Clostridia > Lachnospirales > Lachnospiraceae > Pararoseburia. Next base: position 11,256 of record CANQBH010000012.1, on the reverse strand, counting down.
ATAATGCTTGAGGAGATCTCCTCCATCGCCGCCGACGTCGACTCGACATTGTTGTTGATGTTGTTGACGTTGGTAAGCGTACTGTTCATCAGGTCTTCAAGGTGCTGCGCCTGATGTTCGATACCGGTCGCCTGCTGCAGGACCTGAGAGGTGTTCTCCGCGATCAACTGGAAGGAATTGTTGACTTCCTGCGCGTGGCGGGTACATTCTTCGACGGATTCCTGTCCCTGCAGGATCTCGTTCTGTACCTGTCCCGTCTGATGTTCGATCCCCTGCAGGATCGCGTGGATCTGCTCCGTGAATTTTGCGGAATCGTCCGAAAGCTGGCGGATCTCCGTAGCGACCACAGCGAAGCCCTTGCCGTGCTCTCCGGCGCGCGCCGCTTCGATCGAAGCGTTCAGGGAAAGCAGGTTCGTCTGAGACGTGATCTGATCCAGCGTCGCCAGAATGTCGATGATCTTTGCATTTTCTTCGGAAAGGCTGCGAATGGACGCCGCCACGGAATCCATGCGGTCGTTCAACTGCTGCATCCTCTCGGAAAGATCGTTGACGAGTTTTCCGCCTTCCTGCACCTGCGTGTTAGTCTCATGGGAAGCGCCCGCCATATCGGTACTGCTCTTTGCAACGCTCTGTATCTGTTCCACGCCGTCCTGTACCATGTTCTTGATACTTTCGATATCCGTCACCTCGGACATCGTCTTTTTGGCGATGTCTTCCGTCGCGTCCGCGATCTGATCGGAGATCTCGCTCGTGATGGTGATATTTTCATTGATCTTGCCGCTGGTCGTTCCAAGGATGCCGACAGATTTTGAGATCTCGCTTAAAAGCTGCTCCGCCTTCTGGCGTTCTTTCTCGCTCTGCTTATGAGTCTTCTGCATGGTTGCAAACTGCTCCCTTGTCAGACGGCAGAGGGAGATATAGACCATCATGCCGCTGACGATATAGACAACGCACATCGCCATGGCGTCCGTGGACCATGATTCCGCGAGTTCCTCCGCATAGCGGTAGTAAAACAGGATCATGCACACGGAACTGATGACAGACTGCAGCACGATCGGCCGGATGTCCTCATAGATCACGACAAAGAAGATCGACAAAAAGAACATCAGATAGTTGGTCGTGCACGGAAAGGCGAACATCAGCGCTATGCTGATCGCTGACATCAGCACCACCATAAGATACATCATCACTACCGGCTTGACCTTCTGCGCCATCAACAGCAGCAGCAGCGTAAAGGCCAGACCTCCGATCCCCATCGGAAGCACCTTGGCGATACCGGTAAAGTATGCGTTGACGATACAGCGCAGGACGATACACGCCAGCAGCGTCAATGCCAGAATGCGGTTTTTTGTTTTTATCACGTCTTCGTAACTCATGCGCGCCCCCTACTTTTCCCTGTCAAGAGATTATACCTTATCCTATATTTTTTTATTATATACTTTCCTTTCGTTAAAAGAAAGCCTTGAAGACACTTTTTTTGTATATTTTTGTAGAAACCGGCGCTTCTTTCCGTCTTAATTTGTGAAAAAAAGCGACTTGACGCAACGCCGCGCGCGTCTGATAATGAGAGTACCCAACACAGATCCAAGCGCAAAAAGGAGCAAGACTATGGCAAGAGAAACAACAAAGAAACTGACCGAAGGAAAGCCAATGTCCCTAATCTTGGGATTTTCGCTCCCGCTTCTGGTCGGTATGCTGTTCCAGCAGTTTTACAGTCTGGTAGATACCATCATCGTAGGAAAATGCCTCGGCGTGGACGCTCTGGCCGCCGTTGGCTCCACCGGCGCGATCAATTTTCTGATCATCGGCTTCTGCATGGGCGTCTGCAACGGCTTTGCGATACCGGTCGCCCAGCGTTTCGGCGCGGAGGACTTCCGCAGCCTGCGCAAATATATCGCCAACAGCATATGGCTCTGCCTGATCTTCGCAGATGTCATGACCGTATTGGTGAGCGTGTTCTGCCGCCGGATCCTTTTGATCATGCAGACCCCCGCGAATATCCTCGATCAGGCCTACGCCTATATCTTTATCATCTTTCTCGGGATCCCCGTGACGTATCTTTATAATATGACATCGGGAATCATGCGTTCGCTCGGCGACAGCCGGACGCCCGTATATTTTCTGCTGCTGGCTTCCGGATTGAATATCGTGCTGGATCTTCTCCTTATCGCCGGATTCGGCACGGGCGTGGAAGGCGCGGGATACGCTACCGTGATCTCGCAGGGCGTCTCCGGCGTCCTCTGCCTGCTCTATCTGATCTTTAAGTTTCCTTCCCTCAAGATCCAAAAAGACGAGTGGAAGTGGGACCGGCGATGCGTTTCCATGCTCTGCCGCATGGGGATCCCGATGGGCCTGCAGTATTCCATCACCGCCATCGGTTCCGTGATCCTGCAGACCTCTGTCAACAGCCTCGGCTCGGACGCCGTCGCTTCCATGACGGCAGCGCAGCGGATCTCCATGTTCCTCGTGTGCCCGTTCGACGCGCTCGGTTCCACCATGGCGACCTACGGCGGGCAGAACGTCGGCGCGATGAAACTGGACCGGCTGAAGTCCGGCCTGCATTCCGCCGTCATCCTCGGACTGGGGTACTCCGTGATCGCATTTGTGCTGCTGTTCTTTTTCGGGCAGTACCTGCTGCTGCTGTTCCTCTCTCCAAACGATACGGCAATCCTCGCAAACGCCCGCCTGTTCCTGCTGATCCAGTCCGTCTTTTATTTTACGCTGGCGCTGGTCAACATCATCCGCTTCCTGATACAGGGGATGGGCTTTTCCATGTTCGCGGTGCTTGCCGGCGTCATGGAGATGATCGCCCGCACCATCGTGGCGTTTACGCTGGTGCCCGCCGTCGGCTTTATCGGCGCGTGCTTTGCCAGCCCGCTGGCCTGGATCATGGCGGACGCTTTTCTGATCCCCGCGTTCTTTTATGTCTACCGCAAACTGGAAAGAAAATATCAAAAAGGAGAGCGGCTCTGACCGCTCCCGTTTTTATTGTTCTCCTGCCAGAAGATACTCCAACAGCGCCTTGCATCCGGCCGATATGTCGCGGTAGGCCGCATCAAAATCTCCCGTGTACCATGGATCCGCGACGTCCCGCGTCTCTCCCGCAAACGAAAGCAGTTTGAAGATCTTTCCCTGCGCGTCGGCTCCTCCGGCAATGCGGGTCATATTGCGGATATTGGCGTCGTCCATGCCGATCAGATAATCGTAGTTCCGATAATCTTCTCCGGTCATCTGCCGCGCGCGGTGCGGCACTACGGCGATCCCCTCCTGTTGCAATTTTGTCCTCGTTCCATGGTGCGGAGGATTGCCGATCTCCTCCCGGCTGGTCGCCGCCGAAGCGATCGTAAAATGCTCCGCCACGCCGCGCTCCGCAGCCATGTGCGTAAATACGCTCTCGGCCATGGGGGAGCGGCAGATGTTGCCGTGGCAGATGAAAAGTATTTTTATCATAAGGTTTTCTCCTCTTGAAATGCCATGATATGCCCCGTTTTGCGTTGATTTGTTTGGGTTTCCGGCACTCAAATCAATTTTATTTATTTGCCACACTTTATACCCTATCTTGGCATATCGTGGCACATCATATTCCTGTGTAATAGTCAAATCGTAGTCAAAAAGGGGTGTTCAGACTACTCCGATTTTGCCCTAGGGGTGTTCGCTTTTGAATTAGGGGTGTTCACTTTTTAACAATACCCCTACTTGCAATCAGGATTATACCATAACAAAATCTATTTTCCCATCGAAAAAGCAGCTGACAGAATGAAATCTACCGACTGCATATGTGTGTTTATTCAATTCTAAATCTCAAAATATCTGTTCAATATATGATTTTTTAACAGATTTTCAACTATCGTTCTTGACATCTTCTACAACTTCAGATGAATTTATCAATTTCAATAATTTCTTATACAGTACATCTGAATTCAGTAATTTAGTCTAATTTCCACCATTTCTTGCTTCTTCAATTAAATCTCGAACTAACTGATATAAATCCCTAATCATATTCACACACCGCTTTATCACTTAATAATGCTTATCTTTAATTGGTATCCATCATTTTCAAAGCAACCTATCCCTATTCTGTCCATTATAGAGAAACCTTCTGACTTCCCTAACCAAATCATCCGGATTATCATCTATTACAACATAATAAACTACATAAATACGATAATAGGCATACTTGCACTCTTGAATAGAATGATATGGTTCAAAATTTAGTTTCCAAAAACGAACTCGTTATTTTTCTATATATCTGCCCTTGTATAGAATGTCGCTTTTCCTTTTCCATGCCTGTCAATCACCCCGTCTTTCATCAACTGTGTCAACGAATTTTCTACGGAAGCCTTAGACAGGGACGGCACAAGTTCCATGATCTCACTCTTCGTAAATTTTCCGATTTTTTCACAAACCGCTTTTCTGACCATTTCTATTGCGGGCAGTTTATCTTCCACAAGACTGATCCGGGTCTCAAAATCCCTGTAAGCTGCCAGCACAATTCCAAGCATATATTTTATAAATGGGGCCGGATCATTTTCATTCTCATGCCAGCCGTTCCCACACTGTTCCAATACATCATAATAATTTTCCTTCGTCTTTTCTATTTTACTCTCCAAACTGATATATCTCCCCACAACATACCCGCACCGATATAAAAGGAGCGTGGTAAGCAGACGGGACATCCGGCCATTTCCGTCATTGAATGGATGGATGCACAGAAAATCATTGATGAAGATCGGAATCAATACCAGCGGATCCACGATGCAGGCGTCTATTGCCTGATTGAAATTATCGCAGATGGAATCGATTGCCCCCGGCGTCTCATAAGGCGCCAAAGGAGTAAATCTCACTGTCTGCGTTCCGTCCGGGTGGTTTTCGGCTATCACATTCTGCGTATTCTTGAACCTTCCCCCGATATCCTTCTGCGAATATTGATATAGATCCCGGTGGAGCTGCAAAATATAAGAGGAACGGATTGGGATATAGTCATAACTCTCATGGATCGTATTCAAAACATCCCGATACCCCATAATTTCTTCTTCATCTCTGTTCCTTGGCGTTGTCTTTTCCATAATAAGCTGCTGAAGCCTGGTGCTTGTCGTAACAATGCCTTCAATCTTATTGGAAGCCTCTGTACTTTGTATTTTGGCTATCTCGACCAGTTTTTCCAGTGTGGCCGGTTTCTGCTTAAGATATAATTCCTGTTTCCCTTTAAACTCATGGATCTGCGCTACCAATCCAAGAATTTCCGAATCCCATCTGTGATTTTTTAAATTAGCATAATTGAAAATCCGCATTCGCCTACTTCCTCTCTTTTCGCCTAATTATACCACTCATTTAGGCGATAATCAATATTTTGTCCCAAAATTCACCTAATTCATTCTTAAATTATGCGGTTTTTACCTGACTCCTACCGTGGCAGATGAAAAGAATTTTTATCATAATGTTTTCCCCCTCATTTTCCCAAAAACTTCCTCATGGCTTATCCTCGCTGCATCCTCTGCCGCAAGTCTGTCCACTTTATCCAATGCTGCTTCTACCCCATCTGTCAGTCTCGAATATTCTTCCAGACTAAGTACCACCATTGCACCATATCCGTTTTTCGTCAAATATACAGGTTCACCTGTATTTACAATCTTCTCAATATCCGGAAACTTATTTCTCAAATCGGAAACCGGTCTGATCTGCAGCATATGCTTTCACTCCCTATCAAAATTTTATCTAAATTATATCATTTTCCTTTATTCTACTCTACTATACCACAAAAAGTTACGGTTATTACAGATATATCTTGTTGTTGAATCATAATGGTGTTGATTTGCGTTTTTCTATTTTCGCAGTTAATCTTACCAGTTACATTCGATTTTTGAGAAGAAGTATGCTAAAGTAGGATTATATAAATTATGGGAGGTATTACTAATGGAAGAAACCAAGAAAACTTCAGGCATTTCCGCCAAGGAAAAGATGGCGTATGCCTGCGGAGATTTCGGCGGCGTGCTGACATTCTCGCTGATCTCATCGTTTCTCACGATGTTTTATACGGACTGTCTGCATATTCCGCTGGCACAGATCACGATTCTTATGCTGGTGGCAAGGGTTTGGGACGCCATCAACGATCCCATCTGGGGAGGTTTTATTGATTCCCGAAAGCCTACCAAGTACGGGCGTTTCCGTCCGTATATCATGTGGGCTTCACTTCCTTTGGCGGTTGCGGCAGTTTTGCTGTTTGTCAAGATCCCCGGACTTACCACCAATCAATATTTGATTTACGCCTACATTACTTATATTTTTTACGGGATGATGTATACGGGAGTAAATATTCCCTACGGTTCGCTGGCCTCGGCTATCACCGATGATCCGCAGGAGCGTTCCTCGCTTTCCGTTTGGCGTTCCGTTGGTGCCGGCTTCGGCAATATTCCATCGATGATCCTTTTGCCGCTGCTGGTATATTCCACGGTGCTCGGAGAAGACGGGACGGCTGCCAAAGTGCTGGATCCTTCCAAACTGTCCTTTGCTGTATTGTGTATTGCCGTTTTGTCTGTGGGCATTTACGGAATTCATTTCAAAAATACCCGAGAGCGTGTGACCACGACTGCGGCACAGCAGAAGGAGAACACAGGAAAAATGCATGTGTTCCGCACGGTTAAGGATCTTCTCAAGAACCCGCCGTTTTTGATCCTCTGTCTGGTGTCCATGCTGTTGATCGCCTTCCAGATGTATACGCAGACGACCTACAATTATCTGTTCTTAAATTATTATGAGAAGCCGGGCCTGTACAGTTTTGTGACGGTCTGCACCTACGTGCCCATGGCCATGTTTCTGCCGATCATCGGCAAACTGGTCCGCAAATTTGGAAAGAAGGAACTGTGCGCGTTTGGGCTTGGTTTTGCGGCGGTGATCAATTTCCTGATGTATGTGATCGGCTTTACCAATCTGGCGGCCAATCCCTACATCTTTATGGTGCTGCTGTTTCTGTCAGGTGCGGGACAGACCTTCCTGACTCTGGAGGTCTGGGCGCTCGTCATGGACGTCATTGATTACCATGAGTTTATCTCCGGACGCCGCGAGGAGGGCTCTGCCTATGCCGTTTACTCCTTTACCAGAAAACTGGGGCAGACATTGGCGGGCGTCGGGGTGCCGCTGCTGCTGGCCGTGATCGGCTATCAGGTGGACGCCACAAAACAGAGTGCGGAAGTCGTCAGTCGCCTCTACAATATGGCGACGCTCGTTCCGGCCATCGTGCTGCTGGTGATGTTTGTGCTGCTGGCATTCTGCTACAAGTTGTCCAAGAGCAGGCTGGAAGTGTTGTACACCGATCTCAGGGCCAGAAGAGAGGCGGAATAGAAGCCTTACGGCAACAGCAACTTCCTGCTCCGGGCATCTACCATACGAATTATTGATGTGATAGAGGCGGCGTCTTCACTGCCGCTCACAGAAACAGCCACAGTATCCTTTCGGCCATCCACGGAAAATGAAGGATTCTGTGGTTGTTTTCGTTTAACCATCCTTCCGCCGCCTACCGCCGTCACAGACGCACCTAGCATCCGAACAGTTCCGCCGCCTTCTTCATGCGTTCCGCGATGGGGACTTCAAACGGGCAGCGTGATTCACAGGCTCCGCAGGCGATACATTCAGAAGCCTTATGTTCCAACAGTTCATAATGGGATCGGATCGTTGCAGGTACGGCAGGCTGCATCTCGGCAAGATCATAGTATTTATTGATCATCGCAATGTCCAAGTGCGCCGCACACGGTTTACAGTGTCCGCAGTAGGTACATTCCCCTCTGTAAGAGTGAAGCGGCGCGTTGGCAAGAACCGTCGCATAATCCTTTTCTTCTTCCGTGGCGTTCTCATAATGCACCGCCATATCAACCTGCTCTTTCGTATCGTATCCGCACAGAATCGACGCTACGCCCGGGCGCGTCAGCGCATAATGGATGCACTGCACCGGCGAAAGGCTCACTCCAAAAGGCGAGCGTTTTTCATCAAACAGCCTGCCTCCGGCAAAACCCTTCATAACGGTTATCCCAACATTTCTTTCTTCACACATCCGATACAGTTCTGCCCTTTCGGCGTCAATTCCGGAAAGTCCGCGGTCATACCGATATCCATCCGACAGCAGTTCGTCCAAATCTTCATCGGCAGGCAGCATATCAAAAGCAGGATTGATGCTGAAAAGGATCATTTCCACGATCCCCGACTGCACGGCCAATTTTGCGGTCTTAGGATTATGGGAACTCAGCCCGATATGGCGGATCGTCCCTTTTTCCCGCAATTCCAAAACATATTTCATATATTCGGAATCCTGCAGGGATACCCAGTCCTCCTCCGTATCCACATAGTGTATCATGCCGATATCGATATAATCCGTCCGCAGTCGCACAAGCAGATCTTCGAAAGCGGGTTTGACATACTTCATCTCTCTGGTGCGCACATACTGGCCGTTTATCAGCGTAGAGCCCAGATGTCCCTGCACATACCAGTTCTCTCTGTTGCCAGACATGGCCTCTCCGATAATGTCTCTGGATTTTGGGTCGGGCATCCAGCAGTCGATGATATTGATGCCGCGATTCCCTGCACAGCGCACCAGTTCTACGGCCTCCTCTCTGGAATGCCGTTCCAGCCATTCCCCGCCAAATCCTATTTCACTCACCATAAGACCGGTTTTCCCAAGCATTCTTTTTCGCATAACAGCCTCCGTTCCAAAAGCATTTTTCTTCAAACCTGTCACAATCGGTTCCGGAAAACGGATTTCTTACGGCATATCGTATTGCTTCATCGTCTCCGGTCCACGGTACTCATGTTTCTCATAATAGCCGATCAGGCGGCCATGATCCCGCAGCGCCACCATATAGACATCCGTATTCTTTTTTTCGTTATGAAACGTATAGACGATGTTATGGCTTTCATCCGCAGCAAACCAGTCCGTCACCTGCCTGATCTTCTCCACCGCCGCCGGAGCATGGCAGTCCAGCAGGCTCGTCCCAATCAGTTTTTCACCGCCGCTTTTGGCATAGTTCTCTATCGCCGCCGGATTCATATAGAGAATCTCATGCGCCAGATCGCAAATAACGACCGGACTGCGATCCTGATCTATGATACTTTGAAAAAAAGAACTGTACGATCTTTTATCGTCTCTTTGCATGATCGTCACCTCGCAGTTTTCTTTTTGTATGCACGTTTGATAGGTATTCTCTTATCAGTTCCCCGTATGGAAAGTTCATTAACCATCTTACATAACCCAAAGATTTTCATATTCTTAGTCATAAACACGGCGGCGGCTCTTGTGTTACCCCCGCCGAAGGGATAAAACTGCCATATGGCTGATGTGAAATCGGCGTAGATAACTGTTTCGCCGTTCAGTATCCATTCTTTTGGTGCAATGTCATACTGGCATATTTTTCCAGCGTGGTCAAAGACGCTCACAAACAATCCCCGAATGACATTGTCTATCCGCACCGCTTATCGGGATTTCATCTCATAAATTTTGAGACTGGTGATCCTATGTTAAAATTCCAGTATTGTATTCCGACTACAATTTCTTCTCCACCTTCTCCAATTCATCCAACAATGCCGGTTTTCTTGGATATCTCTGCTTCAATTCCTCAATTAACGACTTAGCAGTATCATTACCCTTCCATTTTATAAGTTGTGCAATATTCTTCGTTATCTTCTTGTATTCTCGTCTATCCTTTGCCCGAGCACAACTTTCAATGATATCCTTATAGCACAACTCATAGATCTGCTCCGCATATTCCTTCACCAAATATTTTCCATAATAAAACAAATCATCCGGATTTTCCATTACATCTTCCAGCAATCTCTTCTTTTCATTTTCAGAAATAAGGATACTACGATAGCAAATAGTTTGCTTGCTATCCTTTAATTCATCCAATAAGTTCTCGTAATTCTCATTCCATGCACCGCAATCATTATAAATCTGTTTCAAAACATCCCAGAACCTCTCATTTCCCATCAACAGCAACTTTTTTGCCTGTGCGATTTGCTTTTCCGTATGGTTTGCTGTCTTGTATATGTCATATAACATGTTATTCCAATCTTCCGGATCACCGCTATGATAATACCATGTCTCTTCTTCGTTTGCTTTCTCTAAACAAAGTTTCTCTGCTTCATCATAATTCTTCTCTTCCATAGCATCTTTGATCGCTATAATACGGAGTTCATTTATCGAAATATTCTGATATAGTTCCTTCTGCGTATTCTTTTTACCATACAAGTGTCGATGTAAAAGATATCTTAAAATCAAATCTTCTTTTTTTGTGTATTCAGGGAAATAATCCTCCTTTGAAATTTCCAACAGGGCATCTAAAACCTTTTCAAGTTTCTTTGCGCTCTTTTCATCGCATAGACAAATCCCAGATTTCAGCAAATCATAACGCCAGTCCGTCCAACCGTCAAATACGCTCTTTTTTGCCTCTTTTATAATCAATGCAAGCGCTTGATCCCGCATATGTTTATCCTGTTTTTCGATTTCATTTGTGCATTTATCTATTAATTCGTATGTACGCATGATAACATCTGTAAGCATTCCCGAACTACTATCTGCATGAGATGCTAACTTAACACCAGATACCAAGATATATGCAGCCGCCTCGAGCGCAATCATATAACCACTCATTTCCAAAGTCTCAGCACACATATCCAGACAATCATACATGTCCATGCAAATATTATCACAACTGCTCCAACCAATATATCCGCGATGGGTGTTAGATTTAATGGATGCAGCGATTGTGTTTTTCACTATTGGTATAATATCTTCTGTAACTATCATTGCTGCACCCCTTTCTTTTATTCAGCAAGATCAATCCTGTGTCTTTCACACCATTGCCTTGCTATTTTTTCATAGGCTTCGTCACGATATCGGTACCGCTGTTTCTCCAGATTCAAGTCCTACAATTTATCCTTAAATCTTCTAAATACGCCTCTATTTCAAAATATTCTTTCTATTCCGTATCCCAAACTCCACGATACACATTGCTGAGTTAATTTTACTACAAATTGTCTAAATTGTCACTTGATTGCCTGTTAAAGGATGAAGTAAACGAATTGTCAGTTGATATGAAAAAGATTGTTCCTAAAGGAAAATGACTTTAGACCTGTTTTCCTGATCATACAACTGCTATTCTCTTTTGGCAAGTTAAATATTCCCGATCTGCTCCCGGATCGCGAGGATCTTGCGCACTGTGGAGCCCTCTGCTATGCTGCCATGCAGCACTTCCGCATATTTCATGACTTCCC
>CANQBH010000011.1 GCA_947589155.1 uncultured Lachnospiraceae bacterium | reverse complement strand
CGCATAGACCTTTTGAGGAGTTGGAGCATACGATATAGAAAACAGTTTTTGAGGTGAGGTCAATGTTTGACCATATACGCGAAGAATTTCAGATCATCCGCGAGAGAGACCCCGCGATCAAGAGCCCGCTGGAAGTCGTTTTATATCCGAGTTTTCAGGTGATGATCAGTTACCGGCGGGCGCATAAATTATACGAAAAAGGACATTTTTTTCTGGCGCGCCTGATCTCGCAGAGGGCCGCAAGGCGCACGGGGATCGACATCCATCCGGGCGCGCAGATCGGAAAAGGTTTTTTTATCGACCACGGGATCGGCGTGATCATCGGCGAGACGACGGTGATCGGCAATAACGTCACGCTGTATCAGGGCGTTACGCTGGGCGGTACCGGAAAGGAGACGGGAAAGCGCCATCCGACGCTGGAGGACAATGTCATGGTCTGCGCCGGAGCAAAGGTGCTGGGAAGTTTTACGGTCGGACGCAATTCCAAGATCGGCGCGGGCAGCGTCGTGATCGAGGAAGTGCCGCCGAACTGTACCGTTGTCGGCGTGCCGGGGCGTATCGTGCGGCAGAATAACGAAAAAGTCCCTGCCAGCGATATGGATCAGATTCATCTGCCGGATCCGATCATGGATGACATCCGCATCCTGCAGCAGGAGAACAGCGAACTGATCAACCGCGTGCTGGAACTGGAACGCCGGACGAAACCGTGTCCGGAACAACCGAAAGAAAGGGAAAACGATGAAGATCTATAATACGTTGTCGAGAACCAAGGAGGAGTTTCGTCCGGTGGAAGACGGAAAGGTCCGCATGTATGTGTGCGGGCCGACCGTCTATAATCTGATCCATATCGGAAACGCCCGTCCGATGATCGTTTTTGATACGGTCCGCCGCTATCTGGAATATGCCGGTTACGAAGTCAATTATGTCTCCAATTTTACGGACGTGGACGATAAGATCATCAAAAAAGCCATGGAAGAAGGCGTATCGGCGCAGGAAGTGGCGGAGCGCTATATCGAAGAATGTAAAAAAGACATGAAAGCGATGAATGTCCGTCCAGCGACGACGCATCCGCTTGCCACGCAGGAGATACAGGGCATGATCGACATGATCTCCGTTTTGATCGAAAAGGGACACGCCTATGCGGCAAAGGACGGTACGGTGTATTTCCGCACGTCGTCGTTTCCGCAATATGGCATGCTTTCCCATAAAAATCTCGAAGATCTGGAAAGCGGCCACCGGAAAGAAAAAGAAGCGATAAAGGTGACGGGTGAGGAGACCAAAGAAGATCCGCTGGATTTTGTCCTCTGGAAACCGAAGAAAGACGGCGAGCCATATTGGGAGTCGCCTTGGTGCGACGGCAGGCCGGGATGGCATATCGAATGTTCCGTGATGTCCAAACGCTATCTAGGCGACGAGATCGACATCCATGCCGGAGGGGAGGATCTGATCTTTCCGCATCACGAGAACGAGATCGCGCAGAGCGAAGCCGCTAACGGCGTGAAGTTTGCGCGCTATTGGATGCACAACGCGTTTTTGAATATCGACCACAAAAAGATGAGCAAGTCCGCCGGTAACTTTTTTACCGTGCGTGAGATCGGGGAAAAGTACGATCTGCAACTATTGCGCTTTTTCATGCTGCAGGCGCACTACCGCAGTCCGCTGAATTTCAGCGCGGAACTGATGGAAGCGGCGAAGAACAGTCTGGAACGGATACGGACGGCCGCCGATCATCTGCGCTTCCTCGAGGCGCACGCCGCGGCCGAGGCGATGACGCCGCAGGAAGAAGCGGCGGCAAAAGAGGCGCAGGCGTTCCGCGAACAGTTTAAGGAGGCGATGGAGGACGATTTTAATACGGCCGATGCGATCGCCGCCGTTTTTGAGTTGGTCAGGGACAGCAACCAAAAGACCAACGAAGGGTCTTCCCGCGCATTTTTGCGTTTTTATCTGGAACTGTTGGAAGAACTGACCGGCGTGCTGGGTCTGTCCGTCGCGCCGCAGGAACAGGAATTGGATGAAAAGATCGAGGAGATGATCCGCGAGCGGCAGGAGGCAAGAAAAAACAAGGATTTTGCCAAAGCCGACGAGATCCGCGCGGCGCTGCTGGCGCAGGGGATCGTGTTGGAAGATACCAGAGAAGGAGTCAAATGGAAAAGAGCTTAAATCAGTGGGTCAGGGAGACGTTTTCTCTTGAGGAGAGGGACATCCGGACCTATTCGCCCCTGACGCTGGCCTATATCGGCGACGGGGTGTTCGACCTTATCATACGAAGCCTTGTCGTTGACCGCGGCAATACGTCGGCAAACCGCCTGCATTACCATACCAGCCATATCGTCAGGGCGAAGTCGCAGGCCAAGATGGCGTCCGTTCTGCTGGAAGATCTGACCGAGGAAGAAGCGGATATCTACCGCAGGGGGCGAAACGCCAAGCCGCATACGATGGCAAAGAACGCGACAGTCGCGGATTACCGGAGCGCAACGGGACTGGAAGCGCTGCTCGGGTATCTCTATCTTCTGGATCGGACGGAACGGATCATGGAACTGACGAAAACGGCGCTGGAGCGCTGTGAACTGACATATTAGGGAAAAAGATGGAAGAACAGACTTTATTGATCGAAGGCAGACATGCGGTCTTGGAGGCGCTGCGTGCCGGACGGCCCGTGGACAGGCTCTTTGTGCTGGAAGGCTGTACGGACGGCCCCGTCCGCGCTCTGGTGCGCGAGGCGAAAACAAAGGGCGTCGTGCTGCAGTTTGTCGGCAGGGAACGTCTGGACGCGCTTTCGGAGACCGGAAAACATCAGGGCGTGATCGCCTGCGCGGCGGCCTATCCGTATGCCGAAGTGGAGGATATGCTTGCGCTTGCCCGGCAGAAAGGGGAAGATCCGCTGCTGTTCCTTCTGGACGGGATCGAAGATCCGCATAATCTCGGCGCGATCATCCGCACGGCAAATCTCGCGGGCGCGCATGGCGTCATTATACCAAAGCGGCGCGCGGTGGGACTGACGGCGACGGTGGCGAAAGCGTCCGCTGGGGCTTTGAATTATACAAAGGTCGCCAAGGTCACAAACCTGTCACAGACGATGGATATACTGAAAAAACAGGGGATGTGGTTCGTCTGCGCCGACATGGACGGGACCAGCATGTATCAGACGGATCTGACGGGGCCGCTCGGCATCGTCATGGGCAGGGAAGGAAGCGGCGTCAGCGAACTGGTCAGGAAACACTGCGATCTTACGGCGGCCATTCCGATGAAAGGCGAGATCGATTCGCTCAATGTTTCCGTGGCGGCGGGCGTGCTGGTCTACGAAGCGCTGCGGCAGCGTATGCAGAAATAGAGGGTTCATATGAAAGATTACAGCCGGATGACGGACGAAGAAGTGGTGGCGGCCTATCAGCAGGGCGATTTTGAGGCGGTGGAGTATATCTGCAGGAAGTACGGCGGCCTCGTTTCCGCCGTTGGCAGCCGTTTCTTTATCAAAGGCTGCGATCAGCAGGACGTCATTCAGGAAGGCATGGTCGGCCTGTTCAAGGCGATCTTGGATTATCAGAGCAGCCATCAGGTGCCGTTTGTGCGTTTTGCGGAACTCTGTATCCGCCGCCAGATCTACAAGGCGATCGAAACCGCCGACGCCCAGAAGAACCTGCCGCTGAATTCCTACATTTCAATCTTTTTAGACGGCGACGAAAAACAGGGCCAAAAAGTAGAAGAGTCGCTGCTCACGGACGAGAACCGCAATCCGGAAGCCATGATGATCGACACGGAACGCACCATGGCGATGGCGGAGCAGATCATGCTGCATTTGAGTAAAATGGAACTCGAAGTCTTTTTGTATCTTTTGCGCGGCATGGATTACCGCGCGATCGCGCAGAAGATGGGGCGGCCGGAAAAAAATATCGACAACGCAATTCAGCGGATCCGACAAAAAGCAAAAAAAATTCTGGTATCATAACATAAAAAGCGGCATGGCGCATGCGCCAAAACGGAACAAAGGGAGAGGGATATGCTCAAAAGGATATTGGAACATAAAACCGAAGAACTGCCGTCGCTGGAGCGGTTTAAGAGTCTGGGAGCCAAGGTGGTCAGCGAGATGAGGACGCCGGTGCTGGCCAGTCTGAATATCCGCAATCTCAAGTATTTCAATGAGATCTACGGAACGGACAAAGGGGACTGGCTGATATCGCGGATGGTGGATCTGTTCTGCCGCGAAAACGAAAAGTGCGTCATCGGGACGATGAGTTATTCCGACCATCTTCTGATCCTCTGCGAAGGCGGGACGGACACCCGCGAGATGATCTCCGCGTATTTCCGCAGCATGTCGGAGCGGTATCTGAACGAGGTCAGTTTGTATTACAATCGGGCGAAGATCCATGTGGAATGCGGGCTGTATATGATGACGCCGGACGATGAGTTTATCTTCGCGCAGGACAACGCCCGTTACGCCCGCAGGAGTATTCAGGGAAGTTACCGGACGACGGTGGCATGGTATTCCGAGGAACTGCGCAAGACCTCGGTCAGGGAAGCCAGCATCATCCCGAATTTTGAACACGCGATGGAAAAAGACGCGATCCGCATTTTTTTGCAGCCGAAATATTCCGTCACGGAACAGAAGATCATCGGCGCGGAGGCGCTCTCCCGTTTTTACGACGAAAAGGGCGAAGTACTGTCGCCGTCGCTGTACGTACCTGTTCTCGAGCAGGCGGGGATCGTATCGCGGCTGGATTTTGAAGTGCTTGAAAAAACCGTGGAACTGCTGGCAAAATGGCAGAAAGCGGGAAAGACGCTGTTTCCGATCTCCGTCAACCTCTCCAGAGTGGATCTGATGGAAGAAGGCTTTTTGGAACGGTTGGATCAGGCCGTGGAAGACGCGGGCGTTTCGAGGGAATATATCGAGTTTGAACTGACGGAGACGGTCCTTGTCAAGGATCTGGACGAAATCATCGCCAAACTGACGGCGCTGCGGGAAAAAGGCTACCGGATCGCGCTGGATGATTTCGGCTCCGGCTATAATTCTTTGTATGTCCTCGGACAGGTTCCGGCGAACGTCATCAAGTTCGACCGCGGGTTCGTCCTGCATTCGATCCAGAACGAAATGGGCATGACCATACTCTCAAACCTTGTCAACACCTTCAAGGAGATCAAGTTTGAAGTCCTCTGCGAAGGCGTTGAAACGGAAGTGGAAAAGGAAAAGATCGTCGCCTGCGGCTGCGAAGTCATTCAGGGTTATCTGTATGACAAGCCGATGGAGATCGATGATTTCGAGGCAAAGTATATATTCGCGTAAGGCCAAAAAACGCCAGCAGGGAAACACTGACCTGACTGACGAGGATCCCCAGCAGAAAGGCGCGGAAGCCGAAACTGCGGATCCCAAACTGCACGAACGCAAGACGGATCAAGGCACCGAAAACGCTCAGGCGGAAGGTGTCTTTTGTTTTACCCAGACCGTTTAAGATACTGTTCATGGTCGCGCCAAGAAACAGAAACGGGCAGAGCCATGAAAGCGTGCGGATATAGATACCGGCGACCGTGTTGTGATAGATCCTTTCGCCCATGAAAGGGCCCGCAAAATAGAAGAAAAAGGAGCAGCAGAAGCCAAGCAGCATACACAAAAAGAAACCGAGGGAAACGGCATGGGCGATATAAGAGTCGCGCCGTTCTTCCTTGGCTCTGGCGATCGACGGCAGCAGCATGACGGCGATCGAGTTGGAGATCACCATCGGAAAGAAGATCATCGGCATGGCCATCCCGCTGTATATCCCGTAAATACTGAGGGCCTGCGTGCGGTTCATGCCAAAATCCGTCAATTTTTGCGGGATCAGGATGTTTTCCATGCCGTTTAAGCCGCTCATGAGAAGGCGGTTCGCCGTAACGGGCAGGGACAGCGCCGTCAGGCGGCGGATCAGCGTAAAAAAGGATCCGCGTTTCTCCTCCCGCGCATACGCCGGATCTTCCCTGCGTTTATCGGCGGACAGCGAGAGAAACGTCAGGTAATAGAGCGTGGCAACGGCTTCGCCGATCAGGAGGCCCAGCATGGCGTGGCGCTTGGTGAACGGCAGGCCGGAAGACGTCAGGACGAAATACATTCCAAAGACGCCCGCGATCCGCGCGAACTGTTCCACGCACTGCCCGCCGGAGGGGACGGACGCTTTCTGCAGGCCGTAATAATAACCGTTGATACAGCCGTGGATACATTCCAGAGGGACGCATAAGAGCAGGATGCGCAGCAGAGGCGTGATGGTCGGTTCTCCGAAAAAGAACGCGGCGATCTTTGGCGTGAACAGATAACAGGGGATGCAGAAGACCGCGCTGAGACAGAGGGACATCGCAAGGCCCGCATACAGGTAGCGCGCGGCCGCGCGTTGTCCGTGCAGCGCCTCCCCCGCCACATATTTGGAAAGCGCCGTATGGATGCCGGAGTTGGAAAACGCGATACCGACCGCCAGAAGCGGCATGGCCAGTTGATATAGGCCGAGTTCTTTCGGGCCGATGACGCGGGAAAGAAAGATCTTATAATAAAAGCCGATGAAGCGGCAGAGCAGTCCGCTGGCGGTTAAAAGAAACGCGCCTTGATAGATGGGATGTCGGGTCTGTTTCAAGAGGATACCTGAAGATTCTTTTTTACCATTATATGACGGCGCAGGGTTGACAGAACAGAAAAGTCGTGCTACCATAACTTCATATCCTAGTAAAAAGGTAGGAAAAGGAAAGGAGAAAGACGTTGAAAGATATCGTTTATATGGATCATGCGGCGACGACGCGGATGCGGCCGGAAGCGGTCGAAGCGATGCTGCCGTATTTTACGGAGGAGTACGGCAACGCCTCCGCGCTTTACAGCCTCGGACAGCAGGCGAAGCAGGCGTTGGAGGAAGCAAGAAGCGTTCTGGCAAAGACGATCTGCGCAGGAAGCGGCGAGATTTATTTTACGGCCGGAGGAAGCGAATCGGACAACTGGGCCATCCGCGGCGCGGCGGAGGCGTGTGCGGGGAAAGGACGGCATATCATCACCACAAAGATCGAGCATCACGCGGTGCTGCACACCTGCAACGATCTGGAAAAGCAGGGGTATGACGTGACCTATCTGGATGTGGATAAGGACGGGCTGGTTTCCGTCGACGACGTTGCAAAGGCGATCCGTGAGGACACCGTACTGATCTCTGTGATGTTTGCCAACAACGAGATCGGTACGATCGAGCCGATCCGGCAGATCGGACGATTGGCGAGGGAAAAGGGGATTCTGTTCCATACGGACGCGGTGCAGGCATACGGGCATCTGCCGATCGACGTCGAGGAGATGAAGATCGATCTGCTCTCCGCCAGCGGCCATAAATTCGGCGGCCCAAAAGGCGTTGGCTTCCTTTATATCCGAAAGGGCGTTAAGATCCGCTCCCTGATCCGCGGCGGCGCGCAGGAGCGGAACCGGCGCGCGGGAACCGAAAACCTGCCGGGGATCGTCGGCATGGCGAAGGCGGCGGAACTGGCCGTGGCGGAGATGGAGGAGCGCAGCCGCAGGGAAGCAAAACTGCGCGACCACATGATCGAGCGGCTGGAAAACGAGATCCCTTACGTCCGGCTCAACGGCCACAGGACGCAGCGGCTTGCCAACAATGTGAATATGTCGTTCCAATTCGTGGAGGGCGAATCCATGCTGATCCTTCTGGATTCCAAAAAGATCTGCGCGTCGAGCGGCTCGGCATGTACGTCCGGCTCGCTGGATCCGTCGCACGTCCTTCTGGCGATCGGCCTGCCGCATGAGATCGCGCACGGTTCCCTGCGTCTGACGCTGGGTGAGGAGACGACGATGGAGCAGGCGGATTATACCGTGGACTGCGTGAAGGAGATCGTCGCACGGCTGCGCGCCATGTCGCCGTTGTATGAAGATTTCCTGAAAGAAAATAAAAAAATGCAGCGTTACGGATAAATAGGGATAGGAAAAGGAGAAAAAAAGATGTATAGTGAAAAAGTAATGGATCATTTCCAAAATCCGCGCAATGTCGGGGAACTTGAAGATCCCAGCGGCGTAGGGACCGTCGGGAACGCAAAATGCGGCGACATCATGCGGATGTATCTGGATATCGACGAGCAGGGCGTGATCCAAAAGGCGACGTTTAAGACGTTCGGCTGCGGCGCGGCCGTCGCGACGAGCAGTATGGCGACGGAACTCGTGAAGGGCAAGACCGTGGAAGAAGCGCTGGAAGTGACGAACCGCGCGGTGAAGGAAGCGCTGGACGGGCTCCCGCCGGTCAAGGTGCACTGTTCCCTGCTGGCCGAGGAGGCCATACACGCGGCGCTTTGGGATTACGCGCAAAAGGCGGGGATCACGATCCCGGGCCTGCAGCCACCGGTTGAGGATATCGAGGAACTGGAACCGGAAGAAGAATAAAGGATCGGAAGACAGTGAAAAAAAAAGTCGTGGTAGGCATGTCGGGAGGCGTGGATTCTTCCGTGGCGGCCTATGTGTTACAGGAACAGGGATATGACGTGATCGGCGTGACGATGGATCTTTGGAAAAAAGACGATCTGCTGGCGCAGGAAGACGAGGGCGGCTGCTGCGGCCTCACCGCGGCGGAGGACGCCCGCAAAGTCGCGGCAAGGCTCGGCATCCCGCATTATGTCATGAATTTTAAGGATGTTTTTGAAGAAAAGGTCGTGGATTATTTTACCGAAGAATATCTGCGCGGGCGGACGCCGAATCCCTGCAATGCCTGCAACCGTTTCGTGAAGTGGGAGGCGCTGCTTTCACGCGCCGTCGGGATCGGCGCGGATTACATGGCGACCGGCCATTACGCGAGGGTCGTGCGTCTGGACAACGGCCGTTATGCCGTCGCGTCTTCCGCGACCGCCGAAAAAGATCAGACCTACGCGCTGTACGCGTTAAGTCAGGAGCAGCTGCGGCGCACGCTCATGCCGATCGGCGATTATCAGAAGCAGGACGTCCGCAGGATCGCGGCCGGTCTGGGGTTGGAAGTCGCCGATAAAAAAGACAGTCAGGACATCTGCTTCCTTCCGGATCATGATTATGGAACTTTTTTGGAACGGCGGGCGGGCGACAGGCTGCCGCCGCCGGGAGATTTTGTGCTCGAGGACGGCACGGTCGTCGGCAGGCACAAAGGGATCCACCGCTACACGATCGGACAGCGGCGCGGGCTTGAAGTCGCGCTGGGACGGCGGATCTTTGTCAAGGAGATCGACGAAAAAAACAACCGCATCATTTTGGCGGACGACGCGGCGATGTACACGGATCATCTGTTTGCGGATCATCTGCATTATATGGCATCGGAGCGTTTTTGCGACGGCGAGGAATTTCTCGCAAAGATCCGCTATTCCGACCGCGGACGATCCTGCCGGGCAAAGATGATCGGAGACGATCTCCTTCGGCTGGATTTTTCGGGACCGGTACGCGCCGTTACGCCCGGACAGGCCGTGGTGCTCTATAAAGGAGACTGCGTGGCGGGCGGCGGAACGATCCGGCGGCCGCTCACGCCGTCGGCAGAGGAAAAAGATGCGGGGTGCGCTTCCGATACACCGCATATTCCGTAAAGCCGAGGCCGCGCAGAAAGGCCGGCAGCATCTCAAAGCGCAGGGCGATGTCTTCGGTGCGGTGCGCGTCGGCGCCGATCGTGAGCAGGCGGCCGCCCAGTTCATGGTAGCGGCGCAGGATCGCAGGTCCCGGATTGGTCTGGCCGAGGCCGCAGCGGAAGCCGCCGGTATTGACCTCAAGGGCTTTGCCGCGCCGGATCAACTCGCGCAGGATCGTATCGACAAGATCGGCGTTGTCGCTGTAAGTATCGGGGCGCGCCTGTTTTTTCGGGCCGTAGCGGTAGATATAGTCCAGATGTCCGTAGGCGTCAAAATCATCAAACGCGCGGATGTTTTCCAGAACAGAGGCGTAATACGCCCGGTAGCCCTGCGGATACTTTTCAAAATACGCCGGATAATACGGATCCATGCCGTCTACGACATGGGAAGAACCGATGACATAGTCGAACGGATGGGCGGCGGTCAGTTCGCTGTGGATCTTCGTAAGATGCGGCTGGAGGCCGAGTTCAAGACCAAAAAGGACGCGGAAGGATTCCGTGGAAAGACCGCGGATCTTTCCGCGCATTTTGGTTTCATAGTCGTTTAAGTCGAGGGAAAAAAGTTCGGGATCTTCCCGGTAGTCCAGATCCAGATGATCCGTAAACGTGATCCCTGCCAAGCCGCGTCCTTTCGCGGCTTTTGCCATTTCTTCCGCCGAAACGCCGCAGTCTCCGGAAAAACTGCTGTGCATGTGATTGTCCCAAAGCATGTCCATGTTTTTTCTCCTGTTTTTTTCTCTGTCTTAGATTATAGAAAAGAAGAAAACGAATTGCAACGGTATGCGCGCGGAAAAACAAAGCGCTAAACTTTGGATTTAGGGTTGAAATATCGGTAAAAATTGGTTAAAATATATGCAGTTTGGGAATACTGTTCCCTGAAACGAATTTTAATGATCTTAGGAGGAATCTATCATGGCAGTAAGAGTAGCGATCAATGGTTTCGGTCGTATCGGACGTCTTGCGTTCAGACAGATGTTCGGAGCAGAGGGATATGAGGTTGTTGCCATCAACGACCTGACAAGCCCGAAGATGCTGGCGCATTTGTTAAAGTATGACTCATCTCAGGGTAAATACGCTCTGGCGGACACGGTATCCGCAGGAGAGGATTCCATCACGGTGGACGGCAAGACGATCAAGATCTATGCGTTCCCGGATGCAAACAATTGCCCATGGGGCGACTTAAAGGTAGACGTCGTTCTGGAATGTTCCGGCTTCTACACCAGCAAGGAGAAGGCGCAGGCGCACATCAACGCAGGCGCGCGCAAAGTCGTGATCTCCGCGCCGGCAGGAAACGATCTGCCGACGATCGTTTACAATGTAAACCACAAGACGCTGACGCCGGAAGACAAGATAATCTCCGCCGCTTCCTGCACGACGAACTGCCTTGCTCCGATGGCAAAGGCGCTCAACGACCTTGCAGGCATTAAGTCCGGTATCATGAGCACGATCCACGCTTACACCGGCGATCAGATGATCCTTGACGGACCGCAGAGAAAGGGAGATCTTCGCCGTTCCCGCGCAGGCGCCGTAAATATTGTGCCGAACTCTACGGGCGCTGCAAAGGCCATCGGCCTTGTGATCCCTGAACTGAACGGCAAACTGATCGGTTCCGCACAGCGTGTGCCGACCCCGACGGGTTCTACGACGATCCTTGTCGCTACCGTCGAAAAATCCGTAACAAAAGAGGAGATCAACGCCGCAATGAAGGCGGCTTCTACCGAGTCATTCGGTTACAACGAGGATGAGATCGTTTCCAGCGATATCGTTGGAAGCACCTACGGTTCCATCTTTGACGCAACGCAGACGATGGTAGGCGCGGATAATCTGGTACAGGTCGTATCCTGGTACGACAATGAGAACAGTTATACCTCTCAGATGGTCCGCACGATCAAATATTTCTCTGAATTGGCATAATCTGTTTTGGTTTGATCGACCGAAATGGGGTCCGGCTTTAGGGCCGGGCCCTTTTTTCAAAAGTAATTCTAGGAGGACGGAAACATGGGATTAAACAAAAAGACGGTGGACGACATCAACGTAAAGGGCAAGCGCGTTCTTTGCCGCTGCGATTTCAACGTCCCGCTGATCGACGGAAAGATCACGGATGAAAACAGGCTGGTGGCTGCGCTGCCGACCATCAAAAAACTGATCTCCGACGGAGGCAGGGTCATTCTCTGCTCCCATCTGGGAAAGCCGAAAGGGGAACCGCTGCCGGAACTCAGCCTTGCGCCGGTCGCAAAACGCCTGTCGGAACTGCTGGGGCAGGAAGTAAAATTCGCGGCGGATCCGGAAGTCGTGGGCAAGAATGCCAAAGCGGCCGTAGAGGCGATGAAGGACGGCGACGTCATCCTGTTGGAGAATACGAGATACCGCGCGGAGGAGACCAAGAACGGCGAGGCGTTTTCAAAGGATCTGGCTTCCTTATGCGATGTGTTTGTCAACGACGCTTTCGGTACGGCGCATAGGGCGCACTGTTCCAACGTCGGCGTGACGGCATATGTGGATACTTCCGTGGTCGGCTATCTGATGCAGAAAGAGATCGATTTTCTGGGCAATGCCGTTGAAAATCCGGTGCGTCCTTTCGTAGCCATCCTCGGCGGCGCAAAGGTATCGTCCAAGATTCCGGTGATCGAGAACCTGTTAGACAAGGTGGATACGCTCATCATCGGCGGCGGCATGGCCTATACGTTCATGGCGGCGCACGGCGAGCCGGTCGGCAATTCCCTTCTGGAAGAAGATTATAAGGAATACGCCCTGAAGATGGAAGAAAAGGCAAAGGCCAAAGGCGTCGATCTGCTGATCCCGATCGATACGGTGATCGGCGATGATTTCAGCAACGACTGCAACATCAGGGTGGTCGGCCGCGGCGAGATTCCGGACGGCTGGGAAGGCCTCGACATCGGCCCGAAGAGTTGCGAACTGTTCACGGATGCGATCAAAAATGCCAAGACCGTCGTATGGAACGGCCCGATGGGCTGCTTTGAGATGCCGAATTTTGCCAAAGGCACGGAAGCCATCTGCGAAACGCTGGCGGAGATCGATGGAACGACGATCATCGGCGGCGGGGATTCCGCTTCCGCCGTCAACAATCTGGGTTACGGCAATAAGATGACGCATATCTCTACCGGCGGCGGCGCGTCTCTGGAGTTTCTGGAAGGCAAGGAACTGCCGGGCGTAGCGGCGGCAAACGATAAATAAAAGAACGGAGAAAAACTATGGCAAGAAAAAAAATCATTGCGGGCAACTGGAAAATGAACAAGACGCCGACGGAAGCCGTGGCGCTGATCGAAGAACTCAAGCCGCTTGTGGCAAATGACGAGGCGGACGTCGTCTTCTGCGTTCCGGCGATCGACATCATTCCGGCGGTTGAGGCGGTCAAAGGCAGCAACATCCGTATCGGCGCGGAAAATATGTATTTTGAGGAAAGCGGCGCTTATACCGGCGAGATCGCGCCGGCCATGCTTTGCGACGCGGGCGTGGAATACGTCGTTTTAGGACATTCCGAGCGCAGGGAATATTTCGCGGAGACGGACGAGACCGTCAACAAAAAAGTAAAAAAAGCGTTCGAGCACGGCCTGACGCCGATCATCTGCTGCGGCGAGAGCCTGACGCAGAGAAAGCAGGGGATCTATATCGAATGGATCCGTATGCAGATCAAGATCGCTTTTCAGGATGTAACGGCCGAACAGGCAAAGAAAGCGGTCATTGCTTACGAACCGATCTGGGCGATCGGCACCGGAGAGACCGCGACGGCCGAACAGGCGCAGGAAGTCTGCGCGGCGATCCGCGGCTGTATCCGCGAGATCTACGACGAGGACACGGCGGAAGCCATCCGGATCCAGTACGGCGGCTCCGTCAACGCGGGCAACGCGGCGGAACTGTTTTCCAAGCCGGATATCGACGGCGGTCTGGTAGGCGGCGCGTCCTTAAAGGCGGATTTCGGCAAGATCGTCAACTACAAATAATCTATGCGGGAAGCGCCGGATACAAAAAGTATCCGGTGTTTCTTTTTTGTCAAACGTTACCTTTTTCTTGAGGACAGCCGCGCGATATGATAGAATAACTCCGTAGGCAACGCCCTAAGAAAGTGGAAAGGGGATGCGGCGGCATGAAACAGCAGCACGGTTTTTATCGGATCTTTGGCGGCCTGACGGCGCTTGTCCTTGTCTTTGCCGTAGGCTTGTGCGGATGCGGATCCGAGACAAAGCGGCAGGACTCTTCGCAGGAAAAAAACGAGGAGGAGACGGATTATCCGTCTTTGAGCGAGGAAGAACTCGAAGTACTGGCATATGATAACGATATCGCGGCGCAGTTGGAACTGGCAAACCGCTTTGATTACGGTACCGCCGAGCATGGGCAGGATTTTGAAAAGGCGCAGATCTGGTACCGGAAAGCGGCGGACGCCGGAAATGCGGAGGCGATGACGGCGCTGGGCTATCTGTACTTAAACGGCCTGACGGACGCGGCGCAGCCGGATACGGAGCAGGCGGGCGTCTGGTTTGAAAAGGCGATGGAGCAGGGCGATCCCAACGCTTTCGTCGGCATGGCAAGGAATTGTCTTGCGCAATGCGAAAGCGCAGAGGAAGCCGAAAAGGAAGCGCTTTATGCGCAGGCGTTTTCCCTGATCTCGCAGGCATATGAAAAAGGGACGCCGCAGGGGAAGTATTATATGGCGTACTGCCTGGAAAAGGGCATCGGGACTTCGGCGGACGTAGAAAAAGCGGTCGAACTGTATCAGCAGACCGTAGAAGAAACGGAACTTTCGCTGTACGATTCCTATCTGCCGAACGCGGCCTATACGAGGCTCGGCCTGATCTACGCGCAGGGCGCGGGCGGCCGGCAGGACTATGAACTGGCGCTGGAATCATGGAGGAAGGCGGCGGATGACGGATATGCCGTGGCGCAGTATTATCTGGGGATGCTCTACGAAAACGGGCTCGGAGCGGAACAGGATTACGGACAGGCGTATGCGTGGTATCAGAAAGCGGCGGATCAGAATTACGCGCCGGCGCTGAGCCGGATCGGCTATCTTTATTATAACGGATACGGCGTGGACGCCGATATGGAACAGACGTTGTATTATCAGAAACTTGCGGCCATGCAGGGGGATGCCGCCGCGCAGGTGAATCTCGGGTATCTTTTTGAGAACGGGATCGGCGTAGAGCGGAATCTTCAGACGGCGCTGGCGTATTACAGTATGGCCGCGGAGCAGGAGCAGGAAGGTGCAAAAGAGGCAGTGCAGAGGGTGAGCAGATCGCTAAATGAAGAAGAATGATCACCGCGTCGGCGTCTTTTCGGCGGTGTTTGTCCTGTTGGTCATCGGCGCCGCATGGTACGCGCTGTTCGGGCAGTCCGTACTGCAAAGCCGGATCAAGGAGCAGACGAGGAGCGTACAGGCGCAGCCGCCGCTTCTGGACATTACCGGCTTAGAAGACGCATATGACGCCATACTGAACAAAAGTACAAAAGAATTTATCGGCTACCATGCGATCGACGAGGGATTCCTAAGTTGGTTCACGGGGAATTACGGCGTGGAAGCGCTGGAAAATATCGCGGCGTATGCGACGCTGGACAATCCGGACGTCTGGCACCGCATCACGGGCAGCAGTATCCACGTCCTCTGGTACCGCTACTGCAAAGAGACCGGTATTCAGGAATATGCCCTCGATCGGATCTGTGAAAAGGAGTGTAGTTCGCCATATGAGATCGTGCTGGATTTTACCGGCGATTTTTCTCTGGCGGACGGTGTGGGGACGACGGATTTTTACAGGCAGAATGATTCGGACATGTCCCGCTGTATCGACGCGGCGCTCTTAGAGGAGATGCGGGGGGCGGACATTCTGGTCGTCAATAACGAGTTCGTCTATTCCTCCGACGGGGAGCCGCTTCCGAAAAAGGATTACCATTTCCGCGCGGATCCGTCCACGGTGGAAGAACTGGCGTTCCTTGGCGTGGACGCGGCGGGCGTGGCCAATAACCATGTGTTCGATTACGGAGAGGAAGGGCTGCTCCATACGCTGGAGACGCTGGAAGACGCCGGTATGCCTTACATGGGCGCGGGCCGCGATCTGGAGGAAGCCTCTGAGCCGCTGTACTTCATTGCCAACGGCAGGAAGATCGCGATCGTCGCCGCGACGCAGATCGAGCGCAGCGCCAACTATACAAAAGAAGCGACCATGGATTCCGCGGGCGTTCTGAAGACCCTCGATCCGCAGAAATATACGCAGGTGATTGCGAAGGCGAAGAAAAACGCCGATTATGTGATCTGCTTTGTCCACTGGGGCACCGAGTGGCAGACATGGTACGGGCAGGATCAGCAGACCCTTGCAAGGGCATTCGTGGCTGCCGGAGCGGACGCCGTGATCGGCGGTCATACGCATTGTCTTCAGGGCGTAGAACAGATCGACGGCGTGCCGGTCTTTTACAGTCTGGGCAATTTCTATTTTTCGCAGGATCCGTGGATGCCGGGTGATTTTGACAGCGGGATGGCGCAGCTTGTCATTCAGTCGGACGGTACGCTTGAAGCGCGGTTCCTGCCGTGCCGTTTTTCCGGCGGCGTGCTCTCGCTGGTGGAAGACGGCGGCGAATACCGGCGGATCCTTGAAGAAATGGAAGCCAATTCCCCGGGCTGCGCGTTTGACGGAAACGGATATCTGATCGCCAAGTAAGAGCGCGTTTTTTCGCACTTTTTTGGGCATTGTGACAGTTGATTTTTGCCATAATACAGATAGAATGAAAAGGAAAGGAAGAAGACATGAAAAAACCAACAGTATTGATGATCCTTGACGGGTTCGGGCTCAATGACAGGAAAGAAGCCAATGCGGTCTATGAAGGGAATACGCCAAACATTGACAAACTGATGAAGGAATGTCCGTTTGTCAAAGGATACGCGAGCGGGCTGGCGGTCGGCCTGCCGGACGGCCAGATGGGAAATTCCGAGGTCGGCCATCTGAATATGGGCGCAGGACGCATCGTTTATCAGGAATTGACCCGTATCACCAAGGAGATCGAAGACGGCACCTTTTTTGAGAATCCGGCGTTAAAGGCTGCGATGGACAATGTCAGGAACAAAAACAGCGCGCTCCATCTTTACGGGCTGTTGTCCGACGGCGGCGTACACAGCCATATCACGCATCTCTACGGACTGCTGGAGATGGCGAAGCGGGAAGGAATCAGCAACGTCTATGTCCACGCCTTCCTTGACGGAAGGGATACCGCGCCGACGAGCGGCAGATCTTTTGTGGAGGCGCTGGAACAAAAGATGGCGGAACTGGGCGTCGGACGCATCGCCAGTTTGAGCGGCCGTTACTACGCGATGGACCGCGACAACCGCTGGGACCGCGTGGAAAAGGCATACATCGCGCTGACGCGCGGAGAGGGCGAGCGCGCGGAAAACGCCGTCGCTGCCATGCAGGCGTCTTACGACAACGACGTGACGGATGAATTTGTCCTTCCGACGGTCATCATGGAAAACGGCGCGCCGGTCGGCACGATTCAAAGCGGCGACAGCGTCATTTTCTTTAACTTCCGTCCGGATCGGGCAAGGGAGATCACGCGCGCGTTCTGCGCGGATGAGTTTGACGGCTTTGAAAGAGGCGCGCGGCCGGATCTGACCTACGTCTGCTTTACGGAGTACGATGTGACCATTCCGAACAAGCAGGTCGCTTTCCATAAGGTGGAACTGCACAATACGTTCGGCGAATATCTGGCGGCGCACGGAAAGACGCAGGCGAGGATCGCGGAGACGGAGAAATACGCGCACGTCACTTTTTTCTTTAACGGCGGCGTGGAAGAACCGAATCCCGGCGAGGAGCGGATCCTTGTCAAGTCGCCGAAGGTGGCGACCTATGATCTCCAGCCGGAGATGAGCGCGTTTGAAGTGTGCGACAAACTGTGCGAGGCGATCCGGTCCGGAAAGTACGATGTGATCATCATCAACTTTGCCAATCCGGATATGGTCGGACACACCGGCGTCCAAAAAGCGGCGGTCGCGGCGGTCGAAGCGGTGGATCAGTGCGTTGGCAGGGCGGTCGAAGCGCTGAAGGAAGCGGACGGCGTCATGTTTATCTGCGCGGATCACGGCAACTGCGAGCAGTTGATCGACTATCAGACCGGCGCGCCGTTTACCGCGCATACGACGAATCCGGTGCCGTTCATCCTTGTCAACGCGGATCCGTCCTACGGCTTGCGGGAAGGCGGCTGTCTGGCGGATATTGTGCCGACGCTGATCGAACTGATGGGAATGGAACAGCCGGAGGAGATGACGGGAAGATCCCTGTTGGTCAGAAAATAAAACATACCGGAGGAAAGCGGGAGGAAAGAAAATGAAACCGATGAAAGAAGGAAAAGTACGCGAAGTTTACGATCTGGGCGATCGCGTGATCATGGTGGCGACGGATCGGATCTCCGCGTTTGACGTGATCTTAAAGAACAGGATCGACAACAAAGGGCGTGTTTTGACGCAGATGTCGCGATTCTGGTTTGAAATGACCGAATCCATCGTAAAGAACCACATGATCTCCGTGGATATTGCCGATATGCCGCAGGATTTTCAGACGCCGGAATATAAGGGGCGCGCGATGCTCTGCAAAAAACTGGAAATGCTGCCGATCGAATGTATCGTCCGCGGCTATATCACCGGAAGCGGATGGCAGAGTTATCAGGAAAATGGCAAAGTCTGCGGGATCACGCTGCCGGAAGGCCTGAAGGAATCCGACAAACTGCCGGAGGCCATTTACACGCCTTCCACCAAGGCGGATCTCGGCCTGCATGACGAAAACATTTCGTTTGAGCGTTCCGTGGAGATCCTTGAAGAAGCGTATCCGAACAAGGGCGCGGAGTACGCCGGAAAGATCAGGGACTACACGTTGCAGTTGTATAATAAATGCGCGGATTATGCAAGAACCCGCGGGATCATCATCGCCGACACAAAATTTGAATTCGGGCTTGACGAAAACGGCGACGTCGTTCTGGCGGACGAAATGCTGACGCCGGACAGTTCCCGTTTCTGGCCGCTGGAGGGATATAAGCCGGGACAGAGCCAGCCGTCTTTTGACAAACAGTATGTCAGGGATTGGCTGAAGGCGCATCCGGACAGCGACGCGCATCTGCCGGATGACGTCATTCAGAAGACGATAGAAAAATATATGGAAGCCTACGAGTTGTTGACCGGAAAGAAATTAGAGGACTGATGATGGACAAAGACGGAGCGTTTGAAGGACTTCACGAGGAATGCGGCGTATTCGGCCTCTACGATATGAGCGGCGCGGACGTCGCTTCCTCCATTTATTACGGGCTGTTCGCCCTCCAGCACCGCGGACAGGAGAGCGCGGGCATTGCCGTCAGCGATACGCGCGGACCGAAAGGAAGAGTGACGGTACATAAGGGTATGGGACTGGTGCAGGAAGTCTTTGACGAGGAAACGCTGGACAAGATGAAAGGGGATATCGGCGTCGGCCATGTGCGCTATTCCACGGCAGGCGAATCGACAAGGGAAAACGCGCAGCCCTTGGTCCTGAATTATGTCAAGGGAACACTTGCGATGGCGCATAACGGCAACCTGATCAACGCCAACGAACTGCGGCGGGAACTGGAACAGACCGGCGCGATCTTCCAGACGACGATCGATTCCGAGGTGATCGCCTATCATATCGCGCGGGAACGTATCCGTTCCGCCAGCGTCGAGGAGGCGGTGCGCCGGGCCTGCATGAAACTAAAAGGCGCTTACGCATTGGTGGTGGCCAGCCCGCGCAAACTGATCGGCGCGCGGGATCCGTTCGGCTTTCGGCCGCTGTGTATCGGCAAGCGGGATCATGCCTATGTTTTGGCTTCCGAAAGCTGCGCGCTGGATACGATCGGGGCGGAGTTCATCCGCGACGTCCGGCCGGGAGAGATCGTCACGATCTCGCCGGAAAAAGGGATCGAATCGGATCTGTCGATGACGCTGCCGGAGGAGCAGGAGGCCAGATGTATCTTTGAATATATTTATTTTGCCCGCGCCGACAGCCGGATCGACGGCGTCAGCGTCTATAACAGCAGGCTTCGGGCGGGCCGCTTCCTTGCCATGGATTCTCCGGTCGACGCGGATCTTGTGACCGGCGTGCCGGAGTCGGGAAACGCGGCGGCGCTCGGCTTTTCCCGCGAGTCAGGGATCCCCTACGGCCCGGCGTTCATGAAAAACACCTATGTGGGGCGCACCTTCATCAAACCGAAGCAGAAAAGCCGCGAGAGCAGCGTACAGGTCAAATTGAACGTGCTGCGGGAGTCCGTGGCGGGCAAGCGCGTGGTGATGATCGACGATTCCATCGTCAGGGGCACGACGTCGGACCGTATCGTGAAGATGCTGCGCGACGCGGGAGCCAGCGAGGTCCATGTGCGGATCAGTTCGCCGCCGTTTCTGTGGCCGTGCTACTTCGGGACGGACATTCCAAAGAGGGAGCAGTTGATCGCCTACCGGCGCACCGTTGAGGATATCCGCAAGATCATAGGAGCGGATACGCTGGGATATCTGCAGATCCGCCGTCTGCCGGAACTTGCGGAAGGGCTGCCGATCTGCCACGGATGTTTCAGCGGCCATTATCCGCTGCAGCCTCCCGAGGAAGATATCCGCGGCGAGTATTTTGACAAAGGAAAGGATGTTTAGAGGATGAGTACAGACAGATACACCAGCCCGCTTTCGGAGCGGTATGCCGGAAAGGAGATGCAGTATCTCTTTTCGCAGGATAAGAAATTCACGACGTGGCGCAGGCTTTGGATCGCGCTTGCGGAGGCGGAAATGGAACTCGGGCTGTCCGAAAACGGCCGTCCGGTCATCACGCAGGAGATGATCGATGAGATGAAGGCGCATGCGGACGACATCAACTACGACGTCGCAAGAAAGCGCGAGGCGGAGGTGCGGCACGATGTCATGAGCCATGTATACGCGTTCGGGAAGCAGTGCCCGAAAGCCGCGGGCATCATCCATCTGGGCGCGACGTCCTGCTATGTGGGCGACAATACGGACATCATCATCATGCGCGACGCGCTGCGCATGATCCGCAGGAAACTTGTCAATGTCATTGCCGAACTTGCGAAGTTCGCGGAAAAATACCGCGATATGCCGACGCTGGCGTTTACGCATTTCCAGCCGGCGCAGCCGACGACGATCGGCAAGCGCGCGACGCTTTGGCTCAATGAATTTGTTATGGATCTGGAGGATCTGGACTATGTCTGTTCGACCTTAAAACTCCTCGGCTCGAAGGGAACGACGGGCACGCAGGCGAGTTTTATGGAACTGTTTCAGGGCGATCAGGAGAAGATCGACCGTCTGGATCCGCTGATCGCCGAAAAGATGGGATTTGACGACTGCTATCCGGTGTCCGGACAGACGTATTCCAGAAAGGTGGATACGCGGGTCTGCAACGTGCTTGCGGGGATCGCTGCTTCCGCGCATAAGATGAGCAACGACATCCGGCTTCTCCAACATCTGAAAGAAGTGGAGGAACCGTTTGAGAAAAACCAGATCGGTTCTTCGGCCATGGCGTATAAGCGCAATCCTATGCGCAGCGAGCGTATCGCGTCGCTGTCCCGCTATATCATGATCGACGCGCTTAATCCGGCCGTTACGTCGGCGACCCAGTGGTTTGAACGTACGCTGGACGATTCGGCGAACAAGCGGATCTCCGTTGCGGAAGGCTTTCTTGCCTGCGACGGCGTTTTGGATCTGTGCTTAAATGTCGTCGACGGGCTGGTGGTCTATCCGAAGGTGGTGGAAAAACATCTGCGCAGCGAACTGCCGTTCATGGCGACCGAGAATCTTATGATGGACGCGGTCAAGCGCGGCGGCAACCGTCAGGAACTGCACGAGAAGATCCGCACGCTTTCCATGCAGGCGGGCAAGAGGGTCAAAGAAGACGGCGCCGACAACAATCTGCTGGAACTGCTTGCCGCGGACGATTCGTTCCCGCTGGATTTGCAGGAACTGGAAGACGCGATGCAGCCGGAGCGCTATGTAGGCCGCGCGCCGCAGCAGGTAAAGCGCTATCTGGACGAGGTGATCCGGCCGATCCTTGAAGCCAACAGGGACGATCTCGGGATGCAGGCGGAGATCTCCGTCTGACGGCCGCGAAAAACGTTTGCACGTTAGCATGATAAAGTGTATAATAGCCATGTGTTTTGTGATACAGGCAGAACGCAATATTATTTTGGGAGGACAAAAAAGAAAATGGAATTCAAGAGTAGTTACTTGCAAAGAGTGTATGACGGACTTGAAAGCCGCAACGCCGAGCAGACAGAGTTCCTGCAGGCGGTCAGGGAAGTGCTGGAGTCTTTAGAGCCGGTCGTGGCAGCCAATCCGGATCTGGAAAAGTGGGGGATCATCGAGCGGATCGTAGAGCCGGAACGCGTGATCTTATTCCGCGTATCATGGGTGGACGATCAGGGAAAAGTTCAGGTCAACCGCGGCTACCGCGTGCAGTTCAATTCTGCGATCGGCCCGTACAAGGGAGGGCTCAGACTGCATCCTTCCGTAAATCTTTCCGTGATCAAGTTCCTCGGTTTTGAGCAGATCTTTAAGAACAGCCTGACGACGCTTCCGATCGGCGGCGGCAAGGGCGGTTCGGATTTTGATCCGAAGGGCAAGTCAGACATGGAGATCATGCGTTTCTGTCAGGCGTTTATGACAGAACTTGAGAAGCATATCGGCGCAGATACGGACGTGCCGGCCGGAGATATCGGCGTCGGCGGACGCGAGATCGGCTTTATGTACGGCCAGTACAAGCGGCTGCGCAATGAGTTTACCGGCGTCCTGACCGGAAAAGGCTTAACGTACGGAGGTTCTCTGGTGCGGACGGAAGCGACCGGATACGGTTTGTGCTATTACACGCAGGAAGCCTTAAAATGCCTGAAAAATACAGACTTTTCCGGCAAGAAAGTCGCCGTCTCCGGTGCGGGTAACGTAGCGATCTATGCGATCGAAAAGGTTTACCAGTTGGGCGGCACGCCGGTGACCTGCTCCGATTCTACGGGCTGGATCTACGATCCGCAGGGAATCGATCTGGAACTGTTAAAAGAAGTCAAAGAGGTCAAGCGCCAGCGTCTGACGGAGTATGCTGCGGCGCGTCCTTCTGCGGAATATCATGAAAAAGCGGCGGGCGAGCACGGCGTATGGTCCGTGAAGTGCGATATCGCCCTGCCTTGCGCAACGCAGAACGAACTGGACGCCAACGACGCAAAAATGCTGATCGAAAACGGTGTGATCGCCGTATGCGAGGGCGCGAATATGCCGTCCACGCCGGAAGCGGTCGAGGCATTCAAGAAAGCCGGCGTTTTGTTCGGACCGGCGAAGGCTGCCAACGCCGGCGGCGTGGCGACGTCCGCATTGGAAATGAGCCAGAATTCCGAAAGGCTGCATTGGTCGTTTGAAGAAGTGGACGAAAAACTTCAGGATATCATGAAAGGAATCGTACATAACAGTCTGGATGCCGCTGAAAAATACGGCATGAAGGGCGATCTGGTAGCCGGCGCGAATATCGCGGGCTTTGAAAAAGTGGCGGAAGCCATGATCGCGCAGGGCGTCGCTTATTAAAAAGCAAACGCGTTTTTCCGGGGGCGCCGCTTTCCAAAAGAGGGGAGCGGCGTTCTTTTTATGCCTGCATGTGCGCGGTCGGGGGAGTGCGGTCAGGCGGCGCGGCAGGAAAGCGCGGCGTTTGACAGCGGAGAGGGAAAGAAGTAT
This sequence comes from uncultured Lachnospiraceae bacterium, assembly GCA_947589155.1. Taxonomy (GTDB): domain Bacteria; phylum Bacillota; class Clostridia; order Lachnospirales; family Lachnospiraceae; genus Pararoseburia. Next base: position 28,314 of record CANQBH010000011.1, on the reverse strand, counting down.
AATTTTTATATTATTGTGTTGACAAAAGCGCAGAGACGGGAACGTGGGCCGCGTATGAAGGAAAAAGAAAAAAAGCGAATCAAATATATCGGAATGATAGCGGCGGCGGTAGTCCTTGCCGTGTATGGAGGCGCTTCTGTCTTTCGACATGTTCCGTGGCAGGCAGATTATTTTCACGCGATCGTGATGGTCTGCCTGCTGGCGGGGATCGCGATGATTGCCCTGACGGAATATTTGCTTCTCTATAAAAAGCGGGAGATCTGGCAGATCTATCCTGTGGTCGGTTTTTTTTTATCAGCCATGATCTTTCTGGCACTGCCGACCTATGCCAAGCCCGATGAGATCACACACTTCGATACGGCGTATGAACTGTCCAATCGATGGTTGGGACTTGCCGTGGGAGAGGGGGATTTCCGCTTCGTCATCATGCGCCGGCAATGCGATATGGATTATAGCGGCATGGAACTTTCGGTGGAGCAGTACAATTGGTTTGGAGACTGCTATGTGACGCCGGAGCAGAGAACAGAACTGGTATATGCGCCAAATAACACCAGCAACGGAGAAAAGGCGGCATATTATGCGGCGGCTTTTGGTATTCTTATAGGAAGATGGCTGCATCTGGGGTTCAGCGGCACGGCGGCGCTCGGCACCCTGTTTCAGGCGGTGTTTTTCCTGCTTGCGCTGACGTATGCGCTCTATAAATTGCCGTTCGGAAGGCGTATCCTGTTTGTGGTTGCCCTCCTGCCTATGACGTTACAGCAGTCGGTCTCTTTTTCCTATGACAATGCGCTGATCGCCGCCTCCGCCGTCGTGATCTCGCTTTCTCTGCGATGGGCCTACGGAGAGCCTCCTGCGAAAACGGTGCGTCTTTTGCGGGCGACCCCGGGAGAGGCGGGGGCGTTCCTTCTTGCGGCGCTGCTTCTTCTGCTGACAAAATCCGGCGTGTGCGCGCCGCTCCTGCTGCTGCCGCTGTTTTTGCGCCTGACCAAAGGGACTGCCGCAAACAAAAAGCGCAGGTACATTTTTCTCGCTGGCGCGGCCGTCGTGATCCTGCTGCTGCTCTTTGTGGCGGCAGGCGGATGGGCGAGGATCCAATCCGTTTCCGCCCGGCCGTATATTGCATGGGATGATTCCTACGGGTTTACCGTTGCGGAATATTTGGCGAATCCCGGCTATGTATTGCAGATCCTTCTGCGGACGCTGGCCGAAAAGACGCCGTATTACGTCCTTGGATTGGTGGGCGGCCTGCTGGGATGGATCGATATTACCATCTCAAAGAAAGTGATCGTGCTGCTTTTGTTCGTTTTATTGCTGGCTCTTGTCCGGACGCCTTCGGAGCGGACGCTGCTGGTCGGCAAGCATCGGGCGGCGCTTCTGGCGATCGCGCTGCTGATCGATCTTTTAAGCATGTTGGCCATGCTGCTTTACTGGACGCCGATGTTTTCGGAAACGATCGAAGGGGTGCAGGGCCGGTATTTCCTGCCAACGTTTCCGGCAGTACTGATCGCGCTGGGGCTTTGGAAGAAGCCGGTATGGAAAAACAATATGGACGGCTTCTTTGTTTCGGCGATGCCGCTGCTTGATTTTGCCGTAGTTATCTGTATTTTTATCAATATTGTAACGAAGTAACGAAGGGGAGACGATGCGTCTAAAGATTATTCTGCAAAAATATCGTATGTACGGTTCGTGGTTCAAACATTTCGGGATCGGTGACACGCTGTTTATGCTGCGCCATGAACGGTGGCGGAAGGCGGATCAGATCGATACCGTGAAGCCGTCGGAGCGGGAACTGAAAAAGATCAAAGCGGACAGCAGACGCTATTTTGCGTCGTTTGCCGTTATCCTTCCGTCAGAGGCGGAAGAAAGCGAAGTCTTAAACGGACAATGCTATTCCCATTATCGGTGTTATCGGCAAAAGGAGGGGGAAGACCTGACGGCGGCGGCACAACGCTGCCAAGAGGAGTATCTGCTCTTCGTGGCGACGGGGGTAACGTTGTCGGCGGCGGCGCTCTGGGCGTTTGCCAAAAAGATCGACGAGACTGGAGGAGATCTTTTTTACAGCGATGAGATCTTAAACGGAGAAAAAATGTACAAGCCGGATTTCGGTATCGACACATTGGGAGAACAGAATTATCTGGGCGAAGTCTGGTGCGTCAGGAAAAGCGCATGGGAGACGGCGGGAGAAGCAGACAGGGAATGCGCGGCATTCCCCGCCTATGCGGCGGCGCTTCGTTTTTACCGCGCGGGAAAGAAGATCGTCCATATTCCAAAACTGTTATACAGATACAGCGGCGCGTCGAAAGAAAACGTATGCGGACGGCCGCTTTCGCAGGATTCTCCGGAAGTCCTGTTTTATCGCGCCTTCATGGAGACGATGGAGCGAAGGGACGATCCGCCTTCGGATCCGATGATCTCCATCCTGATTCCGAATAAAGATCATGTTGCCCTGCTCGATCGCTGTATCCGATCGATCCGCTCTAAGAGCACCTACCCTTATTATGAGATCGTAGTCATCGAAAACAACAGTCAGGAAGCGGAGACGTTTGCATATTATGAGCAGTTGGAAAAAGCGGACAGGATCCGCGTGATCCGCTGCGTGACGGACTGGAATTATTCCTATATCAATAACTTCGGCGTCAAACAGATGAGGGGGCGGTATTGTTTGTTCTTAAACAATGATACCGAAGTCATCACGGAAGACTGGATGGAGAGAATGCTGCACTTCGCCGCCCGAAAAGATGTGGGCGCGGTGGGCGCGAAACTGTTCTATCCCGACGGAACGGTCCAGCACGGCGGCGTGACGGTGGGCGTCCGCGGCGTGGCGGGCCATGCGTTCCATGGTTTCCCCGGAAATGATGCAGGGTATATGAGCCGGCTTGTCACGGTGCAGAATCTCTCGGCAATAACGGCGGCCTGCATGATGGTGCCGCGCGAAGTGTTTGACGAAGTGGGCGGTTTTGATGAAGATTATAAAGTGGCCTTTAACGATACGGACCTTTGTATGCGTATCAGAAAAAAGGGCTATGGGATCGTGTTCGATCCGCAGGTACAGTTGGTTCATTACGAATCCAAAAGCCGCGGTAACGACGAGCAGTCGCCCGAAAAATTAAAAAGGTTTTTTGGTGAGAGTATGCGTTTCCAAAAACAATGGCGGCGGGAACTGACAGAGGGCGATCCTTATTACAATCCCCATTTATCATTAGATGACGATTCTTTTTCAATCGTGGAGTAGAAGGCAGTATGGATGTTTCAATCGTAATTCCGGTAAAAAACGGAGGGGCGTTATTCAAGCAGGTCTTGGAGGCGGTCTTTTCGCAGAAAACAACGTATCGCTATGAAGTGATCTGCGTGGATTCTGGTTCGACGGACGGCAGCGTGGAACTTGCAAAAAGCATGGGTTGTATGGTGCATGAGATTTCGGCCGAAGAATTTGGACACGGGAAGACCAGAAATCTTGGCGCTTCTTTGGGGCGCGGGGAGTTTATCGTCTTCCTGACACAGGATGCCATGCCTGCTACGGAACATTGGCTGCAGGAACTGATCGACGCCATGAAAACGGACGATGCGATCGCCGGCGGTTTTGGGAAACATCTGCCGTATCCGACCTGCAATCTGCCCGATCAGCAGATGCTTGAGGAGCATTTTGCCAGATACGGCAATGAAAATTTCGTCCATTGGCTGGATGAGGAACACCGCAAGATGTATGATGACGATGCGCAGGGCTATCAGCAGTATCTGGCGTTTTTTTCCGACAACTGCTCCTGCCTGCGGCGGAGCGTATGGGAAAAGATCCCATATGACGATGTGGATTTTGCCGAAGATCAGATCTGGGCGAAAAAGATCTTAGAAGCGGGATATAAAAAGGTCTACTGTCCAAATGCGGCGGTATATCATTCCCACGACTATCCGCTGCGTTCCTATGCAAAAAGGTATTATGATGATTTTAAGGCGGTCTATAAGGTCTATGAAAAAGCGCCGAAGTTTTCTTTGTATCGGTTCATCCGGCAGATCCTTGCCGACAGCCGTTATCAGTGCGGTTATATACGCCGCAGGAGCGATCTGACTTTTGTGCAGAAATGCCGCTGGTATTGGTACGCTTTCCGCAGAAATATCATGCGCCAGACGGCCAGCGTCCGCGCGGCAGAATATCTTGCGGCGGATCCGCAGACAAGGATGCGCATGGACCGGCGCTATTCACAGCAGTATCTTCAAAAACAAAGGTAAATTGAAAGGAAACAAGAGGTTATGGGGATCAAAAGAAAAGTAAGGGAAACATTGGAAAAACTGATCGCGCATTACGGCTATGTGATGGTCAAGCCGGAAAATAAAATGGAGATGTACCGTTGGATCACCAAAGGCTATCCGGTTTCCTTTGATGAAGAAGCGTTTTCACAACGGGAGGACGGAGAATATATCGTCAATTGGGTCATCCCGCCGCTTGGCCCGGGCTCAGGCGGTCACCGGACGATCTTCCGCGCAATCGGTTTTCTGAGCCAATGGGGAATCACGAACCGCATTTATATCTGCGGAGGAAATGAGGGGATACCGTCTTATGCCTTGAAGCAGACGGTATTGGAGTATTACGGCATAGACCTCGGAGAAAAAAATGAGATCCATGCCAATTTCCGTGATATGCGACATGCGGACGCCGTGGTTGCCACCTCGTGGTTTACGGCGTATATCGTTCGGTATTTTGATAACGCACTGTCGAAATTTTACTTTGTTCAGGATTTTGAGCCGTTTTTTTACCCGATGGGAGCGGAATACTTTTTTGCGGAGAACACATATAAGATGGGCTTCCGGGGGATCACGGCGGGAGACTGGCTCGCGCAGAAACTGCACGATGAGTACGGCATGGAGACGCAGGCCTTCCGCTTTTCTTATGATCGCGAGATCTATCGCGAACAGAAAAAGAAAGACAGTGTTCCCCGGGTCTTCTTTTATGCCCGCCCTTATACGGAGCGCCGTGCGTTTGAAATGGGGATTCTAGCATTGGAGCGCCTGGCGGAACAGATGCCGGATCTGGAGATCGTTTTTGCCGGTCAACAGTTGGTTGGCTATGACTTCAATTTCCGTTACAAAGATCTTGGGATCCTTTCGCCGGAGCGGTTAAGCGACGTGTACGCCCAATGCGATATGTGTCTGGTGCTTTCCATGACCAACCTTTCGCTGCTGCCGATGGAAATCATGGCATCCGGTTCGGTGGTGGTCTGCAATACGGGGGACAACAACGCATGGCAGTTAAACGAGGAACATGCCGTCATGGTAAGCCCGGATCCGCTCGAGATCTCCGACAAGATGGCGTATTTCTTTCAGCACCCAAAGGAACTGGAACAAAAGCGGCAAAAAGGGTTGGAGTTTGTGCAGCAATTTACCTATGAGAAGGAGATTCGCAAAGTTTATGATTTTATGGTACAATCCATAGATAAAGATGTAAAGAAGAAAAGGAGTGCCCAAGCGGAGAAAACCAATGTCTGAGAAAAAAGAAAAAAACGGAGCGCTGTCTATCCTAGGGGAGATCATAGAAAACCGAAAACTGATCTTCGATCTGGCCAAAAACGACTTCAAAACAAAATTTGCAGGATCGTATTTTGGAATCATCTGGGCGTTTGTGCAGCCGATCATTACGGTACTTGTCTACTGGTTTGTATTTGAAAAGGCGCTAAATGCCGGTACGCAGTCGACCAAAGCGGGCATTGAGATCCCTTATGTGCTATGGCTGATTGCAGGCCTGGTGCCATGGTTCTATTTTTCCGAGGTCTTAGGAGCCGGAACCAACGCATTGCTGGAATATAATTATCTGGTCAAGAAGGTGGTCTTTAAGATCAGCACGCTTCCGGTAGTCAAAGCGCTCTCCAGTATTTTTGTCCATTTGTTTTTTATTGCATTCATGCTGATCCTGTATAGTTGCTACGGATATTTTCCGACATGGTATTCTTTGCAGATCATTTATTATTCTTTCTGCATGTTTGTCTTGTGTCTGGGGGTGACGTATGCCACGAGCGCTATGGTCGTGTTCTTCCGTGATCTGTCTCAGGTGATCGCCATCGTTCTGCAGGTAGGCATCTGGATGACCCCGATCATGTGGAACTTAGACGGTATGCTGGCGCAGGGGAGGATCTCACGTCCGATTGAATTTATCCTTAAAGCCAATCCGATGTATTATATTGTTTCCGGCTATCGCGATACCATGATGAATCAGATCTGGTTCTGGGAGCGGCCGGGAATTACCCTGTATTTTTGGATTCTGACGATCGTGGTCTTCGTTCTTGGAGCAACGATTTTCGGGAAACTGCAGGCTCATTTTGCAGATGTCATGTAGAAAAGGAAAGATATGTATATGGAAGAATATGCGATCAGAGTAAAAAATGTCAGCAAGATGTATAAGTTATATAGCCGGAACAGGGATCGCCTTATTGATGCGTTTGGTTTGTCAAAAACGCCGCGTTATCAGGAGCATTTTGCATTGGATCATTTGTCTTTTGATATCAAAAAAGGCGAAACGGTCGGCATCATAGGGACAAACGGAGCGGGAAAATCGACGATCCTAAAAATCATTACCGGCGTTTTGAATCCTTCGGACGGAGAGATCGAAATCAACGGACGTATTTCCGCACTGCTGGAACTGGGCGCAGGTTTTAATCCGGAATATACCGGAATCGAAAATATCTATCTGAATGGGACCATGATGGGCTTCTCCAAAGAAGAAGTGCAAAAACGTTTAGACAGTATCCTGTCTTTTGCCGATATTGGCGATTTCGTCTATCAACCGGTCAAAACGTATTCCAGCGGTATGTTTGTCCGATTGGCGTTTGCCGTGGCGATCAATATCGATCCGGAGATTTTGATCGTGGACGAAGCGCTTTCTGTGGGCGACGTCTTCTTTCAGGCAAAGTGTTACCATAAGTTTGAAGAATTTAAGAAGATGGGGAAAACGATCCTCTTTGTCAGTCATGATCTTGGCAGCATTTCCAAATACTGCGACAGGGTGGTCCTTCTAAATAAAGGCAATAAGATCGCTGAGGGCATACCGAAGGACATGATCGATCTTTATAAAAGGGTGCTGGTGCACCAGTGGGATCCGGACGGCAGCGGGACGGATCAACAAAAAGAGGCGGATGAAAAAGAACAAAAAGAAACCGAAAACCATTTACATTCGATGGAAAAAACACTGTCCGGCACACAGTTGTGGAAAAGCCGTTTTGAGATCAATCCCAGTCTGAACGAGTATGGAACCGGGCAGGCGGAGATCGTGGATTTTTGTGTGGAAGACGATCGCGGCAACCTGACGTCCACCATAGAAAAAGGCAGCCGTTTCAGGATCAAGTATAAAGTCAGATTTTATGAAACCATACACGATCCGATCTTTACCTTTACCTTAAAAAATGTGCAGGGAACCGCAATCACCGGAACCAATACCATGTATGAAAAGAAAGATATCGGCGACGTCGAGCCGCAGGAGGAATATCTGTGTGTCTTTGAGCAGGAGATGAATCTGCAAGGCGGAAGTTACCTGTTGTCGATCAGTTGCACCGGATATCAGGACGGTGAATTTCAGGTCTATCACAGGCTTTACGATGTGATCGGCATTACGGTGGTTTCCGAGAAGGATACGGTCGGTTTTTATGATATGAATTCCAGCGTATATTTGGAACGTGTAGATGGATAATCTGAAATCTTCGGCGAGGATATGGAAATATGCAAAATGTGATTCAGGCATATGAGCAGTTACGGGAAATTTACAAAGATCATCCCGATGTGACCTTGGAGGAACTGGAACGGCAACTGCCGCAATGGCTGTACTTAAAAGAGTATTCTAAACAGAGAGCAAATATCGTCCGCTGGATCGACCTTACTTCGGAGGACGTGGTCTTAGAAATAGGCGCCGGATGCGGCGCCGTGACCGGTTATCTGGCAAAAGAGGCCGGAAGGGTCGTGTGTGTGGAGCATAGAACGCCGTTTGACGAGATCCTGCAGCGCAGATATGCCGGAAAAGAGAACATCATGTATGCAGGAGCCGATATCGATCAGATCGCGGAGGATATGCGCTTTGATCGGATCTTTGTTTGGGATCTCAACGTCGCTTCTTATTCGGAATTAGCCGATCAACTGCAGGCGTTGGCGGACAAACTTTCAGAACGCGGCATAATGTATATTGGTCTGCAAAATCGTTTCGCCTTGCGAAGATGGGCGGGTTACAGAGATGAAACGCTGTCCATGGAAAACGTGAGCGGCGCGATGTATGTCAGCCACGGGGAGATGGAAAAATTACGCGGGATTTTTTCGGACCGAAAGACGGCGTTATATTACCCGTTTCCGGACGATCGTTTTATGCTGACGCTCTATTCCGACGAACATCCGCCGGAGCAGGGGGAACTGGTTGAACATGCCGTGCCGTCTTCGGAAAGGTATCTGGATCTCTTTAACGAAAGCAAAGTGTTTGACGAAACGATAGCCGCCGGGGAGTACGCACAATATGCAAGCAGTTATCTTTTGACCGTCGGAGGGACGCCGTCTGTCCTTTATGCGAAGATGTCGAATGACAGATCCGCAGCGTTCAATATAAAAACGTCGATTGTTGTGAATGGCGACGGAAAAAAAGAGGTGCATAAGAAACCGGAAGACGAGGAGGCAAAGACGCATGTCTTCCGGCTGGAAGAAAGTTATCGCCACCTGTCAGAATTGTTTGCCGGCACGCCGATCTCACCGAACCGAGGGCAGGTGGAAAACAACGATGTGGTGTTGGAATATGTAACGGGAGAATCGCTGGAAACGCTGATCAGCCGTCATCTGGAGCAGGGACAAAAGGAAGAAGCGCTGGATCTTTTGGATCGCTATATCGCCATGCTGCGGAAGATCTATCACGCGCAGAACGAGTATAACGGCGCGGAGCAGAAAAAAGTCTTTGGCTGTATAGATGTGTCATCAGATGCAGCGGGCGGATCGTGGTTAAATATCGATGCGATCCTGCCGAATATCTATGTAGCCGGTGAGCGGTGGGTCATGATCGACTATGAATGGACGTTTGCTTTTCCGCTTCCGGTGGATTTCCTCATTTACCGCATCTTGTTTTATTATGGACAGAACAATCCGGACAAAATCAAAAAGTTTGGAGAGAATCTGTGGGATCGTTATGGTTTTTCGATCACGGATCGTATGCGTTTTGAACAGATGGAAGTATCTTTTCAGCAGTACACCAAGTCGTATGGGGTGACGTATCAGGACACGGTGCGAAACTTCCGTTTGGCGAACACGCGGGAGGTTTTCTTTGGTACCGCTTATAGCGGAATCGACGACTTCCTTTCCATGATGGAAAATCTTTCAGCTGGCGAAACTCGTAGATTATATGATACAATACATGAAACTAGGGTAGAGACGTTAGAAGAAAAAATATTGTACTGCATTCTGATAGCGCGAAGGGAAAATTTTCTCTTTTATGCCGCGCAGGGCGAGGTACAGGAAAGAGGCAAAGGAGATATCCTGCTGATCAGTCACGAACTGTCAAGAACCGGAGCGCCGGTGGTTTTACAGGATATGGCGGTGACCCTGCGGAAGCAGGGCTATCGGATCACGCTTGCCGCTGCGCAGGACGGACCGCTCAGGCCGGAATTTACGCAAGCCGGTTTTCCGGTCGTGATCGACAACACGATCTGCGATCTGGGAAGCAAGGATTTGGGGTTTTGCCAGTTGTTGATCGATCATGCGCTGCTTGCCGTCGCCAATACGGTTGAGACGTATAAAGTGGTGATGAGCAACATCGGCACGGAGAACAAGATCCTTTGGTGGCTGCATGAAGCATTGGAAGCATTTCAGGTAAAAAAAGACATCTTGCCGAAGCATCTGACCGAGAATATCCGTGTATTGTTTGTGGCCGATTTTGTACGCAGTAATATGAAGCAGGCGGGACTGTCCTATGAAGGTTCGATCTTGCATTACGGCGTGCATGCGGTCAAACAGCAGAAAATACCGCATGAAACGGTGAACTTTATTTGTGTGGGCGCATACTGCAGAAGAAAAGGACAGGATCTGTTGGCGGATGCCGTCAGCAGGCTGCCGCTTGATGTCATGCAGCACAGCAGGTTTTATTTTGTCGGACCCGGAAGCGAATACAGCCTTGCTGCTTCCATACGAAAGATGAGCGCAGCGTTCCCGAATGTGTTCTATTTTGAGGATATGCCGCGGGAGCAGTTGCAGAAGTTGTATGAGGAGATGGATTGTCTGATCGTTTCATCAAGAGACGATCCGCTGCCGGTAGTGGCCGCAGAAAATATGAGTCTTGGCCATACATGTATTGTATCTTCCAATACCGGTACGGCGGATTTGATTACAGACGGAGAAAACGGATTTGTCTTTCAAAATGAAGATGTGCAGGATTTAATGGCAAAGATCATTTACGTTGTGCAGCATCAGGAGCAGTTGGAGTGGATCGGGCAGCGGAGTGAAAATCTTTTTCATCAATATTTTGATATGTCCGTATTTGAGCGGAAGGTAACAACTCTTGTTGAGGCAGTCGTGGAGGAAACTTATGAGCAGTAAGGACGAACGGCGCGATCCTGTTATGGAAAGACAGTTGGATATTGTAATTCAGCAATTGAGGCAATTGGAACAGTTCTCAAAAGTAAAAGAAGAACGTCAGATCATCGAAGATCAACTGCATGTTACCGAACGGGCATGGGCGGATATGGAGGCCTATGCACGGGAAAAGAACCAGGAGATTCTTCAAAAGAATCAAGAGATCCTTCAATTAACGGAAGAATTAAATTTCTGCCATAATTATTTTGACGAGCATACGAAAAAACTTCTCCGTCCTTTTTTTAAGGCGTACCGCTGGGGAAGGAAAACATGGTCTAAGATCCGCGGACGCAATACAACAGGCGAGGCACCTTCGGTGCAGACGCCATGTGAGGAGAATGCAGATTCTATGGTTTTTGAGCCGGTGGATGAACAGGTTTACCATCCGCTCATAAGACGGGTCGCGCCGCATGAGAAAATCAACGACATTGCGGTTACGGTTTCCGTCGTCATACCGGCCTATAACGGCGGGGAACAACTTTTGGCGTTGATCGGGATGCTGTATCGTCAGGCAGGCTGCCCGCAGGCGGAGATCATCGTCGTGGATTCCGGCAGCGACGACGGGACGCTTCCGATCATGCGATGGCTGGGCGTTCGGGTGATCGAAATACCACATGAAGAGTTTTCACATTCTTACGCGCGTAACTTGGGCGCAAAGCAGGCAACCGGAGATCTTTTGCTTTTCATGACGCAGGACGCTATGCCGGAAGATGAATGTTGGCTGTACCATATGTTGCAGGTATGGCAGGGAAACGATAACGTAGTTGCGATCACGCCGATGGAAAAGGAAAATGCAAAAGGGGATTTGAAGTATAAAGTCGACAGTTGGATGCATGCCAGATATCTTGGAGCATTTAATGACGATAAGATCGGGCGATGGCCGTCGAGTACGGATTTTCATTCGATCAGACAGAATGCGCAGTTATCGGATGTCGCCTGTTTGATCGATCGGGAAATCTTTACCCGCTATCAGTATCAGGGAGATTATGCAGAAGATCTTGATCTGGGAATACGCCTCTTACAGGACGGGTATGAGATCGCCCTGCTTTCTTCCGTCCGCGTGATCCATTCCCACAACAGGCCGTGCGGATATTATCTGCGTAGAGCCATTGTCGATCATAGAACGCTGGCGGGATTTTTTCAGGATTTTCCTGTTGCCAACCGGACGGATCTTATGTTACAACAGGAAGTGAAGGAAGCCTATACCGCTGTTTTAGCCTTGATAGGTGCGATCCAAAACATCAAGGATGATTCGCTTGGATTACAAGAGTTTTGCCGGAAGGTAGCAGAGATCGCAGTTGCGCCTCTGCCGACGCAACTGCCGGAGGATACCTATGCGGATGCATTTATCAAAAAATGTTTGCAGGCGCTCCACGTTTCTGCGGATCTTTGTTTTTCTGATGGGGAGCAAATTGAGGCGCCGCCGCATATACAGAATTATGTAAAGGAGTATATCATACCGTATCTGATCACAAAGCAGTCCGCCTATCATAAAGATCTAAAAGACGAGGTCTGTCTGACGATCTACAAGACATTTGCCGGATATGTCGGAACATTGCTGGCGGAGTATGATATTACGCATCCGCAGGAGGATGCGATAAAAAAGACGATCCAAAGTCTGGTCGTCGGCATATAATATCATAATTCATAGGAGGAAGATTCAAATGAAGAAAACAACATTGCTTGGCATAGGACTGGGAATGTTATTCCTGCTGCTGTGCATGGGCGGAAAAGAAGTACTGGCAGCGGAATCCAATCCTTTAAGGCAGGACGGTACCGGTATAAAATATCACGGCGAGATCGATGAGGATTTCTATGAAAATGTCTCCCCGTATGCGATCAGTCGTATCGCCCTCCCGCAAAGAAGCGGGAACTATACGGTGCGAAAAGGCATCGACGTATCGCATTACCAGAATGATAAAGGCGCAATCAATTGGAATCAGGTCAAAAATTCCGGCGTGGAATTTGTGATCGTCAAAGTAGGCGGACGCTATAACGATGCAACCATGTACGAAGATAAAAACTTCCGTGAAAACATTCAGGGGGCGCTTGCGGCAGGACTCCGCGTCGGGGTTTACTTCTGGTCTGAGGCAGTCACGGAGCAGGAAGCGATCGAAGAGGCGGACTATGTGATTTCCCGTATCAACCAGTATAATATCACGCTACCGATCTGCATGGACTATGAGTGGTGCGGCGGAGACTCAGCGCCGCATTGTAGATTGGCGTTTTTGCGGAACTTAGGACAAACAAAAGAGCAACGCACGGCGATTGCCAACGCCTTTTGCAACCGGTGTAAAGAATGGGGATATACCGGAATGCTCTATGCGAACAAGGCAACGCTGGAAGGATATTTTAACGGCGCGGATCTGTCCGGAAAAGTCTGGGTAGCGCAATATCGTTACCAGACGGGCACAGAGGTCTATCATGATTATGCAAATGTGACTTCCACCTATTCCGGATCGCATGATTTTTATCAGTTTACCAGTCAGGGACGATGTGTAAGCGGAATCGTCCCTGATGTGGATCTGGATTACTGGTACGACGACGGAACGATCTATGGTTCGGATTATGCTGCGGTGTTTGACGCAGCCTATTATGCAAACAGATATCCGGATCTCAAGGCGGCTTACGGAAACAATGCCACCGCGCTGCTGGAGCATTTTGTTTACTGTGGCATGGCGGAAGGAAGGCAGGGCAGTGCCGCATTTGACGTACGTTCCTACCGTCTGCAGTATCCGGATCTGCGAAGAGCCTTCGGCAATGATCTGAAGCAGTACTATCTTCACTATATGCGCGCCGGAAAGGCGGAAGGACGGCAGGGCACAGGATGCAGCGTGATGCAGGGCGCAATAACTACCTATTTTGGCAGGGATTATTCGGCGGTTTATGATTATAACTATTATATTAACCGTTATCCGGATATCAAGGCAGCCTACGGCGATGATGACGAGGCGGTGCTTGCCCATTTCGTCTGGTTCGGCCGAAACGAAGGACGTCAGGCGAAGGCGACGTTTAATGTGCAGTCCTATCGGAATCTCTATCCGGATCTGCGACAGGCGTATAAGGGGCAGGGATTATATGCGTACTACGACCACTATATGCAATTCGGTCAAAGAGAAGGCCGTGTCACTACGGGGTATGAAAACAAACTGATGGGTGCAACGACCACCTATTTTGGCAGGGATTATTCGGCGGTCTATGATTATGATTATTATCTTGCGCATAACCCGGACGTCAGGGCAGCCTACGGCGGTGATGAAGATGAGACGCTTGCCCATTTCGTCTGGTTCGGCCGAAACGAAGGACGTCAGGCGAAGGCGACGTTTAATGTGCAGTCCTATCGGAATCTCTATCCGGATCTGCGACAGGCGTATAAGGGGCAGGGATTATATGCGTACTACGACCACTATATGCAATTCGGTCAAAGAGAAGGCCGTGTCACTACGGGGTATGAAAACAAACTGATGGGTGCAACGACCACCTATTTTGGCAGGGATTATTCGGCGGTCTATGATTATGATTATTATCTTGCGCATAACCCGGACGTCAGGGCAGCCTACGGCGGTGATGAAGATGAGACGCTTGCCCATTTCGTCTGGTTCGGCCGAAACGAAGGACGTCAGGCGAAGGCGACGTTTAATGTGCAGTCCTATCAGAATCGCTATCCGGATCTGCAGGAAGCCTATAAAGGGCAGCAGTTGTATACGCTGTTTGATCACTATATGCAATTCGGCTTGAGAGAAGGACGAACGGCAATTTAACCCCCAGAAAAAAGCGTTTTTGGCAGCAATGTCAAAAACGCTTTTCCAATTCTGTAACATCTATCAGTTTCCCGAAAGAATATCCGATACAATAAATAGGTTTTTATATGAATCAAAGGAGACGGTTATGAGAGTAACGACCAATATGATCAACGAGGCTTCACAACGGGCGGGGCTTCCGCTGCTGGATCACTCCCTGTTGAATCAGATGAACCAGACGGGACGTGCGGACGCGGCGAAAGAACAGACGTTGCTGTCGGCATTGTCGGATAAGGAACCGACGGCGGGGTCCGCCGCGGGCAGGGCGTATGACAAACTGGAAAAGAGCGCGTCCGGCCTTTTGAACTGTCTGGAACAGTTGACGGGAAGCAGGGGATCGGAGTTGTTAGAGCAGGCGAAGACGGAACAAGGCGGGGACAGCCTGTACCAGACGATGAAGGAACTGGCCCAATACTATAACGAAACGATGAACCGCCTTTTGCAGACGTCATCTCCGCTGGATGCGTTTTATCGTGAGAATCTTTCTACGCTGATGAGTGAAAGCAGCGATCTTCTGGCGCAGGCGGGGATCGGATTTTCCAAAAGCGGCGAGATGACGGTGGATGCGGAAAAACTGCGCGGCGCGGATGAAGAGACGCTGGAGAGCGTCTTCGGCGAAAAGGCAGAGTGGAAGGACAAACTGCTGTTTTTGGCGGACCGTATTCTCGGCAATGCCGAGAGTTATCGGGAAAGCCTTGCCAGCCAGTACGGGATGAACGGCAGCATGACCGCCTACGGTTCCGGAAGATTTGATCTTCTTGGATAAGAACGCGGCAACGGGAAGGAAACGGGAGTTATGTTGGACGACAGTCAAAATCAGGCGGCGCTGACGATCTCTTTCATGGAAGGCGACCGGCGCATTTGCCCGGAGCAGATCCTTTATGTGGAGAGCAGGCTGCACAAGACCTATTATCATATCTGGGACGCGCGGGGAGAGGAAAGGGTGTATTCCCGCTACGAAAAATTAAACGACGCGCAGAAACTCTTGGAACCGCACGGTTTCTGCCGGACGCACCAGAGTTATCTGGTCAATATGGAAAAGGCGCTTCATGTGAAGCGTTACGAGATCTCGATGGCGCACGACGTCTGCGTCAATATCTCAAAAAGATATTATAAAGATACAAAGCAGTCTTTCCTGCAGATGAAGCAGCGGCGGAGGCAGTGAGACAGAGTTGTCATGCACAGATAAGGAGACAAAAGTGATATGGTAGAAGCGATTGGAAGCCGCGGTGTTACCGCGCCCATCGGCTATACAGCCGGCCCGCAGGAACGTAAAAACGAAGAATGGGAAAAGGTGCTTGCCAAATGCAATGAAACAAGGGGCGAAAGCGCGCCGCAGGCGGAAATGGTTTTGGATTGTCCTTACGGAAGTCTGGCGAAGAACGGCGTGATCGAATATAACGGCGTGGTCTTCGGATGCGATCCCAAGAGCAACAGCATCACCTTAGGGGACGTATCGGATAAAACCAAGGTGCTGTGTATTTCCCTCCCGAGCGGCGGCCACCTGAAAGTCAATGTCGATCATCTGGAAGACCTGTCCAAAGCGGCGGGGATGTTCACGCCGGAAGATCTTAACGCGATCCTCCGCGCCATCGATCAGTACCGGCATTGTATGCAAAAACTCGAGGAGATCAGCGAGGAAGTTTATCGTCTGGTCGAAGAACACTAAATCACGCCCCTTACAAAACCGTCACATCCCTCCCCGTAATGTCATGGGATTCGATGTTGCGCTTCTCTTTTTCCTGTTAATATGGGATCATAAGAAAAGGAGGAAAAAGAGATGGTCATATTGGAAGTCAAGAGTCTTCAGAAGGTCTATACGAGCCGCTTCGGCGGCGCCTCCGTGAAGGCTCTTTCTAATGTTTCTTTTGCCGTGGAAGACGGCGAATTTGTGGCCGTGATGGGAGAGAGCGGATCCGGAAAGACGACGCTTCTCAATATCCTTGCGGCGTTGGACCGGCCGACATCGGGCCGCGTGGTGCTGGACGACAAAGACGTGTCGGCGGTCAGGGACAGCCAGATGGCGACCTTCCGACGGGAAAACCTCGGCTTCGTCTTTCAGGAGTTCAATCTGCTCGATACCTTTTCCAATCGGGACAATATCCTGTTGCCGTTGGTATTGAGCGGAATTGGCGTGAGGCAGATGGAACAGCGGATCGGGCCGCTGGCAAAGCAGCTTCGGATCGACGGGATCCTGGACAAATTCCCGTATGAGATCTCCGGCGGACAGAAGCAGCGGGTGGCGATCGCCCGCGCGCTGATCACGCAGCCGAAACTCCTTCTGGCCGACGAGCCGACCGGCGCGCTGGATTCCAGATCGGCGGACGATGTGATGAAGATCTTTCAGGGTGTGAACCGGACGGGCCAGACCGTTATCATGGTGACACATTCCGTCAAAGCGGCCAGTTGCGCGGAACGTGTCCTGTTTATCAAAGACGGCGAAGTGTATCATCAGCTGTACCGCGGCGAGCAGACCGATGAGCAGATGTATCAGCGGATCTCGGATACGCTGACCCTGCTGACGACAGGCGGTGATGCGGAATGAAAATGGGATATTATGCAAAACTGGCCGGAAGCAATCTGATCAAAAACAGGCGGATGTATCTGCCTTACATCTTAACGGGCGGCGGACTGATCGGCGTGTACCATATCGTCAATACGCTCCATCGGGACGAGCGGATGGATGCGATCCGCGGCGGCTCTTTCCTGCGGTCCATCATGGGCTACGGCGTCATCGTGATGTCGATTCTGGCGGTGATCCTTCTGCTCTATGCGGGAAGTTTCCTGATGAAGCAGCGGCGCAGGGAGTTCGGGCTGTATCATGTCCTCGGGCTGGAAAAACGCCATATCGCCTGTATCCTGTTTTTCGAGACGCTGTATTCCATGTTATCGTCCATGGCGCTCGGCCTCCTTTTGGGGATCGCGCTGTATAAAGCCTGTACGCTTTTGGTCTGTCGGCTGTTGCAGGTGGAGACGATCTTTGGCTTTTATTATATCAATGCCGGAACGCTTTTGGCGACGCTTGTCTTTTTTGCGGCGCTCTATGCCTTGACGTTTTTTGGGAACTGCCTGCATATCGCGCGACTGAAAGCAGTGGAACTTCTGCAGAGCGCGCAGGTGGGCGAACGGGAGCCGAAGGTCAAATGGCCGCTGTTTATCGGCGGATTCGCGGCACTGTTCGGCGGCTATTATATTGCGCGGACGGTCGACAACCCGCTGGTGGGAATCAGCGTATTCTTCATTGCAGTCATCCTTGTCATCATCGGCACCTATCTTCTGTTTATGGCGGGGAGTATCGTCCTCCTGAAATGGATGAAGAAGAATAAGAACTTCTACTATCGCAAGCGCCATATGGCGGCCGTATCGGGAATGCTCTACCGCATGAATCGGAACGCCGTAGGTCTGGCAAGCATCACGATCCTGATGACGAGCGTGATCCTGATGATCTCGGCGACGAGCAGCCTCTACGTCGGCATAGAAGACAGTCTGAAAAAGGGGCATCCCTACGATCTGGTGATGCGGTATTACTATTATGAAACGGCGGCAGACGGCGGAAAGGTCATACGCGCCCTGCCGGAGGAAAGTATGAAAGAAGCGCTGGAAACGGCAGCCGCGGAAAACGAACTTGCGGTGTCGGATGTGAGATCGCAGCGGTATCTGTCCTGCGCGTTTTTATGGCATGACGGCAGGCTGACCGGCGACAGGTCGGTCATGGACGGCACGGAAAATATGGCGGACGCGATGGATATGTTGGATTCTATCGCGGAAGTGGTCTTTATCACGGCGGAGGATTATGCGGCGATGACGGGTCTGACCATCCCGCTCAAGAATAATGAGATCGCCATCTGCAATCTGTCCAAAGGACAACTGCCGACCGGGCGCGTATTGGCGATAGATCAGGAGGAACTGCGGATCGTCAAGGAACTGGAGGAGTTTCCCGTCGATGTTTCTTCCATGCTGGAAGTCAATATCATTACGCAGAGTTACGGGATCGTCGTCAGCAGCGAGGAATTTCAAGCGCTCTATAAGATGCAGAAAGAGTCCTATGGAGAGTACGCCAGCGAGATCGTAACGAATATGCTCTGCAACTTTGACGATGACAGCGCCGCGGCGGAAGCGCAGGACCGTATGCGCGCGCGGACGGACGAACTGCTGCGCCCTATGGTAAAGGAGGCCGCCGAAGGAGAGGTGGTCGACGACGCCATCGCCTTTTACTGGGATTCCAAGTACGATACGGAGGAAGCCATGCTGGAGACGAACGGCTCGCTGCTGTTCTTAGGGATCCTTCTGTCCGTGGTCTTCCTGTTTGCCACGATCCTCATCATCCACTACAAGCAGATACAGGAGGGTTATGAAGACAGCGGGCGTTTTAAGATCATGGAAAAGATCGGCATGACGGAACGCGAGGTGCGCCAGACAATCCGCAGCCAGATGCTCTGGATCTTCTTCACGCCGATCGCGGTGGCGATGCTGCACAATATCATGGCCTTTTCGATCCTTGAGTCCATGCTGAAACTGTTCTATCTTCAGGATGTGCGGATATTGATCGCCTGCATGGGAATCAGTTTTGCTGTCTTTCTGCTGCTGTATGTGATAATATATCATATAACGGCGAAAGAGTATTATAACATTGTGCATGAACGGAGCGTATATGGCGTATCATATTTTGATCGTTGAAGATGACTGCGCGCTGGCGCAGGCGATGGAACTGCATTTGACGTCTTGGGGAAATACCGTCACTTTGGTGACGGATTTTTCCCGTGTCATGGACGAGTTTGTAAAAAGCGACCCCGACCTTGTCCTGCTGGATATCATGCTGCCGTTTTATAACGGCTACCACTGGTGCGGCGAGATCCGGAAGATCTCGGACGTGCCGATCGTTTTCATCTCATCGGCGGCGGACAACATGAATATCGTCATGGCGATCGAAAAGGGCGGCGATGACTTTATCGCCAAACCGGTCGAACCGATGGTACTGCACGCCAAGATCAGCGCGATGCTGCGCCGGACCTATGATCTGGCGGGGCATGTGCCGGTGATCGAGCATCGGGGCGTGATCCTGAATCTGAACGATGAAAAGGTGTCGTTTGAAAACAGGCGGCAAACCCTGACAAGGAACGAGTTTCGGATCCTGCGTATCCTGATGGAAAACAAGGGACGCGTGGTCGGCAGGGAAGAACTGATGAACGGCCTTTGGCAGGACGACTGTTATGTGGAAGAAAATACGCTGACGGTCAATGTGAACAGGCTGCGTAAAAAACTCGAGGAGATCGGCGTGCAGGATCTGATCGCCACGAAAGTAGGGAGCGGATATATCATTGAATGAAAAATCATGGCCGGTTCTGCTGGCGCGGTATCTGAAGGAGGAAAAAAGAGGGCTGCTGCTCCTGCTTTGCAGTGTCGCCTTATTTTTTATCGCAGGGGGGCTTTATGGGCTGGAGATGGAGATGCTGCTTTACGCCGCCTTTTTGACGCTCCTGCTTTGCGTGTTCGTGCATGGCAGGGCTTTTTTGCATTATGCGTACGCGCATAAACTGCGGCAGAGGACGCTTGCGGGGATTGAGGGCGAGTGGAACGATCTGCCGGAGGCGGAAACGCTGGCGCAGGAGGATTACCAGAAGATGGTGCGCGTGCTCGGCGAACGCTGCGCCGCCATCGCGGCGGCGTGGGAGTCGGAGCGGACGGACGCGCAGGAATACTATACCGTCTGGGTCCATCAGATCAAGACGCCAATCGCCGTCATGCGCCTTCTTCTGCAGGCGGAAGACACCAAGGAGAACCGCGAACTTCTGACGGAACTGTTTCGGATCGAGCAGTATGTGGAGATGGTGCTGGGCTATATCCGTCTGGAGAGCGATACCAACGATCTGGTCTTGCGGTATGTGCCGTTAGATGGAATGATCCGCGGCGTGATCCGGAAGTTTGCGCCGCAGTTTATCCGAAAAAAGATCCGTCTGCATTATGACGGGGTAGACCTGCGGCTTTTGACGGATGAAAAATGGTTTTCGTTTATCCTTGAGCAGGCCGTTTCCAACGCGCTCAAATACAGCGGCGAAGGAGGCAGCGTGACGATCGGCCTTTCCGAAGACGAAAGGTATTTATTCATCGAAGACACCGGAATCGGAATCGCCTCGGAAGACCTGCCGCGGGTCTTTGAAAAGGGCTATACGGGATATAACGGCAGAGAGGACAAAAAAGCGACCGGACTCGGCCTGTATCTCTGCAAGCAGACGGCGGACAAACTCGGGCTGCGCCTTCGCCTGACGTCTGAAGTCCGCCGCGGCACAAAATTTATCATAGAAATCAGCGAAAGTCTTGAAAAAAACAAAAAAGTGTGATATGGTGTTAAACGTTATGACTGGTTTTGAGCCCCATGGACATGGCGAGGAGGTTTATCATGGAGATTCTAAAGACAATATTAACCATACTTTTTATCATAGTTTGCGTTGCGATAACGGTGATCATCCTGTTTCAGGAAGGCAAATCCGCAGGGCTCGGTTCGCTGAGCGGACAGTCGACGGAGACCTATTGGAGCAAGAACAAGGGACGGTCGAAAGAAGGGATCCTGGTCAAAGTCACCAGTTGCCTCGTTCTGGTATTCTTTGTGATCGCCGCCATCCTGAACATCGGAAGTTTTTAAGGACGGGAAGCGTTGAGACCATCGCCGCAAGCGATGGTCTTTTTTACCGTTTGGACAGGAAAAAGAGAGGGAACATGGGCAAAGAAGCGTTACGGGAAAAGAAGGAAAAAGAACAGAATCTGCAGGGGATCTTTTCGGCGCATCCGAAAGGGTTTGGCTTTGTTACGGTGGAAGGGGAAGACGAGGACTATTACATTCCGGAGAAATGCAAAGGAACGGCCATGCACGGCGATCTGGTGCAGATCCGGCCTATGCCGCGCGCCGGAGGGCGTCGCCGCGAAGCAAGGGTGACGCAGGTCTTGGAACACGCGGTCGATACGGTCGTCGGCATATACAAGAAGTCAAAAAACTACGGTTTCGTGATCGCGGACAATGTAAGGATCCTGCAGGACGTCTTCATCCCGCAGGGCAGGGACAACAGCGCCGTCAACGGGCATAAAGTGGTATGCCGGATCACAGACTACGGGCAGGACGGCAGGAATCCGGAAGGAGAGATCATAGAGATCTTGGGACACGCCGACGATCCGGGCGTGGATATCCTTTCTCTGATCCGCAGTTTTGAACTGCCGACGGAATTTCCGGAGAAAGTGCTAAACCGGGCAGGGCGCGCGGCCGAAGACGTTTCGGAAGCGGACATGGAAGGCCGGCTGGATCTGCGGGCTTGGCAGATGGTCACGATCGACGGCGAAGACGCCAAAGATCTGGACGACGCCGTTTCGCTCCGGAGGAAAGGGGAGGCTTACGAACTCGGCGTCCATATTGCCGACGTTGCCAACTATGTGCAGGAGAACAGCGCGCCGGACCGCGAGGCGCGGGAACGCGGCACCAGCGTGTACCTTGTGGACCGCGTGATCCCGATGCTGCCGCACGCCTTATCCAACGGCATTTGTTCCCTGAATCAGGGTGAAGACAGGCTGACGCTCAGTTGTATCATGACGGTGGACGCCGACGGCTGCGTCACAGACCATACGATCGCGGAGAGCGTGATCCGTGTGGACCGGAGGATGAGTTATACTTCCGTGAATAAGATCTTAGAAGGCGACGAAAAGGAACGCGCCGCCTATGCGCCTTTGGTGCCGATGCTGGAAGAGATGCGCGATCTTTCCGCGATCCTCCGCCGCAAGCGCAGGCGCAGGGGTTCGCTGGATTTTGACCTGCCGGAAACGAAGATCCTTTTGGACGATGAAGGAAAGGTCAAAGAGATCGCGCCGTATGAAAGAAATGCGGCGACGAAACTGATCGAGGATTTCATGCTGCTGGCCAACGAGACGGTGGCGGAACATTTTTACTGGATGGACATCCCGTTTGTGTATCGGACGCACGGCGTGCCGGATGCGGATAAGATCAGGAAACTGGCGGCGCTGATCGGCAACTTCGGCTATGTGATCCATGGAGGCGGAAAAAAGGGCGGGATCCATCCGAAGGAACTGCAGAAACTTCTGGGCGAGATTCAGGGCGAACCGGAGGAGGATCTGATCAGCAGGCTGACGCTGCGTTCCATGCAGCAGGCAAAATATTCCACAAGCAATACCGGACATTTTGGTCTGGCGGCGGAGTATTACTGCCATTTCACGTCGCCGATCCGCCGCTATCCGGATCTGCAGATCCACCGTATCATCAAAGACTGTCTGCGCGGACGGATGACGGAGGAGAGAAAAGAGCATTACGCCGCGCTGCTCGACGAGGTCGCGGCGTCCGCAAGCCGTCTGGAGCGCAGGGCGGACGAAGTGGAGCGGGAAGTGGACAAACTCAAGAAAGCGGAATACGCGCTTGGCCATATCGGGGAAACGCAGGAAGGCGTGATCTCGGGCGTGACCGGATGGGGGCTTTATGTCGAACTTCCCAACACGCTCGAGGGCCTGATCCCGATCGCGTCCCTCCCGGGAGATTATTACCGGTTTGAGGAGGAGACCTATGAACTGGTCGGCGAGCACACCAACCGGCGGTTCGTGCTCGGGCAGCGCGTGAACATCATGATCGAATCGGCGGATACGGCGGCGCGGACGATTGATTTTTCACTTGTAGAATGACGCGATCTGTCATACAATAAGAAGGTAAGGGAGAACAGCATGGGCAAGGCAGAAAACTCATTGCCAACAACAAAAAAGCGCGGCATGACTACTTCTTGGAGGAGACCTACGAGGCGGGGATCGAACTCCACGGCACGGAAGTCAAATCGCTGCGGATGGGCAAATGCAGTATCAAAGAGGCGTTCGTTCGGATCGAGGGCTCGGAGGTCTTCCTCTTTCAGATGCACATCTCCCCTTATGAAAAAGGCAATCTTTTCAATCGGGATCCGCTGCGCACGCGAAAACTTCTGCTGCATAAGGAGGAGATCCGAAGGCTGCAGGGCAGGATCGCGGAAAAGGGCTATACGCTCGTTCCGGTGGAAGTGTACTTCAAAGGCAGCCGCGTCAAGGTCGAGATCGCGCTGGCAAAAGGCAAGAAACTTTACGACAAGCGGGCGGATATCGCCAAAAAGGACATGAAAAGAGAAGCCGAAAGAGAGTTTAAGATCCGCAGGATCTGAGGCGGGTCAAAATACGTTATGGGCTAGTAAAGGTTTCGACGGGGACCGCGAAACTGGAGAAGCGAGTCGCATGCGATGCGTTAAATGGCAAACAAAAAATAAACGCTAACGATAATTTAGCATACGCTGCCTAAGGGCGGCAGTCCGCTGTAAGGCACTCACACCTTAGAGACCGGGCTTCGACCATGTGAGAAACGACGCAGACTAAGCTTTGCCTCTGCGGGCGTACCATGAAGCTACTAAAACCGTCAGGGTGTTGTTCCCCGGGCGGCGGAGGGAATGAAAAAAGAGCAACTACACTCGTAGAAGGACAGGGGACCGGTTTTCGGACACGGGTTCGATTCCCGTCTAGTCCAGTTATTGAGGTAAGGGGGTCGGCGAAGCCGGGAGGATTCCTTATCTTTTGCGCGGACGCCGCCGAACGGAGTTCGGATCATGATGCGTCCGCGCTATAAGTTGGTATTTTTTCGATCTTGCGGTTAAGAAAATCGAAAAATATGCCGACATAAAAAACGTAGGGGTATGCAAACGGATTTGCATTCAAAAAATCAGATTCACAAGGAGGTAGCGTATGAGTGTCAGCAATGTAGGAACAAGCACGGACGTTTATTCCGCTTACGCGGCGCAGCCGGCGCAGACGGCGTCCAAGGCTGCGGACAAGACCGAGGGAAAGGCGGCTGAGACGGCGGCCGTATATGAGAAGTCTTCGGGGGCAACGTCCAAATCATCGTATTCGATCAACAAGATGAGCAAGAGCGACCGCGAGGCCCTGGTACAGCAGTTAAAGCAGGATGAGATCAACCGTCGGCAGCAGTTGACGAATCTGGTCAGCGAGATGCTGTCCAAACAGGCGGGCACGTCAAATCTCGCGTCCCTGTTCTCAGCGGAAAATCTTAAAAACGTCAGCGCGTCGGATATCGCGCAGGCCAAGGAAGATGTTTCCGAGAACGGATACTGGGGGATCAACCAGACGTCGCAGCGGCTGTTTGATTTTGCCAGCGCGCTGGCCGGAGACGATGTAGACAAGATGAAAGAAATGCAGGCCGCCATGGAAAAGGGATTTAAGCAGGCGGAAGAAGCATGGGGCGGCAGCCTTCCTGAGATCAGCCGCCAGACAATCGAAGCCGCCAACAAGATGTTCGACGACTACTATGCTTCCAAAGGCGTGAGCGCATAAGTCCCAAAAAAGAATTTCATATTTGAAGAAGCCGGATCATACACCGGCTTCTTTTTGTGTTACAATAGAGGAAGCGCAGACGATAGGAGGAAGAAGCGATGTGGATCAGTCGATACTTTACTTATTTTGCGATTTTTAGTTGTATGGGATGGATTTATGAGACGCTGTACTGCACGATAAAGACGGGAAAATGGGACAACCGCGGATTCCTTTACGGGCCGGTCTGTCCGATCTATGGCGTCGGCGGCGTCGCCATCACGGCGCTGACGGACGTTGTTGCCGCAAATGTAGGAAATGCCGAAAATGCGTCCTTTACATGGTGGCAGGTCTTTCTTGTTTCGTTTTTCGGAAGCATCGTGCTCGAATACACCACGTCCTTTTTGCTGGAAAAACTGTTCCATGCGTACTGGTGGGATTACAGCAGCCTGCCGCTGAACATCCACGGGCGGGTCTGTCTGCCGTGCTCCATCGGGTTCGGGCTGGCGGGGCTTCTGGTCGTTTATGTGATCGCGCCATGGACAAAAGAGGTGACCGGCTGGATCACGCCGCTCGGCTATGAGGTGCTGAGTCTGGTCTTCATGTGTCTTTACGCCATTGACACCACGCTGACGGTTTCGGCGCTGACGCATTTTGAGAAAGTGGTCATCGCCGCCGAAGACGCGCTGAATCAGTATATGGATAACGTCGTCGATACGATCGAAGAAAAGAAACATGAGACGATCGGCGGAAAAGAGTGGATGACAAGATCGCTTTCTTCCATGGGGTTCGCCTCAAAAGCGGCGATCCGCAGGGTACAGGGATTCAAAAAAACAAACAGGATCGGACAGAAGCGCAGCGAATTTGGATTGGAATTTCTCCGTTCGCATCGGAAATAGGATTTTGGTGCAAGATTCACCACAATATCTTGTGGTAAGGCTTGCGCTTTTCGACAATTTCTACTATAATGTATGTGATTTGAGTGTGTAACAGGGGAAGTGGGCCTATGATGGACGCGGAGGTCATGCGCGCGGCGCTCGAGCAGGCGCGTGAAATGGTTCTGTTTTACGGGAAGGACGGCACAATTTCATACGCCAACGAATCAGCCGAGACGCTTTTGTCCTACGACAGCGGGCTGATCGGACACAATGTGCTGGAGATCTATCCGGGCGTTTTTCGGGACCGCGACGGGGTTTTGGAGTTGAACCGCTCGCTGGAACTCGACGGCTTCACGATGGACGCCTACCGGGAGAACCGGACCTGTTTCCCGACCGTGGTACGGATCGCGGGAAGCCGGAGCGGCGCCGACATCCTTCTTGCGATCGACATTTCCAAGGACGTATATCTGGAGCGGCGGATCGAGCACGTCGATAAGGAAAAACAGGAGGCTTCCAAAGTCAAGTCGGAGTTTGTCGCCAACGTGACTCATGAACTGCGGACGCCGGTCAACGGCATCCTCGGAAATACGCTGGAATTAAAAGAGATGGAGACGGAGCGCGCAAAACTCCGGATCCTTTCGCTGATCGAGCGCGGATGCGCGGATATGAACGCGATCATCAACAATATCCTCGATTTTTCCAAACTCGAATCCGGCAAGTTCACGCTGGAGAACCGCGAGTTTGACTTTCGGGAGATGATGGATTACGTCAGGAGCAACCACAAGATCAAGATTGCCGATAAGGGCGTGGACTTTATCGTCAGTATTGCCGAGGATATCCCGCGCCGGCTGATCGGGGACGAACTGCGGATCGTGCAGGTATTGAACAATCTGATCTCGAACGCCTGCAAGTTTACCGCGGTCGGGCGGATCTCCGTGGAAGCGGTGAGGACCGATCTGCAGGACAACCGCATGGAACTTTTCTTTCTGGTGGCGGATACGGGGATCGGCATCTCAAAAGAAGATCAGGACAAACTCTTCCAGAGTTTTTCTCAGGTGGACGCCTCGATCTCGCGCCGGTACGGCGGCACGGGGCTCGGCCTGAATATCTGTAAACAGCTGGTGGAACTCATGGGCGGTTCGATCCATGTAGAAAGCGACGCGGGCAAAGGTTCCATGTTTTCTTTCCATATCTGGGTGGAAGTGCCGGAGGAGGAACTTGAAAAACTCGGGCAGAAGGTCGGCCGCGTCGGGGCGGTGATGCCGGATCTGGCCGCCGGACTGGGCGGTGCCGCGTCCTTTGAGGAATTTCAGAGGGAGAACAGCGTGAATATCGTGATGACGTATGGTTCTCCGGAAAACATGGAAGAAATTAAAAGAAAATTAAACAAATTGATCCTTTCGGCGGAGATGGAGAACTGGGAAAAGGCGGAGGGCTTTGTGACCACGCTGCGGGAGTTGACCGAGCAGGCGCCGAAGGATATCAAAAATACCGCGCTCCGTCTCAAAATGGCGGTGCAAAAAGAGGATTACGATAAAACCGCGCAGGGCGTGGATACGCTCAGGACGCTGCTGAACCAAGAGGCATAAGGAGGGACCCGATGGGTGCGGGGAACGCAAAAGTTGCAAAAATTCTGATCGTTGACGACGTAGAGGCCAACCGCTTCCGCCTGCGCGATATTATCCGCGATATGGATTATCAGCCGGTGCTTGCGGAGAACGGGGAGCAGGCGTTGAAGATCGTCGAGAAATTCGAGATCCGCCTGATCCTTCTGGATGTGGCGATGCCGGAGATGGACGGGTATGAAGTTTGCCGGATATTAAAACAAAATGTAAGAACCAGGGCAATTCCGGTCGTCTTTATTTCCGCATTCGACGATCCGAACGACATCGTCCGCGGTTTTGAACTCGGAGGCACGGATTACATCACCAAGCCTTTCGTGCCGGAAGTCGTGCGGGCGCGGATCACGATGATCATGCGCGTTTTTGACACGGCGCAGGAACTGCTCGATGTCAACCGGCGGCTTCAGGTCTCCGTTTCCGAACAGTTGAGCCGTATCGAAAAAGAAAAGAAAAACGTTTTGTACGCCCTGTTGCGCGTCGCCAGAGAAAACGCGGCGTTCGACGCCGACCATATGGACCGCGTGAGCCGGAACTGCCGGACGCTGACGGAGGCCATGCAGCTGACGATGGAATATGCCGACCAGATCTCCGATCAGTATGTGGATACGATCGAACTGGCCGCGCCGATCTGCGATCTTGGGAATCTTGCCGTTCCTACGGACATCCTGCAAAAAAAGGAGCATCTGACGGAGCATGAGAATCTCATCATGCAGCGGCATACGCTGATCGGCGAGCAGATCTTAAACGATATCGACTCCAACGAGGTCAATAACAGTTTCCTTGAGATGTCCAAGGAGATCGCAAAGAGCCACCATGAAAACTGGGACGGCTCCGGTTATCCGTGCGGGATCGCCGGATCGAAGATCCCGCTGTCGGCGCAGATCGTCGGTATCATATCCGCCTACTGCGCGCTGACCGAGGAACGGTCGTACCGTTCCACCTATTCCAAAGACGAAGCCTTCCGTATTCTTGAAAAGGAATCCGGAACGAAATACAATCCGGCGATCTTTGAAATTTTAGTAAAGATCAAACGCCAGTTGTGTTAGATAATATGAAGTGACCTCACATTTGCAACAACGTGGATTTACCCGTATAATTCATGTTGAAGCAAACAACACG
>CANQBH010000010.1 GCA_947589155.1 uncultured Lachnospiraceae bacterium | reverse complement strand
AACCAAGGTCGTTGTATTCCGCACCCACCAGAACAGACTTGAGCGTGACATTCTTTATATCGTCTTCCGTCACGTCTGCATCCTCCGGATGGAGCGTCTTGTAAAGTTGAAGCAGGTACTTCTTATCCTGAAACAGATCCGTGAATACGCTGTCCTTTATCGTGTGTTTTGGTGTAAGCGGCATAAAGTAAAAGCCTTTCTTTATTATTTGTACCCCAATTATACAAAATAAATTGCAGATTTACAACAAAAAGCATTTTTGAAAATACTATCTTGTATTTATTATTAAACTTTCTTTTTGCACTCATAAACCACATAATTCTTAGCAGCCGTTGCAAATTAGCGGCAGTGTTCCTGCGTCTGCCAGTAAAGGTATTCTTCCCACGCTTCGTCAAACCATATCTTTTTCATCGCCTATGTCCTCGATGATCTCATGCTCTATGCCCTTGCCGGCATTAAGAGCAGAAATGCCGCGCTGCAGTTTTTCCAGATACTCAGCGTTCTGTTTTGCTTTCATCATGTCGTTATACTCGCGCTCAGAAACAATAACCACATTTCTGTTATTCTTGCGAGAAACAATGACCGGCTCCCCATTAAAGGCATTATCAAGATAATGTTTTAAGTTTGCCCTTAGATCAATCGGCTTTGTAGCGATCATAATTTGCACTCCTTTTTATGTACTGAAAACAGTACTTATTTCGGTACTTTCATTATATTCAAAGTATGCCCATGTGTCAATAAAAATAAACAGGGAACGCATCCGCGTTCCCTGCCCTTTTTGGATAACCCCTGCGATTATCCTTCGATCTCGATATATTTCTTTTCTTCCGCCTTCGGCGTTTTGTCCTTCTTCGGCACCGTCAGCTGCAGGACGCCGTTCTCGTATTTAGCGCGGATGTCCTCCTGGCGCACGTCTTCGCCGATATAGAACGAGCGGCTCATGCTGCCGGAGTAACGCTCCCTGCGCACATATCTTCCCGTGCTCTCGTCTTTCTCCTCGTCGCTGACTTCCTTTGACGCGCCGATGACCAGATAGCCGTCCTTGAGTTCAAGAGAAAGTTCCTCTTTCCTGAAGCCCGGAAGTTCGACGTCCACTTCATAAGAATCCTCATGCTCCTGCACGTCGGTCTTCATCATGTTGACGCCCGGCTGGCCGTAGACCCGCTTCTGCATCTCCCTCGTCCGGTTGTCGAACGGGAACGCGAAAAAGTCGTCCATCAGATCCTCCAGTGTGTTTGCTCCAAAAATACTAGGTGTCATCATAAGTCATCACTCCTTTCTCTGAGTATGTTATAACACATTTGTTAGCACTCGTCAAGAGCGAGTGCTAACAAATTTTTATTTTTTTAGTATTTCCCATAAACGCCCAAAAAATACATGAAAAAAACGCCGCCGGAATCCCGACGGCGTTTCCTGCCGTGTTTACGCCCTGACGATGGCTTCCGCCAGCCGGTCAAGGGCTTCTTCATCTTCTTCATGCAGCCGTGAACGGATCGTCACGGTCTCATCGAGCACCCGGATATCTTTCATGCTGTCCAGATAACCGCGGATGGACCGCGCTGCCGCCGGCGCCCATGTGCCGTTCTCCAGAATACCGACCGTGCGCTCGCGGTACGTCTTGATCTGCAGATGGTGCAGAAAGTCTTCCATCGGAACGAACGCGCCGCCGTCATAGGTCGCGGAGCACAGGATCATCCGGTCGTAACGGAACGCATCCTCGACGCACTCCGCGATGTCCTCGCGCGAAAGATCGGATACGACGACTTTTTCCTCGCCGAGCGCGCGGATCTTTTCCGCCAGTTTTTCCGCCGCTTCCAACGTATTGCCGTGGATGGACGCGCAGGCGATGAACACGCCTTTATTTTCCGGCCGGTAAGCGGACCACGTCTGATACAGATCCAGATAATAGCCGAGGTTTTCCGTCAAAATCGGGCCGTGCAGCGGCAGGATCTTCTCGATCTCCAGCGTTTCCGCCTTCTTTAACAGCGTCTGCACGGACGCGCCGTATTTTCCGACGATGTTGAAATAGTAGCGCCTTGCCTCGCACGCCCAGTCCTCGTCGGTATCCAGCGTTCCGAATTTGCCGAACGCGTCCGCGGAAAAGAGCGTTTTCTCCGTGCTCTCATAACTTACCATGACTTCCGGCCAGTGCACCATCGGCGCCATGTAGAAGGTCAGCTGATGGCTGCCGAGAGAAAGCGTGTCGCCCTCTTTGACCTCGAGTTTCCTTCCGCTGATATCGTCCGCAAAGAACTGCTCAAAATAGGTAAACGTCTTGGCGTTGCCGACGACGACCGCCTCCGGATAACGCTCCAGCGCATAAGAAAGCGATCCCGCGTGATCCGGCTCCATATGGTCAACCACGATATAGTCCACGCTCCTTCCGCCGAGTTCGCGCTCCACGTTTTTGCTCCATTCCTCAAGGCCGCGCCGGTCTACCGTATCCATCAGCGCCACCTTCTCGTCCAGAATGAGGTAGGAATTGTAAGCCATACCGTTTTCCACCACATACTGGCTCTCAAAAAGATCGATCGTCTTGTCGTCTACGCCGACATATTTGATTGCATCGGAAATATACATTTTTGCTCCCTCCTGTTTTTGATTCATTCTTCAAACAGAATTAAATATAAATAAACACGGGGATTTTGTCAAATCTTCAGCGCGTGACGACTTCCAGCGGCACATTGAAGATCTTTGCAACCTTCTGCAGCGTGTCGATATGACGGCCCCTCGCCGCGGCGAAATGGTGCGTCGGCCCGCACTCGCTCCAGCGGTCGACAAACTCCCTCGCGCCGCAGGTAAAGCGCGTCCGCATATTGGTATCGCCGAACGAAAGGATCTTTCCCGCTTCGTTGACGCCCTCGGCCGCGATGAATTTGAACCGTCCGTCGCCGTCCTGCGTGATCGCCAGATAGGTGATCGGCCCGTCATACGGATAGAACTGCGTCAGATAGCCGCCGCCCGTCTTGCCGTGGAAGACGTCCACGATCTTCATCGTCGGTTTTTTCGCGGAGATGTCCGCGTCGCCGGAGCCGCTGTGCCCGATCAGCGCGATGTCGTCGTTAAAGTCGATCGAGTACATCTCGGCCAGCTGGCCGGTGCCGGAGATCGTCTTCAAAATACTCATCGCCATCGCCACCTTCATATCGCCTTCCACCGCGCACGCCACGCCCTGCTTGATGAGCATGGAAAACGCGGGGATCAGCATACTGTCCAGAACGCCCGCGCGCCCCTGCGCGAAACCGTCGTAATGGGACGCGATCAGACCGAGTTTTTCCCGCCTGCACCAGTCCTCGAAGGCGACGACATAGCGCGCCATCTCCCAGACCTTCTCGACGGTGCCGCCGCCCTCGATCTCAAACGTATCGAGAATGTCCTGCGCTTTTGCGCGGATCAGATCGTCGTCCGAAACGTCATCGGCAATGACCCACATCTTTTCCCAGTCGAACTGCTTGGTATAGAGGTACATCCGGCGGTACAGATTGGACTCGTCGATATACAGATCCATCATGCCCGGATACGGCCGCCCGATCTGCGCGATGTTCGTATCGCGGAATCTCCGCCGCGTCTGCGCCGCCCGGCACCAGTCCTCGATCTCCCGCCGCGCATGTTCGTCGCCGCCTTCCACGACGCCGGTAATGACGGCGTGGCGTTTCCCATAGCGCTCGAGATCCGCCACCATCTCCCCGACCGCGCCGCAGGCATAGCCTTCGCCCAGCCACGCCGCGATATCCGCATGGTCGTAGTCCAGCGCGCGCACCTTCTGCAGATTGACCAGCACCACCGGCACGTCCAGATCGCGGACCGCCGGAAGCATGTTATAGGACGTCGCGTAAGTGAGCAGCTGCAGAAAGACGAGGTCGACGTCCGCCGCGCGGAACGTATCGCCCGCCTCCTGCGCCTGCTCCTTCGTCGTCACGAGGCCTCCGTCCACAATTTCCACCGTATCCGGCAGCGTCTTCCGAAACGCCGCGTACTGCGCCTCAAATTCCGGAAGCAGTTCCGGAAACTGCGGCAGGTACGCCTGCAGCGCGATGGCAAAGACGCCGATCCTTGCTTTTGTTTCTACTAACATGATCCCCCTCCTGTTTTTCTTTCCTATTTTTCATATAAAAACCGCTCCGGCAGTTTCACGCCGAAATCCGCCGCCAGATCGCGGAAATTCTGCGGGCTGATCGTCTGCCTCTTGTCGGGACGCATGGACAGCGTCTTGACGAGGATCTCGGCGGACTTTTCCACCGTGTGCATCAGGCCGAACGTCAGGTCAAAATCCTCGCCGGAACAAAACATGCCGTGGTGCGCCCAGACCGCCACATCGTACTTCTCCATCAGTTTGCTCGTCGCCACCGCGATGTCGCGGCCGCCCGGCACCATCCAGCCGACCACGCCGATCCCGTCCGGAAAGACGACCGGACATTCCGTCGCCATTTCCCAGAGTTCCCTTGTAAAGACCTCGTCGGTCAGCGGCAGAACGAAGGTCAGCGCGATCACGTTGGTCGGATGCGCGTGATAGATCACCCTATGCCGCCCGCCGGAAGCCGCCTTCTTGACTTCATGGTTCATCAGGTGGCTCGGCAATTCGCTCGTCGGCCGTCCGCCGTTTTTCAATCCCCAGCGCAGGCGGTAATGCGCGCCCGCCGGATCCAGTTCGATGAGCGCGAGGCAGTCTTCCGGCGCAAGGCTGACGTTGCGGAAGTATTTTCCACTTCCGGTCACGAGGAAAAACTCGTTCGCCAGTCCCGGCACGTCGGCGCCGATCGGCTGCCACTGCCCGTCCTCGTTCAGGTCGTCCTCAATCTCTGTTACTTCCTCCGCCTTCAGGCGGTAGGAAAGGTTGCCGCCGTTTCTCTCATGCCACCCTCTTTCCCATCCGTCGCTGCACATCCTGATAAATCCCTGCACAAAATCCGCTTCCAGCACTTTCATCTTTTTTCCTCCCTGTCCGTATTTCTATGATCGATAACTGCGGATCGTAAAAGAGTCGTAAATAGCGCGCCGCGCCTCCTCCGGATCCGTAAATTCCCCGTTTGCAAGCATCTGCACGACGGCGTTTCCGATCGCGGTCGCCTCCGTTGGCCCGCTGTAAACGGTCTTTCCCGTCGCTTCCGCGGTCAGGCGGTTCAACAGGTCTGCGTTGGCCCCGCCGCCTACGATATAAATGCTGCCGTAAGACTTTTTCGTCACGCCTTCGATCTCCTTTGCCGCCGCCGCGTAACTGCGCGCAAGGCTCCGATAGATCACCGACGCGATCTCCCCCGCCGTCTGCGGCACGGCCTGCGCGCTCCTCCTGCAGGCTTCGCGGATCGCTTCCGTCATATTGTCCGGCGATAAAAACGCTCCGTCGTTGACGTCCACGAGCGAAGGGAAGTCCAGACATTCCTCCGCCATCTCGCAGAGCTGCGCGAACGAATAGCGGTCGTCCAGTTCGTGGCGCACGGACTGGATCATCCACAGGCCCATGATGTTCTTTAAGAAACGGTAGCGGTACGCATAACCGCCCTCGTTCGTCAAATTCGCCGCCTGCGCCGCGGGCGAGCAGTCCGCCTCCGCCTGCTCCACGCCCATTAACGACCACGTCCCCGAACTGATATAGATAAAATCGCGCTCCCGCGCCGGAACCGCTAAGACGGCGGAAGCCGTATCGTGCGAAGCCGTCTGGATCACGCGCACCTGATAACCGACGCGCTCCGCGATCTCCTCCTTCAGCGGCCCCACCGGCGTACCCGCCATGGAGACCGGCGGGAAAATGGCAAAGGGATAACCGAGCCGCTCGATCAGTTCCCGATCCCATTTTCGGGTCTTCGGATCGATCAGCTGCGTCGTCGTCGCGTTGGTGTATTCCGCTTTTTTGACGCCGGTCAGAAGATAGTTGAAATAGTCCGGCATCATCAAAAGCGTGTCCGCCTCCGCCAGCAGTTCCGGCGACGTCTTGCGCAGCGCCATGAGCTGGTAGATCGTATTGAAGATCTGCTTCTGGATCCCTGTCCTTTGGTAAAGGCTGTCGCGGTCGATGAGCCGCTCCACCTCCCCGTCCATGCCGTCCGTGCGGTGGTCGCGGTAGCCCACCGCGTCGCCGAGCCGCCTGCCCTGCGCGTCGAGCAGCACAAAATCCACCGCCCATGTGTCGATCGCCATGAACGACGGGATCTTTCCCTTTTCGGCGCATACGCGCATTCCGTTTACGATCTCCGCAAACAGGGCTTCCATGTCCCAGCACAGCCGCCCGTCCTTTCTTTTCATGCCGTTTTCAAAACGGTAGATCTCCTCTAAGCGGATCTTTCCGTCTTCCAGCCACGACAGCATATGCCGCCCGCCGGAAGCGCCGATGTCCACCGCCAGATAATAGGTCCCCACAACAACACCTCCTCGCCTCGGTCTTTGCCTTATTCTAACAAAAAAGAGAACCTCCGATAAGGTTCTCTTTTAACGTGAAAACTGTCCTTATTGTCACAGCCGCTCCTGCGGCGCGGCGTTGTCGTTCTTCGGCAGTTTCGCAAAAAACGCCATCGCAAACGGAATCGTCAGCGGCATGGAGATCACAAGAGAGAGCGGCTGCGCTTCCTGAATCCCCGCCAGCCCGCGGAACCGCGCCAGCAGCAAAAGCAGCGGGATAAAGATCAGGCCGCTGCGCAGCGCCGACAAAAAAGTCGCGCCCAGACGCTTTCCGGTACTCTGAAACAGCATCTCCGTCGTCATGCAAAAAGGAAGCAGAAGCGTGGCCATGGCCTGAAGCCGGAGCGCCCGCGCGCCGACCGCGACGACCTCGGGATCGTTCCGAAACAGCGCGATCAGGCCGTCCGAAAAGACGAACAGCAGCGAGCAGCCGACGATCATGATCAGTTCCGAGACCATGGCGGTAAAACGGTAGCCGCCGCGGACGCGGGAGTATTTTCCGGCTCCGTAATTGAAAGCGGAGACCGGCTGAAACCCCTGCCCGACGCCGATGGCGACGGAAAACGCGAAAAAGATGATCCTGCTTACGATGCTCATGCCCGCGACCGCCGCGTCGCCGTAAACGGCGCACTGCGAATTGAGCAGCACGGTCGTCAAACTGTTCAATCCCTGCCGCAGCAGGCTTGGAAAACCGGTCGCAAGAATATTCGCGTACACGCCCGCCGGAGCGTGCAGCGCGTCCGACAGGCGCAGTTTCGTCTCCGCGCGTCCCGATACAAACATGAACATGAGGATCAGCCAGCTGACGATCTGGCTGACCGCGGTGGAGATCCCCGCTCCGGCAATGCCCATATGCAGGCCGAACATCAGGATCGGGTCGCCGACCATATTTAAGACCGCGCCGGACATCAGACCGACCATGCCGAGCGCCGCCTTGCCTTCATAGCGCAGCAGATTGTTCAGCGTCAGGCTTCCGCTCATGAACGGCGCGGCGATCAATATATAGAAGATGTAGGTCTTTGCATACGGCGCGATCGTATCCGTGCTTCCCAGAAACATCACGATATCGTCCAGCCACAGGAAACCGGCCAGCGTGATCGCCAGCCCGCAGAGCATGGAACCGAAGAAGCCCGCGGAAGCAAAAAGCGAGGCTTTGTCCTTATCCAGATGCCCCAGCGCTCTCGAGAGGATACTGCCCGCGCCCTGCCCGAACATGAAGCCGAACGCCTGAATGATCGCCATGAATCCGAAGACGATCCCGACGGCGCCGCTGGCGCTCGTGCCAAGCTGCCCGACAAACGCCGTATCGACCAGATTGTAGATGTTGTTGATCAGCATCGAGATGATGCTCGGCACGGATAAGGTCAGGATCAGGCGCGGGATCGGCGTCTCCGTCATTTTTACATACTGCGAAAGTTCCTCCTGCTGTTCTTTCATGGAAGCGCCTTCTTTCCTGCCAGCATATCATGCAGCCACTTTCCGGAAGCGGAAAGGTCGTCGTCCGTAAACTGCGACGTCTTTGCGCAGCCGCTCTGCAGGATCGCGGACGTCTCGTTTTTATTGGAGAGGTTCCACGCGACATAACTGATCCCGTATTCGTCCAACAGGCTGATCCATCTGTTTGCCTGCTCCGTATTGATCGCGCCGCTTCCGCTGGCGTCGCAGATCCCGTACTCCGAAACAAAAACCGGCAGTCCGCTCTCGACCGCGTCCTTTAGCGTATTGCGCAGATCGTCGCGGTGCGTGTCGGCATAGAAATGCAGCGTATACATCACGTTGCCGACGCCCTCTAACGGATCGGCCGCCGCTTCGTTGACATACTGGCACCAGTTCGGCGTTCCGACCAGAATGACGGCGTCCGCGTCGTTTTCCCGTATCACGGGAATGACCTGCTGCGCATAGGACTTGACCGCGCTCCAAGTCGTTCCGCCGTTCGGCTCGTTGCAGATCTCATAAAGCACGTTCGTCTGCCCCGCATACCTTGCGGACATCTCCGCAAAGAAATCTTTCGCTTCTTCCAGATGGGTATTCGGATCACCGTCGGAAAGGATATGCCAGTCTATGATCGCATACATGCCGCACTCCTTGGCGTACTCCACGCCGTCGAAGACTGCCTGTTTCAGCGCTTCCCGATCGCCGCCCGCGCAATAGCCGCCGTCTTCTCCGGTGTACATCGCAAGCCGTATCACGTTCGCGCCCCACTCGTTTTTCAATTCCAAAAAGCACTCGCGGTTGATATACTGCGGATACCATGCGATGCCGTGCGTGCTAATCCCCCGCAGCTGCACCGGCTCTCCGTTTTCATCCACGAGCGTCCTTCCCTGTACCGACAGCGCGCTCAACGCGCCGCCGTCGTTTTCCTGTTCGTTTTCCTGCCGCCCGTCTGTACCTTTCTGCTCCGCCGCTTCGCTTGTCTTTTGTTCTTCCGCGTTCTGCTCCGGCGCTTCCTGTCCGCATCCCGGCAGGCTGCACAAAAGCAGGGAAAAAACGCCGAGCAGGCACCATTTTCTTTTCATGGTCTTCATCGCCTTTCCTCCTCGCCCTTTGTAATGCTTTTACCGTAGTCATTATAGCACAAAAAAAGACCGCAAAAAACCCGCCGGTTTTGCGGGTTTTTTGCTCTGCCTTCTTTTGTTGTTCCGCCATGCGGATGACAGGACTTGAACCTGCATGCCATAAGACAATAGAACCTAAATCTATCGCGTCTGCCAATTCCGCCACATCCGCGCGGGCTGCCCGGCAGCCACTTAGATAAAATAGCATACATTGCCTGTCGTTTCAAGCCTCAAAAACGGCGGATCTTAAAAATCCTCCAATGCTTTTAACAATTCGGCCGAATCCAGATCGCCAACGAGGTTTAACGTCTCCTCGAGCGTCAGTTTGCCGTCCTTCTTCTCATCGCAGGCGAGTCCGCACGAACTGCACACATGGGTACATTCCTGCTGTTCCAATTTTTCTTCTGACATATCCGTTCCTCCTTGTAATGATGTATTATAATTCCCAATCCGCCTGACGGGTATGCAGAAGCGTATGCGCTTTTGGCGACAACGGCTTCTCCAGAAATTTGTCGTAGACCCGAACGATCGCAGGATTCTCATGCGAGAAACGCAGTTCGCACGCCTGATCGATGGCATAGAGCCTTCTGCCGCGCGCGCCCGCCAGTTCCTGTCCGTCGTGGATCGGCTGTCCACCGCCTCCGGCGCAGCCTCCCGGACACGCCATGATCTCGACAAAATCATAATGCGCCTCTTTGTTGTGGATCCGCTCCATCAGTTTGCGCGCATTGCCGAGCCCGCTGGCAACGGCCGCGCGTACCGTGATCCCGTTGATCTCCACGGACGCTTCCCGAATGCCTTCCTGCCCGCGGACGATCGTAAACTCATCCGCCCTCGGGTTCTTGCCGGTCGCAAAATATACCGCGCTCCGCAGCGCCGCTTCCATAACGCCGCCGGTCGCGCCGAAGATCACGCCCGCGCCGGTGCCAAGACCGAGCGGTTCGTCAAAGTCTTCCTCCTCGAGCGTCGCCGCATTGACCTGCGCCGTCCGCAGCATACGCACAAATTCCCTCGTCGTCAGCGCGATATCGACGTCCGCCTTCGCGCCGCTGTCGTTGACCTGCGGCACCGCGCACTCGTATTTCTTTGCCGTGCACGGCATGATGGAAACGCAGAAGATCTGATCCGGCTCCACCTCCAGAATATTGGCGTAATAGGTCTTCGCGATCGCGCCGAACATCTGCTGCGGCGATTTCGCCGTGGAAAGGCAGTCGGTATCCTGCGGATACTGCGTCTTCATGAAACGCACCCAGCCCGGACAGCAGGATGTGAACATCGGCATTTCTTTCGTCTCGCCTTTGCTCAGCCGCTCCAGCAGTTCGTTCGCTTCTTCCATGATCGTCAGATCGGCGGAAAAATCCGTATCGAAGATATAGTCGAATCCGATCTGGCGCGCCGCCGCCACCATGCGGCCGACCGTCGCCTGATCGCGGGACAGGCCGAAATGCTCTCCCCATGCGGCGCGTACCGCCGGAGCGATCTGCACGATCACGATCTTGTCCGGATCCTTGATCGCATCCATGACCTTTTCCGTATCGTCGCGTTCGCGCAATGCGCCCGTCGGGCAATGCGTGATACACTGGCCGCAATATGCGCAGTCGGTCTCCGCAAGCGGCTTCATGTCTGCGGTGCCGACGCCGGTACGCTTGCCGGTACCCGCGATATCCCAGATGTTCATCGTCTGGATCTTCTCGCAGACCTGCACGCAGCGCATACACTTGATACATTTTCCGCCGTCGCGGATCAGAGGCAGCTGCGGATCCCACGCCTGCCGCTCGATCACGGTCTTAAACGGGATATCGATGATATTGTAATCCTTTGCCAGATCCTGAAGATTGCAGTTGCCGTTGCGCACGCAGGTCGCGCAGCGGTAATCGTGCTCCGACAGGATCAGTTCCACATTCATCTTGCGCGCCGCCTGCACTTTCGGGCTGTTCGTCAAGATCGACATGCCCTCCTCGATCATGTTGTTGCAGGCTGCGACAAGGTTTTTCTTGCCTTCGATCTCGACCATGCACACGCGGCAGGCCCCGATCTCGTTGATCTCTTTCAGATAGCACAGCCGGGGGATCTTGTATCCCGCCAGTTCAGCGGCTTCTAAGATCGTCGTGCCCTTCGGCACCTGTATTTCTTTTCCGTTGATCTTCGCGGTCACCATGATAACTCTCTACCCCCTCTCAATACGCCGCAGCCGTAGTGGTCGCACCGCAGGCATCTTGCCGCTTCCTGGACCGTTTCTTCCCGGCTCATGCAGTTTTCGATGCCGAGGAAATCGTTCCTTCGCTCGCTCGCTTCGCGCTCGGTCAGATGGATCCTGCCGCTCGGCAGTTTGTCGTTCATCAGAGGTTCCGGTATCTCCACATCCACGGAGATCTCATGGTGGAAACCAAGGTATTCGTCTATGTTGGCAGCCGCGACTTTGCCCGCCGCGATCGCCTTGATCACGGTCGCCGGACCGGAAACACAGTCGCCGCCGGAGAAAATGCCCTCCCTGCCGCTGACGCGTCCGCTCTCGTCGGTCACGATCCGCTTCCATTTTGTGGCGATGCCGCATTCTTCAAAATATTCGCTTTCGATCTCCTGTCCGATGGCCACAAGGATGATATCCGCCGGAATCCGGACAGGCTCTTTGTTGGCTTTATTGGACTTCGGACGGCCGTTCCTGTCATAGAGCCCGCTGATCTGCGGCTGCGCCCAAAGCGCGGCCGCCCTGCCGTTCTCGTCCGCTTCCACGCGCAGCGGCGCCTGCAGGGTATAGAGTTCGACGCCTTCTTCCACCGCGCCGCGCACTTCGACCGGCGACGCCGTCATATCCTTTTCCTGACGGCGGTAGACGATGCTCACGGTTTCGGCGTTCGCGCGGACCGCGGTCCTCGCGCAGTCCATCGCCACGTTGCCGCCGCCGATGACGGCGACCTTCTTTCCGGTAAAGTCGATCTCTTTTTCAAGGCCGACGTCGCGCAGCAGGTTGACCGCGGAGATGACGTTTTCACTGTCCGCGCCTTCGATATCGAAGTTCTTGTCCGTCTGCGCGCCGATCGCGATATAGACCGCGTCATAGTCTTTTTCAAGTTCTTCGAGCGTCACATCCCTGCCGATACGCACGCCGTGCTTCACTTCCACGCCGGTCGCAAGGATATAGTCCAGATCCTCCTGCAGCCTTTCGCGCGGGAAGCGGTAGTTCGGGATGCCGTATCGCAGCATACCGCCGAGTTTCGGCTTTTCCTCGAACACCGTACACTGATGTCCCATCAATTGAAGGAAATACGCCGCGGTCAGACCGCTCGGGCCTCCGCCGACGATCGCGACCTTCTTTCCGGTCGACGGCATCTTCTCCGGCACCGGAATCGACGTCAGATCCGCGCCGTCCACCGCGGAACGCTTCAGGCCTCGGATGTTGATCGAACTGTCCAGCATATTCCTGCGGCAGTGTTCCTCGCACGGATGCTCGCAGATCAGCGCGCAGGCCGTTGGGAACGGATTGTCCTTTCGGATCAGGCGGACGGCGTCCTCAAAATGCCCCGCGCCCGTCAGCGCGATATAGCCCGGAATGTCCACATGCGCCGGACAGCGGTCCACGCACGGGATCGGCTGCTCGAACGCGCCGAGGCAGCGCTTGTTGGTAACGTGCGAAATAAAGTCGTCCCGAAATCCTTCCAAGCCCTGCAAAACAATGCGGGCCGCGTCAAAACCGATCGCGCAGTCCGCGGACGCCTCGATGTTGCGCGCCGTGCTCTCGATGAGATCCAGCGTCTCCATCGTGCCGCGGTTGTTCATCACTTCCTCGAGAAGGAACTCCAACTGTCCCAGTCCCACGCGGCACGGAACGCACTTTCCGCAACTCTGCGCATGGCAGACCTTGAGGAACGCCAATTGCAGATCCACCGGACAGACCCCCGGAGGACTGGCGACGATCCGCTGCTGGAACTCCTGCACCATGGTCTTGGTGGTGGAAGCCGCGCGGTCTTCTGTCATAACCGTTAATCTGCTCAAAATTTTACCCCCTTACCTGTCTGTGATCGTCAATACTGACAGACAACACATTTTCTTCATTATAACGTTGCGGGGCTTTCCTGACAATAATTGATATTTTTTTCACAACAGAAACGGCTGCAAACCCTCTATTCTTCTTCCGTCGATTCGGCCAGCTCCTGCATCTGACCGGCCACGCTCTCGATCACGTCCGCGTTTTCCAGTTCCGTTTCCAGAACCTGATTGGTCAGGGCGGAAACTTCTTCCGACGCTGCGGAAATGGTCTGCACCGACTCGACGATTCCCTGATTCGCCTGCATCAGCGTGACCATGTTGCGGAGCAGTTCGTCCGCGTTGCGCGAAACTTCCTGCGTGTTCTTTTCGATATTTCCAAACAGTTCCGACGTCCGTCCGGTCTTTTCTTCTTCCGCGCGGATGACGTCCGACATCT
This sequence comes from uncultured Lachnospiraceae bacterium, assembly GCA_947589155.1. GTDB lineage: Bacteria > Bacillota > Clostridia > Lachnospirales > Lachnospiraceae > Pararoseburia. The sequence continues at coordinate 42,566 of CANQBH010000010.1, read as the reverse complement.
TCTGTACGGAACCCACCAACTCGTCCAGCGAATCCGATACGTGCCGGATCAGTTCCTCAATGCTGTCCGTCGCCTCTTTGGTCTTTGCAGACATATTAGAGATCTCGGAAGCCACGACGGCAAAGCCGCGGCCGAACTCACCGGCGCGGGCGGCCTCGACGTTGGCGTTCAACGCCATGATGTTTGTCTGGAAGGCGATGCTGTCGATGAGCTGCGTGATGGAGTTCATCTCCTCCATGCGCTCCTGCACCCTGCGCAGTTTTTCCTCAACGTCGCCGCTGATGGATACGGAGGTCTGCGACTGCTCCACGAGTCCGGCGACTTCCCGGTTGCCTTCGCTGACGGAAGCCATCGTCTCGCCCACGCTGTCGCGGATCGTTCCGGCCGCGTTCTGAATCGACTCGATCTGATTCTGGATCTCCTCGGTCTGCACCATCTGCCGCTGTACGGCCGTCGCGGTATCCATCACGCCGGTATTGACTTCTTCCATCGCGAGTTTCATGGATGTTGACGCTTCATTCAACTGAACGAGCCGATCGTTGATCTCGCGGATGGAAGCGTTGACCCGATCCGACATGGAACGGATCCGCCCGATCTTCTGGTCGTTGTTGCGAATGGAGAGCACCGTCACCCTGCCTAAAACCACGAGGAAGGTCACGACGCAGATCCCTTCCAGCAGCACCGTGGAAAGATTGAACGCGCCGCCCGAATGTGGCGCGTGCCTTACGACGACATAGGCGCAGTCGAGGATCGCGATTGCCCCGAACACGGCGCTGATCCATGCGATGAGTTTGTAGTCGTAATACAGGATGAATACGGAGAGGATCGGGAACGCGATCACAAAGGTCAGATCGTTCCTTGCTCCGAAGACCGCGTCGGCATAGACCAGCATATAGCCCGCCACCGCCACATAGCGGAATTTTGCCGGCTTCACCTTGTAGACAATGATGTCCAGCAGCAGCGTGACCGCTACGAGCAGGTCGAAACTCGCGGCATAGGGCATCGAAATGTTCCCCTCGAAGAAATCAAGGGCGTACCCGGCGATCAGCATCAGGTCGATCAGGGTCACGGTCATGAGGACAAAGCGGTCTACCCTGGCGTCGCCCTCCAACGGCAGTTTCTGTTTCTTTTGTTTTTTCATAGTCGTTCACTCCTTAAACTGCTAACATTCTACCACACTTTGCCGCATTTTGATACGACAAAATGCGATAAACGCCGGATAAAGAAAAAGGAGGAAACATCTTCCTCCTTTTGCATGAGACACGGGGGATTCGAACCCCCGACAACCTGATTAAAAGTCAGGTGCTCTACCAACTGAGCTAGTATCCCATAATATGATGTTAAAGCTGGGCTAGCAGGATTCGAACCTGCGAATGCTGGAATCAAAATCCAGTGCCTTACCGCTTGGCGATAGCCCAACATGATGTTGCACTGTCGCAACAGGGTGGATAAAGGGATTCGAACCCTTGGCCTCCAGAGCCACAATCTGGCGCGCTAACCAACTGCGCTATACCCACCATATGCCTGCGCTTCCGCAGCGGAAGCGGGTCACGTGCTCGAAGGGATTCGAACCCCCGACCCACGGCTTAGAAGGCCGTTGCTCTATCCAGCTGAGCTACGAACACATTTTATCCTGTCAGGGAACCTAACAAAATAAAAGAGCGGGTGATGGGAATCGAACCCACGTATTCAGCTTGGAAGGCTGATGTTCTACCATTGAACTACACCCGCATATCTTATCATTACGAATCGGGGTGACAGGATTCGAACCTGCGACCCCCTGGTCCCAAACCAGGTGCTCTAGCCAAACTGAGCCACACCCCGCATCTGGTACGCCACCCGTGACGCAAAATTTATTATATGGCAGCCCTATGAAAATGTCAACTGTTTTTTATACACTTTTTTTCAGGCACACTTTAAGGCTCCCCGCGCCACTCATGCAGGCTAAGTTCCGCGCCGTCCGCCGTCAGCAGGGCGTAGGTCGGTATGCCGCCGCTCTGCCGCGGAAACGAGATGCTTCCGGGATTGACGATGGTAACGCCGTTGACTTCTTTTAGAAGCGGGCAATGGGTATGGCCGTAGATCACCGTATCCGCGCCCCGGCGCTTCGCAGCGTTGACCAGTTCCGTCAGACCCTGCCGCGGGCGGTACAGGTGGCCGTGGGTCAGCAGCGCCGTCCTTGTTCCCGCCGAAAGCACGATCTCCTCGGGCAGCGTGCTGAAGATATCGCAGTTGCCGCGGACGATCTCAAGCGGGCAGCCGCAGGCCTTGGCGATCTCGTCCTCGCAGCCCTCGGCGTCTCCGAGATGCCAGATCCGGTCCGGCCGGATGCTTTTGCAGAGCGCAAACAAATTTTCATGCCGCCTATGCGTGTCACTGACAATTAAGATCTTCATGGTTTATCAACTCTTTCTTCATCGCACGCAGCGCGCGTCCCCGGTGCGAAATGCTGTTCTTGTCTTCGGGTGAAAGTTCCGCCGTGCTTTTCCCGCTCGGCAGATAAAAGATCGGATCGTAGCCGAAACCGCCGGTCCCCGCGGGGCGGTCGCCGATATAGCCTTCCACGACGCCGCGCACGCACGCCTCCTTCCCGTCCGGAAAGACCGCCGCGACCGCGCAGACAAAGCGCGCGGTGCGCTTCTCCTTCGGCACGCCTTCCAGACGCCGTATCAACTCGGCGTTCTTTTTCTCATAAGGCGTATCCTCTCCCATATACCTCGCGGAATACACGCCGGGCTCTTTGTTCAAAAAGTCGATCTCCAGTCCCGAATCGTCGGCCAGCACAATGGCGTCGCAGACGCGCGCCACGGCCCGCGCCTTGATCTTCGCGTTTTCCTCAAACGTCTTGCCGTCTTCGACGATCTCCACGTCGATCCCCGCCTCTTTCATGGACAGGATCTCATAGTCCAGATCGCCGCAGATCTCGCGGATCTCGCGCATCTTATCGAGGTTTCCCGTTGCAAACACGATTCTTTTATTCATCCTTTTCCTCCAACATCCGCAGCACGGCCTGATACAAAGCCTGCGCCGCTTTTTTCTGATAGTCCTGCGAGTTTAACTTGTCCAGTTCCTCCTGATTGGTCATGAACCCGATCTCCGCCAGCGCGACCGGCGCTTCCGAGGTGCGCACGATATAGATCTCGTCGCCCGCCACGATCCCCTTGCTCTGGCTGCCCAGCGTGCCAAGCAGGGAATCCAGACAAAACTGCGCGAACTGCTTCGATCTGCCGCTCTCGTCCGACACGCGGTACATGACCTCGGTCCCGTTGATCCCCGACATCCGGCCGCTGGCCGTGGAATTGTTGTGCACGCTGAGGAATAAGTCCGCGTGCAGCGCGTTGGCCAGTCCGACGCGGCTCTCCAGCGACGGATTGGAATCGTCCAGCCTTGTGTAATACACGCGGATGTTCTGCGGATCCTCGTCAAAGAGTTTCTTTAATTCCTGTACGATCGCAAGATCGATGTTTTTTTCTTCGATGCCCTGCTTCGTGGCTCCGACCGCGCTGCCGCCGTGGCCCGCGTCCACGACCACGATCCGGTCGTAGATCTCGCGCGGATCCAAAAACCCGAGATGGAGATAGCGCCCTTCGATCTCCGCGTCCGGCTCGAAAACGCCGTCGAGCTGAATGTCGATCACGCCCTGACCGTCCTCAAGATCGTACTTCACATCGGTGATATGGTCGCTGCTGCCGATCATCGGGTAGTCGTAGAAATAGGAATCGTCCATCCGCGGGATGACGATCTCGACCGTCTGATCCACATAGAGGCCGCGAATCTCTACCTCGTTTTCTTCCACGTCTTTCGGCAGTTCCAGCCGCAGCTGTTTCTTTAACGCCGGTTCCGTTTCCGATCCCATCAGGATCTCCGTCTCGCGCCGCATCAGATCGAGCACCGAGCGTCCTTCCCTGCCGCGCCCCGCCGTCTCCAACTGGCGCTGGAGCGCGTACACATGCAGATCCGGAAAATTGAGGAGAACGAAACAGGCGGCGACGGTCAGCGCGAACAGCACCGCCGTGATACTCCGCAACAATCTCTTTTCCATAGGCTTTACTTTTCTTCCTTCAGATCCCTGCTGTATGCTTTCAGACAGAGGTTGCCCTCCGCCATTTCCTCGACCCTCTCCCATTCCAAGCCGTTATTGCTGATATAACTCTCGCCGTCGCTGATGTCGACGTTCTGCGTCAGTTCGCCCGCCGCGTACTCCATCGCCATCGGGTGGACCGCCCCCGGCGTCCGCAGCACCAGCACGACCGCGAACCGCTCGCCTTCCTCCACCGCGACCGCCTGATCGAAATCGATCGTATAGTAGCCCGGCTGCGCGACGCGGCCTTCCGCGACCGCAACGCGGTTGGCAAGAGAGGCTTCGTTTACATAGTCCCTGACCACATACAGCTGATAGGTCGTATCGTCGCCCAGCGCGTAAAAGCCCGCGCTGACGATCTCCTCATCCCCCTGCGCCGTGTAAATGTTGGCCGCGTGGATCTTTTCTTTATTGTAGCCCACCTGACCGACCCAGCCGCAGAGATCGGACTGGTAAATATGATCGTAATTCCCGCTCTTTTCGATGCCCGCATAGGACACGCCCTGATCGCCGATGTTCGTATCGTAATAGGAAACGTAAAACACGCCCTGTTCGCCGAACGACGTCCCCCAGCTGTTCTGGCAGATGAACGCGCCGTCGCCCGGCACGTCGCCGGAAAAATTGCGGGCGCTGTACTTATCGTCCCAGCCGATGATAACGACGTCGTGGTTTGGCCCGTTCTCTCCCAGATACGCGTAGGCGTTATTCTTTTTATTATAATAGGAAGAACGGCTCAGATTGGAATTGGCGACGTTGACATAGATGGAGGTCGTGACGCCGCCGTTTTGGTAAACGGCCCATTTGATCCGCTCCCTGTCCTCGCGGCCGAAAAAGCGGACTTCCTGCACATGGGTATCCTTTGCGCCGTCAAGGTCGACCGGCCCCTCCCATGAAAGGAAATAGGCGACGGCCATGGAATATTCGCCGCCGAGCGAGGGATCGACCTGAAAGCGGTTTTCCCTGACCATACGCTCCACGTCAAACGATCTGACTTCCGCCGGACGCAGCGACGACTCCAGCGCCGTCAGCGCCGCCTGCGCCCAGCAGGTCGCCTCGCTTCCCTGATCGCGCACGTCCGCGGCCGCCGATTCCTCCCTGAGATCGAAGCGCGACGGCAGCCGTCCCAGCGCATGATCCGGATCCATCTGAAGGAGGCAGGCCGCCTCGTCCCACTCATAGGCCGCGCCGAACATATCGCAGAGATCCGTCAGCGGAAGATAGACCACACCGTCGTGCAGTTCCGCCGGCGCTTTTGTCTCGCTGACATTTTCGCCGATCGTATAACTGCCCGATCCGGCCGTGAACCGGTAGTGCGTGCTGTTGTGGCAGAGATCGACCGACTCCTTCCCGTCATAAACGGCGCGGCAGCCGAACAGTTCCTCCGCGAGATCCGGCGAAGCGAGCGGCTGCATATGATCGCCCATCAGCACGCCGTCGCCCCTGCCAAACTTCTCCTCGCCGACCTGCAGCTGCAGGAGGCCTTCGTCATTGATGTTCTTGGCCTTCAGCGGATAAAAGACGGCGTCTTCCAACTGCGCGCCGCGGAACGCTTCGACGTCGGCGTACTGATCGTTCCATGTATTCAGTTTTCCAAAAAACGTCAGACATAAGATGACGGTAAAAGCAATGTAACGTTTGGAATATTTCACGAAAACTCCTCCGTCTTCGGCGGCTTCGGTCCGGTAAACTGATAATAGTAGGTACGGATCATGCCGTTATAAAGTTTGCGGTTCCGGTCGGCCTTCCGCCCGATCATGCGCTCCGCATCTTCATAGGAAGTGATGACGTATAACGACCACGTCGGCAGCTGCGCGAACGCCTCACCGAGCGCGCGGTAGATCTCCGGCAGCGCCTCTTTTTCTTCCAAACGCTCGCCGTAGGGCGGGTTTGTTACGATAAAGCCGTACTCGCCGCCGTGGCGCAGACGGGAAACGTCCTGCTGCCGGAAACGGATCATCTCTCCGACGCCGGCCTGTTTTGCGTTTTCCCCGGCCAGCCGTATCATGCCCGCGTCCTTATCGAACCCCTGAAGGTCCGCGGCCGCATCCCTTCGGATGTTCTCCCGCGCCTCCGCCTTTGTTTCCTTCCAGAGCCGCCGCGCGATCCGGTGTTCCCACTGCGTAAACGTAAAGTCCCGGTGCAGTCCCGGCGCGATATCCGCCGCCATCATGGCGGCCTCGATCAGAAACGTTCCGCTGCCGCAGAACGGATCGACAAGGATACGGCCGGCGCGCCACGGCGTCAGCATCAGCAGCGCCGCCGCCATCGTCTCCGAGATCGGCGCTTTGCTCGTCCACGTCCGGTAGCCCCTCTTGTGCAAAGGCTGGCCGGTCGTATCGATCGCCGCGCACACCTCGTCCTTCAGAAGAAAGAGGCGCACCGGAAATTCCGGGCCGTCCTCCGGAAACCATTCCAGACGGTACACGCCCTTCAGCCGCTCGACCATCGCCTTCTTGGCGACCGCCTGAATATCCCGCGCGCTGAACAGACTGCTCTTGACAGAAGAAGCCTTCGCGACCCAGAAGCGTCCGTTGGCGGGGATCCAGTCCTCCCACGGAAGGCTGCGGATCCCTTCAAAAAGTTCGTCAAAGGTCTTTGCGTGAAAACGGCCGAGCTGCACAAGCACGCGCTCCGCCGTGCGCAGACAAAGATTGCTGCGGCAGACGGCCTCCGTGTCGCCCTCGAACGTCACGCGCCCGTCTTCCACCTGTAAGATCTCATAGCCGAGATCGTATATTTCCCGTTTCAAAACGGCCTCCATGCCGAAATGGCACGGCGCCACCAGCGTGATTCTTTCCATGCTCGCCCTTCCCGCAGGTTTGCTCTAATAAAAAGAGCCCCACCAAAGTGGGACCCTGTTTCCTTTCTTCCTGCACTCAGGCATACACGTCGATGTTTGCCCCCGCGCGGTTGTAAGTCATACCGGCCAGATCCGGCCCGTAGGACGTCGTCATCCCCTCAAACGCCGAACCGACTGCCTGATACGCACGATCCGCGCGCTGCGCCAATTGCAGTTGGGATACCTGATTTTCCTGCACCTGCACGGTCGGGTACTGTACCGGATTTGCCGCGCCAACTGCCGCGCCGACAGACTGCGGAGCGGACTCCTGATATACGTCGGATACCTGCGACTGATTGGATAACGCATTATTTTCAGAAGATGAGGAGACGTAAGACACGCCGCTCATTCCTCCCAGACGACCGATGGATAAAGACATCTTTTTCGTCCCTCCTGTATATTCTCTCGTACAGACCTATTATATACCAAAGTTGTAATAAATGTCCACTGAAAATTTTGTTATTTTTCTATTTTTCTCCGGCGCGCCTTTTTTGTTTTTCTGCGGGAAGTTTTTCGCCGAACAACTGCTCCGCGGCCCGCCGCACGACCTCGACGTTGACGGAATTGCCGAACTGCTTATAGGCCTGCTGGCGGTTCTCGTCGGGAAGGAACGGATCTTCCTTGTCGTCGACCGGAAAACTCTGGAGCCGCGCCGCCTCCTCGACGGTCAGTTTCCGGCGGTATTTCCCGATGATCGGGATCTGCACCATCGCGACCAGCGATTGGAAGCAGTCGGGCGTTTTGACGCGGACGCCCGACGGGCGGAACTGGATCACCCCGTCCCACAGGCTGTCGATCCTTGTGCCGCACTGCCACTCCATCTTGTGATGCGTGGGCGCAAACTCCTCCAGATCGTGATATTTTTTCAGCCAGCGGTCGATGAACGCCCGATTGTCCCGATAGAGTTTTTGGTTCTTTCGGATGAAGCCCGCCTTCCACGCAGGCATTCCTTCAAGGCTGCCTTCGTAGCGAAAGAAATCCGCCCATACGGGAAATCCGATGACTTTTAAGTCTATGCCCTGATAAAATTCGTCCCACGCCTGCAGGACCATCTCCTCATAGTCCGAGATCGCGTAGCAGGGATCCGCGGCGCTTTCGTCCAGCACGTCGTAGATGGAATTGGAGGCTTTCGTCCGGTATGTCCCAAAATCGACAACGAGCGGTTCATCCACGCGGTCCTTATCGTATTTTCCCAGAATGAAGACCCTCTCGCGGATCTGCGGGATCCCGAAATAATGCGGGCTTAGGATCAGCGGCTCTTTCGTCGTACGGTAGCCGAGTTCCTTCAGGCTTTCCTGAATGACCGCCCATGTGCGCCCGCTGTCGTGCGAAACCAGATTGCGGACGTTCTCAAGAAGGATATAAGGCGTGCGGTGGTATTTTAAGATCCGCACGATCTCAAAAAACAGCGTCCCCCTCGTCTTGTCCTCGAGGCCGTCCTGCCTTCCCGCCTTGCTGAACGCCTGACACGGGAAACCGGCGCACAACACGTCGTGCGCGGGGATGTCCTCCGCCCGTTTGTTTCGGATATCGACGTCGGAACTCATATGGTAATTCTTTTCATATACGGCGTTGCAAAACGGATCGATCTCCGAGGCGAACACGCAGCGCCCGCCGAGCCTTTCCATCGCCTGATGAAAACCGCCGATTCCGGAAAACAGATCTATAAATGTAAACTGTTCCATGTTCTCTTCCCTCGAAGAAATTCTATCATATCTTCTCGCGGAAAGCTAGTCTTTTTATAAAATCATTTCATCGATCATGAAATACTGCAGATCTTCCCTCTCGATCATGATCTTCGGCGGCCGCGGCCTGCCGTTGCTGTTGATCCCCTGCCGGAACATCTTCAGATGGTCGCAGTTGCCGCTATGGATATCCAGAACATACGCCCTTTTCAGCGTCACATTGTGCTTCATCCGCTGATGATAACTCATCAGATCCGTTTTTTCCCTCGCCGAATTCCAAAACCGCGTGACCTCATACTGATAGAGGCTGTCTTTCTCAGTGGAATGTTCGCAGACGATATAATAGATGTGATCTTTTGGCCGCCCGCGGCCGATCACGGAAAAGACGGTGTCCCAGTCGTTTCCCTGTATGCCTCTCGAATCCTCGCTGTGCGCTTTCAGATCCCCGTATGCGCCGATCTGCGGGAAAAACAAATCCAGATCGATCCCTCCCGCCGACTTGTCCTGATGATAGCGGAAGACGTCCGACAAGCCGTGTTCCTCGATATAAGTTTCAAATCTGTACTCCAGAAAAAAGCCCACCCATTCGGCTTGAAATCTGTTTTTGTAACCCGCTTCGATCATCTCCTTATAACAATCGATCCCGTACCAGCGCTTCGCTTCCTGCGCGAAAAACCTGCGGATATTAGGAAGGATCGACGCTGCCAGCGGGCTGGCCGAAACCGGCGCGGACTCCTCCGGCGCGGGCCGTTTTATCCGGCCGGCGTTTTCGATTGCGGCGGGGCTTTCTCCAAATGCGTAAGAAAACGGCTGCCCGTCCGGCTTTGCCACACATTCCTCCAAAAACACCCCGACGGTATCCGGCCGGAACAGGGTCACGGTATTCCCGAAAAAATCCACTTTTTCAAAGAAGCCTTCCTCCGCGGCAGCGGCAAGGTCGCCGCTGTAAAGATGCGCCGATGAATTGTGCGCGGCCTTGTTTACATAAGTCTCGATCCCGAAACTCGCAAAGAGCGTGTTGCTTCCGTAGGTGTAAATGCCGAGCAGGAGCGGCTTGCAGCCCAGATTTTTCGCGGCCGCATAAAACTCCGGCAGATCGTCGGCGATCTGGATCCTTTTCTTGTAGAATGGATGCGGATGTCCCAGATAGGTGACGTTTTTGCAGCGGATGGCAAACGGCACGCCCTGATATTCCCCGAGAAAAAACGGCAGCGGCGCGTGGGCTTTGCGCAAATCCGGAAACGTCCTTTCCAAGACCTGCGCGATCTCGCTTTGCGAGAGGCTGGTATCGTAGTCTTCGACGATACTTCCGTCCGCCCGCACCTGTTCGACTTTCCTGTTTCCCCGTTTCATAGAAACTCCTCCCGTCATTTTTCTCTATTATACCACAGGCCGATCTTTCCGATATACTCCTTAGAGCAGAAAGGAGATGCTATGGACGTTAAGATCTATACGATGACGCATAAACGGTTTACGCCTCCGGCGGATCCGATCTATGTCCCGCTGCAGGTCGGCCGCGCCATCCACGCGCCGCTGGGCTATGCGGGCGACGACACCGGCGACAATATCTCTCGCCTAAACCCCTACTACGGCGAACTCAGCGGCGTCTACTGGGTCTGGAAGAACGAGACGCAGGCGGATCTGATCGGCGTCTGCCATTACCGCCGCTATCTGATCGACGAAGAAGAACGGCTGTTTACCAAAGAAAAACTCTCGGCTCTTTTTTCGGAGTACGACATCCTGACCTCAAAAAAACTGCGGTTGGAATTTCCCTATGCCTACGGCTTTGTGGAAAATCACAGCAAGAAAGATCTCGACGCGGCCTGCGAAGCGGTATCCGCGCTGTATCCGGCGTTTTATCCGCTGTTCGCGCAGCGGCTTCAGGAACGCCTCACGACGTTTGGCAACCTGATGATCTGCCCGCGGCCTTTGTTCGGGGAATACTGCGCCTTCCTCTTTCCGATCTTTTCCTATATGGATCCGCTGCTGGATCTTGATTCCTACGACGACTACCACAAGCGGCTTTATGGGTTCCTTTCGGAATTTCTCCTGATGGTCTGGTGCGAATACCGCGGCCTGCGGGTCTTGGAGTGTAAAGTCGGCCTCGTCGGCGAAAAAAAAGAGACGGGAAGCGCGACCGCCCGTCTCTGGGAAAAACTCTATGAAATCGGCCGCGCCGAAAACAGCGCGGACGTCCGCGGCCTGATCGACGACGCCAAGCGCGGCTTCCTTGCGCTCCACGAACAGCGTCCCGATATCCTGATGGAAGCCTCGGATATCCACGGCTATCTCCACCTCTGCCTGCAGGCGCTCTCGATCGCGGAGCATGAGTGGGAACAAAACGGCAGGCTCTCCTTCCCGCTGGATCTTTACGGCGAACAGTTAATGCGTTATATGGAAAAGCTGAACCGCGCGCTGATCCGCACCGCCCGCGGCTGCGCGGCAAAAGAAGACGCCGCCGTGCTTGCCGATCCCGCTCTCAGCCGGGAAGCCCTGACGGTCTCCCTCAGGCTGCACTGCCCCGAAACGGATCCCGAGGCGTTCATCGCCCGGCATTTTTCCTAGTTGGTTTTTGCATCAACCACTTGCCCATCGTCTGATGGAGCATCTTGATCTTCAGCGGTTTGGCGATATGTTCGTTCATGCCCGCCTCCATGGACGCCACCACATCGTCCGCGAACGCGTTGGCCGTCAGCGCGACGATCGGAAGGTCGCTGTCCTCCCGGCCGGAGGAGCGGATACGGCGGGTGGCTTCGTAGCCGTCCATCACCGGCATCTGGATATCCATAAAGATCATATCGTAATGGCGCTCCGGCGAATCCATGAATTTATCGACCGCCTCTTTGCCGTCGATCGCGGCGTCGACCTCGACGCCGGTCAGACGCAGGACGTTGACCGCCAGTTCGCGGTTGATATCGTTATCCTCTACCAGAAGCACGCGGTAGTCCGCATAATTGCAGGACTGCTCCTCGCCCGACGGTTTGAACACGGCTTTTCCGGCTTCGTTCTGCAGATCCTGCAATTTGAGGTAGAAGTCGATCACAAACGTGCTGCCCTCGTCCTCTTTGCTATACACCCGTATATTGCCGCCCATCTTGTGGGCGATGTGGTAGGCGATCGCCATGCCGAGGCCCGTGCCGCTCGTCTTGCTCGTCCTCTCGTCTTCCACCCGCGTGAACGGTTCAAAAATGTGCTGAAGGAAATCCTCGGACATGCCGATCCCGTTGTCCTGCACCGTGATACAGTAGCGTCCGAGCCCCGGCTGGCTGTTCTCCTTCTCCCGCAGTTCGATCTGGATCGTTCCGCGCCGCGGCGTATATTTCACGCAGTTCCCCACGATGTTCGTGACCAGCTGCTGCAGCCGCAGATTGTCGCCAAGCACCTTGGTATGCTCCACATGGAAGCCTTTAATATGTAAGATCTGCTCTTTCTGCTCGCGCTGCGCCCGCACCATTTCCAGACAGTCGCCGATCGAATCGAGCAGATCGAACGGATGCTCCTCCATCGCCATCTGTGACGATTCGAGTTTGCTGAAATCCAGCAGTTCGTTTACGAGCATCAGAAGATAATTGCCGGAGATCTGCACCTTTTCCAGACACTCCTGCACCCGCACCCGATCGTCCAGATCCACCTGCGCGAGTTCCGTCATGCCGAGGATCCCGTTGATCGGCGTGCGCAGGTCGTGGGACATCCGCGACAGGAAGATGTTCTTCGCCTCGTTCGCGGCTTTCGCGTCCTCCATCGCTTCAAGCAGGAAACTCTTGCTGTTCTCCTCCGCAAGCACCATGTCCTGAATACTGCGGATCGCGAGCGTCGCGTTTACCACTTCGCCGCCGACGCGCTGGCCGACCGTAAAACACGCCAGACGCCATTCATACGCGCCGCCCCCGACGTACTTGCGGTACCGCTGCTCCACGGCGTCCCGTTCCATCAGCGCCTTCTGCACGTTCTCGGGTTCGAGGAAGTTCCGGATCTGCTCAAGATCCTCAGGATGGATCACGTCGTTCTGCCAGTCGTCAAAGAAGCCGCTCGTATATTTTCCGGTCATCGGCTTTTCCTGAAAAGGATGGAGCATCCTGTATGTGCCGCTCTGGAAATTGACCGTATAGATCTCGCGGTAGATATGGGTCAGCGACATTAACATCTGCTGATTGAGGCTGGCCGTCTGGAACAGATCGTCCACCGGACGGATGGCGATCAGCCATTTTTTCTGTCCTTCCCATTCGTAATCCTGACGGACTTCCCTGCACCAGACCGGCTCCCCTTCCCGATTCAAAAGGCGGTACTCGCGTTCTCCTGCGCTTCCGTCCTCGCCGGCGTGCGCCTCGAAGACGGAGCGGTCCTCCGGATAGAGGACGTCGGCCAGTCCGCCCTGCGCCCTGCGCCCGAAATTTTCATAGGTATCGTCCATGACGTCAAGAGCGAACTGGCTGATATAGTCCACATGGAGTTCCCTGTCGTAAGAACCTCCGATCACGCCGACAGCGCCGCTGGCGCTCAGCACGCCTTCCGCGCTTTTGCGCAGGAACGCGCCCAGTTCTCCGTTGTCCTCCTGCGTGTAGTATACCCTGTCTTCATAATATGAATGTCGTATTTCTTCCATGCTATCCCTTCTCCATCTGTATCTCTTCTTTCTTTTCCGTCAAAAAAATTCTCTGCATGACAGATTATACATGATATTTTTCCATAAATCTCTTAAAAACTGAAATAAGTCGCATGTTCTCGACAAAATTCTACAACAAAATGAAAAAAAAGAACGAAAACGCAGGTTTTCGCTCTTTTCCTGAGATTTACTCCTGTTCCTCCTCGGCTCCCGCCTGCGGCAGTTTCAGGTGCACCTTTGTGATCCGCTTCTTGTCGACCTCGTCCACGCGCAGGATAATGCCTTCGCTCGTGACATACATTTCTCCTTTGGCGGGGAAATGGTCAAACAGTCCGGTCAGGTAGCCGCCGATCGTATCGTAGTCGTCCGATTCAAAACCAAGGGAAAGTTCATCGCACAGATCTTCGAGATTCATCGAACCAAGGACCTGATATTCCCTGTCGTTGATCTGCACCAGATCGTCCTCCTCGTTGCCGTCAAATTCGTCGCGTATCTCGCCGACCAGTTCTTCCAGCAGATCTTCGAGCGTGACAAGACCTGCGACGGCGCCGTATTCGTCCAGCACGATTGCCAGACTCAGCCGCTCTTTTCGCATTTCTTCAAACAGTTCCGCGGTGTTTTTCTGCTCGTAGGTAAAATAGACCTTGCGCAGATAGCGGCGGATGGAAAAATCCTCCTGCCGGTCGGCAAGGATCATGTCCTTCATATTGATAAGGCCGATGATATTGTCCGTTTCGTCTTCATAGACGGGAAGCCGCGTGAACATGTCCTCGCGGAAGATCTCCACCAGTTTGTCATACGACCAGTTCACGTCCACCATCGTCATGTCGATCCGCGGGATCATGATCTCTTTCGCCGTCGCATCCGTAAAATCAAAGACGTTATGGATATACTCCTTTTCTTCTACTTCGATCGCGCCGCTCTCGTGGCTTTCGTCCACAAGGATCTTGAGTTCTTCTTCCGTGATCGCTCCCTCGTTCTGGTTGGGATCCACGCGCAGAAGGCGCAAAAAGCCCATGGAGAGGCGGTTGATCACATAGATCAGCGGCGTCAGCACGACCATGAGGAACCAGATGATCCGTGCGTAGCGCAGCGAGATCCGCGTCGCGTGCAGCGTCGCCATCGTCTTTGGAGAGATCTCTCCGAAGATCAGGATCAAAAACGTCAGGATACCGGTCGCGATCCCCGCGCCCGCGTTGCCGAGCAGCCGGATCGCCAGCGCCGTTGCCAGAGAAGACGCCGAAAGGTTTACCACATTGTTTCCGATCAGGATCGCGGACAGCATCTTATTGGATTCTTCCGTGACCTTCAAAACCAGTTCCGCCCTCGCATTCCCTTCGTCCGCCAGCGAACGGATCTTTACTTTATTTACAGTCGTCAGCGCCGTCTCCGCCGAGGAGAAAAAGGCCGACAACAACAGCAGTATGACTAAGAAAATGATCTGAACGATCGTCTCACTGTCCAAGAAAAACATCACCTCCGCTTACACGCCCGACGAGTGCAGATACGCTTCCTGCTCCGGCGTCAGTTTGTCAATGGAAATCCCGAGGAAGTTCAGTTTGCGGTTCGCGACCTCCAGATCCACCTCGCGCGGGACCGCGATCAGTTTTTCTTTGAGGTCGCTGCCGTGCTCGACAAGATATTTTGCGCTCAACGCCTGAATCGCAAAACTCATGTCCATGATCTCCGCCGGATGTCCGTCTCCGCATGCCAGATTGACCAGACGACCTTCGCCCAGCACATACAAAAACGTGCCCTTCTTTACTTCGTATCCGATGATGTTCTGCCGCTGTTCGATCACGGAGAGCGCCATCTCGCGCAGCCGTTTCATATCGATCTCAACGTCAAAATGTCCCGCGTTGCAGAGGATCGCGCCGTTCTTCATCTCCAGAAAATCTTCTTCACTTATGACGCCGGCGCAGCCCGTTACCGTCACAAAGAAATCGCCGAGCGCCGCCGCTTCCTTCATCGGCATAACGGTAAACCCGTCCATGACCGCCTCAATCGCTTTGATCGGATCGACTTCCGTAACGATGACCTTTGCGCCCAGACCTTTGGCGCGCATGGCGACGCCTTTGCCGCACCAGCCGTATCCGGCGACGACAACGTATTTTCCGGCGACGATCAGATTGGTCGTGCGATTGATGCCGTCCCAGACCGACTGGCCCGTGCCGTAGCGGTTGTCAAACAGGTGCTTGCAGTCCGCGTTGTTGACCATAACCATCGGGAACCGCAGTTCATTCTGCTCCGCCATCGCCATCAGGCGGATGATCCCCGTCGTCGTCTCCTCACAGCCGCCGATCACATGCGCGATCCTTTCCGGCATCTTGGTGTGCAGCATATGCACAAGATCGCCGCCGTCGTCGATGATGATGTTGCAGTCATGCTCGAGCACGCGGGTAATGTGGCGTTCGTATTCTTCTTCCGTGGACTGGTACCACGCGAATACGCTCAAGCCGTCCGCCACCAGCGCAGCCGCAACGTCGTCCTGCGTGGAAAGCGGGTTGGAACCCGTGATATACATCTTAGCGCCGCCCGCGGCCAGAACCTTGCACAGGTACGCGGTCTTCGCTTCCAGATGGATCGACAGCGCGATACGGACGCCGGCAAACGGCTGCTCTCTGCGAAAGTCCTCCTCCAGAGAACGCAGGAGCGGACAATTTTTCTTTACCCAGTCGATCTTATGCGCGCCTGACTCCGCAAGCCGCAGATCTTTGATCTCATATTCCATAATGCTTCCTTTCCTTTGCAACCCCCGGGAAAATCTGCTTTTCCTCATAACTATGAGTATTATACAGATTCTCCTTGGGTTTTGCAATACACAGGCTTACGATCCGTCGGGCGGGAAGCGCTTTTTCCAGAGCGCCAGCGGATCCGCGCCGCCCATTGTCCGCTTCGACCTGCCGATCCCGTAGTCGTTAAGGAACGCCTGCGCCTCCAGCACGTCCTCATGGGAAAACCGCCAGACGCCCTGCGCGCTGTCGTTGTACGACGCGACGCCGCGGCTCTCATAGGTGCCGATTCCCGCAAAAGCGTCCTGCAGCACCCTGACATACTCCTCCTTCGTCCGCCACAGCGACGTCTCGCCGAGGCCGCCGTCTTCTTCGCTCTTTTGATAGGAGATGGGACTGACGTAGCGCAGATATCCGTCTTTGGCGCGGCCCATTGTACCATCCTCTCCCGTCCGTTCATCCGGCGTTTCGCGGTTGACCCATACGTCCGCCGCGATCCTCGCCACGTTTCCGAATCCGTCCCTGACTTCGTAAAATACGGAAAGAGACGCGGCGGGATTGCCCGAAAGGTCATGCAGTCCTTTTTTCAGCGCCGCGATCTCGTCGTCGCTGATACTCACCGTGACATTTTCTTTGTCCTCGGCGTCCCATGCCCGCACGACGGCCTTCAGAAGCGTCTCGCGGGAGAGCGAATCGATCTCACCGCTGTTGACCACGGTATCCCTGATCTGCGCTTCCGGATATGCGTCCCAGACGGCGTAGAGATCCTGCGCGCCGCTGCCGGGCGTATAAGTCCCGTTTCGCAGGGAGGACGCGATCAGTTTGACCCAGTCGATTCCGCTGCCGTCCAAAAAATTACGGCTTCCCGCGCGGATCACTTGATCCTTTTGCAGATAGGTACTGTCCTTTTGCAGCGACCAGCCGACGAAGGAATACTCCCTCATGCGGTCTGCCGCAGCGTCATACTCGCGCCGCACAAACGGGTTGGCTTCGGTGACGCTCGGCGACCAGCGGTGCTCCGGCGTCAGATTCCCGATCTCCTTCTGTAAAAAATAATAGCCCGATGCGTCTTTTATCGCATCTTCCCTGCTGCAAGCGGTCGCGCCGTTCCCGCGGTAACACAGATCCAGCGACGAAAGATCGTAAACGGCGTACAGCCGCGCGTTGCCCGCAAGCGTCAGCGTATCGCCGCCCGTATAGTCCGGCTCGGCCGCGCCTTCCCGAACACTCCATCCTTCCAAGGCCAGCGGCAGCCGCGCTTCCGCCGCAGCAGCCGCCTGCGGGGCAAGCGCCGCCAGCAGGCAGGCCGCCGTAAATATTACCGCCTGTTTTTTTGCGTGTAACATTTTTCCTCCTTTCTATGGGAGACGCCGGTACGCCGCGTTTTCTTCCGCGGTCTCTTTCGGCGTTTCCGCCGCCGCGCCGTCCGTCTTTTCGGCCACGGCAAAGCCGTCCTGATCCTTTATGACGTTTCCGTTTTCGTCCGTCCTCACCTTTTCCCAGTTTCCCTCCGGCACCGGCAGCGACGCGCCCTGCGGAAGTCGGTAACGGCGCAACAGGCGCGACGCCTCATCCAGATACGTCACGGTCACATAGCGCGACGCGCCCGCTTTTTCCATGACAAGCGTCGCCGCATACCTCGCCTTTCCCGTGCCGCCCAAGAACTGGCGGAATTCTTCCGTCACCGTTACGGAAAGCAGCCCTTTCTCGGGATCCGCGCCTTCGATCTGGATCTCGATATCGCCGTCGCCCTCCATCTGGTAAAGCAGGTTTTCCTGAAAATCCGCGATCAGGTCTTCCTTTGTGTCGATCGTATAAGAGCGCGTATCCATCGCGTTGGCAAGCGACTGCTCCACGGCAAGTTTCAGCGCTTCTTCCGTCTCGGTCTGCCGCGCGTGCCGCCCCAGAAGGGTCAGGAGCAGCGCAAGGAACGCAAGGAGGACCGCGGTAAAGACCGTGCCGCTGATGATATTCTTCATGCGCCACCTCCCGCCATCAACTCAAATGTCGCCTTTCCGTAGGCGCTTCCTCCGGTGCGGACCGTGATCCTGTAAATCCCGCCCTGCCGAAAGACCACGGTCTGATTGCCGCCGTCGTATCCGACCAGCCGTCCGTCCTCCCAGTCAAGGCTTTCAGGATCGCGTTCCGGCGCAAGATCCGTAAAGTCCTGCAGCACTTTTTCGTTGTTCTGATCCGTGACGTCCGTCACATAAAAACCCGACTCCGCCCCTTCTCCTTCCGTCGAAAAGATCTCCGCCAGACGCAGGATCTTCCCCGCGTAGACCGGCGTATCGCCGAGGCGGATCTTCGGGCGCGTCTGCGCGCGTCCTTCGCGCGCCGCTTCTTCCCACGCCGTCTCCGCATTGCTTTCCTCCTGCCGCGCGATCTGTGCGATCTGACCGCGGACGGGCCCGAAAACGAGCAGCGCGAGGAGTGCGGCAAGCAGCAGCAGCGCCAATCCCGTCTTTGCATATTGAGAAATGATCTCTTTCATATCCGTATGGGCCTTTTTTGCCCTTCTCCTTTCTTTTAGTGTTTCAGATCATGCCGTTGATCACGCCGCCGATCAGTTCCGCCGGCAGTCCCGTTTTACAGACTGCCAGCAGGATCAGCGCGACGAGCGAAAAGCCCGCCGCCTCCAGCACGATCTCTCCATAATGCTCGATCAGTTCCTTCATGTCTCCTCCTTCCCTCCGCCGCGTCAAAAGCCGCCGCATACCAGCGACAGCACGCCGACAACGACGCCGACGAACGCCCCGCCGATCAGAAGTTCAAACAGCGCGCCGCCGTATTGTTCCATGATCTGTTCCATATCCTCACCTCGCTAATACTTTTGCATAACGTTGATATTCCTGATCCCCGAGCAGCGGCAGGGCGTAGGTATAGGCATAGGTCATGGCGACCATGTCTGTCGCGCCGTCGCCGTTGGAATCCCACGGCTCGCAGGTCAGACGGTAGCCGTTCTCCTCCGCATCCTCCCGCGCCTGCTCCAGAATGTCCGCGCTGTACGCGCTCTCGCTGACAAGGACCGCCCAGTGCGCCGCATACCGTTCCGCTTTCGTGCAGCGGATCACGGCGGAAACGACCATCATACCCGTCAGAAGAAACGCCGTTATCATGAACAGGGACAAATAAAACTTCGGTATATTTGACATTGCACCCTCCTTTCCTTTACCCCGCCATCACCAGACCGGACGAAAGCAGCGACAGAAAGATCATCAGCATGTCCGCCAGCATTTTTGCGCCGCCGGTCAGCTGCGGCGCCAGAAACAGCGCGTACATCCCCGCCAATACGTCCTCGTTTTTCAGGCGTTCCGCCTGATCGAGCATGACCTGATTGCGCCGGATGATGTCCATGATCTGGCTGCCCGCGCTTCCGCCCGTTCCTTCCGAAAGGGAATAGAGCATTTTCATGGAAGAGCGGATCTCCGGCAGCGCCAGCCCGTCAAAAAAGGAAAGATAGGGTTCCATCTCCGTCGGGCGGCGGTTCAGCTGCTCCAGCATACGTTTCAGTTCCGGCTTGAGCAGCAGCGGCGCGTCTGCGTATGATTTTTGCAGCGCCACCTGCACGTTTTCGGTCTGCAACAGCAGGGACACTTCCATCAGCCATTGCGGAAACACTTCCTGCACGCCCCGCAGGAGGCGGCGCTTCGCCAGCCGCAGGCGCAGCCCTTCCCGTCCGCCTCTGCCTGCGGCAAACCGCCGGTAATCATTGAGCAGCGCCTCCTGATCGACGCCTTCGTTCGTATAACTTCCGGTCAGTTTTGCGTCCGCCCGATAAAAGATCAGAAGATCCGCGAGCAGGACGGCGAACGTCGTCACCTGCGTCAGCGGGAAAGCGGCGATGTCGACCTCCACGCTGCGCGCCACGCCCATGAGCAGATAGCACAGCAGCAGGGACGTCGCGATCGAGACGACGATCTGAAAACGCCTGCGGCTCTTTTCCTTCGCCAGAAGCATCACCCTGTCGGCCCACATCCGCCGCGCGTCCTGCATCAACAGCAGCGCGTTTTCGTACTCGCCGCCGTTGTGTTCCACCTGAAGCGCGAAGCGGTGCATGATCGCCATCTGCGCCGTACCGTACTCCTTTTCCACGATGTCCAGCGCATGTCTGGCCACGTCTTCTTCGTCGTAAGTGTGCGTCATATGCGAAACAGCCTGCTCCAGCAGATCGCACATCCGGCCCGCAGGAAAGAGTTTTTGCACATCCTCAAGCGTTGCGAGGATCTTTCCCGATTTTCGGAAGGAATACAAAAACTGTTCCATATAGATATTGGCGTCCAGAAAACGCTGCTGTTCAAAACGGTGGCGGCAGGCGTTTCTGATAAAATACGGTATCCATGCCGCCGTCCATATTCCGAGCGCCAGAAGATAGCCGCCCGGCAGGCAAAACGCCGCCCCCAGCAGGAACGTCCCTGCCAAAACCAAAAGATACCACAGTAAATTTTTTCTGACGGAAAGATCATATCCGTACTGTTTTAATTCATCCATCAAACGACGGTACTTCATAATACGTCCCCCTTTGCTCTCTTTCCTTTGCCGCTTCCGTTGATCCCTCCGGCAGCAGCCGGCCGTCTTCGACGGCCATTTTGATCCGGTTCTTTCCGTTCTCGCGGGTAAAAAAACATACCTGATCGATGAACCGGCGGATCTGTCCGTCGTTCCTGCCCTTTCTGCGTCCTGCCCGCCGCACGAGGACGCCTACGTCCACAAACGTGTATATGTCGTTTTCCAGACGCGCGGCTTCTCTGGACGTGCCCGCCATATTGAGCATACGGTCGGGAATGTTGCGGACGTCCGACGCATGCAGCGTCGTCATGCCGCGCACGCCCGTGCTGAACGATTCCAAGAGATGCACCACTTCCGCCGAGCGCGCCTCCGACAGCATCAGCCATTTTGGATTCAGACGCAGACAGGTCTTGATCGCATCGGTGTAATCCATCTGCGGACTGATCCGCAGTTCGATACAGTCGTGTTCCGGATGCAGGCGGCTGTAATGCCACTCCGGCGTATCCTCGATCGTAATGACCCGTTCGTCTTTTGGGATATAGCCTGACAGGAACTTGCAGAGTTCCGTCTTGCCCGCGCCCGGTTCGCCGATGACGACGATGTTTTTCTTTTCCTCCACGCAGCGGAGCAGAAGTTCCAACACCCTGCTGCTGCAATAATCCGTCGCAAGGATCCTCTCATACGTCAGCCGCACATACGGCGGCGATTTGCGGATACAGATACACCGTCCGGTCATCGCCGCAGACTCGTGCACAATGGTAATGCGCAGCCGGTCCGTCTCCGCCTCCAGCACCGGCGACTGTTTGTGGAAAGATTTGCTCACCAGATTTGCGACGCGCTGGGTAAACTGTTCCACAAAAGCGTCGCCAAGCGTCAGCCCCTTGCACATGCGCCGCTCGTTCTCGCAATCCGTGATCCAGACTTCCCTGCCGTTGTAATCCACGTCCGTGATCCTTTCGTCGCGGACGAAGGCGAACAGCGGCCCGAAAAAATCCTTCTCCTCCTCCGCCGGTATCGTCTTACTCATGCGCCCTCCTATGCCGCGGAGATGTTCAACATCTGCGTCAAAAGCGTCTGGAACGCCTGTCCGATGATGCTGTCCGCTCCGCTTCCGATCAACGCGCGCACTAAAAGGATCATGGCTCCCACGGCGATCACCGTGATCACAGCCGGTCCGTATTCTTTAATAATATCCTGCATAATTTCCTCCTGTTCCGCAGAAAAGCAGACAGATAAAACGAAACTCTGCATTGGGAAAATCGGCGAAACCGCCGTAAAGAAAAAAGAACATCCCACCTCTGACTGCGAGATGTGAAAACTATCCTATCAGCCTTTTCAAAAAAAATCAAGGGGTAAAATAAATGTTATCTTTTTCAGAAAATTTCATACACTTTTGCGCATTTCGCCCTTTACTCTCCAAAGAAGATACCCTATAATAATCACTGCAACCGCAAAACACAACAGAAAGGTCAGGTACGATTATGGCTCAAAATCCCATCGTTACGATCGAAATGGAAGACGGCGGCGTGATCCGCGCAGAACTCTATCCCGACGTTGCGCCGAACACCGTCAACAACTTTATCTCACTGATCCGCAAAGGCTATTATGACGGCATCATCTTTCACCGCGTGATCAAAGGCTTCATGCTTCAGGGCGGCGATCCGACCGGCACAGGCACCGGCGGCCCGGGGTATTCCATCGCCGGAGAATTTACCCACAACGGATTCCAAAACGACTTAAAGCACACGCCCGGCGTACTGTCAATGGCGCGGACCATGGATCCGGACTCCGCGGGAAGCCAGTTCTTCATCATGCACGAGACTTCTCCGCATCTTGACGGCGAATACGCGGCCTTCGGCATGGTGACGGAGGGCATGGACGTCGTCAACCGGATCGCGGAGACCGAGACCGACTGGTCGGACCGCCCAATGCAGGAACAGAAAATGAAAACGGTAACGGTCGAAACGTTCGGCACGGACTATCCGGAACCGGAAAAAAAGTAGGAGCCATTTGGCTCCTACGTTGCGTTTTAACTCTATTCCAAAAGGTTTTTATAAAACAGATAGTCCATATCCTTAAACACATTGAAAATGATCTTCATTCCGCTTCCCGTTTCATCCAGATGATCCTTAACCGTCTTGACGGCAATTTCCGCCGCCCGTTCATTCGGGAACATAAATACTCCCGTGGATATACAGCAAAACGCAACGCTCGATAATCCATTTTCCTCAGCCAGTTTAAGGATAGACCAATAGCATGACGCCAGATCATCTTCATTCTGCTTTGTCAGCCTGTGCTGCACGATAGGGCCGACGGTGTGGATGATATGCTTCGCGGGAAGGTTGAATGCCGGCGTAATCTTTGCCCCTCCCGTCGGTTCCGGATAGCCTTGTTTTCTGATGATATCATTGCAGAAAAGCCTGAGTTCGACACCGGCCTTTGAACCCAAGATGTTATCCAGACACGAATGAAGCCACTGATAGCATCCGGTGAAACCGGAGTTGGCCGGATTGACCACGGCGTCCACCGCAAGTCTGGACATATCGCCCTGCCATAGGTAGATTCTTTCATCAACTCCGACCGGCGACAGATCTTCTATCCTTACGATGCCCGCAGCCTGATTTTCCAAAGTCAGGTATTCATCCTGAATCTTCAAAAATTCATCGCTGACGGGCTTGGGCATACGAATATTCATAAGACCTCTCAACAGATCTTTCTGCCCCTTTTCATCTGCCGGTATCCTGACCTCAGACGCATCCGATCGCTCCGCCAGTAGTTGTTCTATCAGCCATATCCTCCGTTCTTCTTGTGTCATTACTATCCGCTTTCCTTCTATGCACTGCTGTACCCGCTCATCGTTTCCTGCCGCGTTACTCCTGCCCATCGCCGTCCGCAAACGTCCGCGCAAACACTTCCTGCGCCTTCTGCAGATGATCGTGCTCCAGCAGGAAGATCTCGCCGTTGTCCGCCGCCTCGGCAAATCTGCGGTCCATCGGGATCCTGCCGAGCAGGCTGATGTTCCAGTCTCCCGCCACTTCCTCAATATGGCTGTCTCCGTAAATGCGGATCTCGCTGCCGCAGTCCGGACACTTGACATAACTGTAATTCTCCACGACGCCGAGTACCGGAATGCCCATCATCTCCGCCATGCGGTAGGCCTTCTTGACGATCAGGCGCACGATCTCCTGCGGCGAAGTGACGATCACGATACCGTCCACCGGCAGCGACTGGAAGACCGTCAGCGGCACATCGCCGGTTCCCGGCGGCATATCGACGAAAAGATAGTCGAGTTCTCCCCACTGCACATCCGTCCAGAACTGCTTGACCGCGCCGGCAATGACCGGGCCGCGCCAAATCACGGGCGCTTCCTCGTCTTCAAGCAGCAGATTGATCGACATGATCTTGGTGCCGTCTTTGGCTTCCACCGGAAACGTCCCCTGCTCGTCGCCCACCGCCGGGCCGTGTACGCCGTACATCTTTGGAATGGACGGGCCCGTGATGTCCGCATCTAAGATCCCGACCCGTTTTCCCGCCTTGCGCATCATCGAAGCGAGACCGGCCGTGACGAAGGATTTTCCCACGCCGCCCTTTCCGCTGACTATGCCGATCACATGCGCAATGTGCGAATTTGGATTTGCCTCCTCCTGAAACGAAGTCTTTTTTTCTTCTGCCATCGTATTTCCTCTCTTTCCCGTTCGTTTTATTTTATTGTCCGTCCGCCTGTCCGCGGGCAAGGATCTCTTTGAGTGAAATTTCATACGGCGGGCGGGCGATCCCGTGTTCCGTCACGATTCCGGCGATCAGGCTGTGATCCGTCACGTCGAAGGCCGGATTGAAGACTTTGACACCTTCCGGCGCCATCCGCGTTTCGTACCACAGTTCCGTGACTTCCTCCGCCCCGCGTTCTTCGATCCGGATATCGCTCCCCTTTGCCGTCGCCGGATCGATCGTCGACGTCGGCGCGCAGACATAGAACGGTACGCCAAAGCGCGCCGCCACCGCCGCCACGACGGAAGTCCCGATCTTGTTGGCGGTATCGCCGTTCATCGCCACGCGGTCCGCGCCCACCAGCACGGCGTTGATCCAGCCCTGCTGCATGACATGGCCGGACATATTGTCGCAGATGAGCGTCGTATCCACGCCCGCCTCCTGCAATTCAAACGCCGTCAGCCGCGCGCCTTGCAACAGCGGCCTTGTCTCGTCGCAGAAGACGCGGAAGTTATAGCCCTTCTCCTGCCCGAGATAGATCGGCGCGGTCGCCGTGCCGAAACGCACGGTCGCGAGCCGCCCCGCGTTGCAGTGCGTCAGGATTCCGTCATTTGGTTGAAGCAAGGTTAAACCATTCTCCCCGATCCTGCGGCAGACTTCGATATCCTCGTCGCGGATCCGCAGCGCCTCATGTTTCAGCGCTTGGAGCAGGTCTTCTACGCTTTTTTCCGGCTCCTTTTGCAAGACGCCTTCCATCCGCGTCAGCGCCCATGAAAGATTGACCGCGGTCGGCCGTGCGGAATTGAGCGTTTCCTTATCCTGAAGGAACTTCTCGCGAAAAACCTTAGGATCGCCTGTCTCATAGCGGCTGGCAACGACATACATACCGAGCGCCGCCGCCACGCCGATCGCGGGCGCGCCGCGCACCTGAAGACGGCAGATTGCCTCCCGTATCTCCTGCACCTTCGTCAGCCGGATCCGGCGGATCTCGCCCGGCAGTCTGGTCTGATCGATCAGCACCAGCGCGTTGTCCTGTGTATCCAGCGCGACCGTATCCGTTTTATCTATGCCCCATTTGTCCATTCTCTATCGCACTCCTTTTTATCTTCCTTCACGGTTCGTTATTTTACCATCTCGACTGCCGTCTCGATGGCGGTACTCGTCAAGCGCCGCCCGACGCAAGCGTCGTCGGCGCTTTCCTCGTTATTGTACCACAAGAAAGGAGAGCCGGCAAACGCCGGCTCTCCCAGACATACGAGAACGGAATTTATTTTGCCGCCATCTCCGCCCTGAGGCTTTCGGTCAGCGCCGGAACGATCTTGTTCAGATCGCCGACAATGCCGTAATCCGCCACCTCGAAGATCGGCGCGTCCGCATCTTTATTGATCGCGATGATCAGATCGGATTCCTCCATACCGGCGACATGCTGGATCGCACCGGAGATACCGATCGCAAAGTAAACGTTCGGCCGCACGGTCTTTCCGGTCTGTCCGACCTGATAATCCTGCGGCAGCCAGCCGTTTTCGACTACGGCGCGGGAGCAGCTGACCATACCGCCGAGCACCTCCGCGAGTTCCTTCAGCATTGCAAAATTCTCTGCGCTGCCGAGTCCGCGGCCGCCGGAGACAAGGATCTTGGCGTCCATGATGTTTTCCACGGAGCCGACCGCCTTGACGATCTCCTGAATCTCCACATATTTGTTGTTTTTCGTAAAGCCCGGATCGAAGCGGACGACTTCCGCCTTCGCGCCTGCGACCCTCTCTCTTTTCTGCATAACGCCCGGACGTACCGTCGCCATCTGCGGACGATGATCCGGACAGGCGATCGTAGCGATCGTGTTGCCGCCGAACGCCGGACGCGTCATCAAAAGCTGCTTATGCTTCTGCTCGTTTTCCTTGCCTTCCACCGGCTGAAGCGGGAAATCGCCGATCTCCAACTGCGTACAGTCGGCGGTCAGTCCGGTCTTGACTCTTGCGGAAACCGTCGGGCCAAGATCGCGGCCGATGGCGGTCGCGCCCACCAGCATGATCTCCGGCTTGTATTCGTTGATGACCGCCGCAAGCGCCTGCGCGTAAGGCTCCGTCCGATAGGTCTCCAATTCCGGATCGTCGACCACGATCACGCGGTCGGCGCCGTATTCGGCCAGAGGAGCGGCAAGATCTTCTACTTTGGAACCAAGCAGCACGGCCGTCACGTCGGTATCCAGATCCGCCGCCAGATCCTTCGCCTTGCCGATCAGTTCAAATGCGATCGGGCTGATCTCATTGTCCACCTGCTGCGCGTAGATATATACGCCTTTATATTCTTCTAATGCCATGTTCTTCACCACTTTTCCTTCCAAATCAGATTACATGTTTCTCTTTTAACTTGCCCATCAGATATGCGACGCTTTCCGTCGGATCCAGCGTCACCTTCTCACCGGCGCCCTTGCGCACCTTGTCGGAAGCTTTTGCGATCTTGGTCGGAGAACCTTTCAGACCCAGATCCGCATCGTCGACGTCTTTTAAGTCGGCTCTGCCCCAGACCGTCACTTCTTTTTCATAGGCGTCAAAGATGCCGCCCGGCGTCATATATCTCGGGGTGTTTAATTCGGAAAGCGCCGTGATCAGACATGGCATCTTTGCCTTCAGCACATGATACCGGTCTTCGTACTGGCGTTTTACGATCACGCTGTCGCCTTCTACCTTGATGTCCTCGGCATAGGAGATCACCGGAACTCCCAGATGTTCGGCGATCTGCGGGCCGACCTGCGCCGTATCGCCGTCGATGGCCTGACGGCCCGTGATGATCAGGTCATAATCGAGATTGCGCAGCGCTCCGGCGATCGTTGTGGACGTCGCCCATGTATCCGCGCCGCCGAGCACGCGGTCCGTTACTAAAACGGCGTGATCCGCGCCCATCGCAAGCGCTTCGCGCAGCACGTCGTCCGCCTTCGGCAGGCCCATCGTCAGCACCGTAACTTCCGCTCCGATCTCGTCTTTGATCCGCAGAGCCGCTTCCAGCCCCGCTTTATCGTCCGGATTCATGATCGCCAGCATCGCCGCGCGATCCAGCGTACCGTCCGGGTTGAACTTAACGCCGCCCTTGGTATCCGGAACCTGTTTGATACATACTACGATTTTCATTTATCCATTCTCCTTATCTTTTACTATGAATGTCAACATTACTTTAATAAGGCTCCGGAAATGACCATGCGCTGTACTTCGGACGTGCCCTCGTAGATCTCTGTGATCTTCGCGTCTCTCATCATACGCTCTACGTCATATTCACGGATATAACCGTATCCGCCGAACAACTGCACCACTTCCGTCGTAACAGCCATCGCCGTCTCCGCCGCAAACAGTTTCGCTTTTGCGGCCTCTACGGAATAGACCTTCTGCGTCTCCTTTGCCATGGCCGCTTTATAGACCAGCATCTGCGCGGCTTCGACCCTTGTCGCCATATCGGCGAGTTTGAACTGCGTGTTCTGCTGCTGCGCGATGGAACGGCCGAACTGCTTTCTCTCTTTTGTGTAAGCGATCGCGCGATCCAGCGCGCCTTCGGCGATACCGAGCGCCTGTGCGGCGATACCGATACGGCCGCCGTCCAGCGTGTGCATGGCTACCGGGAAGCCCTTGCCTTCCGGCCCGAGCAGCGCGTCCTTCGGGATGCGGCAGTCTTCAAAGATCAGTTCGTATGTAGAAGATCCGCGGATCCCCATCTTCTTTTCTTTGGTGCCGAAGCTGAAGCCCGGCGCACCTTTTTCCACGATGAAGGCGGAGAAGTTTTTCTTTTTGCGGCCTCTTTTGTCTTCCGTAACGCTCGTGATCGCGATCACGATGTAGACGTCCGCCACCTTGCCGTTGGTAATGAAGCACTTGGAGCCGTTCAGCACCCACTCGTCGCCGTCAAGCACCGCCTTGGTCTGCGCGCCCTGCGCGTCCGTACCTGCGCCCGGCTCGGTCAGCGCGAACGCGCCGAGTTTCTCACCGGCTGCCAGCGGCCGGACGTATTTCTGCTTCTGTTCTTCCGTTCCGTAAGTCAGGATCGGATCGATACACAGCGAGGTGTGCGCGGAAACGATAACGCCGGTCGTCGCGCAGACCTTGGACAATTCTTCTACGCACATCACATAGGTCAGCGGGTCGCATCCCTGTCCGCCGTACTCCTTCGGCACCGGAATCCCCATAAATCCGCTTTTTGCCATCTTTGCGACGGTATCCGCCGGAAATTCCTCCGTTTCGTCCACTTCCTGGGCGCGCGGCTTTACTTCCGTCTCCGCAAATTCCCTGAACAGGGTCCTTGCCATTTCATGTTTTTTATCTAAACCGAAATCCATAGTCCGTATTTCCTCCAATTTCTACTATTTCACTCTATCCCTCAGCAAGCGTCCACCGGCGTCTTTGTCCGGTCAGGGTTGTAAACATAGAAGCCCTTTCCGCTCTTAACGCCGAGATTACCGCCGCGTACCATCTTGCGCAGCAGCGGACATGCGCGGTATTTACTGTCTCCCGTTTCCTGATACAGCACATCCATGATGGCAAGGCAGATATCAAGACCGATAAAGTCTCCGAGTTCCAGCGGCCCCATCGGATGGTTCGCGCCGAGTTTCATTGCGGCGTCGATACCGGCGATGTCCGATACCCCTTCCATTTTGATGAAAGCGGCTTCGTTGATCATCGGGATCAGGATGCGGTTGACTACAAAGCCCGCCGCTTCGTTGACCTGTACCGGCGTCTTGCCGATCTCCTCGGAGATCTTTTTGATGGAAGCCACCGTTTCTTCCGGCGTGTTCACTCCGGCGATCACCTCGACCAGTTTCATACGGTCGGCAGGATTGAAGAAGTGCATACCGATCATCGGACGGCTCAGGCCGTTGCCGATCTCCGTAATGGAAAGGCTGGAAGTGTTGGAAGCGAAGATACATTCCGGCTTCGCGATCTTATCCAGTTCGGAAAACGTCGTCTTCTTGACCTTCATGTCCTCAAACGCCGCTTCCACGATCAGATCGCAGTCCGCACAGAGGTCTTCCTTCAGTCCCGGCGTGATCTTTGCAAGGATCCCGTCGACCTGTTCCTGCGTCATCTTGCCTTTTTCCACGAGTC
Organism: uncultured Lachnospiraceae bacterium; assembly: GCA_947589155.1. Classification (GTDB taxonomy): domain Bacteria; phylum Bacillota; class Clostridia; order Lachnospirales; family Lachnospiraceae; genus Pararoseburia. Next base: position 13,325 of record CANQBH010000010.1, on the reverse strand, counting down.
TGGCGTATCCCTTGGAGATCTTTTCCTTGCCTCCGTCCGCAAACTTCTGCTCGATATCGCACAGCGCCACCTCGTAGCCGTCGATCTGGGCAAACGCTTTCGCGATGCCCTGTCCCATTGTTCCTGCACCGATAACTCCAACTTTCATATTCATTCTCCTTTACCTATGTTATGCAAAACAACTGCCCGCCCATTCGGGATCAGCCTCGCTCCACGATCGTTGCGCAGCCCATGCCGCCGCCGATACACAGCGTTGCAAGGCCCTTCTTTGCGTCGCGCCGCTGCATCTCGTGAAGCAGCGTGACAAGGATACGGCAGCCGGAAGCGCCGACCGGATGTCCGAGTGCGATCGCGCCGCCGTTGACGTTTACTTTGCTCATGTCAAAGTTTAATTCACGCGCTACCGCTACCGACTGCGCCGCAAACGCCTCGTTCGCCTCGATCAGATCCATGTCGTCGATCGTCAGTCCCGCCAGTTTCAGCGCCTTTCTGGTCGCCGGCACCGGACCGATACCCATGATCTCCGGAGGGCAGCCGCCCAGAGCGCCCGCAACAAAGGTCGCCATCGGCGTAACGCCGAGTTCCTTGGCCTTTTCCTCGCTCATGACTACGATGGCCGCCGCGCCGTCGTTGATACCGGAAGCGTTGCCCGCCGTCACAAGGCCGCCTTCCTTGCCGGAGCAGCACTTTAACTTGGCGAGCGTCTCGACCGTCGTGCCCGGCCGCGGCCCCTCGTCCTTGGAAAAGATGATCGGCTCCTTCGTCTTGCGGTCCACGCCGGTCTGCACCGGAACGATCTCATCGTCAAAACGTCCTGCGGCTACGGCCGCTTCCGTCTTCTGCTGGGAATTTGCGGAGAACTCGTCGAGTTCTTCCCGCGTGATGCCGTACTTGTCGCATACGTTTTCTGCGGTGATCATCATATGATAATGATTGAACGCGTCGGTCAGCGCATCGTTGACCATCGTATCGATTACGGTCGCGTTGTTCATGCGGTATCCGAAACGCGCCTTGGTCAAAGCGTATGGCGCCATGGACATATTCTCCATACCTCCTGCGACTACGACGTCCGCCTGACCGGCAATGATCATGTTCGCCGCTTCGTTGACGCACTTGAGGCCGGAGCCGCAGACCACGTTGAGCGTGAAAGCCGGAACCTCGACCGGCAGCCCCGCCTTGATGGACGCCTGACGCGCAACGTTCTGTCCCTGCGCCGCCTGAATGACGCAGCCCATCATGACTTCGTCCACCTGCTCAGGCTTTACGCCCGCGCGGTTCAGCGCCTCTTTGATCACGACCGCTCCGAGATCGGCCGCCGGCGTCGTGGAAAGGCCGCCCCCCATCTTGCCGATTGCTGTACGACACGCACCCGCTAAAACTACTTTTTTTCCCATATTCTTTCTCCTTTACTGCTGCTTGCTGTTACGCAAAACCTACGGGTCTTCTTTCTTTTGTTTGTTAAGTTTTTAACAATCTTTGCCAAAAAAAAGAAAACCTTTCTTCATATGGCAAATGATACCACAAAACGGACCGGCGCGCAAGACAATATTTATCCGATCCGATACTGCCGCGGCGTCATATGGTATTTCTTTTTGAAAAGGCGGTGGAAATAACTCACGTTCTCATAGCCGACCATCAGCGCGATGTCCGCAACGGGCCGCTTCGTGGACTTCAGAAGATAGCACGCCTGCGACAGCCGTTTTGCCTGCACGAGATCCGTATAGGTCTCTCCGGTACGCCGCTTGATCTCCCGCGAAAGCCAGTACATATCATAGTGTAAAAGCCGCGCAAGTTCCGAAAGTTCCCCCGTCCTGTAATGCTCCTCGACATATTGCAGGACAAAAAGCGTCAGTTTCTGTTCCCCGCCGCCGGAAGGCGCGGCGATACTGTCCGCGCAGTTGAGCAGCTGGAGCAGCAGGAGCCCCATGGTAAACTGATGGATGCTCCGCTTGTTCTGCGTCGGATGCATCAGGGTCCAGATCAGGTTTTCCACGAGATTTTGCACCGGAAGCACATCGGCCACCTGAAAATGCAGATAGTCCGCCTCTTTATTCGCTCCCGTCATGCAGTCCAGAAGAAAAGTGCGCAGCGGGTTCTCCTCGGCGTTCATCATATCGAGCGCGCGGTCGAAAAACTCCGGCAGGATGATGAAATTGACCGCGATATCGTCTTCGCCCGCGGGATAAATCTCCTGCACGCTGTTCTGGTTCAGAAGGAGCAGTTCGCCCTCCTCGAGAAAAACGTCGCCGCCGTTGATCACATGATGCGTCCTGCCCCGGCACATATAGATGAGTTCGACATAATTGTGGGTATGCGCCGGAAAATGGACAAACCGCGTGTGCTTGCGGATCGTGATGAGTTTTCCCGCCTCAAGCAGGCGCTTCGCGTCGATCACGTCGTTTCCGGCCTGCGGCGGATCCATCTGGTACAACCCCCTGTCGATTCCGCCGCCGCCTTCCAGCAGCGCCCGCTCTTCTTCCGTTATCCTGCCTAATTCCCGAATGATTTCCTCTCTCATGCCCTCTCCCGTAAAAAAAGGGCGCGGTCTGCGCCCTTTGTCCTATCCTCTCGGCCATTCATAAAAGAACGCGTGGTTCCCGATCACGTCGTAAGCGGGAACGCCGTAGTAATTTGCCCAATACGGCGTCATGAAGAACAGCCAGTTGCCCGACCGGTAGCCCTCCAGGACCTCGCGCGCCGCCCGCAGACATTCCTCGTTCGGCCCTCTTTGCAGGATCAGATCCAGATGGCCGTCCCGCACCGGCTGGAACTGGTTCTTTTCATAGATCACGCCGCGCAGGGTGTTCGGAAAACGCGTGTCCTTGATCCGGTTCATAATGACCGAACCGACCGCGCGCTTGCCTTCGTAGATCTCGCCTCCGGCCTCGGCCTGAATGATCGCGGCCATCAGCGTCAGATCGTCCTGCGTATAGCCCGCCAGCGCGCCGGACGTATCCTGTTCGCCGCTGTCCTGCTCGGCCAGCTGCTTCGCCAGTTCGATCTGCGCAAGGGCGTACTGCTGCTCGAGCGCCTTTTCCTTCTGCCGGAATTCCGCGAGTTTCGCCTCGTATTCTTCCACCGACATCTGCGCCGCCGACACTTCGCCGTTTTTGGCGTTGTATTCCTGCCTTGCCTCGTTGGTCAAATCATCCAGTTCGTCCTGCTTGGCGGAGAGGGTCTTCTGATAGCCGGAAAGTTCCTCCCGCTTCGCCTGCAGTTCGTCGGATTTTTCGGCGATGCTGACCTGCAGCTGCTCGTAGGCTTCAATCAGGCGCGTATCGCTCTGGATGATCGCGTCGGCGTATTCCATCCGCTTGACAAAGCCGGTCATCGAATCGCTGTCGCAGAGGTACATCAGCAGCGACTTCTCCGGCTGGTTCTCGTACATATACTGGATATGGAGTTTCATGGCCTCGCGCTGCTTTTCTTCGTCTTTCTGCGCCTGCTCCAGATCGCGCGACAGGCGCTCCATCTCCTCCGCGGTGTTGGCCATGGCGTTTCTCGTCTCCTCGATCTGCGCGGTGACGCCGGAAAGTTTGCCCGCGTAAGAACGGTAGGCGCTGCCCAGCGTCTGCGCCTCGTCCTTCAATCCGTTCACGGTCTCCTCGGCCTCTTTCCGCTGCTGCTCCGCCATGTCGATCTGCTGGCGCGTCTCTTCCTGCTGCCGCTGGATCTCCGAAAGATCGATCGCCCGGCTGTCCGTCGACGAAAACAGCAGAAGCGCCGCGCCAAGAAGCGCTATGATGTTTTTGATCTTACCGCCATGTCGTTCCTTCAAAGTTTTTCTCCTGTATTTCTTTTCGTTTTTCTAAAAAAACAGTCTCTAAGATATATCGGCCCTTTGGCCGCAGATCTTAACGGCAGGTCGTACTGATCGCCTCCACCGCGACCGCGCCGCCGCGCACGACCTCGATCTGCCGAAACCGGCTCCGAAGCAGCGCGATCAGTTCGTTGTTCCGGCGTTCCGTCAGCATACATTCCAGCAGCACGCTCTCCGGCCCGATATCCGTGACCCTGACGTAGCCGCCCTGATCGAAGACCTCCGCGATCCGAAAGACTTCTTCCTTCTGCTCCTGATCGACGTTCCTGACCTTCGCAAACAGGATCTCTTTCATATGAAGCGGCACGTTCGTCAGATCCATCACCTTGATGACTTCGACCATGCAGTTCAACTGCTTCTTGATCTGCTCGAACGTGACGTCGTCGCTCGTGACGCAGATGGTCATGCGCGAGACGTCCTCGTGCTCCGTGGTGCCAACGGTCAGGCTTTGGAGGTTATAGGATTTGCCGGAAAACAGTCCGGACACCTTGGCCAGAACGCCGACCTGATTTTCCACATATAACGCGATCCAACGGTTTTTCATCTCCATCTTGCGCCCTCCTACTTCAAGATCATCTCGCTCATCGGGTTGCCGCCCTTGACCATCGGCAACACCAGTTCATCGGAAGCGATCATAAATTCGATCACCGTCGCGCGGCTTTTCTCGGCCTTCGCCGCTTCCAGCGCCTCCACGATCTGCGACTCCCCACTCACGCGCACGGCCGCGGCCCCGTAACTCTTTGCCCAGTTCACAAAATCCGGCACATACGGCGGACAGTCCTTTCCCGGGCCTTTGCAGTTGTTCGGGCAGTCCTTGTTGCGCCGCAGGCAGGTGATCCCGTAGCGTTTGCCGTAAAATAACTGCTGCATCTGGCGCACCATGCCCAGATATTGGTTGTTGAGGATACATACAACTACCGGAAGGCCTTCCGTAATGGCGGTTGCCATCTCCTGCATATTCATCTGCATCCCGCCGTCGCCCGTGATACAGACCACGTCGCGGCTGCGGTCGCCGATCTGCGCGCCCAGCGCGGCCGGAAAACCGAAGCCCATCGTGCCGAGGCCGCCGGATGTGATGAGTTTGCTGCCTTTCGGGAGGGAAAGATACTGCGTGGCCCACATCTGATGCTGGCCCACGTCGGTCACGATGATGGCCTGCGGGAAGACGCGGTCGATCCCTTCCATGATCATCTGCGGCGACATGCCTTTATCCCTGCGCATCGCAAGCGGATTTTGCTCCTTCCACGCCGCGATCCTCTCCAGCCACTTTTCCGTATGCTTCGGCTCGGCGTATTCCACCAGCCGCTCCAGCGCGATATTGGCGTCGGACACCACCGGCACGTCCACGACGACGTTGCGGGAAATGGAAGCCGCGTCGATATCCAGATGCACGATCTTCGCCTTCGGCGCGAACTCGTTCAGATCGCCCGTGATCCTGTCGTTAAAGCGCGTGCCGATGGAAAAAAGGACGTCGCACTCGCTGACCGCTTTATTGGCCGCATAACATCCGTGCATTCCGCTGTTGCCGATGTAAAGCGGATGATCCGTCGGGATCGCGCCTTTTCCCATGATCGTCGTAACGACCGGCACCTTCATCTTTTCCGCGAATGCGGTCAGTTTGTCTCCGGCTCCGGCGATATTGACGCCGCCGCCCGCAAGGATCAGCGGCTGCTTCGCCTGCCGCAGCATCTTATAGGCTTTTTTGAGCTGTCCGATGTGGACGGTCTCGTTCGGTTTATAGCCGCGGATCTCCACATGCTCCGGATAATTCGCCGGCCCCGCCTGCAGCTGAATGTCCTTTGGAATATCGATCAGCACAGGCCCCGGCTTGCCGCTCTGCGCGATGTAAAACGCCATCTTGATGATCCGCCCGAGTTCCCTGCGGTCGCGCACGGTCACGCAGTATTTCGTAATGCTCCGCGTCATGCCGACAATGTCCACTTCCTGAAAAGCGTCGTTGCCGATCAGGTGCTGCGGCACCTGTCCGGTGAAGACGACGAGCGGAATGCTGTCGTAATGCGCGTCGGCGATGCCCGTGATCGTATTCGTCGCGCCCGGGCCGCTGGTCACAAGGCAGACGCCCGGCTTGCCCGTGGCTCTGGCATAGCCTTCCGCCTCGTGCACGAGCGCCTGTTCGTGCCGCGGCAGCACCATACGGATCTGCTCCTGCCGGTACAGCTCGTCCACCAGATCCGTCACCATGCCGCCCGGATACGCGAACACCGTATCCACGCCTTCTTCCTGTAACGCTTTGACAAATAACTTCCTTCCCGTGATATCCATTCGTTCTTCCCTCCGTCTTTGTTCCGCGCTCAGCCCTTCCGGCGTTCGTAGCGCGTAAAACGGTATTCCAGATCAAAATAGGTCTGTTCTTCGCTCTCCTCCGCCATCTCCCAGTCCGGGTCGCTGTCCAGATCCGGAAAATGCGCGTCGGCGTCGTAAGCATAGTCGATCCGCGTCAGATACGCGGTATCGCAGTCCTCCAAAAGAAGCCGGTAAACGCTCTCGCCCCCGATCACATAGACGCCGCGCGGGTCATAGACCGCCAGTTCCTTTTGCAGTTCTTCCTTATTATGTACCACGACAGCCCCCTTGACGGTATAGGCGGGATCGCGGCTTAGCACGATATTGACGCGGTCCTTCAGCGGGCGCTTTCCCGGAAAACTCTCCAGCGTCTTCCTGCCCATGACAATGACATGGCCCGTCGTCATTTCGCGGAAAAATCTCATATCTTCGGGGATGCTGACCAGCAGTTTGTTCTCCCTGCCGATCCCCCAGTTTTTATCGACTGCTGCAATCAAATTCATGACGTCACCTCAACTCATACCGCAATAGGGATGTTTTTGATCTGTTCGCCGGTCACATAGTCCTCGACGATCACGTCTTCCGGCGAAAAATCATAAAAACCATGCACCTGCGGATTCAGCGTCACCTTCGGCGCCGGATGCTGCTCGCGCGCGATCAGTTCCTTGACAAGCGGGATGTGCCGGTCGTAGATATGCGCGTCCGTGATCACATGGACGAGTTCGCCCGCCTCCATGCCGCAGTCCCGCGCCAGCATTGAAAGCAGCACGGCATACTGGCAGACGTTCCAGTTGTTGGCCGCTAAGACGTCCTGCGAACGCTGGTTCAAAACGGCGTTTAAGACGAGGCCGCCGTCCGCGCACGTCGTCACGTTGAACGTCACGGAATACGCGCAGGGATATAAGTGCATTTCATGCAGATCCTCGAAATTATAGATGTTCGCCATGATCCTGCGGGAAAACGGGTTGTTTGCAAGATCGTAGCGCACGCCGTCCACCTGATCCAGAAACACATAGGAAGCGCCGTCCGCCTCGCGGATCTCCGCGCTCGGATAGCGTCCCAGATCCTCATCCTTTGCCCGATGATGGGCGTATTTTTTTGCGATCTGATAGCCGTACGCCTTGCCGATGGAGCCGCTCTCATCCGCCCATTCGTCCCAGACGCTGCTTTTCAGATCGCGGATGTTGTTGGATTTGCGCTGCCAGATCCAGAGCATTTCCTCCGTGCAGCTTTTGATCGCGGTCCGCCGCAGCGTGATCGCGGGAAACTCCTTGGAAAGATCGTAGCGGTTGACCACGCCGAAGCGCTTGATCGTATAGGCGCTCTCGCCGGTATCGGTCCACACCGGACGCACCTTCTCCCCCTCGGTACTCACGCCGTTTTCTATGATGTCGTTACACATGGATACGAATAACTGATCCGCCAGACTCATCCTGCTCTCCTTTCCTGCTCTGCGCCGATATCTTATTGTACCTAATTTCCCTGAGATTTGCAATGTAAACCATTTGCCATTTCATGTTAAATAGGGTATAGTGGAGAGAACAGGGAAAAGAAAAGGAGACGTTATGAGTCAGGAAAAAGTAGATTACCATAAACAGCAAAAGCAGAACCGCAAAAAGATCGTCAAGCGCCAAAAGGCGGAGCATATCGCCATTCTCTGCGCTTCTTTAGCGCTCCTTGTGGTGCTCGGCGTCTGGGTCGGCTTCTCCGTAAACACAAAATATCAGGAAAAGAAAGCGGCAAACCCGACCTATTACGAGATCGACGCTTCCGCCCTTTCCGAATATATGAGCGGTCTTCAGCAGTAAACTTTCTCAAAGATCCGCGGACCTTATCTGGTCTTTTTGATCCTCGCCTGTTCCAAGGCGTCGTCGATCGCCATAACGAGCACTTCCGTCGTGTACTGGTTGCTCGGCTCATAGGTGATATTTTCCAACGACTGGTTCTCATAGATCTGCGCGCGGATCGAGTCCATCGCCGGTTCCATCAAGGGATACATGACCGCCACGGATTCCTCCATGTTGACAAAAGAAATGTCGTTGATATGATTGGCGTCCACGATCACTTCTACTTCGATCGTGCTGTCGTTCATTTGGAATCCCGCGGAATACACGCCCGGCACATAGAGGGTCTCCTCGACTTCCGGCTCCGGATCCCGCTCCTGAAACATCCAGCATAACAGGATGACCAGCAGCACCCCCAATCCCGCAAAGATGGCGGTATAGATCACTTCTTTTAGATGAAGAACTACGATTTTCGTCTTGGCACTCACGTTACTGCTCCGGCGTTCGGTATTTACTAGAATATATGAAAGATTTTTGAAAAAAATTCTATTTTTTTATTGACAAAGAATCGCCCTTTCTATATAATAACTTTTGTCGTCACGAAATGACGGCTGTGCGACAGTGGCTCAGTTGGTAGAGCACCTCCTTGCCAAGGAGGAAGTCGCGGGTTCGAGTCCCGTCTGTCGCTCTTTTTTTATGCCTTTTTCCATAATAAAACGGATAAAGGGAGAGGTCTTCCAAAAGGAGCCTCTCCCTTTACCCGCTTTTTTTGTATGTTTCCGTGCGTTATGACAATTTGAAATTGCTGACAACGGAATTGAGGTCTTCCGCGATCTCGCCCTGTTCGTTGGACATCGTGGAAATGGTATCCACGTCGCCGCTGACTTCCGCAACGCTTTCCATGACAAGGCTGCTCGTCGTGGTCGTCTCGGTCGTAGATTCTGCGACGCTCTGGATCGCCTGCGTCACTTCTTCCATGATGATCCGGATATTCTCCGCCATGTTGGAGATCTGGCTTACGGCGTCGGCAAAACTCTGCGCGTCGGAGCCGTACTGCTTTGCCACATCCACGAAGTTCTCGTAGTCCGGAGACACCGTATCCTGCACGAAACTCAACAGGCCGCTTGAATCGCTGGTCAGGCCGTCGAACGCGTTCTGTACTTCGAGGATCGTCTCCTGAATGGAGCGGACGGCCGTTGCCGTTTCTCCCGCGAGGTTTCCGATCTCGGACGCTACGACTGCGAAGCCGCGTCCCGCTTCTCCGGCGCGCGCCGCCTCGATGGATGCGTTCAGCGCCAGCAGGTTGATCTGCTCGGCGATATTGGAGATCACGTCCGCCATCTCGCCGACTTTGGAAACGACCTGCGCGTTTTCGATGCTGACGTTCAAGCGTTCCTCAAACTGCCGTGAAAGAGACGTTGCGGACTCGCTGGATTTCTGGCTGTTCTCCTGCACTTCCTTTGCGCGGTGCTGGATCTCGTCCGCCATCCGCAGGCAATTCTCCACTTCGCCGGCCAGCACGTTGATATTGGAGAAGACTTCCTCCGCGGAAGCGTTGACCTCCTCCGTCGCCGCGCTCGTGCTCGTCATTGCCTGATTGACCTCGCCCATGTAGTTTTCGATATCGGAGAACTGCTGCGTCAACTTGGACGCTGCGTTCTTCAAGCGCGAACTTGCCTGATCGATGTCCACCGCCTTGTTGGCGATATTGGAGATCACGGACTTGTTGCGCGAGAACATCGTATTGAGCGCCTGGCTCATCATACCGATCTCGTCCTCGTCGCGGATACTGATCTCCTCGATACCGAAGTTTCCTTCGGAAAGTTCACCGGAAAAGTCCTTGACCTTGCGGATACTGCGCGTGATGACGTTGACCTGACGGATCACCATGATCGTAACGACAATCAGCGCCGCCATACTGATACCGAACAGCACGTTCTTGATCCGGTTCATGACCAGTTTCAATTCTGATTCCTGAATCTGGATGATGAGTTTCCAGCCCGTGTCGCTCATCGTACTGAAATAGACGTTCTGCTTATTTTTGCCGCTGCCGAGGGTCGTCTGGCCCGTTTCGTTCTTTAAGATCTGCTTCGCGATGGAAGCGCGGTCCTTGTCGTCCGCGATGTTCATGGCGGAAGCGATCTTTTCATCCTCTACGCCCGCCAGATAGGTGCCGTCGGAAGCAAGCAGGATCGCCTTGCCGGTCGAACCCATCTTGATGTTGTCGACGATCCCCTGAATCGAACCGAGTTCGATATCCACGGTCACGCAGCCGATAAACTGTCCGTTTGCGATGATCGGGCAGGAGCAGGACGACATGATCGTATCCGACGTCTCGTCATAGTACGGATCCGTGAAGACCGGGCCTTCGCTCTCTTTGGAATTGAGATAATATTCCTGTGAAAAATAGTCGTATTCCGCGTTGCTGTAATCCCATGTCGTCACGATGGAATCGCCGTCCTTATAGACATAAGGGCCGTAAAATTCGCTCGCCGGATCGTAGGCGTACGGCTCAAACCACAGGCCGCTGCCGAGGACCATGTCGTTGTCCGCGATCATATTGGACAGCGTTGCTTCGTACTGTTCCATGCCGGTCGTGGTGTAACTCGCCTCGACCATGTCCGCGATATTCTGCGACATATTGGATACGGAGTGCAGATATTCGCCCATCTGCCCTTCCTGCGCTCCGATCTCGGACATCATCGTCTGATTCACCTGATCGAAGACAAGATTCCGGCATTCGATGATACTCACGACCATGAGCAGCGCGAATGCGACGATGATGATCGGCAGAATCAGCGCCAGCATCCTTGTTCTGATTTTTTTGAAATGCATACAGTCACCCCCAAATAACAATCTTGAGGAAATTATACCACATTCCCCTAAAATCCGACAAGATATTCAGGCAATTTGATTCCATAATTTATAATAGATTCCCTTTTTCTCCAAAAGCTGCGCGTGGCTGCCTTCTTCTTCGATGCCGTTTTCGCCCAGAACAAGGATACGGTCGTAGTTTTTGATCGTCGTCAGACGGTGGGCGATCGTCAGCGTCGTGCGGCCTTTGGCAAGTTTTTCCAGACTCTGGCCGACGAGGATCTCGCTCTCGTTATCCAGCGCGCTGGTCGCCTCGTCGAGGATCAGGATCTTCGGATCCTTCAGGAAGACGCGGGCGATCGCGATACGCTGCCGCTGCCCGCCCGAGAGTTTGACGCCGCGCTCGCCGATATAGGTATCGTAGCCGTCCGCCAGTTGCATGATGAACTCGTGCGCGCCGGCGAGTTTCGCCGCTTCGACCACGTCTTCGCGCGACGCGTCCGCCCGCCCGTAGGAGATGTTTTCCGCGACCGTGCCGCTGAACAGGTAGACCTCCTGCTGCACGATCCCGATCGCCTGCCGCAGGCTCTTGAGCGTCACGTCCGCGATATTCTGCCCGTCGATCAAAATCTCGCCGGAAGTCGCGTCATAGAAGCGCGGAATCAGGTGGCAGAGCGTCGTCTTCCCGCCGCCGGACGGGCCGACCAGCCCGACGCGCTCCCCGGGCGCGATCTCCAGATCGAGATCCGTCAGCACCCTGTTGTGGTCGTCCGGATAGGTGAAACTCACATGGCAAAAACGGATGCCGCCGCTTTCTGCGCGAAGTTCGCCCGCGCCGACCCGATCCGTGATCTCCACCGGCGCGTCCATGATCTCGAAGAAGCGCTCGATCCCCGTCATGCCGCGCTGGAACTGCTCGGCAAATTCCACGATCCTGCGGATCGTTGCGATCAGCGTGGACACATACAAAACGAACGCCACGAGATCGCCGGGCGTGATTGCGCCGCTCGCGGCAAAGATCCCGCCGCCCACGACGACGACCAGATACATCAGGCCGTCAAATAAGCGGGTCGACGCCTGAAACAGCGCCATGATCCGGTACGACTTCTTTTTTATATTCTGAAACGTTATGTTGCCTTCTTCAAATTTCTGCGCTTCCGCTTCCTCCGCGGTGAACGCCTTGACGACCCGCTGGCCCAGCAGGCTGTCTTCGATCCGCGCGTTCAGTTCGCCGATCTGCACGCGCTGTTCGCGGAAGACCTTGCGCATCTTATTGTTGAGGCGCACGGAAACGAACGCCATCAGCGGCACGCAGAGGAAGATCATCAGCGTCAGGCGCAGATCGCAGGCGCTAAGGATCGCAAAACTGAAAACGATCTTCAATCCGGCGATGAAGCACTCCTCCGGGCAGTGATGGGAAAATTCCGTCACTTCAAACAGGTCGTTGGTGATCCGCCCCATGATCTGGCCGATCTTGGTGTTGGAATAGTAGGTATTGCCGAGCTGCAGAAGATGGGAGAACGCGTCGCGGCGCATGTCCGTTTCGATATAAACGCCCATCACATGACCCATGTCCGCCATGTAGTACTGCGCCGCCGCGTCGATCAGGCGCAGGATCAGATAGAGCAGCCCCATTTTCCCGACCATCGCAAAGGTTAAGGCCGCGATATCGTTCATCGCCAGATCCGTCATCGTGCGCAGGATCAGCGGCAGGACCAGATCGCACAGGCAGGTCAGCGCCGCGCAGAACAGATCGAGCGCGATGATCTTCTTATATTTTAAGAGATAGGGCAGATAGCGCCTAAAAAGCCCCGGTTTCTTTTTTGTCAGTCCTTCGTTCAATGTTCTCTCTCCTCCTGCAGATACGCCTTGATCTCCCCGATGAAATACAGCGATCCGAACGCGACGATCTTCTTTTCGTTTCCCGCCAGTTTTTTTGCCTCCCTGACCGCTGCGCCGACGTCCGCGCAGGCGCGGGCCGGTACGCCGAGGGATGCGATCTCCTCCGCCAGCCGTCCCGCGTCCGCCGCGCGTCCGCCCGAAAGCCGCACCGTCAGGAACCGCTCGGCCAGAGGCAGCATTTGTTTCATCATCCCGAGATGATCCTTATCCGACATCACCGCCGTCAGAAAGATGAACGCTTCGTTCGGCCACGCCTCGGAAAGCGAGTTGAAAAGCGCTTCAACTCCCTGCGGATTATGCGCGCCATCCACCATAAACCAAGGGTTTTCGCCGACCAGTTCCATCCGTCCCGGCCACCTTGTCCGGCGGATCCCTTCCCGGACGGCAGCCTCTCTTGCCGCGGCCCCTTCGGGGGCGGAAAGATATCCACTTTCCTGATTGAAAATCACTTCCACAACCCCTGCCGCAAGGGCTGCGTTATACCGCTGAAAGCCGCCATTTAAGGGCATTTCATAGGTTGATATCTTTGTCAACAAGTTATCCACATTTTTGCAGGGCACGCCCAGTTCCTCCGCGCGTCCTGTGATCACTTTTTTTGCGCGTTCATCCATCACGCCAAGCACGAGCGTCGTCCCTTTTTTTAAGATCCCCGCCTTTTCTTCCGCGATCTTTTCTATGGTATCCCCTAAGATCTGCGTATG
>CANQBH010000009.1 GCA_947589155.1 uncultured Lachnospiraceae bacterium | reverse complement strand
GAACCCTTCCGCGTATTTCTTAAAGCCGCCGAAGGCGGAAAAGATCTTCGAGATTTTGGAGCAGCTCTTATAGGAGCGGCCCTGATGAGATAAGGAGGATAAGATGAAAGCATCGGAAGATACCAGAAAAAACAAATTTGCCCTGATCGGCTGGGCCGTGACCGTTATCATCATTGCCGTCGCTTACCTGATTCAGGTTCTGAAAGCGGAGCGGACGATGGGCTATTATCTGCTCCTGCTCCTGCTGGCGTTTGCGCCGCTGGCGGCGGGCATCGTCTTTTACCGCAGGGATACGGAGACGAAGGCTCTGCGCGGCATTATCGCCATCGGGTATACGATCCTTTATGGTTTTGTCCTGTGGACCGGCGCGACGATATTGACCTTTGTTTATATTTTCCCGATCATGTCGGTGCTGCTCGTCTATAACGACGGCAAACTTCTGCGGAATTTTGCGATCGTCAACATCATCTTAAACGTTATTTCCGTCGCGATCAAAGCGGTGGTGCTGCATATGACGGAGTCCGCGGTGATCGCGGAATATGAGATTCAGATCTTCGACGTTTTGCTGGTCTTTGTGATCGCGATCTTCGCCTGTCGGATCCAGAGCAATATCAACGAGGAAAAGATGCAGACGATCGAGGCGCAGGCGACGCAGCAGGAGAGCGTACTGCAGAGCGTGCAGCAGGCGACGCAGGTTTTGAATCAGAGGGTCTCCGTGATCGACCGCAGCGCAAAGGATATCGAAGAACGTTCCGAATCCGCGCAGGCGTCCATTGAACAGATCGCCAGCGGCACTTCGGATGTGGCGGACAACGTGCAGCGGCAGCTGGAGATGAGCACCGGTATCAGCGGCGACTTGAGCAGCCTGACCGACATCAGCCGCGAAGTGCACGAACGCTTTCAGGATACGCACCGGATGTCGCAGGAAGGTGTGGCAAGTATCAACAAGTTATCGCAGAGCGCAAAACTCCTCGAAAAGACGCGCGACGATGTTGCCGTTGCGACGGACAAACTGAACCGCAGCGTACAGGAGGCAAAGGAGATCCTTTCGCTGATCCGCTCCGTGACGGATCAGACGAATCTGCTTGCGCTGAACGCGTCCATTGAGGCCGCGCGGGCGGGCGAACACGGCAGGGGCTTTGCCGTTGTCGCCAGCGAGATTCAAAAACTCAGCGGCGATTCCGGCGACGCGACCGATAAGATCACGGAGATCTTAGAGACGCTGTCAAAAGAGGCCGGCAACGTGCAGGAGGCGGTGGAAAGCCTTGGGACCGTCAGCCAGCGGCAGGGCGAACTGGTGGAGGAGACCGACCGTCAGTTCCGCAGCATCGGCGAGAATATCGAGCATATGTCCGAGGAGATCGACCGCCAGAACGAATACCTGACGCAGATCAACGACAACAATACGCAGATCGCCGGAAGCATTTCCAATACCAGCGCCTACACCCAGCAGTTGACGGCCAACAGCGAGAACACCATGAACATGACCAAAGAATCGCTGGAAGGCACGAGGGAGATGACGCAGTCATTAAACGAGATCCTTGGAGAAGTCAGAAAACTTCAGGATATCGCGGGCGACTGTTAAAGAAAGCCTGCAATACTACATTCCAAAGAATGTAGTATTTTTTTGTCCGGAGAGGCCATGAAAAATTATAAGTTAAAGATCGACTACGACGGAACAAGATATTACGGATGGGAGCACCAGCCGGATCGCGATACGATCCAAGGCAAACTGGAAACGGTGCTCGCGCGAATGACGGACGTGCCCGCAAGCGGGATCGCGCTGATCGGCGCGGGGCGGACGGACGCCGGCGTCCACGCCAGAGGGATGGTGGCGAGCGTTTTTTTGGAGACGCCGCTTTCCTGCGGGGAGATCCGTGACTATATGAACCGCTACCTGCCGGACGATATTGCCGTTACGGAAGTAAAGGAGGCGTCGGAGCGTTTCCACGCGCGCTATAAGGCGGTGGGAAAAATCTACCGCTACACCTGTTTCGACGGGCCGGTCAAACCGGTCTTCGACCGCAGATATTATACGCCGCTGCCGCAGGAAGCGGATGTGGAAAAAATGCGCGAAGCCGCCGCGTTTCTGATCGGCGAACACGACTTTAAGAGTTTCTGCGGCAACAGCCATATGAAGAAGTCCACGGTGCGCCGTCTGGATGAGATCGTGATCGAGCGCAGGAGAGGCTATCTCTACCTGACGTTTCACGGCAGCGGTTTTTTGCAGAACATGGTGCGCATTATGACCGGAACGCTGCTTGAGGTTGGCATGGGCCGGATGGAACCGGAGCGCGTGGGCGTGATCCTTGCGGCGCGCGACCGCAAACTCGCGGGGCCGACCGCGCCGGCAAAGGGGCTGTGTCTGCGAAAGGTGGAGTATTGACGACGGATAAAGGAGAGACGGTATGGCTTATAAGGCGGTGATCTTTGATCTGGACGGTACGCTTTTGGATACGCTGGAAGATCTGACCGACAGCGTCAATCATGTGCTGGCGGCGTGGGGCTATGCGCCGCGGCCGATCGGCGATATCCGCAGGTTCGTCGGGAACGGGATCCGGCGGCTGATGATCCGCGCGTTTCCGGACGGCGAGGAGAACCCCGCGTTCGAGCAGGCGTTTTCCATGTTCAAAGACTATTATCTGACGCACAACCGGATCAAGACCAGACCTTACGACGGGATCCTGCCGCTGCTGCGGGAACTGCACGGGCGAGGCGTAGGGATGGCGGTCGTTTCCAACAAGCACCAACCTTCCGTGGACGCGCTATGCCGCGAAGAACTGGAAGGGCTGATCGAAACGGCGTTTGGGGACGCGCCGGGGCGGGCGCGCAAACCCGACCCGCAAGGCGTCCGGCTCGCGCTGGAGCGTCTGGGCGGGATCGATCCGAGCGACGCACTCTATGTGGGGGATTCCGAAGTGGACGCAAAAACGGCGGCAAACCTTCCGATGGACTGCGTGCTCTGCGCATGGGGCTTCCGCCCGAGGGAAGTCTTGGAAGCGCTGCCGCACAAGACGATCATTGAAAAACCCGAGGAATTATTGCCGCTGCTGTCCCTAAGATGATATAATAGCGGAAAGTACCGGCGGCGTCTGCGGCCGGAAGAAAGACAGGGAGGAACGATGGGATTGAAACAGGCGTATTGCCGTATCTGTCAATGGTTTATCAATATAGCGATCAACGCCATGTCGTGGAGGTCGCCGGTGCGCGTGGACGGCGTGGACAGTTTTCACAGTATCCCCGAGATCTTGGAGCGCGCGGGGAAATGGTCGCCGATGATCGTCACGGGCCCGCGGATGGGAAAGAGCGAGGCGGTCAAAAATCTCTTCGGCGAACTGACGGAGAGGTCGGTGCTCTACGATCAGGTCCTGCCCGATCCGACGGTGGCGAGGATCGAGGAGATGGTACGCTTCTTTAAGGAGCATGAGTGCGACAGTATCGTCGCCGTCGGCGGCGGTTCCACGATCGACGCGGCGAAAGCGCTGGCGGCAAGGATCGCGCGGCCGGAGCGCAGCCTCAAGGCGATGCGAGGGCTGCTGAAGGTCGGAAAGGAGACGCCGTTTCTGATCGCGGTGCCGACGACGGCGGGAACGGGATCGGAGACGACGATCGCCGCCGTGGTCAAAGATGAAAAGGAACAGCACAAATACGCGATCAATGATACCGCGCTGCTGCCGGATTACGCCGTGATGGATCCGGGGCTGACGGTGTCGCTTCCGAAGGAGATCACGGCGGCGACGGGGATGGACGCCCTGACCCACGCCGTCGAGGCCTATCTCAACGTTTCTTATCATAATGAAGAAAGCCGGAAGAACTGTGAAGAAGCGGTCTGCATTATCATGGAATTTCTGGAACGGGCTTACGGGCAGGGAGACTCGCTAGAAGCAAGGGAAGAAATGCTCATCGCCTCGTTTAAGGCGGGCGCTGCGTTCACGCGGGCCTGCGTGGGAAATGTGCACGCGATCGCGCATACGATCGGAGGGCTGTACGGCGTCTCCCACGGTGTGGCGAACGCGGTCGTCCTGCCGATCGTGCTTGAAGATTACGGGTCGGCCGCCTATAAGGATCTGGCAGCGTTGGCAACCGTATCGCAGATCGCGCCGGAAGGGTCGGACGAAGAACGGGCAAAGGCGTTTATCGCTCATATCAGGGAAATGAACCGACGCATGAATCTGCCGCAGGCCTTGCCGCAGATCAGAGAAGAAGATATTCCGAAGATGGCCGCTTGGGCGGATAAGGAGGCGAACCCGCTTTATCCCGTGCCGGTCGTTTATACAAGAAAGCATTTTGAGGAGGTCATTCAAAAAGCTGCGGGGAAGTAGGAGGAAAGAGACGTGATAAATATTTACAGAACCGACAATCGTGTCATTTCAGAAATAGATCAGTACATGGACGGCGCATGGGTGCAGCTGACGGCTCCCTCCCTTGAGGAGTGCGCCGAGGTCAGCGAACACTACGGGATCGACATTGCCGATATCCGTGCGGCGCTGGACGACGAGGAGAGTTCGCGTATCGGGCTGGAAGACGACTACACCCTGATCCTTGTGGACATCCCTTCGGCGGAAATGCGGAACAACCGCCATTCCTATACCACGATCCCGCTGGGCATCCTGCTGAAAGAGGACGTCATCATCACGGTGTGCGCGGAGGATACGGCGGTGCTGCGTTCTTTTGTCGAGCAGAGGATACGGGATTTTTCCACAAAGAAACAGATGCGCTTTACCTATCAGATCCTCTACAATGCCTGCATGGTCTATCAGAGCCTTCTGCGGAGCATCGACCGCAAGCGGACGGAGATCGAGGAGAGGATCGACCGGAATACCGAGGACGTGGATCTGATCGACCTGCACGAACTCGAATCCAATCTGGTCTACTTTGCGACGTCGCTGCGCGCAAACAGCGTCGTGCTCGACCGGCTGAACCGCTACGGCAGGCTGCGGCAGTATTCCGAGGATCAGGAACTGCTCGAGGACGTCATCATAGAGAACAAGCAGGCGATCGAGATGACGCAGATCTACCGCGATATCATCAACGGAACGCGCGAACTGATGTCCGCCGTCATCAATAACCGCCTGAACAACGTCATGAAATATCTGGCGGCGATCACGATCGTCATGTCCATCCCGACGATCATCTCCGGACTCTGGGGCATGAACGTCAACGGCAAGTGGATGCCGCTGTCCAACACGCCTTACGGGTTCGGGATCATCTGCATTTTGACGCTGGTGATCTGCATTGCGGTCATGATCATCCTGCACAAGAGGAAGATGTTATAGGAAAAGCGCGGAAGGGAGAGATCATGGCGAAGTTTTATGCCGTGCGAAGCGGCAGGAAGACCGGAATCTTCGGGTCGTGGGAGGAGTGTCAAAAACAGGTTCTGGAATTTTCCGGCGCGGCCTACAAGAGTTTTAAGACGCGGGAGGAAGCCGAGGCCTATCTGAACGCGGGCGGCGGGGAGAAAGGCGGCGATAGCGGCGGCACAGTACGCGGCGGCGCGGAGGCGTTTTTGCGGGACGATCTGCCGGAGGTCTATGCGTTTACCGACGGATCGTTCCATGCCAAGGAGAGGATCTACGGATACGGAGGCTTTTTGCACTGTCCGGATGCGGAGGACATCCCGATACGCGGCCACGGAAACGACGCGGATTACGTCGAGTCGCGCAACGTGGCGGGCGAGGTGCTGGGCGCCATTGCCGCAATGAAAAAAGCCATAGAACTCGGGATCACGGAAATGACCCTGTTCTATGACTATGAAGGCGTGGAGAAGTGGGCGCTCGGCCTCTGGAAGGCGAACAAGCCGATCTCCCAAATGTATGCGCGGGAGTTTTCCGGCATCGCAAAGCGGCTTCGCGTGCATTTCGTCCATGTAAAGGCGCACACCGGAATCCCCGGCAACGAGCAGGCGGACGCGATGGCGAAGGAAGAAGCGGGCTTATAGCGTCGGATCCTGCATTCTTCCGCTTGCGCCGCAAGGCAGGAAAAGCGAACTCTGTCTCACCGGCAGACCGATCTCATCCGCCGTGACGCATTCCGCGCCGACAGGGAGCGCCGAAGCGATCATGTAGCGCAGCACCGCGGGCTGAAGGCCGGTAGTATAGGAATTGACAAGGAAAAAGAGGGGGTCGTCCGTCAAAAGCCGCGCGCAGACAGAGATCAGCGGATAGACGCTGTCTTCCACCTTCCATATTTCTCCTTTGGGGCCTCTGCCGTAGGATGGAGGATCCATCAGGATCGCGTCGTAGCGGTTGTTCCTGCGGATCTCGCGTTCCGCAAATTTTCTGCAGTCGTCTACGATCCAACGGATCGGCGCGTCTTCCAGACCGGAAGCCGCGGCGTTTTCTTTTGCCCATCCCACCATGCCCTTGGCGGCGTCCACATGCGTCACGCTCGCGCCGGCAGCGGCGGCGGCCAGCGTCGCGCCGCCGGTATAGGCAAAGAGATTTAAGACGCGGATCGGGCGGCCTTTCTCCCGCTGCCGCCGCTTCAGGATCAGGCGGGAGAACCAGTCCCAGTTTGCGGCCTGCTCCGGAAAGAGGCCGGTGTGTTTGAAACGGAACGGCTTGAGATGAAACGTCAGCCGTCCGGTTCCGTTCAGATAAGCCGCGGGCTCCGCCGCAGGCAGCTGATAGGAGATGTCCCACTGTTCCGGCAGGCGCGAAAATTCCCATTCGCCGCCGCCTTTGCTGCTCCTGTGATAATGCCCGTTCCAGCGTTCCCACTCCGGCGCGTCCTTCGGCGTCTGCCAGATGACCTGAGGATCCGGACGCAGCAGGATATAATCCCCCCAGCGTTCCAGTTTTTCCCCTTCGCTGCAGTCAATGACTTCATAATCGTTCCAATGATCGGCGATCCACATGTCGTTTTCTCCTTATGCTCTGCGCCGGACGCCTTGCGCGGGCGGCGTTTCAAGAATATACACACTATACGCGACGGGAAAGGAACTGTCAACCGTAAAGCCGGAGCGGGAACGAAAATTGTATTTATATATAGGAAGAAACGCAACATCTGGTAGCGCTTTGGATTGTACTAAAAAAAAAACAATTTTTGGAATAAAATGCTTGCAAAGCCCTGTTTTATCCGATATACTAGCAAGTGCTGTGACATTGATAGCGATGAAGCGCGAGGTTGCCGCCGATGATCCCCATAGTCATTTGGCGGGTTTTCCGTGGAGCGAATGTCAAGTTAGGAAACTGGCGACAAGTCACTGTACAACACAACGTCTACCATAGAGTAGAAACACGCGTGCAAGTCTTTAGGACACACACGGAGAAGTGTACAGTCACCGCTTGTCGTACATAATAAGTGCGAAGGAGGCGACTTTTTTTATGGCAACTCAGGTAATGAGAATCACACTCAAGGCATATGATCACGAACTGGTGGACGCTTCCGCCAGAAAGATCATCGACACGGTCAAGAAGAACGGATCACAGGTGAGCGGTCCGGTACCTCTGCCTACGAAGAAAGAAGTAGTGACGATCCTGCGGGCAGTCCACAAGTACAAGGACTCCAGAGAGCAGTTCGAGCAGAGGACGCACAAGAGGCTGATCGATATCATGACGCCGACGCAGAAGACGGTAGACGCTCTGCAGAGGCTTGAGATGCCGGCCGGCGTGTATATCGACATCAAAATGAAAGAAAAGTAAGAGCAACACAATGGATATCCTCGAAAAGGTTTATATAGAAGAAACATTGAATGTTCCACTTATATTGCCTGTTCTAGGATGATCGGTTCCGCTGCCCGAAAGGCGGGCATGAAGCGATCCGCTGTAGATTAACAGGAGGTAAGAAAGAATGAAGAAAGCGATTTTAGCGACAAAAGTCGGAATGACTCAGATCTTCAACGAAGACGGAGTCCTGACGCCGGTAACGGTCCTTCAGGCCGGCCCTTGCGTAGTCACGCAGATCAAGACGGCAGAAAACGACGGTTACGAAGCGGTTCAGGTCGGTTTTGTTGACAAAGCGGAAAAGATCGTCAACAAAGGAGCGGACGGAAGAAAGTCCGTAGCGCACCGCCACGGTGTGAACAAGGCCGAGAAAGGCCATTTTGATAAGGCGGGCGTATCAGGCAAGAGATACGTCAGAGAATTCAAATTTGAAAATAGCGCAGATTACAATCTTGCCGACGAGATCAAGGCAGACATCTTTGAAGTCGGCGACAAGGTTGACGCCACTGCGATTTCTAAAGGTAAAGGCTTCCAGGGCGCGATCAAGAGACTGGGACAGCACAGAGGGCCTATGGCGCACGGTTCCAAATTCCACCGCCATCAGGGTTCCAACGGCGCCTGCTCCTCACCGAGCCGCGTGTTCAAAGGAAAGGGAATGCCGGGACATATGGGAAGCGTCCGCGTTACCGTTCAGAATCTGGAAGTGGTCAGAGTAGATGCAGAAAACAACCTGCTTTTGATCAAGGGAGCGGTTCCGGGACCGAAGAAGTCTCTGGTCACGATCAAAGAAGCGGTAAAAGTAGAAAGATAGTGTATTCGTAAGAAAGGAGGAACTTTACGATGGCTAAAGTATCCGTATATAATATGGAAGGCAAAGAAGTTGAGACAATGGAACTTGACGACGCTGTCTTTGGCGTAGAGATCAACGAGCATCTGGTTCACATGGCCGTTGTCCAGCAGCTTGCGAATAACCGTCAGGGCACGCAGAAGGCCAAGACCCGTTCCGAAGTCCGAGGCGGCGGCAGAAAACCATGGAGACAGAAGGGGACCGGACATGCAAGACAGGGCTCTACGAGGGCTCCGCAGTGGACCGGCGGCGGCGTTGTATTCGCGCCGACCCCGAGGGATTATTCCTTCAAGATGAACAAAAAGGAAAAGAGAGCGGCGTTAAAATCAGCGCTCTCATCCAGAGTGGCAGAGAAGAAACTGGTCGTCGTTGACGAACTGAAACTGGATCAGATCAAGACGAAGGATTTCGTCAAGGTGCTTGACAACCTCAACGTTGAAAAGGCGCTGGTCGTACTCAACGACAACGACAAGAACGTGGAGATGTCCGCAAGGAACATCCCGACCGTCAAGACGGCGACGATCAACAACATCAACGTATATGACATCCTCAAGTACAACACGCTTGTGGTGACGAAGGATGCGGTAAATACCATTCAGGAGGTGTATGCATAATGGCTAAGGTTGAATATTACGATGTGATCATCAAACCTGTGATCACGGAGAAAAGCATGAACGGCATGGCCGAGAAAAAATATACCTTCCTGGTGCATCCGGAAGCAAACAAGGTCATGATAAAGGAAGCGGTGGAAAAGATGTTTGAAGGCGCCAAGGTGGCTTCCGTGAACACGATGAATTCCGTCGGCAAGGAAAAGAGACGCGGCCGGACCGTCGGCAAGACCGCCAAGACCAAAAAGGCGATCGTGCAGCTGACCGAGGACAGCAAAGATATCGAGATCTTTGCCGGTCTGTAAAAACCGCGGAGAACAGGAAAAGAAACAGGAACAGACGAAAGGAGATCCAAAATGGGAATCAAGACATATAACCCATATACACCTTCGAGAAGAAATATGACGGGTTCGGATTTCGCGGAGATCACCAAGAAGACTCCGGAGAGATCCCTGACCACCTCATTAAAGAAAAACGCCGGCCGCAACAATCAGGGTAAGATCACGGTCAGACATCAGGGCGGCGGCAACCGGAGAAAATACAGGCTCATCGATTTTAAGAGAAAGAAAGACGGCATTCCTGCCAAGGTCATCGGCGTCGAGTACGATCCGAACCGGACGGCGAACATCGCGCTGATCTGCTATGCGGATGGCGAGAAGTCCTATATCCTCGCACCGGAAGGACTGACGGACGGCATGACCGTTGTCAGCGGACCGGACGCGGAGATCCGCGTCGGAAACTGCCTGCCGCTGGAGAATATTCCGGTCGGTACGATGATCCATAATATCGAAATGCATCCGGGCAAAGGCGGACAGATGGTCCGTTCCGCCGGAAACAGCGCGCAGCTGATGGCAAAGGAAGGCAAGTACGCAACGCTGCGTCTGCCGTCCGGCGAGATGAGGATGATCCCTCTGAACTGCAGAGCCACCATCGGCGTGGTCGGCAACGGCGACCACAACCTCGTTAAGATCGGTAAAGCCGGACGTAAGCGCCACATGGGCATCCGCCCTACGGTCCGCGGTTCCGTTATGAACCCGAACGACCATCCGCACGGCGGCGGCGAGGGCAAGGCGCCGATCGGACGTCCGGGTCCGTGTACGCCTTGGGGCAAGCCGGCTCTCGGCCTGAAAACAAGGAAGAAACACAAGCAGTCAAATAAACTGATCGTAAGAAGACGCGACGGTAAGGCGATAAAATAAGGAGGATATTATGGCTCGTTCATTAAAAAAAGGACCATTTGCTGATGAAAGTTTGTTAAAGAAGATTGATGCGATGAACGCATCCGGCGAGAAGACCGTGATCAAGACATGGTCCCGCCGTTCCACGATCTTTCCGCAGATGGTAGGACATACGATCGCTGTTCATGACGGACGTAAGCATGTGCCGGTCTATATCACGGAGGATATGGTAGGCCACAAACTCGGGGAGTTCGTTTCTACCAGAACCTACCGCGGTCATGACAAGAACGAAAAGAAATCAAGAGTACGATAATCGGTTGTTGAAAGGAGGTTTCATATCATGGCAAAAGGACATAGATCCCAGATCAAACGTGAGAGAAACAGTCAAAAAGATACAAGGCCTTCCGCAAAACTGTCTTACGCAAGGATGTCGGTCACAAAGGCATGTTTCGTATTGGACGCGATCCGCGGCAAGGACGTCGAGACGGCGCTTGCTATCGTAAAGTATAATCCGAGATACGCTTCAAGCGTGATCGAAAAGTTGTTGAGATCAGCGATTGCAAACGCTGAGAACAATTATCCGGATAAAAACTACACGATGGAAAATCTCTATGTTGCAGAGTGTTATGCGAATAAAGGACCTACAATGAAGAGAATTAGACCACGGGCACAGGGCAGGGCTTACCGCATCGAAAAGAGAATGAGCCACATCACAATTGTGCTTGATGAGAGATAGGAGGCAATCATGGGACAGAAAGTTAATCCTCACGGACTGAGAGTCGGTATTATTAAGGATTGGGATTCTAAGTGGTATGCTGAAGATGAATTCGCGGATTACTTAGTTGAAGATTATAACATCAGAACGTTTCTGAAAAAGAAATTATATGCCGCAGGCGTATCCAAGATCGAGATCGAGCGCGCGGCAGGCCGCGTCAAGGTCATCGTTTACACGGCGAAGCCGGGCGTTGTCATCGGCAAGGGTGGCGCTGAGATCGAAAAGGTCAAGGCCGAACTTCAGAAACTGACCAAAGAAAAACTGGTCGTAGACATCAAAGAAGTAAAGCGTCCGGACAAGGACGCGCAGTTGGTTGCCGAGAACATCGCGCAGCAGCTTGAGAACCGCGTGTCTTTCCGTCGGGCGATGAAATCCTGCATGTCCAGAAGCATGAAGGCCGGCATTCAGGGTATCAAGACCAGTTGTTCCGGCCGTCTGGGCGGCGCGGACATGGCGCGTACCGAGTTCTATTCCGAGGGTACGATCCCGCTTCAGACGCTTCGCGCGGACATCGACTACGGTTTTGCGGAGGCGGATACGACCTACGGCAAGATCGGCGTCAAGGTATGGATCTACAAAGGAGAAGTACTTCCTGCAAAAGGAAATAAGGAAGGAGGCGCTCAGTAATGTTAATGCCTAAAAGAGTAAAACACCGTAAGCAGTTCCGCGGTTCCATGGCGGGAAAAGCGATGCGCGGCAATAGGATCGTCAACGGCGAATACGGTATCGTGGCTCTGGAGCCGTGCTGGATCCGTTCCAACCAGATCGAGGCTGCCCGTATCGCAATGACGCGTCACATCAAGCGTGGCGGTAAAGTCTGGATCAAGATCTTTCCGGATAAGCCGGTAACGGCGAAGCCGGCGGAAACGCGAATGGGTTCCGGAAAAGGCGCTTTGGAGTACTGGGTAGCCGTCGTAAAGCCGGGCCGTGTATTATTTGAGATCTCCGGGGTACAGGAAGACGTTGCAAAAGAAGCGCTCCGTCTTGCTACGCACAAACTGCCTTGCAAGTGCAAGATCGTTTCCCGCGCGGATTTAGAAAGCGAGGTTGCTGCAAATGAAAACTAAGAAGTATGTGGAAGATTTGAAAAATACCTCTGTGGCAGAACTGAATGCCCAGTTAGTTGAAGCAAAAAAGGAACTTTTTAATTTAAGATTCCAGAACGCAACCAATCAGTTAGAGAATACGGCGCGCATCCGGGAAGTCAGAAGAAATATCGCCCGTATTCAGACCGTTATCACCGAGGCCGGAAAAGCCGAGTGACCGTGCTGGAATGAAGTAGATTAGAAAGGAGACGATATCGTGGAAGAAAGAAATCTTAGAAAAACACGCGTGGGTATTGTTGTAAGCGATAAGATGAACAAGACCATCGTTGTAGCCGTAAAGGACAATGTGAAGCATCCTCTTTACAACAAGATCGTTAAGAATACCTATAAATTAAAGGCTCATGACGAAGAAAACGACGCGCATGTCGGCGACACTGTCAGAGTCATGGAGACGAGACCTCTGTCCAAAGACAAGAGATGGCGTCTTGTTGAGATCATGGAAAGAGCAAAATAAAAGGAGGCTGCAAGTTATGGTACAGCAGGAAAGCAGATTAAAAGTAGCCGATAATACCGGTGCGAAAGAGATCCTTTGTATCCGTGTTATGGGCGGCTCTACGAGAAGATATGCCAATATCGGCGACATCATTACCGCTACGGTCAAGGATGCAACACCAGGCGGCGTTGTGAAAAAGGGCGACGTGGTAAAAGCGGTCGTCGTGCGTTCCAAGAAAGGCGCCCGTCGTAAGGACGGTTCCTATATCAAGTTTGACGAGAATGCTGCCGTCATCATCAAGGACGACAAGACCCCGAGAGGAACCCGTATTTTTGGACCTGTGGCGAGGGAACTGAGAGAGAAACAGTTTATGAAGATCGTTTCTCTTGCCCCGGAAGTATTGTAGGAGGTAAATATGGCAACATTGAAGATCAAAAAGGGCGATATGGTCAGAGTGATCGCCGGCGCTGATAAAGACAACGAAGGCAAAGTCATTGCCGTGAATGCCAAGAAACATACGGTCCTTGTAGAAGGCGTAAATATGGTAAAGAAGCATACCAAGCCGAGCATGGCCAATCAGAACGGCGGTATCATCGAGCAGGAGGCTCCAATCGACATTTCCAATGTCATGCTTCTTGTAGGCGGCAAGACGACGAGGGTCGGCTTTAAGATGGACGGAGACAAAAAAGTCCGTTTTGCAAAGGCTACCGGCGAAGTGATCGATAAGTAGGAGAGGAGGCCAATAAGTTGAGTAGACTTAGAGAACAGTATCAAAATGAGATCGTTCAGGCGATGACCGATAAGTTTGGATATAAAAATATCATGGAAGTGCCTAAGCTTGACAAGATCGTGGTAAACATGGGTGTCGGCGAAGCAAAAGAAAATGCGAAGATCTTAGAGTCTGCAATGAAGGACATGGAGATCATCACCGGCCAGAAGGCGGTCGCAACGCGCGCAAAGAACTCCATCGCAAACTTCAAACTGCGTGAAGGCATGGCGATTGGATGCAAGACGACGCTGCGCGGCGAAAAGATGTATGATTTTGCCGACCGGCTGATCAATCTCGCGCTTCCGCGCGTGCGTGACTTCCGCGGCGTGAGCGCTGATTCTTTTGACGGCAGAGGAAACTACGCGCTGGGTATCAAGGAGCAGATCATCTTCCCTGAGATCGAGTACGATAAGGTCGACAAGGTCAGAGGTATGGACATTATCTTTGTTACCACGGCAAAGACGGACGAAGAAGCGCGTGAACTGCTGAGATTGTTCGGTATGCCGTTTGTGAAGTAAGTAGGAGGGGATCGTAATATGGCAAAGAAAGCAATGAAAGTAAAGCAGCAGCGTAAGCAGAAGTTCTCTACCCGGGAATACAGCAGATGCAAGATCTGCGGACGTCCGCATGCTTATCTGAGAAAATATGGCATTTGTAGGGTATGTTTCCGTGAACTGGCATACAAGGGTCAGATTCCGGGCGTAAAGAAGGCTTCCTGGTAAGAGGGAAGGCAGACCCGGAAGAACTATAATAGGAGGAAAAACAATCATGACAATGAGTGATCCAATCGCAGATATGCTTACAAGAATCCGTAACGCAAACACTGCAAAACATGATACGGTAGATATTCCGGTATCTAAGATGAAGACTGCTATCGCAGACATTCTTGTGGACGAGGGATATATTTCCAAATATGACATCGTTGAAGATGGAAACTTTAAGAGCATGCGCGTCACGTTAAAGTATGAGGGCGCAAACAAAAACGAAAAGATCATCACCGGCATCAAGAGAATCTCAAAACCGGGACTTCGCGTATATGCCGGCAAGGACGACATCCCTACGGTCTTGGGAGGACTCGGCATCGCGATCCTGTCCACGAACAAGGGCATCATTACCGACAAAGAGGCCAGAAAGCTTCAGGTCGGCGGAGAAGTTTTAGCATTTGTATGGTAAAAGTGAGCAAAAAGTAAGGAGGTACGGGCATGTCACGAATCGGAAGAATGCCAATCGCAATTCCGTCAGGCGTTACTGTGGAAGTTGCAGAAAATAATCATGTGACTGTAAAAGGTCCTAAGGGAACTCTTGAAAGAACGCTTCCGGCAGAGATGGAGATCAAAGTCGAGGGTTCTGAGGTTTTGGTAACAAGACCGAACGATTTGAAGAAAATGAAATCATTGCACGGCCTGACGAGGACCCTGATCAATAACATGGTGCTCGGCGTGAATGAAGGATTTGAAAAGGTATTGGAAGTAAACGGCGTGGGTTACAGAGTGCAGAAGTCCGGCAAGAAACTGACCCTGCATCTCGGATATTCCCATCCGGTTGAAATGACGGATCCGGAAGGACTCGAGTCTACGGTGGACGGCAATAAGATCATCATCAAGGGCATCGACAAGGAAAAAGTCGGACAGTATGCGGCTGAGATCAGAGACAAGAGGAGACCGGAACCTTACAAGGGCAAGGGTATCAAGTACGCGGATGAAGTGATCAGACGCAAAGTTGGTAAGACAGGTAAGAAATAAGTAAAGGAGTGACGAGAAATGGTTAGTAAGAAATCAAGAGAAGAAGTTCGTCGGAATAAGCATAGAAGACTTCGCAACCACCTTTCTGGAACTGCCGAAAGACCGCGTCTTGCAGTTTTCAGGAGCAACAATCACATGTATGCGCAGATCATTGACGATACGGCGGGCAATACCCTCGTTGCCGCATCTACTCTGGAAAAAGAGGTCAAGGCCGAAGTGGAAAAGACCAACAACGTGGACGCCGCTGCCAAACTGGGCACGGTGATCGCCAAGAAGGCTATGGACAAGGGCATCAAGGAAGTGGTATTTGACAGAGGCGGCTTTATCTATCAGGGCAAGATCAAAGCGCTGGCTGACGCGGCCAGAGAAGCCGGATTAGAATTTTAGGAGGAAGAATTCACATGAGACATGAAATCATTGATGCGAGTCAATTAGAGTTAAATGAAGAAGTGGTATCGATCAAGCGTGTAACGAAGGTCGTAAAAGGCGGACGTAACATGCGCTTTACCGCTCTGGTCGTTGTTGGCGACGGCGATGGTCATGTTGGCGCGGGCCTTGGGAAAGCGGCCGAGATTCCGGAAGCGATCCGCAAGGGCAAGGAAGACGCCATGAAAAAACTGATCACGGTCAAACTCGATGAGAACCACAGTATCACGCATGATATCTACGGCAAGCACACCGGCGCGTCCGTTCTGCTGAAGAAGGCTCCGGAAGGTACCGGTATCATCGCCGGAGGTCCGGCCCGTGCCGTGTGCGAACTGGCAGGGATCCAGAACATCCGTACCAAGTCTCTGGGTTCTTCCAACAAGCAGAACGTGGTACTCGCTACGATCGACGGCCTGCGCCAGTTGAAGTCTCCGGAAGAAGTGGCCAGACTTCGCGGTAAGACCGTAGAAGAAATTCTCGGTTAAGGAGGAAAAAAAGATGGCAGAAAAGAAATTAAGGATCACACTTGTAAAATCACCGATCGGTGCCGTTCCAAAGAACAGGAAGACGGTGGAGGCGCTCGGTCTTCGCAAACTCAACAAGACTGTTGAGATGCCGGACAACGACGCTGTCCGCGGTATGATCCGTCAGGTGAGACATTTGGTGAAAGTCGAAGAAATCTAGTACAAAAATAGAAGGAGGTGTCACAATGGATTTATCAAACTTAAAACCGGCAGACGGTTCCAAGCATAGTGATAATTTCAGACGAGGACGCGGACACGGTTCAGGAAACGGCAAGACGGCCGGAAAAGGACACAAGGGACAGAAGGCCCGTTCCGGATCTCCGAGACCGGGTTTTGAAGGCGGTCAGATGCCGTTATACAGAAGGATCCCGAAGAAGGGCTTTAAGTGTATCAACTCCAAAAATATTGTTGGTATCAACCTTTCTTACCTTGAGAGATTCGATGACGGCGCCACCGTTACCGTAGAGACGCTGAAGGAAAGCGGTATCATCAAGAACCCGCGCGACGGCGTCAAGATCTTAGGCGGCGGCGAACTGACAAAGAAACTCAACGTTCAGGTCAATGCTTACAGTGAAAGCGCTAAGGCAAAGATCGAAGCCCTTGGCGGTAAAGCAGAGGTGATCTAATGTTTGAAACGCTCCGAAATGCATTAAAGATCAAAGACCTTAGAAAACGGATCGGATTTACGTTTCTGATGCTGATCGTCGTCAGGATCGGAAGCCAGCTCCCGATCCCGGGCGTGGATCCGGACGTCTTTTCCCAACTCTTTTCGTCTTCCGGCGACGCGATGAATTTCTTTGACGCGATCACCGGCGGATCTTTTGAGGAAATGTCCGTATTTGCGTTGAACATAACGCCTTATATCACATCGTCCATCATCATGCAGCTTTTGACGATCGCCTTCCCGAAACTCGAGGAGATGCAGAGGGACGGCGAGCAGGGCCGTAAAAAGATGATACAGATCACGCGTTACGTCACGATCGGACTGGCGCTGGGCGAGTCGCTGGCGATGGCGATCGGCTTCGGCCGAAGCGGTTATCTGACCGAGTACAACGCGCTCTACGTCATTATGACGGTTGCGGCGCTGACCGCAGGTTCCGCCGTGCTGATGTGGATCGGCGAGCGTATCACGGAAAAGGGCGTGGGAAACGGTATTTCCATTGTGCTGACGATCAATATCATATCCCGTATCCCGAAGGATCTGACGACGCTGTATGAGCAGTTCATCTCCGGAAAGACCGTTGCCAGAGGCGTCCTTGCCGCAGTCATCATCGCCGCGATCATCGTTGCGATCGTGATCATGGTCGTCTTTTTGCAGGCGGCCGAAAGAAAGATCCCGCTGCAATATTCGCGGAAGATCCAAGGCAACCGCCAGATCGGCGGCAACGCGGCGGTCATTCCGATGAAGGTCAATACCGCGGGCGTGATTCCGGTCATCTTCGCGCAGTCCCTGATGCAGACGCCTGTGATCATCTGCACGCTGCTCGGAAAAACGGGCGGTACCGGATTCTGGGGCAAGGTCCTGCGGGGGCTCTCGCAGTCCAACTGGTTTGACCCAAGCAACTGGATCTATACGATCGGCGCTGTGGTTTACATCCTGCTCATCATAGGTTTTGCGTATTTCTATACGTCCATCACCTTTAATCCGCTGGAGATCGCGGACAATCTAAAACGGCAGGGCGGCACGATCCCGGGTATCCGTTCGGGCAAACCGACGAGCGATTATCTGCAATCTGTCTTAAACTATGTGATCCTTATCGGCGCGATTGGCCTTTCGATCGTGGCGATCGTTCCGATCATTTTTAACGGGCTGTTTAAGGCCAGCGTGTCCTTCGGCGGAACATCCATCATCATTATCGTGGGTGTTATCATCGAGACGCTCAAGCAGATCGAATCACAGATGCTTGTAAGGAATTACAAGGGATTTCTAAATGACTAAGATGTTGCATCCCGTGGAGATACTGGCCCATGCCGTATCTCCTACGGTCTTATAAGGAGGTTTTTATTATGAAGATCATTATGTTAGGCGCGCCGGGCGCGGGCAAAGGAACGCAGGCAAAGCAGATCGCTTCCAAGTATCAGATCCCGCACATTTCGACCGGAGATATCTTCCGCGCCAATATCAAAAACGGAACGGAACTTGGCAGGAAGGCAAAGGAATATATGGATCAGGGCCTTCTGGTGCCGGACGAACTGACCTGTGATCTGGTCATGGATCGGATCGGACAGGACGACTGCAAAAACGGGTTTGTTCTGGACGGATTCCCAAGGACGATCCCGCAGGCGGAAGCGCTGGACGCCGCGCTGAACAAGATCGGCCAGTCCATGGACTACGCTATCGACGTAGATGTGCCGGATGAGAACATCGTATCCCGTATGTCCGGACGGCGCGCCTGCTTAAACTGCGGGGCGACCTATCACATCGTTGCGATCCCGCCGAAGAAAGAGGGCGTCTGCGACAACTGCGGAAGCGAACTCGTGCTGCGCGACGACGACAAGCCGGAGACGGTGCAGAAGCGTCTGGACGTTTACCACGAGCAGACGCAGCCGCTCATCGATTACTATAAAAAGCAGGATATCTTAAAGACGGTGGACGGCACGCAGCCGATGGAATCCGTATTTGAAGATATCACCGTCATCCTGGGAGCATAAAATGAAAGTCTCCGTAAAGTCCCCTCAGGAATTGGAGAAGATGCGCACGGCGGGAAAGATCCTTGCCGAGGTTCATCAGCTGCTGGGCGACTCTTTAGAGGCGGGAATGTCTACGTTGGAGATCGACCGGCTGGGGGAAGAAATGATACGCAGTTACGGATGCGAGCCTTCCTTTTTGCATTACATGGGCTATCCGGCTTCCGTGTGCGTTTCCGTAAACGACGAGGTGGTGCACGGCATCCCTTCTGACCGCCGCATTATAAAAGAAGGCGACATCGTCAGTCTGGATATCGGCGTGAATTTTCAGGGGTATCATTCGGACGCGGCGCGGACGCATGGGATCGGGAAGATCCCGCAGGAGGCCAAAGACCTTATCGAAGTCACGCGCGGAAGTTTCTTTCAGGGGATGCGGTTTGCGTCCGCGGGGCGGAGGCTGCATGACATCTCCGCGGCGATTGGCGCGTATGCGTCTTCCCGCGGTTACGGCGTTGTCAGGGATCTGGTCGGCCACGGGATCGGCGCGCATCTGCACGAGGAACCCGAGGTGCCGAATTTTCGGAAGTTCACGCGGGGCGTCCGTCTGCGTGAGGGCATGACGCTCGCGGTGGAGCCGATGATCAATCTCGGAAGCCGCAAGGTCGTTTGGACGGAGGACGAATGGACCGTCGTCACCGAGGACGGCTCCCTGTCCGCGCATTACGAGAACACGATCGTCATTACCGCGGGACGTCCGGAGATCCTGACGCTGACGGAAGAAGAACGTCGCCGCCTGCGGCTTTGGGAAGAAAAGCAAAAAACGGACGGGAGATAAGATATGGAAGGAATGTTGGCCAGATCAAAAGCGGGGCACGACAAAGGCAGGGTCTATCTGGCGTTTTTTTCGGAAGACGGCATGGTGGAACTTGTGAACGGCGCCGGACGGACGCTGGAACACCCGAAGAGAAAGAAACGGATCCATGTCCAGCCGATCACCCATCTGCCGGATGAGGTGAAGGAACTGATGGACGGACTGACGGAATACACTGACGAAGCAGTGGTAAAGATATTAGACGCATATGCAAGGAGGAGTTGAAATGTCAAAGGCAGATGTAATCGAAGTGGAAGGAACCGTACTGGAGAAGTTGCCGAACGCGATGTTTTCCGTGGAACTTGAGAACGGACATCAGATTCTGGCGCACATCAGCGGGAAACTCCGTATGAATTATATCCGGATCCTGCCGGGCGACAGGGTGACGATCGAGATGTCGCCATACGATCTGACAAAGGGAAGGATCATTTGGCGCGATAAGTAAAAAACTGTTGACAGAACAAAAACGGTTCAGTATAATGGTAAACGGACGTTTTTGGAAGATTCCGGAAAAAACGGCGAAAAACCGCGCGGAATCAGGCAAAAGAAAGGAGGATTTCCCGTGAAGGTCAGATCATCAGTAAAACCTATTTGCGAAAAGTGCAAAGTCATTAAAAGAAAGGGAAGTATTCGCATCATCTGCGAAAATCCGAAACACAAGCAGAGACAGGGTTGATTCTGCGCTTATATTATGTGCGGCTGCAGCCAAGAGAGATCGAGGCTGATTCATAATATACAGTGAACGTTCACTGGCGTCTTTCCTTACATACCGGGGAGAGAGGCGAAGGGCAGCAACGGATCATGACACGTACACGAAGTGTAGGTGTTTTCACTGTGTTCTGCCAAAGAAACGCCGGGCCATGCACACATTTCAGGCCGAGCGATCGGAGTTGTATGCGTTTGGCGATTCTGTTACTCATCATACGGATCAAGTATCCAAGTATTTTTTATGGAGGTGTAAACACACATGGCTCGTATTGCAGGTGTAGATTTACCAAGAGAAAAACGCGTAGAGATCGGTCTTACGTACATCTACGGGATCGGAAGATCCAGTTCCAATAAGATCCTTGAGGCGGCCAAGGTAGATCCGGACACGCGCGTGAAGGATCTGACGGACGACGAGGTAAAGCGGATCAGTTCCGTTATCGAAGAAACGATGATGGTAGAAGGCGATCTGCGCAGGGACGTCGCTCTGAATATCAAGAGACTGCAGGAGATCGGATGCTATCGCGGTATCCGGCACAGGAAGGGACTTCCGGTCCGCGGACAGAACACAAAGACCAACGCAAGGACCAGAAAAGGCCCTAAGAGGACCGTAGCAAACAAAAAGAAATAAGTTTTAGAGAAAGTAGGTTAGTTTAGATATGGCTAAAGTTGCAAAGAAAGTAACAAAAAAGCGTGTAAAGAAAAACGTTGAACACGGACAGGCACATATCCAGGCGTCTTTTAACAATACGATCGTTACGATCACCGACGCACAGGGAAATGCTTTATCATGGGCAAGTGCCGGAGGTCTGGGATTTAGAGGTTCAAGAAAATCTACTCCGTATGCCGCACAGGTGGCGGCTGAAACTGCTGCGAAAGCGGCTCTCGTTCATGGATTGAAGACGGTGGATGTGATGGTAAAGGGCCCGGGTACTGGCCGCGAGGCTGCTATCCGCGCTCTGGCCGCATGCGGGATCGATGTGACCAGTATCACGGATGTGACGCCGGTACCGCATAACGGATGCCGTCCGCCAAAGCGTAGAAGAGTTTAATTAGGAGGGAAAGCAATGGCAGTAAACAGAACACCCGTCTTAAAGAGATGCAGGTCGCTGGGTCTGGATCCCGTATATTTAGGCGTGGATAAAAAATCAAAAAGACAGTTAAAGAGATCCGGAAAGAAGACGTCCGAGTACGGTATGCAGCTTCGCGAAAAGCAGAAGGCAAAATTCATCTACGGCGTACTGGAAAAACCTTTCCGTAATTATTATGAGATCGCCGACAAAAAGAAAGGCATGACGGGCGAAAACCTGATGAGGATCCTTGAGAGCCGTCTTGACAACGTGGTATTCCGTATGGGATTCGCAAGGACCCGCCGCGAAGCAAGACAGGTCGTCGACCACAAGATGTTCACGGTCAACGGCAAAACGGTCAACATTCCGTCCTATCAGGTAAAAGCGGGGGACGTGATCGAAGTCCGCGAGAGCAAGAAAGGCCTGCAGAGATTTAAGGATATCCTCGAAGTGACCGGCGGAAGACTGGTTCCGGAATGGCTGGAAGTGGATCCGGAGAAACTTCAGGGTACCGTGAAAGAACTGCCGAACAGGGAGCAGATCGACGTTCCTGTCGACGAGATGCTGATCGTCGAGTTGTATTCTAAGTAATCAAAAGGGAATGTTGAGACAACGAAAATAAGGAGGGCCACCAAGTGTTCGATTTCGAAAAACCCAATATTGAGATCGCCGAGATTTCAGAAGATAAAAAGTATGGAAGATTTGTCGTGGAACCTTTGGAAAGAGGCTATGGCACGACACTTGGCAATTCGCTGAGAAGGATCATGCTGTCTTCCCTGCCGGGTTCGGCGGTCAGTCAGGTCAAGATCGAAGGTGTCCTGCATGAGTTCAGTTCCATTCCGGGCGTAAAGGAAGACGTCACTGAGATCATCATGAACATCAAGAACTTAGCCATCCGCAATAACAGCGTTACCGACGAGCCGAAGATCGCCTACATCGAGTTTGAGGGCGAGGGCGTCGTTACGGCAGGCGATATCCATGTCGATTCCGATATCGAGATCTTAAATCCGGAACTGGTGATCGCCAACGTCAACGGCGGGACCGGCAACCGGATCTACATTGAAATGACGATCACCAAGGGCAGAGGGTATGTCAGTTCCGACAAGAACAAGTCGGAAGATACGCCGATCGGCGTGATCGCGATCGATTCCATCTATACCCCGATCGAGAGGGTCAATCTGAAGGTGGAGAATACCCGTGTGGGACAGATCACGGATTACGACAAGTTGACGCTCGACGTCTATACCAACGGCACGATCCAGCCGGACGAGGCGGTCAGCCTTGCGGCAAAAGTGCTGAGCGAGCATCTGAGCCTGTTTGTCGATCTTTCAGAACGCGGTATTCAGGCGGACGTGATGGCGGAAAAGCCGAACGATCCAAAAGGAAAAGTGATGGACATGAACATCGACGAACTCGAGTTGTCCGTCCGTTCCTATAACTGCCTCAAGAGAGCCGGTATCAATACCGTCGAGGAACTGTGCAACAAGTCCGCGGACGATATGATGAAGGTGCGCAATCTGGGACGCAAGTCTCTGGAGGAAGTTTTGGCCAAACTGAATGAACTCGGACTTCAGTTAGAGGCCGGCGAGGAGTAAACAGAAAAGCGGGCGGCCGGTAAGACCAAAGGGCACGGAAGTCCGCAGAACAGAAGCGGCGGACCATGCGCTTCGGAGATAAGACCAAAGGGCATTCCGGGGCGGGCCGTTTCAGGTAGGAGGAGAAAATGGCAAAGTATAGAAAATTAAGCAGAACATCATCACAGAGAAAAGCGCTGCTGCGCAATCAGACCACCAACCTTCTGTATCACGGAAGGATCATCACGACGGAAGCCAAGGCGAAGGAAGTGCGTAAGATCGCCGACAAGATGATCGCTCTGGCGATCCGCGA
This sequence comes from uncultured Lachnospiraceae bacterium, assembly GCA_947589155.1. Lineage (GTDB taxonomy): Bacteria > Bacillota > Clostridia > Lachnospirales > Lachnospiraceae > Pararoseburia. Next base: position 40,046 of record CANQBH010000009.1, on the reverse strand, counting down.
GAAAGATAACTTCGACGAGGTCACGGTGCAGGCAAAGGTCGCGCGCAAGGACAAGGACGGAAAGAGAGTCAAGGAAGTCGTTGACGGCAAGAAGGTCACGGTCTACGATACCGTGGAAAAGACGATCAAAAAAGACCGCCCTTCCCGTCTGCATGCAAGAAGGGAAATGCTGAAGGTGCTTTATCCTGTAAAGACTTCCGGCAGAAGTCGCAAGGAGATCAAGCCGGTCGATATGCCGAAGATGCTCTTTGAGGAGATCGCTCCGAAGTATGCGGACCGCAGCGGCGGCTATACCCGTATCGTCAAGATCGGGCCGCGCAAGGGCGACGGCGCGATGGAAGTCGTGCTTGAACTGGTATAAGCGCAAATATAAGATCGATGTTAAAACGCGTCTCTTGCGAGGCGCGTTTTTTATAGTAAGGTGAAAAAATGAATGCAAAAATTTCTTTCTCAAATTTGTCGGCAGGAAACGAGGCGGGGAGCGGCACGGAACTTATCCGCCGTCTTCGGAAGGCAATGGATGAAGCGGACGCGGTCGTGATCGGCGCGGGGGCGGGGCTCTCGGCCTCGGCGGGGTTTACTTATGCCGGAGAACGGTTTCGGAAATACTTTTCCGATTTTGCCGAAAAATACGGTTTTTCCGATATGTATTCCGGCGGCTTTTATCCGTTTGCCTCGCCGGAAGAATTTTGGGCGTATTGGAGCCGCTACATCTTTATCAACCGCTACATGGACGCACCCAAACCGGTCTACGACGATCTGCTGGAACTGGTCGGGGACAAGGACTATTTTGTGATCACCACAAATGTCGACCACTGTTTCCAGAAGGCGGGCTTTGATAAGAAACGCCTGTTCTACACGCAGGGCGACTACGGCCTGTTTCAATGCTCCGAGCCCTGCTGTCAGGAAACGTTTGATAATGAGTCTCAGATCCGCCGGATGATGGAAAGGCAAAATGATATGCGTATTCCATCTGGACTTCTTCCGGTATGTCCGCATTGCGGGAAGCCATTGACGATGAATCTGCGGGCCGATGATCTGTTTGTGGAGGACGAGGGCTGGCACCGTGCGGCGGAGCGGTATCAGGAGTTCCTGCGGACGAGGGGAAGCGGACGGATCCTCTTTCTGGAATTGGGCGTTGGTTATAATACGGCAGGGATTATTAAATATCCGTTCTGGCGGATGACGGCAGAAGATCACAAGGCGGCGTATGCGTGCGTGAATGATGGGGAGGCCGTTTGTCCGGAGGAGATTGAAAGGCAAAGTATCTGTATCAATGGGGATATTGGGGAGGTTTTAAGGGTGTTGGTTGGTGAAGCAGACGGTTTAGATGGGCGGTAATAGAAAAATTCTTCTCCCGTGTATAGTAGAGAACTTTATAGAAAATAACAGAAATTGTATTCTCTGAGTTACTTGAAAAAATGCAACGAATAATATATAATATTCGTTGCAAAAGGAGGTACAGACCAATGGCGGAAGGATACATGCAGGAGATCCGGAAGCGCGTTTTAACGGCGGAAGATGGAACTATTTTTATCGCTTCTGATTTTGCGGACATTGCAGATACCGGCACCGTGCGATCTGCTTTATATCGGCTCGTCCAAAATGGAGATCTGCGGCGGATCCTAAATGGGATTTTTGAAAAGCCGAAATTCAGCGAACTCTTGAACGAATATGTTGTGGTGGATCCTGATGCTGTCGCAAAGGCATTGGCACGAAACTATCATTGGACGATTGCTCCTTGCGGCAATACGGCTTTGAATTTGTTAGGCTTGTCCACGCAGGTCACGGCAGTGTGGTCTTATATCAGTGACGGTCCTTATAAGACATATTGCTGGAACGACACAAAATTGGAGTTCAAACATCGAACCAATAAGGAGATCACAGGGCTTTCCTACATGACGATCCTTGTCATTCAAGCATTAAAAACCTTGGGAAAGGAAAATGTCACTGCCAAGACGATTAGGCTTCTCCGTTCACGGTTAAGTGAGACAGATAAGGCAGTCATGCTGATCGAAGCGGCAGAAAGCACGGACTGGGTCTATGATACAATACGCCAAATTTGCGGAGGTGTGAAAAGAAAATGAGGAATACAGCGCAACTTCCTGATAATGACCGATTGGAGTTGTTTAGAAATACAGCCGATAAGATGGGTATAAATGACACCATTGTGGAAAAGGATTTTTGGATGTGCTTCACTCTGGATTATCTGTTTCACTGTTCGCCATGGAAAGCGGAGATTACCTTTAAGGGTGGCACCAGCCTCTCAAAAGCCTTTCATCTGATCAGCCGGTTTTCCGAGGACATTGACCTGATACTGGACTGGCGGGTATTAGGATATGACAAAGACGAGCCGTGGAAGAAACGCTCTAACACGAAGCAGGATGTATTCAATAAAGAAGCCAATGCCCGTGCGGAGGTCTTTCTGGCGGAAACTTTCTGCCCTATCATCAAAGAAGGGTTATCTGAAGCAATCGGCAGCAAGGCAAACATCTACATGGACAGAGAAGAAAAACAAACCGTCATTTTTGATTATCCCAAACTGTTTACGAATCCGGCCACGCTGCAGGTGATCCGGCTGGAGATTGGCGCACTGGCCGCATGGACGCCGGCTACGATCGCAGAAATTACGTCTTATGCCGCCGAACAATACCCGGATGTTTTCGGGCAGCCGTCTACGCAGGTCTTGACAGTGGCGCCGGAGCGGACGTTTTGGGAAAAGGCCACGATCCTTCACCATGAGGCCAACCGACCGGAATATCTGGCAATGCCAAGCCGATATTCCAGACATTATTACGATCTGTACCGCATGGCACAGACGCCCGTAAAGGACATGGCTTTTGCCAAACCTGACCTGCTGAAAAAGGTGGTGGATTTCAAAATGAAATTCTATCCGAGAGCATGGGCCAAATATGCTGAGGCTGTTCCTGGCACCCTCAAGTTGATGCCGCCGGAGTACCGGCTGGATGCGTTGACCGCAGATTATAATGCAATGAAGGATATGTTATACGGCGATATCCCGTCTTTTGATTCTGTTATGTACGGTATCAAGGTGTTAGAACAGCAGATCAATGAACTGTAATTACATAAACCGGCACGCAATAGATACAACACCTCGGTCATTATAAAATATCCGTTCTGGCGTATGACCGCGCAGAATATGGTGGCGGCTTTTGGGACGACTCTGATCATAGGGCCAAAGTGGTGTGGAAAAACCACAACAGGCGAGCAAAAGGCAAAAAGCATTTTGCGAATGCAGGATCCGGACAGACGCGAAGGGTATTTTGCCGCGGCTTCGGCAAAACCATCGCTCCTCTTAAAAGGCGAAAATCCGCGTCTGATCGATGAATGGCAGATGGCGCCTGTTCTATGGGATGCTGTAAGGACTGCGGAAGATCAGAGACAGGAGGAAGGATTATTTATTTTAACCGGATCTACTTCCGTAGACAACAATACGGTCATGCATTCCGGCACAGGGCGGATTTCCAGAATGAAAATGTATCCGATGAGCCTGTTTGAATCAAAAGAATCGAATGGGGCGATCTTCCTGAAAAAAATATTTGATGATCCGAATATGGATATTGATGGGATCCGTTCTGAACTTACCGTTGAGGAATTGATTTTTTTTGCCTGTCGCGGAGGGTGGCCGGCTATAAGATCGGCAACAACGATCCGCGCGGGGAAAAAAAGATGTTTTACCGATCCGTCTATTCCGGTAGCCGCAATGGGATTGTCGCCGGAGTATCTGCAAACTGACGGCAGATATGCGCTGATTGAATTTAAGTTGGGAAGCCGTGAAATTGAGGAAGGCGCAAAACATTTATTAAAAATTTCAAATTTGGTTAAAAAACATAATGAAAAGGAAAAGCAGGTTCCGCTTAGAGAACCGGATCTTCTCATCATTATTACCAGCGGCGAGATGGCTTATAGCCGTGCGGACGGCGTCAAGGTTATACCAATCGGTACTTTGCGGGATTGAGAAGGATTGAGAATGATTGGAGAGCATCCACTTTGAAGTGGGTGTTTTTTCTTTTTCTCACTCGCCTACGCAAAAGATTTACAGATCTGACCTCTCCGCTATTCCCTAAAGTTTACCAGCGTGACGCCGGCGTCGCCTTCGCCAAATTCGGCGAGGTGATAGTCGGCGACCACGGACTGGCGGCGCAGATAGTCGTGCACGGCCTGCCGGAGCCTGCCGGTCCCTTTGCCGTGGACGATGCGGACCGTATGCAGGTGCGAGAGGTAGGCGTCGTCAAGATATTTGTCCAGTACGGCGATCGCTTCGTCGGGATACATGCCGACGAGGTTGATCTCCGGAGAGATGACCGCCGCCTTGCTGTGGCTGCGGTAGGAATTGCCGGATGTCCGGCTCTTTTTTGTTTTGGATGGCGAATCTTCCCGTATCAGGATGAGATCGCGGATGTTTACGTTGGAACGCATGGTCCCGACCTGCACCTGAAGATCGCCCCTTGCGTTCGGCAGGGAATAAACGGTGCCGGTCATGTTCATGCTCCGGATCTTAACGGAGTCGCCGATACGCAGATCTTTCGGCTGAGGAGAGACGCCCTCGGGCGCGGAGGCGGAGACCGCCGTCTGCTTCTGCCGTGCGTTCAACTCCTTTCCGATACGCTGCCGCTGCTGTTCCATATCGGCCATATCGGGCAGAGTTTTGCCGTACTTTTGGAAATTGCGGATCGTCTCGTCCGCCAGGGATTTGGCCTGCCGCAATACTTCTGCGGCTTCCTCGTTGGCCTGCCGCAGGATCTTTTCTTTGGACGCGCCAAGTTTTTCTTCCTGCCGCAGCATACGCTCTTTTAAGGCGGCCGCTTCCTTGCGGTCCGTCTCCGCCTGAAGGCGGTCGGCCTCCGTTTTGGCGCGGTCCCGTTCCAGTTCCAGCAGAAGATCTTCAAACGACTGGTCTTCTTCTTTCATCTGCGCGCGGGCGTCGGTGATGACGTTCTCCGGCAGCCCGAGTTTGCGTGAAATGGCAAACGCATTGCTCTTGCCCGGCACGCCGATCAGGAGGCGGTAGGTCGGACTGAGGCTTTCTACCGAAAATTCGCAGCAGGCATTCTCGGCTTCCGGCGCGGAAAGCGCAAAGAGTTTGAGTTCGCTGTAATGCGTGGTCGTCATGATCCGCACCCGCGGGCCAAGCATGGTGTTTAAGATGGAAATGGCAAGGGCGGCGCCTTCCGCCGGATCCGTGCCCGCGCACAATTCGTCCAGCAATACGAGGAAGAATTGCTCCGGATGTTTTTCCATATAACGCAGGGTGCGCACGATGTTGGTCATATGCGAAGAAAAGGTGCTCAAAGACTGTTCAATGCTCTGCTCGTCCCCGATGTCGGCGAAGATCTCGTCAAAGACGCAGAGTTCGCTTTTGTCCGCGGCGGGGATGTGCAGGCCGGACTGCCCCATCAGCGCGAGCAGGCCGCAGGTCTTTAAGGAGACCGTCTTGCCGCCGGTGTTCGGGCCCGTGACGATGAGCAGGGAAAAATCTTCGCCCAGCGTCAGATCGATCGGTACGACCTTTTCGGGATCAAGCAGGGGATGACGCGCTTTTTTCAGCCGGATCACGCCCTGCTGGCGGAACACGGGAGCGGTCGCCTTCATGTCGAGGGCGAGCGCGGCGCGGGCAAAGATGAAATCCAGAGCAAAAACCGTTTGCGCATCCTGCCGAAGCTGCGGGATATTTTCTGCGGCAAGGGCGCTTAACGCGGCGAGGATCCGGTCGATCTCATCCTGTTCTTCAAGATGAAGCTCGCGCAGTTTGTTGTTGAGTTCCACGACGGAAGCCGGTTCGATAAAGAGGGTGGAACCGGACGACGAATGATCGTGCACCATACCCGGGAGAGAGGACTTGTATTCCGCTTTGACAGGGAAGCAGTACCGTCCGCTCCGCATGGTGATGAGCGGCTCCTGCAGATAGGAGCGGATCGTGGCCTGATGAAGCATATGGTTCATCTGCTCATGGATGCGGTCCTCGGCGGCGCGTATTCCGGCGCGGATCTGCCGGAGCGCGGGGCTCGCGTCGTCGGCAAAGAGATCTTCGGCGAGGATACAGCGCGAGATCTCCCGCGACAGCGGCGTCAGAGGTTCCAAAGCGTCAAAAAAGGCGTCGAGGCTGTCTTCGTTTTCGGCAGCGCGCTCGCGGCCGTAGGCCTTGGCTTTGGACGCGGCTTCCGTCAGGCGCAATAACTGCAGGAGTTCCGCGGACGAAAGCGAAGCGCCCAGTTCCAGATGGTCCAGAAGCGGCGACGGATCGCCGACGGAAGGCAGACGGAGACTTCCGAAACGCAGGACGCGCGAAACCGCGTCGGCGGTCTGCCCCTGCAGAAGGCCGATGGCCGTAGGATCGGAAACGGGCGTAAGAGCCTCGCAGAGCGCGCGGCCGCCGGACGTCGCGGCGCGATCGGCCAGCAGCGCGATGATCTTATCATATTCCAGGACATGAAGGACTTTCTTATTCATAGTCTGTATTATACACGAACGCCAAAGAAATATCAAAAAGAGCGAATTTCCAAAGGAAAACAGTTGAAACAAAGGGAAAACGAACGTATAATATTACTTGCTGGAACAGCAGAAAGACAGAATGGAGAGAGTCATGCGATTTATCAAGGACATTGCGGAAGGCGAAAAAGTCAACGCGATCTATTTATGCAGAAAGAAGCAGTCGGCGCTGACCAAGGCGGGCAAACCGTATGAGAGCCTGACGCTGCAGGATAAAACAGGAACGCTGGACGCCAAGATCTGGGAGCCGGGTTCCATGGGGATCGATGATTATAACGAGTTGGATTACATCTGCGTGACCGGCGACGTCACGACTTTTCAGGGCGTTAAGCAGTTGAGCATCAAGCGCCTGCGCGTTGCGGCGGAGGGTGAATACAAAAAAGAAGATTATCTGCCCTGCTCGCCCCGCGATCCGCAGGAGATGCTGGCGCAGCTGCAGGAGATGATCGCCGCGGTCGAAGCACCGTATTTTAAGGAACTTCTGGATTCTTTTTTTCAGGATCCGGCGTTCGTCAAAAAGTTCTGCGCCCATTCCGCGGCAAAGAGCGTGCACCACAGTTATGTGGGCGGCCTGCTGGAGCATACGCTCAGCGTCGCGAAACATTGCGCGTATCTGTCCGAAAGTTATCCGTTTCTGGACCGCGATCTGTTGCTGACGGCGGCGCTTTTCCATGATATCGGCAAGGTGGATGAGTTGTCCGGCTTCCCGAAGAACGATTATACGGATCAGGGACAGTTGCTCGGCCATATCATGATCGGGGCGCTGCGGGTTGGAGAAAAGATCGATGAGATCCCCGGCTTTCCGGAGGTCAAAAAACGCGAACTGCTCCACTGTATCCTTGCCCATCACGGAGAACTGGCTTTCGGCTCGCCGAAAAAACCTGCCATTGCCGAGGCGGTGGCGCTGAGTTTTGCGGACAATCTTGACGCCAAACTTGAGACCATGCGGGAGGCGCTCGCAAACGTCGCGCCGTCTGATCTGACGTGGCAGGGCTATAACCGTCTGTTTGAATCCAATATCCGAAAAACCAGTCCGGAGGAATTTTGACGGAAGCGGCCATGAAGAAAAACGATATTTTTACGATAAAGATCACGGATATCGGCGCGCACGGCGAGGGGATCGGGCGCTGCGAAGGCATGACCTTCTTTATCAGGGGCGCGCTGATCGGCGACGAGATCCTTGCCGCCGCCACAAAGATAAAAAAGGGTTACGGCTACGCGCGGATCGTAGAGATCACGGAGCCTTCGCCGTACCGCGTGGAGGCGCGCTGCCCCGCGGCGGGACGCTGCGGCGGCTGTCAGCTGCAGGCTCTGTCTTATGACAGGCAGTTGGAATGGAAGGAAAAGAAAGTGCGCGACGCCTTGACGCGTATCGGCGGCATTTCGGAAGAACGGATCCGCCGCGTCATGGAGCCGGTCGTCGGCATGGAGGAGCCGTTCCGCTATCGGAACAAGGCGCAGTTTCCCGTCGGATACGACGGCGGCGAGATCGTGACCGGCTTTTACGCGCCGGGCAGCCATCGGATCGTACCCGTAAAAGACTGTCTTCTGGAACCGGAAGAAAACGCGGACGTATTGGCCGCCGTGCGCCGCTATATGCGAGAGAACGGCGTTTTGCCTTATGACGAAGCGGCGGGAAGCGGTCGGATCCGGCACATTCTGATACGCAGGAGTTTTTCCACGGGCGCGATGATGGTCTGCCTGATCGTCAACGGCGGCGATCTGCCGCAGGAGGAGCGCCTTGTCGCGGAACTGCGGAAAGTCTCCGGCATGGCGTCGATCTTCTTAAACACAAACACGGAACAGACGAACCGGATCCTCGGAGAACGGCTGCGGCTTTTGTGGGGACAGGAATATATCACGGACGTCATTCATAGAGTACAACAAGAAGAAAATGGTTTTGTTCAGACGTCCGAAAGCGTTACGTTTGAAATTTCGCCGAAGTCCTTCTATCAGGTCAATCCGGCGCAGACGGAAAAGTTATACAGCATTGCGCTGGACCTTGCGGGGCTGCGGGGCAATGAGACGGTGTGGGATCTGTATTGCGGGATCGGCACGATCTCCCTTTTCCTCGCCGCAAAAGCCGGATGGGTGTACGGCGTGGAAGCCGTCAAAGAGGCGGTCGCGGACGCAAAGCGCAACGCCGCGCTGAATCGGATCCGCAACGTCTCCTTTTATGAAGGCAGGGCGGAGGAGATCCTGCCGGAATGGGCGCGAGGAGAAATGCGGCGGCCGGACGTCGTTGTGGTGGATCCGCCGCGGAAAGGATGCGACTTCGCCTGTCTTACGGCGATACTCTCTGTGAGGCCGGAGCGTATCGTTTATGTGAGCTGCGATCCGGCGACGCTGGCAAGGGATATCCGTATCTTAGAGGACGGCGGCTACACGCTGGCGCGGCTGCGTCCGGTGGATCAGTTCTGCCACAGCGTCCACGTCGAAAACGCGGCGCTGCTCGTGCGCGGCGGGGCGGAGGCTGAACGAACTTAGAAAGGCAGGATCTGCGGCATTTTCGCAGATTTCATATAAAAGAAACAGATGAAAACAAGATATCAGTATAATTACGGCATAAATTTTTTGCGGACGGTCGCCATTACGGGAGTGGTGCTCTATCATATGTTCCCGATCGAGGTGCGCGGCGGTTATCTGGGGGTCTGCCTGTTCTTTCTGATCTCCGGCTATCTGACCGGCCAGAAGACCGAGACGGATCACGAGGACGGGATCTATACGCCGCGCAGATTTTATATCCGCCGGTTTGTGCGTCTCTATCCGCCGCTTTACGTCATGGTCATGACGGTCGTCGCTTTTCTCACCCTGTTCCACAAGGAACTGCTGGTCGGGATCCGCGAGGAAGTTGCCGTCATCTTTCTGAGCATCGATAACTGGTGGCAGATCGCGACGCAGACGTCTTATTTTATGAAGACCGCGGAACATTCGCCGTTTCTGCACCTCTGGTATTTGAGCGTGGAAGTACAACTGCTGCTCCTCTGGCCGCTGTTGTTTTTCTGCTACCGCAAGTTAAAGGAAAAGGCGGGAAAGCGCGCGGCGTCGTGGCTGTTTTTGATTCTTGCCGCGGTATCCGCGGTGCTGATGGGCGTGCAGTACCGTCCCGACGCGCTGAACCGCGCTTATTACGGAACGGATACAAGGGCGTTTGCGTTCTTCCTCGGCGTTTTCTTTGGCCTGCGGGAAGACGGGCTGCAGGAAAAGGCGGGAAAATATTTCGGCGGCCGAAGTTTCCTTCTCTGCCTTGCCGTAACGCTTGCGCTGATGGCGGCGGTGCGGGGAGAGTCGCCGTTCCTCTATTACGGCGGCATGGTGCTGATCTGCTTCTGGTTTGCGTTTTTGATCTTTGTGATGAACGCGGCAATGCAGACGGAAGGTTTTGTCCGGCGCATGGTATATCATCCGGCGCTGCAGTGGATCGGAAAACATAGTTATACCGTTTATCTATGGCACTATCCCATCCTGTTTTTACTTCTGATGAATTAAAAAAGGGGGAAAGAGTTTATGGATCGGAAAGAGAAGATAAAGAGGATCGTCATAGGCGCCGCGGTGGCCGTGATCTCGGCGATCGCCGCGGCGGGTCTGATACAGGCGCCGTCAAGATCTTCGGATCATCTGGCGGAGGACCTTCAGAAGGAACTGGAGGTCAATACGGAGATCCTTCAGGATCAGACGGAAGAAGAACCGAGCGTCAAGGCGACGCTGATCGGCGATTCCGTGATGCTGGGCGCGGTGCCCGATCTGATGGAACAGATGCCCGACGCCAAGATCGACGCGAAGGAAAGCCGGCAGGTCAGGGACGGCGTTGCGATCCTGCGGGAACTGGAGGCGCAGGATCTTCTGGGGGAGACCGTTGTAATCGAATTGGGGATCAACAGTTATTTCACGCCGGAAACGGGACAGGCGCTCATCGACTATCTTGGGCCGAAGCGGGAGATCTACTGGGTCACGGTTTACGGACGCTATCTGCAGGATCAGGAGCGGATCAATCAGGTGATACGGGGACTGGCCGACGCCAACGACAATGTTTCCGTTATCGCATGGGACGAAGAAGCGGCCGGACATGAAGAGTGGTTTTATAACGACGGGATTCATCTCAACGGCGCGGGCCGTCTGGGCTTTGCGACGCTCGTGAGGGAGAGCCTCGGCTGGGAACTTCCGCAGCCGCCGGCTGAAGGCGAAACACTGCAGTCGGATCCGCAGGATGGCGCGGCGGCAGAAGAAGTGATAGAGTAACTATGGGGTGGCGGATCGCAGATCCGCCGTACAGCAAAAGAATGGAGGAGAAAGGTATGATCAATATTCCAGAAGCAAAGATCGGCGTAGTCGCCGTAAGCAGGGACTGCTTCCCTGAGAGTTTGTCGGTTTCGCGGCGCGAGGCGCTGATGGCGGCGGTGCGGGAGGATTATCCCGAACTGGACGTTTACGAATGCCCGATATGTATCGTAGAGAGCGAGATCCATATGGTACAGGCTCTTGAGGATATCAAAAGCCACGGGTGCAACGCGCTGGTTGTCTATCTTGGCAACTTCGGGCCGGAGATCGCGGAGAGCCTGCTGGCAAAGCATTTTGACGGGCCGAAGATGTTCATTGCGGCGGCGGAAGAAAGGGGCGACAGCCTGCTGGACGGCCGCGGCGACGCGTACTGCGGTATGCTCAATGCAAGTTACAATCTGAAACTGCGCAACGTGCGCGCCTACATACCGGAATATCCGGTCGGAGACGCAAAAGACTGCGCGCGTATGATCGCGGAATTTGCGCCGATCGCGCGCGCCGTGATCGCGCTGAGCGATCTGAAGATCATCAGTTTCGGGCCGCGCCCGCTGAACTTCCTCGCCTGCAACGCGCCGGTCTATCAGTTGTATCAGCTCGGCGTGGAGATCGAGGAAAATTCCGAACTCGATCTTTTTGAAGCGTTCCATAAGCACGATCAGGATCCGCGGATCCCGGAGGTCGTAGCCGATATGGAAGCGGAACTCGGCGACGGAAACAAAAAGCCGGAGATCCTTGCCAAACTGGCGCAGTATGAACTTACCTTAAAGGACTGGATCGAGGAGCATAAGGGCTACCGCAAATATGTTGCGATCGCCGGAAAGTGTTGGCCGGCTTTCCAGACGCAGTTCGGCTTCGTGCCGTGCTATGTCAACAGCCGTCTGACGCGGCAGGGTATTCCGGTCTCCTGCGAGGTGGACATCTACGGCGCGCTGAGCGAATTTATCGGAACGGTGGTCAGTCAGGACGCCGTGACGCTTCTGGATATCAACAATACGGTGCCGAAGGATATGTTTAAGGAAGACATCTGCGGCAAGTACGATGACAAACTGGAAAATACCTTCATGGGCTTCCACTGCGGCAATACCGCTTCCGACAAACTTGCTTTCTGCGAGATGAAGTATCAGAAGATCATGGCAAGGAGCCTGCCGATCGAAGTGACGAACGGCACGCTGGAGGGCGATATCGCGCCGGGCGACATCACGTTCTTCCGGCTGCAATCCACGGCGGACGCAAAACTGCGGGCGTATATCGCGCAGGGTCGGGTGCTTCCGGTGGCAACGCGTTCGTTCGGCTCCATCGGCGTTTTCGCCATTCCGGAGATGGGACGGTTCTACCGCCATGTACTGATCGAGAAGAATTTCCCGCACCATGGCGCGGTGGCGTTCGGAAATCACGGGAAAGCGCTGTTTGAAGTGTTCAAGTACATCGGCGTGCCGGTGGAGGAGATCGGATATAACCAGCCGGCGGGCGTGCGTTATCCGACGGAAAATCCGTTTGCATAAAGGAGCGGGGCGGGTCTCCCTTGGATGAGGGAGACCCTTTTTGTCATAAGATAAGATCGGAGGGAAAATGTTATATATCGGTATCGATCTCGGCACGTCCGCCGTGAAACTGCTTCTGGCGGATGAAAAAGGAGAGATCAAAAAAACGGCGACGCGGTCCTATCCGCTGGAATTTCCGCAGCCGGGCTGGTCGCAGCAGGATCCGCAGGCGTGGTACGATCAGACGATGGACGGTTTGAAGGAACTGCTCGCGGACTGCGACCGGAGCAGGGTGGCGGGCATTGGATTCGGCGGGCAGATGCACGGATTGGTCGTGCTGGATCAGGACGACCGGATCATCCGTCCGGCGATCCTCTGGAACGACGGCAGGACGCAGAAGCAGACCGATTGGCTGAACGGGGAGGTCGGCAGAAACATCCTGCGGCGCGAGACGGGCAATATCGCGTTCGCGGGATTTACGGCGCCAAAACTCCTCTGGCTGAAGGAGAACGAGCCGGAAAATTTCGCGAGGATCAAAAAGATCATGCTGCCGAAGGACTATCTCTGCTACCGGCTCTGCGGCGCGTTTACGACGGATGCTTCCGACGCTTCCGGCACGCTGCTCTTTGACGTTAAGAACCGGCGGTGGTCCGCTAAGATGTGCCAGATCTGCGGGATCACGGAAGCGCAGTTGCCGGCCGTCTGCGAAAGTTACGATGTGGTCGGAGAACTCCTGCCGTCCTGCGCGGCCGAACTCGGGCTGCCTTCCGGCGTCAGGGTGGTCGCCGGTGCGGGCGATAACGCGGCGGCCGCCGTCGGCACGGGCACGGTAGGCGACGGCGCCTGCAATATCTCGCTGGGGACGTCGGGGACGATCTTTCTGTCCGCCGCGGATTTTAGGATGGACGACAATAACGCCCTCCATTCGTTCGCGCACGCGGACGGCCGCTACCATCTCATGGGCTGTATGCTCTCGGCGGCGTCCTGCAATCACTGGTGGATGGACGAGATCCTGCGGGACGCGAACTATGAAAAAGCGCAGGAGGAGATCGGCGCGCTTGGTGAAAATACGGTCTATTTCCTGCCATACCTGATGGGAGAGCGTTCCCCGCATAACGATCCTCTGGCGCGCGCGTGCTTTCTGGGAATGACGATGGATACCGGAAGAAAAGAAATGCTTCAGGCGGTCTTGGAAGGCGTTGCGTTTGCCGTCCGCGATTCGCTGGAAGTCGCAAGGGCGATCGGCTGCGCGCCGACGGCGACGAGGATCTGCGGCGGCGGTGCAAAAAGCGCCCTGTGGCGCAGGATGATCGCCAACATCCTGAATATGCGCGTGGAGATCCCCGCCGTTGAAGAAGGCCCGGCGTTCGGCGCGATACTGCTCGCGGCGGTCGGCTGCGGAGAATATCCGTCCGTGGAGGAAGCGGCGCGGGCGGTGACAGGGGTGCGCGGGATCGTCGAGCCGGAGGCGGAACTTGTGGAACGTTACGAAAAGAGATATGATACGTTCAGGCGGTTATATCCCGCATTAAAGGAGGTCTTCCCGTTGATGACGGGAACGGAGGAACGATGAAAAAAGGTGTGATCTTTGATATGGACGGGACGCTCTGGGATTCGGCGGAGCAGGTGGCCGTTTCATGGGAAATGGCCCTGCGGCAGTGCGGATATCCGGGCGTCCGGCTGACGGCGGACGATATGTACCGCGTCATGGGAAAGACCATGGACGCGATCGCCGCCTGCCTGTTCCCGTTTGTGGAAGGAAAAGAGAGGCAGCGGTTGCTTGAGACGTGCTGTCAGGTGGAAAACGCCTATCTGCGCGAGCATGGTGGCCGCCTGTATCCGAAACTGCGGGAGACGCTTGAAGAATTAAAACAGAGTTACCGCCTCTATATCGTCAGCAATTGCCAGTCCGGATATATCGAAGCCTTTCTGGACTACTACGGCCTCGGGGATCTGTTTGACGATTTCGCCTGCTTCGGCGACAACGGCCTTCAGAAGTGGGAAAACATGACAATAGTCGTGGAGAGGAACGCGCTGGATCGCGCGGTCTATGTCGGGGATATACAGGCGGATCACGACGCGGCCGTGCGCGCGGGGCTGCCGTTCATCCATGCGGCTTACGGGTTCGGGACGCTGAAAGAAAAGACGCCGTCCATTTCCTGTCCCGCCGATCTGCCGAAGGTCCTGCGCGGGATGGAAGCAGGGAGGCGCTGATGGTCGACGACGTTTTTCTGGATATGGACGAGACGATTCTGGATTTTACCAAGGCGGAGCGCCTTGCGCTGCGCCGCAGTCTGGAAGAAGCCGGGATCGCGCCGAAGGAGGAGATCCTGCGGCTTTACCATGAGATCAATCTGTCGCAGTGGAAACTGCTGGAAGAAGGAAAACTTACGAGGAGCCGCCTGAAAGTGCGGCGGTTTGAACTGCTGGCCGAAAGGCTCGGGCTTGCGTTCGATCCCGCCGTCCTTGCCGCGCGTTACGAAAAGCGGCTGGGGCAGGGCGCGTATTATAAAGAAGGCGCGCGGGAGACGCTGGAGAGACTGCGGGGAAACTACCGCCTCTACCTGCTCTCCAACGGGTCGTCGCGCGTGCAGCACGGCCGCATTGCCGCGGCGGGGCTGGAAGTTTATTTCGACGGGATCTATATCTCCGAGGACGTCGGGGCGGATAAACCGGATCCGCGGTATTTTCAGCGGTGTTTTTCCGATATCGAACGGACGCGGGGCTATGCCGTCGATCCTGCGAAAGGCGTGATGACGGGCGACCGCCTCAGTTCCGACATCGCGGGCGGAAAGGCGGCGGGGCTTCGTACCGTCTGGCTGAACGAGGAGGGAAAGCCTGCGGAAGGCTGCAGGCCGGATCATATCATCGGCAGTATCGCCGAACTGCCGGAACTCTTGGCGCGGCTGTAAGCGAAAGGAGAGGAGCGCATGGAGATCGCATTGGAAAAGGAAGTCAGGGAGCATCCCGTCGATCCGCAGATGGCGCGGGAAAAAGTCCTTGTGCTGGAGCAGGGGTGGACATGCAACGGCAGGCCGATCCGGATGCCGTTTGCGCCGGAAGCGCCCGCGGCGGATTTTGCGGAGCGGGCAAAGGTGCTTGCCGACGGCTGGGACGGCAGGCTCTGCTATGAGACGACATTCACGCTGCCGGAAGATTTCACGCTGCCCGTCGTGCGGCTGCACTTCGGCGCGGTGGATCAGATCTGCGAGGTCTATCTCAACGACAGTCCGATCGGACGGCACGAGGGCGGCTATCTGGCGTTTTCCTTTGAGATCCGCCCGCTGCCGCACGCGGTGAACCGCCTGCGCGTGGAGGTGACGGATACGCTGTCCCACGCATACCCCTACGGGAAGCAGCGGCAGGACCGCGGCGGCATGTGGTACACGAAAGTCAGCGGGATCTGGAAGAACGTCTGGCTGGAGAACGTGCCTTCCGTTTATGTGGCGGAGTGGACGATGCTGCCGGATCTGACCGGCGTGGACTGTACGGCGCGCATGAACACGGGCGAGACCTTCCATGCGCGGATCGAGCCTGAGGAGCGTCGATCGTGGACGCCGGAAGATCCCTTCCTTTACGCGCTGCGCGTTACGGCGGGAGAAGATACGTTCTTTTCCTATTTTGCGCTGCGCACCGTGACGGTGGAAAACGTGCATGGCGTCAACCGCGTCTGCTTAAACAAAACGCCGGTCTTTTTGCACGGCGTCCTCGATCAGGGATACTGGCCGCGGGGGATCTACACGCCGGAAGATGTCGGGGATTATCAAAAAGACATTCTGGCGATGAAGGAATTGGGTTTCAATCTTCTCAGAAAGCACTGCAAGGTGGAGGAGCCGTATTTCTATTACCTCTGCGACAAACTGGGAATGCTGGTCTGTCAGGATATGGTCAACAGCGGGCGCTATCACTACTGGCGGGATACGATCCTGCCGACGTTTGTCCTGAAACGGCGAAACGACCGCCGCTACCGGACGGGGCGCGGCGTTGCCGCCGATCCGAAAAGCCAGTGGACGGACGCGTATGACGACGACTTCCGGCGGGAATTTTTCTGTACCCACTGTCTGGATACGCAGCGGGAACTCTATAACCATCCCTGCGTCATCGTTTACACCATCTTCAACGAGGGCTGGGGACAGTTTGACAGCGACCGCATTTACCGCGAACTGAAAAAAGCGGACGGCAGCAGGCTGTATGATTCCGCGTCAGGGTGGTTTGCCCAGAAGGAGAGCGATTTTGATACCGAACACGTATATTTCCGCACGCGGCGGCTGCGACCGCGGACGCGGCCGATGTTCTTAAAGGAGTGCGGCGGTTTTTCCCTTCCGCTGGAAGGGCATTTGTGGCAGGAAGACCGCGTGTACGGCTACGGCGCGTGCAGGACGAAGAAGGAGTTGACCGAGCGGATCGCAAAACTCTATCGGGACATGGTATTTCCGGCGATCCCGAAAGGGTTGTGCGGCTGTATCTATACGCAGTTGAGCGATGTGGAGGAAGAAAGCAACGGGCTTTACACCTACGACAGGCAGGAGTGTAAAGTGGAGAAGGACGGCATGACCGCGATCGCGGAGGAGATCCGCCGGTTGTGGGAAGCCGTCTGAGCGGCATAAAAAGACATGGAAAAGAACAAGAAACGTATCACGGAGGCGCTGCTGCTTCTTTTATGCGTCTACGGTTTGTGGGCCGCGGCCTGCCGCGGGCAGATCCACGAGACGCCGCAGGCGCAAAAGGAAGATCTTTCCGCTTATGTCGGGTTGCAGACCGCCGACGGACTGACAGAAAACGATTATCAAACGATCTTTGCCCAGACCGGACTGACGCCTCTGGGAATGCAGACGCTGATCCGGCAGCACAGGACCGGCCTGCTCTGCGAGATCCAGGCGCGCTTTTTTGAGCAGCCGAAACTGCAGGTCAACCGCGCCAACATCTTCTGCCATCAGGAATGGCTGGCGGAGCCGACCGCGGCGGAAGCGGAATTTGTCGCGGAAGACGGCGATATCATCATCACGCTCGCCAGTTACCTCGGCGGCTGGCGCTACGGGCACTGCGGCTTGATTCTGGACGCGCAGAGCGGTACGGTGCTCGAGGCCGTGACGTACGGGCAGCCGTCAGGAAAAATGCGGCTTTCCCATTGGAGCGAATATCCGGCGTTCGTGATCCTGCGGCCGAGGGGCGCCGACGAAGGGACGAAGCGGGAGGTGATCGCTTACGCCGAACGATATTTGCAGGATATCCCTTACGACCTGTTCGCCTTTAAGTATCGCACATCCTACGGACCGGTCAAAACCACGCACTGTTCCCATCTGGTGTGGTACGCCTATCATAGCGAGGGATACGATCTGGACTGCGACGGTACGCCGGTGGTGACGCCGTACGATCTGATCCATGACGACGACCTGCTTTTAGTACAGGTTTACGGGATGTGTCTGGAGGGAAAATGAAACAAAACGAGATCGTCAAAATTTACGGGACCGAGTATCAAAAGATGACGGAGCAGTTGCTTGCCTATGCGCGGCTGGAGGAGCGGATAAAGGACAAGGACACCTGTATCGCCATCAAGCCCAATCTTGTCACGCCGACGCCCGCGGAGTATGGCGCGACCACGCATCCGCAGGTCGTGGAGGGGGTGCTGCGCTATCTTTTGGAGAAGGGATACCGCAACATCCTGATCGCGGAGGGGTCATGGGTCGGCGACCGCACGGCAGAGGCCTACGAATACTGCGGCTACCGCGAACTCTGCGAGCGCTACGGCGTGCCGTTTGTGGATACGCAGAAGGACGGCTCGCACGAGACGGACTGCGCCGGAATGCGTCTGCGCGTCTGCGACGTGGCGGATAAGATCGGTTTTCTGATCAACGTGCCGGTGTTAAAAGGCCATTGCCAGACGCGCGTCACCTGCGCGCTGAAAAACATGAAGGGCCTGATCCCAAATTCTGAAAAACGCCGGTTCCATACCATGGGATTGCACGCGCCGATCGCGCATTTGACGCAGGCCCTCCGGCAGGATTTTATTCTCGTCGATCATATCTGCGGCGACCTCGATTTTGAGGAGGGCGGCCATCCCGTCGTGCGCAACTGCCTGATGGCGGCGGTCGATCCGGTGCTGATCGACAGTTACGCCTGCCGTCTGCTGCATTACGATACGGCGGACGTGCCGTATATCGGCATGGCGGAACAACTCGGCGCGGGCAGCGCCGACCTTGCGGCGGCAAAGATCACGGAACTCAATGAAGATCCGCTTGGCGCGCAGCTGCCAACGGAACATCGGATCTTAAAGGTCGCCTACGCCGTGGACGAGGTCGACTCCTGCAGCGCGTGTTACGGCAATCTTGCACCGGCGCTGTGCCGGCTGGAAGAAGAAGGGCTGCTTGCGGGTTTCAGGGAAAAGATCGCGATCGGCCAAGGCTACCGCGGCCGCACCGGAGAGATCGGCGTGGGGAATTGTACGAAAGGCTACCGGCATTGTATCGCGGGATGCCCGCCGGAAGAAGAGGAGATCTATCAGGGATTGAAGGCGTATCTGAAAAAAGAGGACTGAGGGTCAACCCTGCAGTCCTCTTTGCTGTCGGTCCATGTCTTCTACGACGATGTCGTAGATCTCACCGAGAGAAGCGGCGTATTCCAGAAGGAGCCACGGCTCGTTGGTGTGGAAATGAATCTTGATCAGTTCCTCGTCGCCTACGGCCAGAAGGCAGTCGCCTTTGAAATGCTCCGTGATGTAATCGTTGATCTCGTCTTCATCCAAGTCTTCTCCTTCGATGAGGAGTTGGGTGTCATAGCGGAATTCTAATGGTTCCATGTCGTCTCCTTTACCCATGCTGCCGGAGAATGCTCCGGGTCAACAGTAACGCTGTCATTATAGCATGAGCCCGCGGGGTTGTAAATATGCCCCCGCGCAAGAAAAAGGGTGCGGGAACAAAAAAGTATTGGTATAATAAAAGCAAAAAAGGAGGGCGTATGGTCAACGAAACATATAAAGCCATGCTGCATGAAAAATCGGTCATCCGCGAGTTGAGCGAGTTTGCGGCGGCAAGAGGAAAAGAGATCGGTTACGGGAACGTCTTTGATTTCAGTCTGGGCAATCCGAGCGTGCCGTGTCCGGACAGTTACACCGAAACGGTCGTGCGGCTGCACCGTCGGGAGGATCCGGTCGGCCTGCACGGATACAGCCCTTCGACGACGATACCGGAGGTGCGCGAGGCGGTGGCAAAAAGCCTGAACGCGCGTTTTGGCATGGAATATACGGGCGGGCATATCTTCATGACCAGCGGCGCGGCGGGCGCGCTGGCCCATGCGCTGCGCGCCGTGACGTCGCCGGGGGACAGGGTCGTGGTGTTCGCGCCGTATTTTCCGGAATACCGGCCGTATGTGGAAGGCTGCGGCGCGGTCATGCGCGTCGTTCCCGCGGATACCAAAGCGTTTCAGATCAATTTTCCCGCGCTGGAAAAGATCTTGGAAGAAGACGTCGCGGCGGTCCTGATCAATTCGCCGAACAACCCGTCCGGCGTCGTGTATTCCGAGGAAACGCTGCAAAGGCTTGCCAATCTTCTGCGCGAAAAGGAAAAAGAAAAAGGTCACGATATCTTTTTGATCAGCGACGAGCCGTATCGCGAGATCGTTTTTGACGGCAAGAGCGCGGCGTATCCGAGCCGCTTTTACGACAACACGCTCAGCTGCTATTCGTTTTCCAAGAGTCTGAGCATTCCGGGGGAGCGCATCGGCTATGTGGCGGTGCATCCGCAGTGTAAGGACGCGGATCTTCTGGTCGCCATTATGGCGCAGATCAGCCGCGGGATCGGGCATAACTGCCCGTCTTCGTCCATACAGCTGGCGGTGGCGCAGGTGTTGGAGGAGACCAGCGACCTTCAGGTCTACGAGACGAACCGCGACCTGCTCTACGACCTTTTTACCGATCTCGGCTTTACCGTGGTGCGGCCGGGGGGTACGTTCTACATCTTCCCGAAGGCGCTCGAAAGCGACGCCGCGGCCTTTTGTAAGAAGGCGCTCGACTACGATCTGATCTTTGTGCCGTCGGACAGTTTCGGCGTGCCGGGTTTTCTGCGGCTGGCGTACTGCCTTGATACAGAAAAGGTCACAAGATCGCTGCCGGTGATCCGCCGGTTCGTTGAGGAGCAGTATCCGGACAGACGATAAGGAGGCGCTATGGCAACGTTTAGTTTATGTATGATCGTTAAGAATGAAGAAAAGGTGCTGGCGCGCTGTCTGGATTCGGTGGCGGATCTGATGGACGAGATCATTATCGTGGATACGGGATCGACGGATGCGACAAAGGAGATCGCGGCAAGGTACACGGAGCGGATCTATGATTTTGCATGGAACGACGATTTTTCCGCCGCCCGAAATTTTTCGTTCTCCAAGGCCACGATGGAATATATCTATGCGCCGGACGCCGACGAAATGCTAGACGATAAGAACCGGCGCGAACTGGCGCGCCTCAAGGAAGCGCTGCTGCCCGAGGTCGAGATCGTGCAGATGAAATACCGCACCGTGCAAAACGATACGGTATTGAACGCGGCGTCGGAGTACCGGCCCCGCCTGTTCCGGCGGCTGCGGACGTTTCAATGGATCGACCCCGTCCATGAGACCGTGCGGCTGGATCCCGTGGTGTTCGACAGCGACATTGAGATCCTGCATATGCCGGAAAATCTGCACTGCAAACGCGATTTTTCGATCTTTGAAAAGGCCGTGAAGGCGCAGGGCGGGCTCTCGGAAAAACTCCTAAAGATGTACGCGACGGAACTGGAAAAGGGCGGGGACGTCGAGGATCTTGGAAGGGCGCGGGAGTATTTTTCCACGATCCTGCGGGAAGATGCGGATCCGCGGCATTTGCGCTACGCCGCCTGCATCCTTGCAAAGTTTTATCGGCTGAGCGGACAGAAGACCGCGTTTTTTGCGGCGGCGCTGAAAGATCTGGGACAGGAGCCATGCGCGGAGATCTGCTGCGAACTCGGCGAGTTTTTCCTTGCGGAGGGCGACGCGGAGGAGGCGGCGCTCTGGTTTTACAACGCGGCGTACGAGACGGAGGCGCTGCTCGACGTCCATGCGTCCGGCGACCGCGCGCTGCAGCGGCTTGCGGACGCTTACCGCCAGTTGGCGCAGCGGGCAGGAAACGCGGAGGAGAAGGCGGATTACGAAGACCTTCTGCAGGAAACGCAACGGCGGCTTGAAGAATGGGAACTGCCGGACGAGGCGTGAGATGGCAGGATACAAACGACAGACAGAACATAAGAGTTATAAGGAGGCAAAGCGATGGAGTATCAAGAGGAATATCGTCAGAAACTGAAGTCCGCAGAAGAAGCGGTCAAGATCGTAAGATCCGGAGACTGGGTGGATTACGGTTGGTGCACGGGCACGCCGGATCTGCTCGACCGCGCGCTCGCCGCGCGGACGGACGAACTGACGGACGTAAAGGTGCGCGGCGGCATCCTGCTGAAGATGCCGGCCATTTTTGAGCGGGAAGACGCGGGCGAGCATTTCTGCTGGAATTCGTGGCATATGAGCGGGATCGAGCGCGCGCTGATCAAAAGGGGATGCGCATATTACAGCCCGATCCGCTATTCCGAGCTGCCGCGCTATTACAGAGAGCACATCAAAAAGAACGACGTGGCCATGTTTACGGTTGCGCCGATGGATTCCCACGGCTACTTTAATTTCGGGCCGAACGCTTCGCATATGATGGCCGTGTGCGAGAACAGCCGCCATATCATCGTTGAGGTCAACCGGAACATGCCGCGCTGTCTGGGCGGTATGGAAGAAGGGATCCATATTTCCAAGGTGGACGCGGTCGTGGAAGGCGAAAATCCGCCGATCGGCGAGATGGGCGGCGCGGGTGAGCCGACCGATGTGGATCGCGCCGTGGCGAAACTGATCGTAGAGGAGATTCCAAACGGGGCCTGTCTGCAGCTCGGGATCGGCGGTATGCCGAACACCGTCGGCGCGATGATCGCCGAGTCGGATCTCAAGGATCTCGGCGTACATACCGAGATGTATGTGGACGCCTTTGTCGATATCGCAAAGGCGGGAAAGATCAACGGTTCCAAAAAGAACATCGACCGCTTCCGCCAGACCTATGCGTTTGGCGCGGGCACGAAAAAAATGTATGATTTTCTGGACGAAAATCCGGAAATGATGAGCGCGCCGGTGGATTATACCAACGACGTGCGCACGATCAGTTCGCTGGACCGCTTCATCTCCATCAATAACGCCGTGGACGTGGATCTGTACGGACAGGTGAACGCCGAGTCCGCCGGTATCCGCCATATCAGCGGCGCGGGCGGGCAACTGGACTTTGTATTGGGCGCATATCTTTCCGAGGGCGGCAAGAGTTTCATCTGCTGTTCCTCCACGTTTACGACGCGCAGCGGCGAGGTCAAGTCCCGTATCGTGCCGACGCTTGCGCCGGGCTCCGTCGTCACGGACACGCGCAGCAACGTCCACTACCTCGTGACCGAATACGGAAAAGTCTGCTTAAAAGGGCTTTCCGCATGGGAGCGGGCGGAGGCGGTGATCTCCGTGGCGCATCCGAATTTCCGCGACGATTTGATCCGCGAGGCGGAAAAAATGCAGATTTTCAGAAAAAGCAATAAACGGGGCTAAAATTACCAAGAATGGGACACACCTTCTGCTATGATAACGGTAAGGAATACATAGCAGGAGGTGTTTTCATATGAAAAAAACATTTACCATCGGTATTTCCACCAGAGCCCTGTTCGATCTGGAGGCGGAACACAGGATCTTTGAGGAGCGGGGCGCGAAGGCGTATGTGGATTATCAGATCAAAAAGGAGCGCGAGGTGCTCTCGCCCGGACCGGCGTTCCATCTGATCCGCGCGTTCCTTGCGTTGAACGTTCCCGGCGAGGAGCCGATGATCGAGGTGGTCATCATGTCCAAGAACAGCGCGGACGCCGCCCTGCGGATCTTTCATTCCGTGGATTTTTACGGGCTGGACATCAAAAAAGCCGCGCTGACCACGGGCGGGCCCATCGCGCCTTACCTTCTGGCTTACGGCGTCGATCTCTATCTGTCTTTTTCCGGCGGCGACGTTCGCTCCGCGCTGGCTTCCGGAATCGCCGCGGGCGTCCTTCTGCAGAGCCCGCCGCATTTGCAGGAGCCGATCCGCCAGATCAGGATCGCCTTTGACGGCGACGCCGTCCTCTTTACCGGCGAGGCGGAGAGGATCTATCTTCAGGAAGGGATCGAGGCGTTTTGCAGCAGGGAAAAAGAACAGGCGCTCGTGCCGCTGGCGCCCGGACCGTTCGCGCATGTGCTGCGGATGGTCGCCGCGATCCAGAAGCGGCAGGAGGCGCTGCGTCAGGGGGAGGACGGCGCGATCCGGACGGCGCTTGTAACGGCGCGCAGCGCTCCGGCGCATGAACGCGTTATCCGCACCCTTCAGGCGTGGGGCGTGCGGATCGACGAGGCGTTCTTCCTCGGCGGCATGGACAAGAGCGAGGTGCTGCGGGCCTTCGGCGCGCATATCTTCTTTGACGACAGCGAGGACAATACCAAGAGCGCCGCGCAGGTCGTATTGGCGGCGCGCGTGCCGCGGCCGGACGATTACGAAGCCGCCGTATAAAAAGCGCGCGGGCGCGGCCGTTTCCTTTTGCCAAATATGCAGGCAGATACGTTGACTTTTTGCGGGAAGTGCGAGAAAATAATAAAAGTGATAAAAGATGCTATGGTAGGAGGAAACAAAGGATGGCTTTCAAAAAAGACAAAAAAAGAGAGGCGTTGATCGAATCTCTGGCTGCACTGGAGGCTGCCGATTATTCCCGGGGGGACGGACTACAAGAGATCTACGACAGGCTGGTCGAATCACGGCAGGCATTTGCGGAATTGTTTCAGGAAAATCTGGCGGCGCTGATGAAGATCAGTTCGCTTGATCTGAATGTCCGGCACTACATTGAACAACTCACGGAGGTATCGGAGAGCGTGACGGGCGCGACGCAGGCGATTTCCGGCACGTCGGTGGACACGGAGGATTTTGCGACGAACATTTCCACCCAGCACGGCGAACTGACAAACACGATCATCGCCGCTTCGGAAAAAGCGGGCGACGTTTACAAAAAGATCGAAGACGGACAGGAGGAACTGACGGCGATCCGCGAACTTTCCGCGAAGACGATCGAGGCTTCGGACGAGATGCGGCAGGATATGGACGAACTGCTCAACGTCGTTAATCACATGAACGAGGTCATCGACGGTATCAACGCGATCTCCTCTCAGACGAACCTCTTGTCGCTGAACGCATCCATCGAGGCGGCGCGCGCCGGCGAGGCGGGCCGCGGTTTCGCGGTGGTTGCGGACGAGATCCGCGGACTGGCGGAGGAGACGCAGAACCTGACCGCCAATATGGGCGATTTCGTCAACGGCGTCAAGGAAGCGTCGCAAAAGAGCGCCAAGAGTTCTTCCGTTACGATCGAGGCGTTGACGACGATGACGGAAAAGATCGGTTCGGTCTGGAAGATCAATGAGCAGAATCAGGAGCATGTGGCGCAGATCACCGATGAGATCGGAACGCTTGTAGCCATCAGCGAGGAGATCAGCAGTTCCATGATCGAACTGGAAACGCAGTCGACAGGCATCAAGGAACAGTGCGCGATTCTGGCGGAAGATTCGGTCAGGATGAAGGATATCAGCGATAACGTGCACGAGGCGGTGAAGCCGATCCTTTCCATCGAAGAAGGTCTGGAAGACAGTGCGAAAAAAATGGGCGCGATGACAAAGGATCCGTTCCACAGGATCACCAGCGGGGAGATCGCAGGCTATATCGATCAGGCCGTGCAGATGCACAAAAACTGGATGGAGAGGCTGGAGCGTATCGTTTCGGAGAAGATCATTCTGCCGCTGCAGTCGGATCCGACGAAGTGCGGTTTCGGACATTTTTACGAGGCGATGCCGGTACCGGAGGAGATCCGCGACCTCTGGCTGTCGATCGGAGAGCAGCATAAAGAACTGCACGGAATCGGCGCGAAGGTGACGCAGGCGATGTTCGGCGAGAGTTACGCGCAGGCGCAGCAGTTGTATCAGGAAGCGGAAAAGTGCGCGGAGAGCCTGCTGGGGGATCTGCAAAAGGCCAAGGACGCGCTTCTGCAATAAACGCCGAAAAGAAAACCGTAAAAATAAACGCAAAAAATTAAAAAAACAGTTGACAGCCGCGCGAGCGGCTGTTATATTGTTCTTGTAAAGATTGTACGCAATCAAATAGAGCGCAATCATAATCGCAATACAAAAGACATATTGCGGCGCAAAACAGGACACACTAGAGAAAAAGGAGGAACGACATGAACATCTACGATCTCAGCGTAACGGGACAGAGCGGACAGGACATCTCCCTGAGGGATTATGAAGGGAAGGTGCTCGTGGTGGTGAACACCGCGACCGGATGCGGTTTCACGCCGCAGTATAAGGAACTGGAAGAAATGTATGAAAAATATAATGAAGAAGGATTCGATATCATCGACGTGCCGTGCAACCAGTTCGCGGGACAGACGCCGGGGACCGACGAGGAGATCACGGAATTCTGCACGCTGAAATACCACACCCGTTTCCCGCAGATGAAGAAGGCGGACGTCAACGGCGAGAACGCGATCCCGCTGTTTTCTTATCTGAAATCGCAGAAGGGATTTGAAGGGTTCGGCAAAGGGCCGAAGGCGATGGCGATGGGAGCGCTGCTGAAAAAGATGGATAAAAACTATAAGGAAAATCCGGATATCAAGTGGAATTTCACGAAGTTTGTCATAGACCGTTCCGGCAATGTGGTCGCAAGATTTGAGCCGACCGCGGACATGGGAGAACTTGACCGGTGCGTCAGAGAACTGTTATAGAAAGGGTCGGCTATGGAGCGATATGAGATCATCATTATAGGTACGGGCGCGGGCGGCATCTCCGCGGCGATCACCGCGACGGTGCGCCGGAAAAAGATCCTGCTCTTAGGAAGCGCGGCGGTCAGCGAAAAGGTGGTCAAGGCGCAGGAAATACAAAATTATCCGGGACTGCCCGCGGTCTCCGGCGAGGAACTGGCAAAGGCGCTCCTCGGACATCTTGAGAGCCTCGGGATCACCGCCGTCGAGGAAAGGGTGACGGGCGTTTACGCGATGGGAAACTATTTCAACGTGCAGACTGCGGAAAACCTGTACGAAGCCGACAGCGTGATTGTCGCTACGGGCATGAGCCAGCAGGAATCCTTCCCGGGCGAGCGCGAGTTTCTGGGGCGCGGCGTCAGTTATTGCGCGACCTGCGACGCGGCGCTTTACAAAGGCCGGACGGTCGCCGTCGTCGGCTACCATGAAGAAGCGTGGGAAGAAGCGAAATATCTGGCGGAGATCGCAAAAAAGGTGTATTATATCCCTATGGGAAAAAGTTGTCCGGACGACGCGGGAAAGATCGAGATCCTGCATAGGAAACCGCAAAACGTCACAGGCGGCCGGACGGTGGAGACGCTGGAAACCGACGGCGGCCCGCTGGCGGTGGACGGCGTGTTTATCCTGCGGGACAGCGTAGCGCCGGAGCAGCTCGTGCCGGGACTGGCGATGCAGGACGGCCATGTGCAGGCGGACGCGGACATGAAGACGAATCTGCCGGGCCTTTTTGCCTGCGGGGATATCGTCGGCAAGCCGTATCAGTATATCAAGGCGGCAGGTCAGGGGAATATCGCGGCGCTTTCCGCGGTCTCCTATCTGCAGGGACTAAAAAAATAACAAGGGGGAGAGACGATGGTTACAAAGATCACAAACAACGATATGAGTAAAGCGCTGCAGGCGGACATAGCGCTGGTGGATTTCTCCGCGACATGGTGCGGGCCGTGCAAGATGATCGCGCCGGTCGTGGACGAGTTATCGGAAGAAATGAAAGAGGTCGCTTTCTTCAATGCGGACGTAGATGAAAACGACGAGCTTGCGGGAAAGTATAACATCATGAACATTCCGGCGCTCATTGTCTTAAAGAAAGGCGAAGTAGCCGCGCAGACGGTGGGCTTCCAGCCGAAGGAGAGCCTGAAGCAACTGCTTGCGGAACAGATGTAGGACAAATCATGGAAGAAAGATACGAAGCGTTAAAACTGGACAATCAGGTCTGTTTTCCTTTGTATGCCTGCGCCAAGGAGATCGTCAGGCGCTACAAGCCGTATCTGGACGAACTGGACCTGACCTATACGCAGTACATCGCGATGATGGTGCTGTGGGAGCAGAAAAACATCACAGTAAAGGAACTCGGGAGAAAACTCTATCTGGATTCGGGAACGCTGACGCCGCTCCTGAAAAAACTGGAGCAGAAGGGCTATCTGCGGCGGGAACGAGACCGCGGGGACGAGAGGATCCTGAACATATCGCTGACCGAAGAAGGGCTGGCGCTCAGGGAGAGCGCGCTTTCGATTCCGGAGCGGATGGCGGGCTGCGTGAATTTGCAGCCGGAAGAAGGAAAGCAGTTGTACCTCCTGCTGCGAAAGATCATGCAGGGGTTTGGGGAAATGCCGTAGCGGCATTTCCTTTTTTGTTGGTTTTGCGGCGCCGATGGAATTGACAAAAGGCGAAAATATGTCTAAGATTATGGGTAAAACCGAAAGAAACAGCGGTTATGGGAGGAGATCCATGATAGAAAAATTAAAAAGCATTAAGATCAACATTACGTTGTCGGCGCTGCTGAGCGTCGTCATCGGTATTCTTTTGATCGTTTATCCGGAGACGGTCGTGACCGTCATCGCCAGAGTCATCGCCATCGTGCTTGCGGTTTCCGGACTGGCGCTCTTTGTGCCGCAACTTTTGGAGCCGGTCAAGAATTATCTTGCCATCATTGTCTCTTTGCTGGTCATCCTGATCGGCGTGTGGATGTTTTTCCGTCCCGAGATGATGGCGTCCCTGATCCCGATCGCGATCGGCGTGCTTCTGGTCGTGCACGGCGTGCAGGATATCACGCTGGGCTTTGAGGCAAAGCAGAACAGAGCCGACAACTGGTGGAGCATCCTGCTGATGGCGGCGCTCAACCTGATCCTCGGCATCCTCTGCATATGCAACGCGTTCGGTCTGGTCAAGGTCACAATGATCCTGATTGGCATTATGCTGGTCTACGACGGGCTGACGGGAATCTTCATCGTGCACAAGGTCAACAAAGCGGCAAGGGACGTCGTGGATACCGACATCCTTCGGGAAGAAGATCTGGACGATTACCGGTGATCCGAGAAAAAAGCGCGTGATTACCGGTGATCCGAGAAAAGCGCGGAAGGAAAAGACATGAGATACATGGAGTTTAAGATGGAGCGGCAGAATTTGGTGGAGATCGGACAGATCCTTCCGGTTGCGGAGAGCAAACTTCCAAATTCCTACTACTACACGCTGGGCAGATCCTACGCGATGTCCGCCAATTACCCGACCCTGCAGCGGCTGAAGTCGACCGAGGGGAAGGTAGTCGATATCAAGGAGACGCCGAAAGGATTTTTTGTCACGGTAGAGTTTGATGAAGACGAAC
Organism: uncultured Lachnospiraceae bacterium; assembly: GCA_947589155.1. Taxonomy (GTDB): domain Bacteria; phylum Bacillota; class Clostridia; order Lachnospirales; family Lachnospiraceae; genus Pararoseburia. Next base: position 11,298 of record CANQBH010000009.1, on the reverse strand, counting down.
AGAAATAACGGGGGAAGGCCATGAGATATGTACCGGCGGAGCAGTTAAAAGCGGGCATGACGCTCGGACAGGAATTGCACGACGCAAGCGGCACGATGCTGCTGAACAGGAACACAAAACTGACGCAGGAAAACATCACCTATCTGAGGTATATCGGTCTTGCGGGCGTGTATATCGACGACGAGATCTCCCGCAATATCGAGATCACGCCGGTCATACAAAAAGAAGTGCATCAGGAAGCGCTGCAGATGATCCGCAACGTGTTTTCCAAAGCGGCCGAAGAAGAAAACCTCGGACCGGAGGAGAGTCTGGTGCGCCTGATGGCGGAGACGGTCGTCAACGACGTGATGCTGGAGGATGACGTCGTTTATAATATGGTGGATCTGAAGACCTACAACGGTTACACCTATTTCCACGCGATGAACGTCGGCGTGATCTGCGCGGTCATCGGCGCGAATCTTGATCTGGACGAGGAAGAGATGCAGGATCTGGTCATGGCGGCGTTCCTGCACGACATCGGCAAGGTCTTTATCCGGCCGGAACTTTTGGACGCGCCGCGTCCGCTGACCGAGGAGGAGATCAAAGAAATGCGGGAGCACCCGCGCAAGGGCTACGAGTATCTCAAGCAGGAGTTCCATTTCCCGCAGCGCGTGATCGAAGCGGTCTATGAACATCACGAGTGGTACAACGGCATGGGATATCCGCGCGGCCTGCACGACGGGGAGACGCTGCGGATCGCGCAGATCCTGCGCGTGGCGGACGTCTATGACGCGATGGTCTCCAAACGCCCGTACCACGAAGCCTATCTTCCGGCGGATGTGATGGAATATATCATGGCGCGCAGCGGCATGGAGTTTTCTCCGGAGATCGTCAAGGTCATGACCGCGCGTATGGCGCTATATCCGCTGGGCAGCGAGGTCGTGCTTTCGGACGGGCGGCACGCGATCGTCGTGGAAAACCACGCGGGATTTATGGGACGGCCAACGGTGCGTCCGGTGGACGGCAGCGGGGAGATCGACCTGCTGGCGGACCGCAGCGCCTATAATATCACGATCGTAAAACTGCTGATGTAGGTGAGTTTATGGTAAATCAGGGGAAGAACGGGATCGACGTGGTCCTCGCCGAAAGCCTCAAGGAGTTGAGCAGGACCCGCCCCATCGAAAAGATCACAATTAAAGAGATCACAGACAAGGCCGGCGTTATCCGTCCCACGTTCTACAACCATTTTCAGGACAAATACGAACTTCTGGAATGGATCGTGCGCGAGGAACTGATGAAACCGGCCATGCCGCTGTTTAACGCGGGCATGATACGGGAAGGGCTCGCCTATATCCTGACGACCATTGAGAACGAGAAGACGTTCTACGAAAAAGCGGTGCGGCTGGAAGGGCAGAATGCGTTTTCGGATATGCTGCTCAGTTGCGCGAAAGAGATCGTGCTCAACCATATGGACTACGGCGTTGTCGCGAAGAAACTGAAATACGACTGGGTGTCTCCGGGACTGATCGCGGAATATTACGGCGCGACGGCCTGTATGCTCCTGCTGCGCTGGATCGAAAACGGAATGCAGCAGCCGGTCAACGAAGTGGTGGATGTGTATCTGGCGCTGTCGCAGGAGTCGATGCTGAATATCCTGTGCTGAGCGTTATACAGATTGGCGGGAATGTATAAGTCTCTATGACACCGCGCGCGGTTTGCATATGTATGGCGCGGCCTTTATCCGCTATACTATATTCGCGCTGTTGTGCGTTAGGAGGATTCGATGAGTTGGTTAGAATCATTATTGATCATTGTCGGAATAAGTTTTGATATCTTCGCGTCCATGGAAGTGGAAGGCTCCATGCTGGCGCGCGTCAGGAGGTCGTCGCTGGCGATCGCCTGTTTTCTGGTGACGCTCTTGCAGTTCGTGTTTTTCTTCGGCGGCTACTTCGCCGCATACGAAGCGGGAAAATACGGTCTTGTGAAGGAGCCGCAGGAGATCGGTTATCTGGTCTCTGTCGTGGTGTTCGCGCTGCTCGGCCTGCGCCTGCTCGTAAAAGCCATCAAGAAAGAGTTTATCCACGAGAAGCGGCGGGAAGATATTCTGGTGCGCGATTACATCAAGATCATCGCCGTCACCAGTTTGTATATGATCGCGGCGGGCTGCGCCCACGGTTTTGTGGGAACGTCGGTCGTCATGCTGATCGCAGATATCATCATCTGCTCCGTGCTTTTTGTGATCGCCGGAATCTATACCGGCTACCACTTCGGGATCGAGCCGAGGACCGGTTTTTATATTGCGGGAGCCGTGCTGCTCTGGATCGCCGGCGCGGAGATCTTATGCAAAAGCGTGATCCGTATCATATAAGAAAGCGGGTCTTACGTTCTGCCGTTTCGGGCGTGCGTAGGACTTCTTTCCTTTCAGGGGGAAAACATGGATAAGAGAACAAAAGAGATCCTGCGGATCCTCGATCAGACATACGGGACGGAATACGTCTGCTATTTGCAGCACGAGACGCCGTGGCAGCTGCTGATCGCCGTGATCCTCAGCGCGCAGTGCACGGACGCGCGGGTCAATATCGTTACCAAAGATCTGTTTGTCAAGTACAGGGATCTTGCGGCGTTTGCCGAAGCCGACCTGCGCGAACTCGAACAGGACATCCGCTCCATCGGCTTTTACCACAACAAGGCGAAAAACATCAAGGACTGCGCAAAGATGCTGCTGCAGGAGTTCGGCGGCGAGGTGCCGGAACGCTTAGAGGATCTGATCCGGCTGCCGGGCGTGGGAAGGAAGACCGCGAACGTCATCCGCGGCAATATCTACCGCGACCCATGTATCGTCGTGGACACCCATGTCAAGAGGATCTCAAGGAGGCTGGGATTTACAAAGGAAGAAGATCCGGAAAAGATAGAGTACGATCTGATGAAGGTGCTGCCGGAGGATCACTGGATCTTATATAACATCCAGATCATCACCTTCGGGCGGACGATCTGCTTCGCCCGAAGCCCGAAGTGCGGGGAATGTCCGCTGGCGGGATTGTGCCGCTCCGAGGATAAGCAGGGACAGGTCACAGCGAAAAATCTTCGGGATCCTTCTGCTCCGTGACGCCGTGGCGGTCGAGGATCTCCTGAAGATGACGCAGGATACTCTGGCCGAGCATCAGGGACATGGAGGAGACCTGATCCATCAGATAGGAGATCTTGTCGTATTGGCCAAGGATCTCATAGCACTGCCCGAGCAGGATATAGTTCTGGCTGACGTCCGTACCCAAAGATGCGGCAAATTCAAAGACGGACACGGCGTCGGTGATACATTCCCGCGCCATCAGGATCTCGCCGTATTCCTTGAGAAGAACGGTCAGTTCGTCAAAGTTGTCGCCGTACTCCTGCACGGCGGTCAGATTGGAAACGCCGTAGCGCTCTTTCAGTTCGGTGTTGGTCTTTCCGGTGAGGTTTAAGATCCGCTTGCCGGAAAGTTCGCGCAGCCGCGCTTCTTTTTTCGCGATATCGGCGTCGGAAAACGCGCCGAGCGGGAAACGCTCCAAAGGGATCTGAATATACTGCAGGCTGTCAAGATCGACGGCGGGCGCTTCGTTGGCGCGCGCCTCGCGTTCCCAGAAACCGTCGCGGAGCTCCGCCTGCTTTTTATTGATTTGCCGATAGCGTATTGCCAATGCTATAATAAAGATCATAAAGATCGTAAGACAAGGGAATAACATATTTTTCTCCAATCGTTTGTCAGGATCATTGGTAAAGGAGGCCTAAGATGTCCTACTATAAAACGTCCAAGAAGCGCAGGAGATTTTCCGCGCTGCTCATCGTCGTTATCATCGCCTGCATGGTGGCGACCATGCTTCTGGCCTGCTTGTTATAAAATATACTAAAACTTCCACAGAACTGTCAATGAGATTCGTCTCTTTATACCTTGAAAAAGCAGTTCCGGTTGTTATACAATGACAGTTGATGAGAGGTAAAGAAAATGAAAGATAGAGTCATGCGTCTGCTGAGCGTGACGTGCGTATCGGCGCTGCTGTTTAGCCTGCTGCCGACACCGTGCGCATATGCGGCAGAAACAACAACGACAGAAGAATCAGACGCCGCGGAGGACGCGGGAGAAGATACGGCGCAGGAAGAACTGACCGGAGAGATCCCGTCGCACATCTCGATCGCGGGGACCGACGCATCCGGCATGAGCGCCGAAGAAGCGGAAGCCATCGTCGACGACTATGTGGCAATGTATGAGGACGTGACGTTTACCCTCACGGTCGAAGACCGGAGCATTGAGGCGGACAGCGGAGATCTGGGGCTTCACGCGAAGAATGACGACGTTGTGGAACGCGCGCTGAAGTACGGACAGGAAGGGAACCTGATCGCGCGCTATAAGGCGCAGCGCGATATGGAAAACGGCAAGACCAAGGATTTTGCCCTGACCCTGACTTCCGATATCCCGACGACCGCGTTCTTTCTGGAATCGCATAAGGGCGAACTGGTCACGGAAGCCGTGGACAACACGGTCAAGCGGGAGGACGGCAGGTTCGTCTATGTCGAAGGTTCGCCGGGGACGGAACTGCTCAGCGGCAAGTCCGCGACGAAGATCGCGGATTACCTCGCGACGGAGTGGGACGGCGGAGACGTCTCCCTTGAACTTCTGACGCAGAAGGATACGCCGCGCGGAAGCGAAGAAGAACTGTCCACCATTTCCGACGTGCTCGGAAGTTTCCATACGGATTTCGGAACCGTCATAAACGGAAGGACCAACAACATCAAAGTCGGCGCGTCCAAACTCGACGGCGTGGTTTTGTATCCGGGCGAGACGATCTCCGTCGCGCAGACGATCGGGCCGACGACCGCGGAGAACGGATACTTCCTCGCCGGTTCCTATGAGAACGGTACGACGGTCGACACCTACGGCGGCGGTATCTGTCAGGTGAGCACGACGCTGTATAACGCGGTGCTGATGGCGGAACTGGAGATCGTGACGCGGGCGGCGCACTCGATGGTGGTCTCCTATGTGGAGCCGTCCAAGGATGCGGCGATCGCCGATGGCGTGAAGGATTTTCAGTTTAAGAACAATCAGAAGACGCCGATCTATATCGAAGGGTACACGCAGGGCGGCAACCTCTACTTCAATATCTACGGCAAAGAGACGAGGGATCCCGGCCACCGTGTGGAATTTATCAGCGAGATCACGAGCCAGACGGATCCCGAAAAAGAATACGTCGCCGTAGGCGATCAGCCGGTGGGCTACTACGAGACGACGACGCAGCCGCATATCGGCTATACGGCGCGGCTTTGGAAAGTGGTTTACGAAAACGGCGCGGAAGTCAGCCGGAAGGTGATCAACAACAGCAAATACAATCCGTCGAGCGAGATTATTTCCATCGGCGTGGCGGGTGCGCCTCCGGAAGGGCTGGCGGCGATCAGCGCGGCCATGGAGACAAAGGACGAAGCCGCGGTGAGGGCGGCGATCGCCCAGTGGACGGCGGAAGCGATCGCGGCAAGACAGCAGCAGGAAGCGGCGCAGAATGCCCAGACGACGCAGACAACGCAGACGCAGACGCCGGCGCAGGAGCAGAAACCGCAGGCGGAGACGGGCGGAACGGCGACGACCGAAGGCGGGACGACAAATTAAGCGCAACGCATAAGGGAAAAACGGGAAAGTTGGTAAGGCTGCCTTTTTGGGCAGCCTTTCGGATAATAAAAGAGGCGGAACATGAAGATCGGAAAAGTACCGGAAAACGTGCTGAAGCGCGTTGTAATGGGACAACTGCACAACAGCCGCAGCGAAGTCCTGCTGGGGCCGGGGATCGGCGAAGACTGCGCCGCGCTGCAACTGGCGGACGATGAGTGGATGGTCATGTCGACGGACCCGATCACCGGCACGTCGCAGGATATCGGCCGTCTGGGCGTGGTGATCACGGCAAACGATCTCGCAAGCGCCGGAGCGGAACCGATCGGCGTCATGGTGACGGTGCTGCTGCCGGAGGGCGTCAGGGAGGTGGCGCTCAAGCGGATCATGGCGCAGGTGGAGCAGGCGTGCGGCGAACTCGATATGCAGATCCTCGGCGGGCACACCGAGGTGACGGCGGCCGTCAACCAGCCGCTGCTCTCGGTCGCGGGCGTCGGTAAAGTCAAAAAAGGAAAGATGGTCACGACGGGAGGCGCCGCGCCGGGCATGGACGTCATTGTGACGAAGTGGATCGGTCTGGAAGGGACGTCCATCATCGCCAAAGAAAAAGAAAAAGAACTGCTGGCGCATTTTCCCGCGCCGTTTGTAGAAGAAGCAAAGCGCATGGACGCGTACCTTTCCGTCGTACCGGAAGCGCGCACGGCGGTGCGTACCGGCGTGGCGGCCATGCACGACATCACGGAGGGCGGCGTTTTCGGCGCGCTTTGGGAGATGGCGGAGGCTTCCGGTACGGGTTTGGAAATTGAATTGAAAAAGATCCCGCTGCGGCAGGAGACCGTCGAACTCTGCGAATATTTCGGGATCAACCCGTATGAACTGATCTCCAGCGGTTCGATGCTGATGGCGTCGGCCAACGGCGCGGCGCTGGTGAGGGCACTGGAAGAAGACGGGATCGCGGCCGCGATCGTCGGAAGGACCACCGACGGCGGCGAGCGGGTCGTGCTGCGCGACGGGGAGCGGCGCTTTTTGGAGCCGCCGAAAGCGGACGCATTATATCAGATCGATCTGTCATAAAGATAGTAAAGAGAGAAAAAAGAAAAGAAAGGAAAAGCGATGAGAGAAAAGATTTTGAGTTACATGGAAACCAACGGCAGGATCGGGCTCCATGATCTGGCGGTCATGCTGGATACGGACGAGGCGGCGGTCGCAAATGAACTCGAGGCCATGGAAGCGGAACATATCATCTGCGGTTATCATACGCTGATCAACTGGGATAAGGTCGGTATCGAAAAGGTGACGGCGCTGATCGAAGTGCGCGTGACGCCGCAGCGCGGCATGGGCTTTGACAAAGTCGCGGAGCGGATCTACAACTATCCGGAAGTCAATTCCGTCTATCTGATCTCCGGAGGGTTCGATCTGATGGTCACGCTGGAAGGTAAGACGCTGCAGGAGGTCTCCGGATTTGTGACGGATAAACTCTCTCCGCTGGAGTCCGTGCTCAGCACAAAGACCAACTTCATCTTAAAGAAATATAAGGATCACGGCACGATCATGGCCGTGCAGCGCAAAGACGAAAGGGAATTGGTGACGTTATGAGAGATCCGCGGTCCAAAAAGGTCGTGGCGCTTGCGCCGTCGGGCATCAGGAAATTCTTTGATATCGTGAACGAGATGGACGATGCGATCTCCCTCGGCGTCGGCGAGCCGGATTTTGACACGCCGTGGCGGGTCAGGGACGAGGCGATCGATTCGCTGACCAAGGGACGCACGTTTTATACGTCGAACGCCGGACTGAAGGAACTTAAGGTCGAGATCAGCCGCTATTTGGACCGGCGATTCGGCCTTTCCTACGAGCCCGCGCAGGAGATCCTTATCACGGTCGGCGGCAGCGAGGCGATCGACGCGGCGCTGCGCGCAATGCTCGATCCCGGCGACGAGGTGCTGATCCCGCAGCCGAGTTTTGTCTGCTATCTGCCGTGCACGGTCTTGGCGGGCGGTACGCCGGTCGTGATCCCGTTGAAAGAAGAAGATCAGTTCCGCCTGACGCCCGAGGCGCTGGAAGCGGCGATCACGGAGCGCACCAAGGTGCTCGTGCTGCCGTTCCCGAACAACCCGACCGGAGCGGTCATGGAAAAGGACGATCTTGAAGCGGTCGCGCGGATCGTACAGAAACACGATCTCTTTGTGCTAAGCGACGAGATCTATGCGGAACTGACCTATCTGGAGCGCCATGTTTCCATCGCCTCCCTGCCGGGAATGAAGGAGCGCACCGTCCTGATCAACGGATTTTCCAAATCCCACGCGATGACGGGATGGCGCTTGGGCTATGCCTGCGCGCCGCAGCCGATCATTGCCGAGATGCTGAAGATCCATCAGTATGCCATCATGTGTGCGCCGACCACCAGCCAGTACGCCGGCGTCGAGGCGATGAAAAACTGTGATGCGGACGTGGAAAGGATGCGCGAGGAATACAACGGCAGGAGGCGTTATCTCCTGCACCGGTTCCGCGAGATGGGGCTTTCCTGTTTTGAACCGTTCGGCGCTTTTTACGTTTTCCCGTCCGTCAAAGAATTTGGCATGACGTCGGAGGAATTTGCGATGCGCCTGCTTCAGAGCAAGAAGGTAGCGGTCGTGCCGGGCACGGCGTTCGGCGACTGCGGCGAAGGCTTCCTGCGAATCTCCTACGCGTATTCTCTGGACAGCCTCAAAGAGGCGCTTGCGCGGATCGAAGAATTTATCGGCGAACTGCGGGGGCAGAGGTGATGGCGGCGCTCAATATCGTTCTCCACGAGCCGGAGATCCCCGCGAACACCGGAAATATCGGAAGGACCTGCGCGGCGACCGGAACCGCGCTGCACCTGATCGAGCCGCTGGGCTTCCGCCTCAACGACAAAACGCTGCGCCGCGCGGGCATGGACTACTGGCGCGAACTGGATGTGCGGCGTTACGACGACTGGCGGGATTTTCTGGAGAAGAACCCCGGCGCGAAGATCTATTACGCCACGACGAAAGCGCGGCGGCTTTACACCGAGGTCGAATACGAGCCGGACTGTTTTCTCATGTTCGGCAAGGAGAGCGGCGGCATTCCGGAGGAGATCTTGATCGAGCATCCGCAGGAGTGCGTACGGATCCCGATGGCGGATGAGACGCGGTCGCTGAATCTCTCCAACGCCGCGGCGATCGTCTTATATGAGGCGCTGCGGCAGAACGGCTTCGCGGACATGCGCCTTACGGGGGAACTGCACCGCCTGCACTGGTAAAGGAAAAGAGGATTCACATGAAGATCGTTGAAGCAAAGAATGTGGTGTATGAATATATCAAGCGCGACGAAGAAGGCAATGTTGAAAGCATTGAAAAAGCGCTCGATCATATGAATCTTGTCGTGGAACCCGGGCAGGTCATCGCGATCCTCGGACAGAACGGTTCCGGCAAATCGACGTTCGCCAAGCATTTGAACGCCCTGCTTTTGCCTTCGGAGGGCAGCGTCCTGATCGACGGGCTGAATGTCGAGGAAGAACGCAAATTAAACGCGATCCGCCAGCGGGCCGGCATGGTCTTCCAGAATCCGGACAACCAGATCATTGCGGCGGTGGTGCAGGAGGACGTGGGATTCGGGCCGGAGAATATCGGGATCCCCGCGGACGAGATCTGGAAGCGGGTAGAGAAAAGCCTGCGCTCCGTCGGGATGTGGAAATACCGCACCCATTCGCCGAACAAACTCTCCGGCGGCCAGAAGCAGCGGGTGGCGATCGCCGGAGTCATGGCCATGGAGCCGAAGTGCGTGATCTTAGACGAGGCGACCGCGATGCTCGATCCGAACGGACGCAGGGAGGTCAAGGACGCCATCATGGATCTGAACCGCAGGAAGGGCGTGACGATCATCTGGATCACGCATTTCATGGAAGAAGTCATAGACGCGGATTATATCTATGTGATGGACGCGGGAAAAGTGGTCATGGAGGGCACGCCTCACGCGATCTTCTCCCGCGTGGACGAACTTCAGGAACACCGGCTGGACGTGCCGCAGATCACGCTGCTGGCGCACGAGTTGAAGCAGGCGGGGATGCCTCTGCCGGACGGGATCCTGACGATAGAAGAGTTGGCGGACGCTCTCAGAAAGTAGGAAAGTTATGTCGTTGATTTTAGATCATGTATCGCACTGGTACAGTCGGGATACCGCATACGAGGTCAAGGCGCTGGACGATGTGGAACTGACGATCGGTGACGGCGAGTTCATCGGCCTCATCGGCCATACAGGCTCGGGAAAATCCACGCTGATCCAGCATTTGAACGGACTGTTAAAAGCGGACGAGGGAAACATTTACTATAACGGACAGGACATCTACGACAAGGATTTTGACCTGCGCGAACTCCGCACGCAGGTCGGGATGGTCTTTCAGTATCCGGAGCATCAGCTGTTCGAGGAGACGGTCTTCAAGGACGTCTGCTTCGGCCCGAAGAATCAGGGGCTTCCGGAGCGGGAGATGACGCTGCGCGCCTATGAGGCGCTAAAGAACGTCGGCCTGCCCGAGAAGTGCTTTGAGATCTCGCCGTTTGCCCTCTCCGGCGGGCAGAAACGGCGCGCGGCGATCGCGGGCGTGCTGGCGATGAAACCGGCCGTCCTCATTCTTGACGAGCCGACGGCGGGGCTGGATCCGCGGGGGCGCGACGAGATTCTGGATCTGATCGAGGAAATGCACCGGCATTATGGGAACACCGTCATCCTTGTGTCCCACAGCATGGAGGATGTGGCGAAATACGTGGACCGTATCATCGTCATGGACGGCGGACGGGTGCGTTTCGACGACGCGCCGCGCGAAGTGTTCCGGCATTACCGCGAACTGGAGGAGATCGGGCTTGCGGCCCCGCAGGTGACGTATTTCCTGCATGAACTTTCGCGGCGGGGCATACCGGTCGATACGGACGCGACGACGGTGGAAGAAGCAAGGGACGCGATCCTGAATTATTTTGGAAGAGCGGGACGGCGGTAGGAAGCATTATGATAAGAGACATTACTTTAGGACAATATTATCCGGCGGATTCGGTTCTGCACAGGCTTGATCCGCGGACAAAACTTTTCGGCACGCTCTTTTTCATCCTCAGCGTCTTTTCGTTTCGCGGCGCGGCGGGATTTGCGCTCGTTACGGTCTGTATGTTTGCCGTGATCTTCATAAGCCGCGTGCCGCTTTCGTTCATGCTGCGCGGACTGCGCTCCATCATGATTCTTCTGATCGTGGCGGCGATGTTCAATCTGTTCCTGACGCCGGGGCAGCCTCTGATCGGGTTCTGGAAGATCGTGATCACAAAAGAAGGCCTGCGGAATGCGGTGCTGATGACAGTGCGGATGATCTATCTCATCATGGGCACGTCGGTCATGACGCTGACGACGACGCCGAATCAGTTGACGAACGGACTGGAAACGTCGTTAAAACCTCTGAACAGGATCCACGTGCCGGTGCACGAGATCGCGATGATGATGTCGATCGCCCTGCGTTTCATCCCGATTTTGATCGAGGAGACGGATAAGATCATGAAGGCGCAGATGGCGCGCGGCGCGGATTTTGAAACGGGCGGTCTGATCAAGCGGGCGAAGAACATGGTGCCGCTGCTGGTACCGCTGTTTGTTTCGGCGTTTCGGCGCGCGAACGATCTCGCGCTGGCGATGGAAGCGCGCTGCTACACGGGCGGCGA
>CANQBH010000008.1 GCA_947589155.1 uncultured Lachnospiraceae bacterium | reverse complement strand
AGTCGAATTTGTTCTTCCGGTTGTACCACATATCGAAGGTCTCGTCTATCACATACATACCGTATTTGTCACAGGCATCCAGCAGCGCCTTGGAAGCGGGATTATGAGAGGAGCGGATCGCATTGAAACCGTTTTCCTTCAAAATGCGTACCCGCCGTTCCTCGCTTTCGTGATAGGAGACCGCGCCGAGGATTCCGTTGTCGTGGTGGACGCACCCGCCGCGCAGAAGCGTCTTCTTTCCGTTGACGAAAAAGCCTCTGTTCGACCACTCGAGTTTCCGTATGCCAAAGACGATCTCCATCGCGTCCTCCTTCCCGGCGGTGATTTTTGCCGTATAGAGATGCGGCGTTTCGGCGCTCCAGAGTTTCGCATCCGGAATGGTCAGTTCAAAATCCGTGCCGTTTCCCGTAATACCGTCAACATCCGCAGTCACGGGAATCGGAGACTGGATGCGGATCACAGCGGGAGCGGCGGAGACCGTGCTGATCTTTACGCTTTCAGGGCGCAGACCGGCTTTTTCGCACACATGGAGCCATACGGGACGGTAGATGCCGGAGCCGGAATACCAGCGCGAGTTCGGGAGATGTGAATTGTCCGCCACGACCGTGAGGGTGTTTTCCTGACCGGTCACCATTCCCGTCAGTTCCACAAAGAAGCCCGTGTAGCCGTAGGGGTGGAAAGCAAGTCTGGTTCCGTTTAAGGAGACCGTGGCATTTTTGTAGACGCCTTCAAATTCGAACAGTATGGTTTTGTCCGTCCACGCGGCAGGCGTTGTAAAGGTCTTTTCGTAGGTATAGATCCCGCCGGAAAAGTAGCCGTGGCCGCCGTCGGACAACGCGGGACGCCGCGTTTCTGTGATCTGCGCGTCGTGCGGAAGCATGACGCTCTTACCGTTGCATGTCCAGTTATCGCAAAAATTTTGGGAAATCATATTGCCACCTCGTTTCTTTTTTGGTATGGCAGCGGATCGCGTCTGCCAAAAGGAGCGGTGTCATCGCACCGCTCCCAAATCTTTGTTATGATCGAACATTATTTGGAAAGTTTTTCCCGCATTTTGGCGCGGACTTCGTTGTTGATCGGATATTTGCCCAAGATCAGCCATGCGATCATGCCAAGAATAAACGGGATCAGGCCCATGATGACGATGAACCAGTTGAGCATGACCGGCATATTGGCAATGTCTCCGACAAAGTCGCCGGTTTCAGAATCGACCACATATCCGATAGCGACCAGCACAAAACCGATGACGCTGGCGCCGATGGCGTTCTGCGCCTTAGAGATGAAGCGGTTGACCGCGTTGCACAGTCCGGAGCGATCCTTGCCGTTTTTGTAGATCTCATAGTCCATGATCTCAATGTCGACGGTAGAGCCGGGGATATAGCCCATGCCTACGGCGGTGGTCGTGACGGCAACGCAGGCTAAGAACAGCCAAGGCATCTTTTCCAAGACCCCAAGTATCTGCAGAAGAAAGAGGATACCGCACGGAACTGCCTGAAACAGAAGGAGGATCCTCGTGAACTTCATCGGGTCGCCGATCTTTTTTAAGATCGGAGCAGCGACCAGCGTACCGACGATCAGCGGCAGGAACATCAGCATGGATGCCACGCCGGAGTAGGTGGCATAAGCAGCGTTGTCGACAACGCCGGTGGTCAGGTCCGCGCAGAGTCCCCATTTGATGTAGTAGAGAAGCGTGGCGAACAGGAACGTCCAGATAAAGCCGGAGAAGATCATGGCGCAGACATTTACGCGAATGGCGTCGTTTTCCTTTAATAAAAGGAAGATGTCGGTGAGTTTGACCTTTTCATCCTTCTCTCTTTCGGCGTGATGGCGCTCCTTGACCATGCTGATTCCAATCAGGGAGATCACGGAAACGATGACAAGAAGACCAAGTACGGTCAGTCCAAAGGAATCGTGCATATTGCCCACGACATTGTTGACGCCGGTGACCATGGCGATCAGCGCGGCCGTGACCATGCCGGTCATCATGGAGACGATACGCGGCGCGATGAGCAGTTTACCGCGCTGATTGATGTCCAGCGTCAGCGAACGGTAGATCAGGTTTGGAGCGTAGAAAGAAGATCCCATGTCGTAGAGCAGATAGAAGAAGATCACCCAGATCACTGCCAAAACAGGACTTAATCCGCTCGGAATAAAGAACAGCGCGGAAACGCCGATCAGAGCGGTCAGTATGGAGATGATGATGAAAGGCTTGTATTTTCCGTATTTGCCCACTTTCGCCTGGTCCATGATCCAGCCTTCGATCGGATCGTTGACCGCATCGAAAATGCGGGAGAACAGCAGCACGCTGGAACCGATGACGGCGCCGAAAGCGCCGAGTCCTGCGTAGTCCGTCAGATAGACAAGGAAAAACGAGGTCATCAGCGCCGCGGAAAGACCGTCGGTCAGTCCCATGGTTGCTGTGCCGAAGTAGTCTTTGAAACTAAGTTTATCGTTCATGACAATACCTCCTTTGTTTGATGATCTGATGGTATCACGCGGCGCGGCAAAGAAATATAAAATATTTGTCTTTATTTCTGTAAATTGGCTTGACTGAAAAACAAAAGCGGATATAATGAAGTTAAGACTAATTAGTGATAGTATTGCGCAAAAATTTTTTATATCGTTTGGGAGGAAGATCCTATGGAAGATCTGGAGACAGAAAATAAACTGGCTCTTTTTGGGGAGATGATAGGATGCTGCCATGACCTGTACTTGTGGAGTTATGACGGGGAACTGCATCTTCTGCACACCAACTGCCCTGATGCGGGAACGCTGAACGAGTATTTTTCTTTTTGCTGCGGCGACAGCGTTTTACGGGAAAAGTTGTGTGGGGAGGAGCAGCCGCTTCTCTATACCGATCCCGCGGGGGTCCTGTGGCTCCTCTTTCCGGAGAAAGAGGACGGGGCGCTCCGCCGCGTCAGGGTCTTGGGACCTTTTTTGATCGACGATCTGTCCCCGCTGGATCTGGAAAATATCCTTGACCGGCTCGGCGCGGAAGAACGGATGCGGCGCGGCGTTGCGGCTCTGGTCAGGAAGTTTCCTATTATATCTGTCAGCCGTGTGCAGGAGTACGCGGTCATGGTGCGCTATCTGATCAGCGGCGCGCGGCTGCAGTTGCAGGAACTGCGTTATTATGACGGAAGCGAGCGGCAGGGACGCGAACTCGGCGACGCGGCATCCATAGGAAATTCGCACGGCACATATCAGGCGGAGCAGGAGATGGTCCGCATGGTGCGGGAGGGCGATTTGTCGCTCATGGAACACATCAACCGTATGTCGATGACAGGAACGATCGGGCAACTGGCGGCGAACAATACGCTGCGGAGCATGAAAAACGCGGTGTTTGTGTGCCTGACCCTCTTTTCGAGGGCGGCGATCGAAGGCGGACTGAGTCCGGAGAGCAGCCTTTCTCTGGCGGACAGATATTTTCAGAGCGTGGAAGCGGCAAAAAATATCTCCGAACTTTCCTCCGTTACCCTCGCCCTTCAGCGGGACTATGTGGAACGCGTCCATGCGGTCAGATCCGGCGGGCTCAGCCGGGAGATCGAAGGGGCCTGCGCGTATATCGCCAGACACTTGGAGGATGAGATCAGCCTTTCGGATCTTGCGAGGAATGCGGGGTATGCGGATTATTATTTCTCCAAAAAATTTAAGCGCGAGACAGGCGCGTCTCCTGCGGAATACATCAGGGAAAAGAGGCTTCAGGAGGCGGCGGCATTGTTAAAGACCACGGGACTTGAGATTCATGAGGTGGCGTCGCGCCTGCAGTTTTGTTCCCAGAGTTTCTTTTCAGATTGTTTCCGGAAGAAATACGGCGTTTCACCCGGCAAATACAGGAGGAGTTGACTATGACAGAACGTATTCTTATCAACCCGCTCAATGTGCGGTATCAGTATCAGCATTATAACGGACAGGCGTCCAGAGAGGCGGCGGATCCTACCCTGATCCGCTTTAAGGATCGGTATTATCTGTTTGCTTCCATGAGCGGCGGATTTTACTGGTCCGATGATATGCTTCGATGGCAGTGGCATGAGAACCGGACACTCACACCATTCCGCTATGCGCCGGATGCGCGGCAGATCGGGAAGTGGCTGGTGTTTTCCTCGTCGGACCGAGAACCTTCTGCGTTTTATCGAACCGAAGATCCGCTGAGCGATGTGTTTGAAAAAGTATCCGAGCCGTTTCCGTTTTGGGATCCGAACCTGTTTTGTGATGAGGATGGGCGGGTATACTTTTATTGGGGCTGCGACAATCAAAAACCGATCTATGGGCAGGAATTTGATCCGGAGACGCTGCTGCCCATAGGAGAGAAGAGGGAGTTGATCTTTGGCAATACAAAAGAGCACGGATGGGAGCGGCCCGACTATCCCGGCAGGCCCCAAAAGCAGGTGAAGGAGGGGCTGGCCATGCGGCTGTACCGCATGATCATGCGACTGAACGGATCGGACAAAAAGCCTTTTATCGAAGGGGCGTTCATGAACAAATTCGGCGGACGCTATTATCTGCAATACGCCGCTCCGGGGACGGAACTTTCGACTTACGGCGACGGCGTTTATGTGGGCGAGCGTCCGCTGGGGCCGTTTTCCTATCAGGCAAGCAGTCCGTTTTCCAGCAAACCCGGCGGTTTTATCACCGGCGCGGGGCATGGCAGCACGATCGAGGACGCGTACGGCAATCTCTGGCACGCATCGACCATGCGGATCAGCGTCAACGCCGGTTTTGAGAGGAGGATCGGCCTGTTTCCGGCGGGGGTGGATCAGGACGGGATCCTGTTCTGCAACCAGAATTTTGCGGACTATCCGCTGGATATTCCGGAGGGGAAGTTCGATCCATGGAGTATTACGCCCCAATGGATGCTGCTGTCTTATCGGAAATCTGCGGAGGCGTCCTCCAGCAGGGAAGGGCACGGCACGGAACTGGCGCTGGACGAGGACATTTGCACTTCATGGTGCGCCGAGGGCGGCGCGGGAGAGTGGTACCGGCTGGATCTGGGCGGGACATATCAGGTCTGCGGCGTGCAGTTAAACTTTGCGGATGTGGACGTTCCCATGCTTCAGGTCGACAAGTCGCTGCGTTCTAACGTATATACCAACAACCGTTTTATCGATCCCGATCCGAAACTGCGTACCCGCTGGCTGTTGGAGGGCAGCGAGGACGGCGGATCATGGAGCGTTCTCGCGGACAAGCGCGGGGCGGACAGCGACTTGGCGCACGACTATATCCCTTTGGATGGGGTGCGGCTGCGTTATCTTCGGATCACCGCAGAAGAACTGCCTTACGGCGAACCGTTTGCGCTCTCCGGACTTCGGGTGTTTGGCAAGGGAAACTGCGAAGCACCGGAGGCCGCAGCGCAGAGCAGGGCTGCGCGGATCGACGCCATGACGGCGCGGCTCGAATGGAACGCTTCCCGCCGCGCCATCGGCTATAACATCCGTTACGGCGTCGCAAGAGATAAGTTATACAGCAGTTACATGGTCTATGGCCGGACGAAAGTCCTGCTGACGACCTTAAATGCCGGACAGAAATACTATGCCGCCGTAGACGCTTTCGGCGAAGGCGGAGTGACGGCGGGCGAGATCATTGAGATCGATTAGAGAGGGGGGATCTATATGGCGTTTCCTAAAAACTTCCTGTGGGGCGCGGCGTCGTCGGCGACCCAGATCGAAGGCGCATGGAACGAAGACGGCAAGTGCCCGAGCATTTGGGATGTTGCCGGAAAACACATTGAAAACGGGCAGGATTGCCACACGGCCTGCGACCATTACCACCGTTACAAAGAGGATGTGGCCCTGATGAAAGAACTGGGGCTCAAGTCTTACCGCTTTTCCGTCAACTGGTGCCGGATCATGCCCGAAAAAGGAAAGGTCGATCCAAAAGGACTGGCTTTCTACAAAAATCTGACGGAAGAATTGCGGGCGGCGGGTATCGAGCCGCTGGTGACGCTGTACCACTGGGATCTGCCGGTGTGGGCGGACAAGGAGGGCGGCTGGAAGAATCCAAAGATCGTGGAATGGTTTCTGGCATATGTGCAGACCGTAGTAGAAGCGCTCTCGGATCAGGTGCGGTACTGGATGACGTTCAACGAACCGCAGGTGTTTATCATGTCCGCGTATGTCCTTGGCAACTTTGCTCCGTTTCAGCACGCGATCCTTTCTTACAAGAACTGCCTGCGGAATATGCTGCTGGCGCATGGGAAAGCCATTTTACTGATCCGCGAAGCTGCCAAAACGACGCCAAAGATCGGGATCGCGATGGCGGCTACGACCTACATTCCCGACAGCGAAGATGAGGAAGGACTGCGGGACGCGGCCGAGAGAACCTTTACATCTACCGTCGGCGAGGGCAGCAACGGCCTGTATATGGATCCGATCGCTTTGGGAAAGCCAAGCAAAATGCTGCGCCGCAAACTGAGCGCGGAAGACTTAAAGATCATCTCTGCGCCGATCGACTTTATCGGCGTCAACGTTTACCAGCCCGCAAACCCGCTGTTCAAAGACAGTCATTATCAGGCGGACGGTCTTCCAAAGTCCATGTTGGGATGGGTCATCGACGGACGATGTCTGTACTGGACCATCCGCCAGTATTATGAGCGGTATCATCTGCCGATCATGGTCACGGAAAACGGTATGGCAAATCCGGACGCCATAGGATCGGACGGGCTCGTCCATGACGAGGTGCGGACGACGTTTTTGAAAGAATTTCTGCGCGGCCTGAAACGGGCTGTGGACGAAGGGATTCCGGTCGTGGGTTATCAGCACTGGTCCATCATGGATAACTTTGAGTGGTGCAGCGGCTACGGGCCGAGGTTTGGTCTGATCCATGTCGACTATGAGACGCAGAAGCGCACGATCAAAGAGTCCGCGAAGTATTACGCCGCTGTCATCGCAAGCAACGGGGAGAAACTTTAAGATACCGTAAATACACAAAGAAAAGGCGCATCCGCTCGTCCGGCTGCGTCCTTTTTTATACAGAACTTGCCATGGCGGGGAAACATGGGGTATAATCAAACTGCGTTTATTTTGAAAGGACAGGAGGAAGATCGTATGAATCCCTGCTATGAAAAATTGTGCCGCTGCTATGAGAGCGTGCGGTCGCGGGTCGATTTTGTGCCGGAAGTTGCGCTGGTCCTCGGTTCAGGGCTCGGCGGTTTTGCGGACGAACTGGAAGTCGCGGCGACGGTCGATTACAAAGACATCGAAGATTTTCCGGTCTCCACGGCGCCCGGACATGCGGGCCGCTTTGTATTCGGTTATCTTGACAAGACGCCGGTCGTGGTAATGCAGGGCCGCGTGCATTATTATGAAGGATACGACATCACGGACGTGGTTCTGCCGATCCGGCTCATGCAGCGCCTTGGCGCGCGCACGCTGGTGCTGACCAATGCCGCTGGAGGGATCCGGCAGGGCTTTTCGGCGGGGGATCTGATGCTGATCACGGGACAGATCGCGACGTTTGTCCCGTCGCCTTTGCGCGGCGAAAATATACCGGAACTCGGACCGCGTTTTCCGGACATGAGCCATGTCTATGACGAAGACCTGCAGGATCTTGCGCGCCGCTGCGCCTGCGGCCTCGGGCTGCGCCTGCGGGAAGGTGTGTATATCCAACTGCCGGGGCCGAACTACGAGACGCCGCAGGAGATCCATATGTGCCGTATGCTCGGCGCGGACGCCGTGGGTATGAGCACGGCGTGCGAAGCGGTGGCGGCGAACCACATGGGAATGAAGATCGTCGGTATTTCCTGTATCTCGAACCTTGCGGCCGGTATCTCGCCGCATCCCTTGTCCGAGGAGGAAGTGATCGAGGCGGGCAAGGCGGTCGCGCGCGACTTTACCGCGCTGGTTAAGGCGATCATTGCCGGCATACATGAAACGGGGGAAAAAGAATGAACATACGCTTTTACAACGGAAAACTGCTGCTGCCCGGAAAGGGACACGATTTTCGGATCGAAGAAGGGGAACTCTGGGTCAGAGGCGAAACGATCTGCTATATCGGCGACGGCACGGATACGGACAGAGTCTGCGGCGAAAACGACGTGATCCTCTGGGATCGCGAGGTCGATATGGACGGCGCGCTGCTGATGCCGGGATTTAAGGATGCGCATACGCACACCGCGATGACGTTCCTGCGCTCGTTTGCGGACGATCTGCCGCTGCAAAACTGGCTCTACGACTCGGTCTTTCCGCGCGAGGCCTGCCTGACGCCGGACGACATCTACTGGCTCGATATCCTTGGGATCATGGAGTATCTGACCAGCGGGATCACGTCGAATTTCGATATGTACTTCTTTCCGGAAAAGAACGCGCAGGCGTCGATCGACTGCGGCTTCCGGACGGTGCAGACGTCCGGCCTCAATGATTTCGGCGGCAGTGTGGAACTCGTGGAAGAACAGTACCATAAGGTCAACGAGATGAGCGGCCTGAGCAGTTTCATCATCGGCTTCCATGCGGAATATACGACCTCGAAGGACAAGATGGAAGGCATTGCTGCGCTGGCGCAGAAGGTCAAATCGCCGGTCTTTCTGCATAACGCAGAGACCGCGCTGGAGGTCAAGGAGTGCCGCGAGAGATGGGGCATGACACCGACGCAGCTGACGGACGCCCTCGGCATGTACGAGTACGGCGGCGGCGGTTATCACTGCGTCTACATGGACGATAAGGATTTTGAGATCTTTCGAAAAAGAGGGCTGACGGCGGTCACGAATCCGGCTTCCAACCTCAAACTGGCCAGCGGAATCGCGCCAATCAAGCACTATCTGGACGAAGGGATCCCGCTGGCGATCGGCACGGACGGAGCGGCGAGCAACAACTGTCTCGATATGTTTCGGGAGATGTTTTTAACGACGGCGCTTTCTAAGGTGCGCGAGAATGACGCGGCCTGCGTACCGGCGGAAGAAGTGCTTTATATGGCAGTCTCCGAGGGCGCGCGCTGCATGGGGCTTTCCGACTGCGACTGCCTTGCGGAAGGCAAAAAGGCGGATCTGATTCTAATCGACTTAAAGCAGCCGAATATGCAGCCGGAGAACAACATTGTCAAAAACATCGTTTACAGCGGCAGCAAGCAAAACGTTGCGCTGACGATGGTCAACGGCAGGATCTTATATGAAAAAGGAACGTTCGATATCGGGTTTGATCCGGCGGAGGTCTATGAAAAGGCCAATCGGATCATCCGCAGGATCGACCGTGAAGTAAAGGTGGGATAAGTTATGAAAAAATTTTTTGAGAGACTGAAACAGAAAGATATCAAGGCGTGGATCTGGCTGATCGCGGCCTGTCTTGTCGTCGTGGCGGGAATCGTTCTCGCCGTCGTGCTGACGCGGCAGGAAGAAGGCGGGGACGCAATGGACGAGGTCGTAAAGGTCGCCGAAAAGACGGAAGAAAAACAGGGTCTGGACTGGGTCGGCCTGCGGGAGATCAACAAGGACATCTATGCGTGGATCGAGATCCCGGGTACGAACGTCAATTATCCGATCCTGCAGAGCGACGACTACACCGATACGGATTATTATCTCGATCACAACGTGGACGGCAGCGAAGGCCTGCCGGGCTGTATCTATACGCAGAAGATCAACGCGAAGGATTTTGAGGATCCCGTGACGGTCATCTACGGGCACGATATGCGCGATGGCAGTATGTTCCGCTCGCTCCACGGTTATCAGGACCGGTCGTTCTTTGATCGGAACCGGACGATCTATATCTATACGCCGGAGAAGACCTATACCTATCAGATCTATGCGGCCTACCGTTCCGGCAACGGCCTGATTCTTGCGGAACACGCCCTGTTCCAGGACGAGGGCGAGTATGCGCGCTTCCTTGAGGAAGTGCAGGGGCAGGAGGAAGGACAGACGCTCTGCCACATCGACAAAGACATGGAACTTGGAAGCGAAGACAAGACGATCATCTTAAGCACCTGCATCGGAAACGACGACTACCGTTATCTCGTACAGGCAAAGAGGATCGACGAAAAAGACAATGGAACCAACGAATAAACCAAAAAGAAAATTTTCTTTCCGCGGGCTGCTCCTGACGCTTTGGTGCTTTGTTTTGATCGCGCTGCTGTGGGCCGCGCCGCTGCTGTGGTGCAGGATTCCGGACGGCAATGTGATCGCCGCCGGAAACGAAAACTATATCGAGCGGCCGGGAGTGACGAATATACTGATCTTAGGCAGCGACCTGCGGGGCGCGATCGAAAACGATATGGAAACGCTGGGCGGCACCGGACAGGCGGATTTTGTCTGCCTGCTTTCCGTCGATCATTTCAACAAGAAGGTCAGCGTCCTATCGATCCCACGGGATACGCTCGTGGAGGTGCAGGAGTGCGACATCTCGGGAAATCCGACGAAAAAAGTGCTTGAGCAGTTATGCCTGCAATACGCGTACAGCACTTCGAGCCGTCAGGGCTGCGAACTTATGGCGGAGCGCGTGTCGGAACTTTTGGGCGGTACGGCCGTGGATTATTACTGCGCGATCAGTCTTGGCGTGATTGAAGGGATCGTGGATGAGTTCGGCGGCGTGGACGTTGCGATGAGCGCGGACTATCAGGTGCTTGAGGATACCTATCCGGCGGGAAGCGTCGTCCATATGTACGGCGAGGAGGCGAAGATCTTCCTGCATTACCGTGACGTCGATCATTATTATACCAATCTTGACCGGATGGCGAGGCAGAAGGACTTTATCAGGGCGTTCGTGCCCGTGGCGATGGCAAAGATCAAGCAGGATCCCAAAATGCTGAAGCGCCTGATGGACAAATATCAAAATTATGTGACGTATTATCTGCCGACGGAAGAATGGCCGGGACTGGTTTGGGCGGCGTTGCGCTATGACATCAACTTAGACGAGGCCTATGTCCTGCCGGGCGAGGACACGCATCAGGGCCGCTACGACGCGTATGTCGTGGACGAGGAGGCCGCGCGATCCCTGATTTTAGAACTCTATTATCAGAAAATGAGGAAAAATCCATAAAATTTTTCCTCATTTTTTGTTTATTTTGTTCCGTTATAGAACAAAGGTTGCACTTGCTTTTCCAGTTTCGGGGGGGTATAATAACTAAGTAAGTTTGATTTGTAACAGGGAGAAAGAGAGGAAAAGTATGAAAAAGTCAAAGAAAATTCTTGCAGCCCTTCTGGCTGGCGTAATGGTGCTTGGCACGGGTCTTGTTGCGTTTGCTGCTAACAACAGCACGGAAACTTCAGAAGGAACTCCTGCACCTACGAAGGCTACGATCACCGTTTCCGCAGGTTCCGGTACGATCGCAGAGATCACGAATGAAGAGACGCAGAAACTTGTAAAAGAGAAGTTTGCAGAGATCGACAACTATGTGATTGAGCACTGCACCGATGCTAATGGACAGGAATCTACGGTATATGATTACTACGCTTTTGATGTACAGGGCATTGAAAAGGGCGAAGTTTCCATTAAGGTTGACGGTCTTGCTAACCTTGTAAAAGACATTAAAACGCTTGGAGTTAAGCCGGTTGCAATGGTATTCCATTACAACGAGACGTCTAAGCAGTGGGAAGGCCCGGTTTGGTCTGATATCACCGAAGACGGTGCGCTTACCTTCAAGTTTGATTCTTACTCACCGATCATGGTTGTGATCACGGATGTGTCTGCAGTAGACGGTCAGGCGGTTGCTCCGATGGCTTACAGCGCAAATCCGACCCAGACGGTTGCAGCATCTCCAAAGACCGGAGATGCAACCGCAGCATGGCTGGTACTGTTTGGCGCTGCTGTTGTTGCAGTTGCAGTATCACGCAAGAAACTGTTCGCGTAGGAACATCAAATAAAACAATCCCTGCTTACAACAGAAGAAAGGGCCTGCTTTTGCAGGCTCTTTTTTGGTGGGGGAAAAACGAAAGAGAGGTTTTTTCAAATTTTCCTTGCTTTTTGATTCGGGGGGGTATAATGACGACGTAATAAAAACCGAAGCAGGGAGAAAGAGAGGAAAATATGAAAAAGTCAAAGAAAATTCTTGCCGCCCTTCTGGCAGGCGTAATGGTGCTTGGCACGGGGCTGGTTGCTTTTGCGGAGAACGGAAGCCCGTCTGTTGGCGGAGGTGATTGGGACGATGGTGACTATTATGTGTGGACATATAAAGATTACTTTGAGGATCAGACAGTCTCTATTGCCGGAGGAACGGGTACGATTGCAGAGATCACAACTCCGAAGATGCAGGATCTTGTGATAGAGAGAATGCAGACGGTATGGAATTACATATATAACCATTGTAAAGATGCCAACGGTGATGAGATCACTTTTTTTGCTGAATATTCTTTTGATCTGCAGGGTGTTTCCGGCGGAGAGGTTTCCGTAAAACTGGGTGATTTGGGTTATGCTGCAAAAGAAATGGAAAAGCAGGGAAATAAACTGGTTGCCTATGTATCCCATTACAACGAAACAAAAAAAGAATGGGAGCACTGCTGGTCTGAAGTAAAAATGGACGGCAGCAATGGGTTAGTGACTTTCAAGTTTGATACCTATTCACCGATCCTTATTCAGATTACAAATGCGGCAACAGAGGACGACGAGGCGGTTAGTGCTATCTCATACAACGAGAATCCGGTGCAGACCGTGGCAACGGCTCCTAAGACCGAAGACGCAACCGCAGCATGGCTGGTACTGTTTGGCGCTGCCGTTGTTGCAGTTGCAGTATCACGCAAGAAACTGTTCGCGTAGTTTATCTAATTTATCACAGAATCCCTGTTTTCGAGACCGGAAAAGAGTTTGCTTTTGCAGGCTCTTTTTTGGTTCGTTTTTTGTATAATAATGGGTATAAATAACAAAGGAAGGCTTTTACTTTATGCCACTTATCCAAAAACGAAAGATAAAAGACAGCCTATTTACGGATCTGTTTCAGGATAAGAAGTACCTGTTGCAACTATACAAGACGCTCCATCCGAAGGATGAAGACGTGACGGAAGACGATATAAAGAATGTCAAGCAGTAATTGCGATAGTCATCGTAGTTTTAGTAGTTTTCCTTGACATTCAACATGCCGGTGCGGGAATGGAGATTGCAGCATTACTATTCCAGATTCTAATCCATATAAACTCGTTTTCATTTGTCTCTATAATGAGAACCGCACTGCGCTATCTCTATATTTCCATTTCTTATGCGATATACAAGACGATTTTTTTCGTCTATCCTGCGGCTCCAAAAACCATTCAAATCGCCTCTTAACGGCTCCGGCTTGCCTATTCCCTCATAACCGTTTCTGTCGATATCCTGCAAGAGTTTGAGAATGCGCTTGAAGGTTTTCTTATCCTGCTTCGTCCAATACTCAAAATCCTCCCAAGCGTCTTCCTGCCAAATCTTATTCATAGTCTACCTCATGCACCGTTCCCTTTCCCGCATCGAGATCGTGAACGGCTTTTTTTAGCCTTGCCATATTCTCCTCGGAATAGAACGGGTCAACACTCACTTCAAAGGGAATACGCTTCTCTCTGCCTACTTTTCTGGCAAAGATAGAAAACGCTGCGCTCATAGAAAGCCCCAATTCATTGCAAACCTGCTCCATGTTCTTTTTCACATCTTCATCCAGTTTGAAATTTACATTAACGACGTGTGCCATCACCAACACCTCCTTTACGCTTTATTATATGCCAGAATAAAGAAAATATCAAGAATTTTTCTTTATCTATTTTCCTACAAACATTTCAATATTTGTCAAGTCCGCTGACCTTTCTGTTGTAGAACCCATGTTTTTTTGTATAATAATGGGTACAAATAATAACGAAAGGTTTATTTTATGCCACTGACACCAAAACACACGATAAAGGACAGCGTATTTACGGATCTGTTTCAGGATAAGAAATATCTGCTGCAACTATAAAAGATCGCAGTAGACGCCAAGGTAAAGGTGCTGTATCAGGAAGATGAGAACAACATCATCGGGGAATATATCATCTTCTGCAAGGTGTATAACGCGCAACGTAAAAAGTGCGGACAGACCAAAGAGGCGATCGAGGAAACGATCCGCATATGCAAAGACAGAAACGTTTTAAGAGAGTATCTGGAAAACAGGCAAAAGGAGGTCGTAGACATTATGATGACGTTGTATGATGACGAAGAAATCCTGGAGATGTACACAAACGATATCGAAAAAAGACGCGACAGGAAAGCCGTTGAAAGAATGATCAAAGTAGGCAAACTGTCACTGGAAGAAATCGCGGAGTATTTTCCCTCCTTATCCCTCGACGAGATCAAGGAGATCGAAGCAGAGGTCATGCAGACGGTATAAAGTTGGGCAGTGTAGAACGGGCAAAATAACAGGCAACGGTTTTCTTCTTTTTTCAAATTTTCCTTGCTTTTTGATTCGGGGGGGTATAATGACGACGTAATAAAAACCGAAGCAGGGAGAAAGAGAGGAAAATATGAAAAAGTCAAAGAAAATTCTTGCCGCCCTTCTGGCAGGCGTAATGGTGCTTGGCACGGGGCTGGTTGCTTTTGCGGAGAACGGAAGCCCGTCCGTTGGCGCTCCTTCAGTAACGGAAAATACAGGCAAGACAAGTATTGCCGCAGGTAAAGGTACGATCGCCGCGATCACGAACGCAGAGACGATGAAGTTAGTGGATGAGCAGGAGAATGTCATTGATGAATATGTGTCTGCGCACTGCACCGACGCTAACGGTCAGGCGTCCGCAGCATATGCCTTTGTTCACTTTGACGTGCAGGGCGTTTCCGGCGGAGAAGTTTCCGTAAAAGTGGAAGATATCTCAGAGTTTATCGATCTCATCACTGAGCAGGGGCTCAAGCCGGTCGCAATGGTCTTCCATTACAACGAGACGACCAAGAAGTGGGAAGGTCCGGTCTGGTCAGAGATCAAAATGGACGGCGATGATGCGTTTGTAACGTTTAAGTTTGATTCTTATTCGCCGATCATTATTGCGATCACGGATGCCGCTGCGGTAGACGGTCAGACGATCTCTCCGATGGCATACAGCGCAAATCCGGTGCAGACGGTAGCAGCATCTCCAAAGACCGGAGACGCGACCGCTGCATGGCTGGTACTGTTTGGCGTTGCTGTTGTCGCAGTTGCCGTATCACGCAAGAAATTGTTTGCGTAGTTCATCTGACATATCACAATCCCTGTTTTTGAGATTGGAAAAGAGTCTGCTTAGGCAGGCTCTTTTTTTGCGGGCGGATTCTTGGTGTTTTTGACAAACTTTAGGAAGGAGGCTTGCGCCGCTTGAAAAAGCCCATACTTTTCGCTATAATGGTCAGAGGCATGGAAAGATGTATGATTTTTAAGAAAGGAAGGCGGGACTTATGGCAGTTCTGAACAGTTTTTTATCTTACTTGCTGCTCTTTGCTCTTTTGGTCGTGCTGGCGGTAGCGGGCGCGTTTGTCGGCGTGCATCTGCGCAAGCGCAAAGACGCGAAAGAAGAAAACGCTGCGTCCGATGCGTCCGACGAGACGCGCGCATAGCGTGAAAACAGATCGGTTGGAGGAAGAGTATTGAAAGCATTAGGTGTAAACGAGTTAAGAAGAAGTTATCTGGAATTTTTTGAAAGCAAGGATCATCTGGCAATGAAAAGTTTTTCTCTTGTCCCGCACAATGACAAGAGCCTGCTGCTGATCAACGCGGGCATGGCGCCGCTGAAGCCGTACTTTACCGGACAGGAGACGCCGCCGCGCAGACGCGTGACGACCTGCCAGAAGTGCGTGCGCACCGGCGATATCGAGAACGTCGGAAAGACCGCGCGCCATCTGACTTTTTTTGAGATGCTGGGAAACTTCTCGTTCGGTGATTATTTTAAGGAAGAAGCGATCGCGTGGTCGTGGGAATATCTGACGAAAGTGCTGGAACTGGATCCGCAGCGGCTCTATCCGTCCGTTTACGGCGAGGATGAAGAAGCGTTCGCGATCTGGAATGAGAAGATCGGGATTCCGGCGGAAAAGATCACGCGTTTCTACCGCGATCCTGAGACCGGCGCGTGCGACAATTTCTGGGAACACGGCGCGGGCCCGTGCGGTCCGTGCTCGGAAATCTACTACGACCGCGGTGAAAAATACGGCTGCGGCCGTCCGGACTGCAAGGTGGGCTGCGACTGCGACCGCTTTATGGAAGTCTGGAACAATGTCTTCACCCAGTTTGACGGCGACGGCAAGGGCGGTTATACGGAACTTGAACATAAGAACATCGATACCGGCATGGGTCTGGAGCGTCTTGCCGTGGTCGTACAGGACGTCGATTCCGTCTTTGATATCGACACGATGAAGGCGATCCGCGATAAGGTGTGCAGCCTGTCGCAAAAGACCTATCAGAAAGACGCGCTGGACGACGTTTCCATCCGTCTGATCACGGATCACATCCGCTCCGCAACATTTCTGATCTCCGACGGCGTCATGCCGTCCAACGAAGGCAGGGGCTATGTGCTGCGCCGTATTATCCGGCGGGCGGCCCGCCACGGAAAGATCCTCGGTATTCAGGGGACGTTTCTGGCAAAGATCGCGATGACCGTGATCGAAGAAAGCAAGGACGGTTATCCGGAACTCGACGAAAAGAAGGATTTCATCTTAAAGGTGCTGACCAAAGAGGAGGAGCAGTTTTCCAAGACGATTGATCAGGGGCTTTCCATTCTTGACGGCATGATGGCGGAACTGAAAGCCGCGGGCGGCAGGGAACTCTCCGGCGAGAACACGTTCAAATTATACGACACCTACGGTTTTCCGGTCGATCTGACGCAGGAGATTCTGGAAGAACAGGGCTTTACCTACGACGAGGCCGGTTTTGCGGCGGCGATGGAAGCGCAGCGCGTGCAGGCGAGATCCGCGCGCAAAGAGACGAACTACATGGGCAGGGATGCGACCGTTTATGAGGAACTTCCGGCGGAGATCACGACGACGTTTGTCGGTTACGATCATCTGACGGATACCGCGGAGATCCTTGCGCTGGCGGGCAGCGACGCGGACGGCGGAACGCCGGAACTGACGGAGGCGCTGACGGACGGCGCGCGAGGCGCGGTGATCGTTGGCAGAACTCCGTTTTATGCGACGATGGGCGGCCAGCAGGGCGACGGCGGTACGATCACGACGCCGGAAGGCGTTTTCGTCGTGGAAGATACGATCAAGGTCGAGGGCAATCGTTTCGCGCATGTGGGCTACGTTTCCAAGGGGATGATCCGCACGCACGCGGCGGCGGAACTTGCCGTCGATGCGAAGCGGCGCGCAAGGACATGCCGGAACCATTCTGCGACCCATCTGCTTCAAAAAGCGCTGCGGGAAGTCCTCGGTACACATGTGGAGCAGAGCGGCTCCTATCAGGATGCGGAGCGGACGCGGTTCGATTTTTCACATTTTGAGGCGATGACGGGCGAGGAACTTCGTCAGGTGGAAGACATGGTCAATGAAAAGATCGCGGATGGGCTTTCGGTGGAGACGGCGGTCATGACGCAGGAAGAAGCGCGCAAGACCGGCGCGATGGCGCTGTTTGGCGAGAAGTACGAGGACAAGGTGCGCGTGGTCTCCATCGGCGATTTTTCCAAGGAACTCTGCGGCGGCACCCATGTAAGAAACACCGCGGATATCGCGGCGTTTAAGATCGTCTCCGAAAGCGGCGTGGCGGCCGGCGTGCGCAGGATCGAAGCGCTGACGGGCGATAACGTGCTGGCCTACTACGGCAGGATGGAGAAGGAACTGCAGGACGCGGCCCGCGTAATCAAGGCGTCTCCGGCGCAGTTGGCGGAACGTCTGGAAAAAATGACGGAAGAAATGCGCCGTTTACAGAGCGAGAACGAGGCGCTCAAGGCGCAGGCGGCGCAGAACGCGTTAAAGGACGCGGGCGGCGACGTCACGGAGATCAAGGGCGTGAAGTTCATGGCGACCGCGGTGGACGGCGTGGACATGAACGGCCTGCGGGAACTGGGCGACGGATTAAAGGAACGCCTCGGCGAAGGCGTGGTGCTGCTGGCGTCAAAACAGGACGGCAGAGTGAATCTGCTCGCGATGGCAACGGACGGCGCGATGGCTGCGGGCGCACATGCCGGCAACCTGATCAAAGGGATCGCCGGTCTGGTCGGCGGCGGCGGCGGCGGAAGACCGAATATGGCGCAGGCCGGAGGCAGGAATCCGGACGGCATAGAAGCGGCGCTGCAGGCGGCAGCCGGAATCCTCGAAGAACAGATCGGCGGCTGACATTCCTTTTTTCTGCGGTTTTTTGCCAAAAAGTGGTTGACGCTGTGAGGATTTGTGATATAATTGGTTTCGGTGCAGAGTTCCGTTTGGGCGGACGGCACAATACCCAACTGGAGGGAGGGTAGAGCAGATATGTCAAGCGTAACAGTCAAAGAAAACGAATCGTTAGATAGCGCGTTGCGCCGTTTTAAGCGAAACTGCGCAAAAGCGGGCATCCAGCAGGAGATCCGTAAGAGAGAGCATTACGAAAAGCCAAGCGTAAAGCGCAAAAAGAAGTCTGAGGCGGCAAGAAAGCGTAAGTACAACTAGCCTGTCGAACGAGCATGAAAGAGATGCGGAAGACCGCGTCTCTTTTTTTGTGTCATAAAAGAAAAAGGACAACATATATTGAACTATGGTTAGAGAGCAGAAGGACGAGTTGTATCATATCTTTCCCCGCAGGATCCGCGAAATGCTGCGGGACTTTCCGTGGTATCGGGAAGATCTCGAGGAGATCCGCCTGCGGGTCGGACAAACGCCGCGCTTCTTTTACGGCAATGCGCGCGGCGGCGAGACGCCTCTGGATACGGCGCTGACGGCGGACGATATGCGGGAGATGTACGAATATCTCTGCGGCTATTCCAAATACGCGTACAGCGGGCAGATCCGGCAGGGCTTCCTCGCGCTGGAGGGCGGGATCCGCGTCGGACTTGCCGGACAGGAAAATTCCGATCCGATGTTTTATAACATCCGCGTGCCGCGGCAGAAAAAAGGCTGCGGAGAAAACGTGCTGCCGTATCTCTTAAAGGACGCGCGGCCGGAAACGACGGTGCGGATCTATCACACGCTGATCCTGTCGCCGCCGGGTGCGGGGAAGACGACGCTGCTGCGGGATCTGATCCGCCTGCTGTCGCTGGCAGGGATCGGCAATATCGCGGTGATCGACGAGAGATACGAACTCGCGGCCTGCCATGGAGGCGTGCCGCAGAATGACCTTGGAGCCACGACGGACGTCTACGCCGGATTTGACAAGGAGCGGGGCTGTATGCAGGCGGTCCGCACGATGGGGCCGCAGCTGTTGGCGGTGGACGAGATCGGCGGAAGCGGCGACGGCGAGATCCTCTCCTATGCGATGCGCTGCGGCGTGCAATTGCTGGCGACCATGCACGGCGCGGACATCGAGGGCTACGCGTGGCAGCGAAAGCGCGCGCCCTTTGCAGAACTGGATTTTGAACGGATCGTGGAGGTGGAAGTTTCTTCACGGGGAAGGCGTTATCGGATCTTTGAGGGGACGGGAAAAGAACTATGTGTCGTCTCGTAGGGCTGCTTTTGTTTCTCGCGGGAAGCGGCGGCCTGCTTGCGCAGAAGATTCTCGCGATGCGGCTGCATACGCAGGCGCTGCAGGAGATGAACCAGTCGCTTCTGCGTCTCCATAACGCGGTCGCAATGCGCTATCTGCCGATCGATCTGGCGCTGCGGCAGGAAACGCAGGAGTGCGCGCCGTGGCTGGGCGCGTATTACGACGCGATCCGCGGCAGGGCGGGCGAACATCAGGCGAGCCGGGTGTTGCAGGTATTGCAGGAGGGGGAGCGCGGGGCTCTGCAAAAACGCGTGAGCGCAGAGGAGAGCCGTCTCTTCATCCACGCGCTCGGCGCGCTGTTCGGCGTGCGAAGCCCCGGGGAGGATCGCGCCTTCCTCGCCTATTACCGGCAGTTTGACGAGATACAGAAGCAGGACTATATGACGAAGAAGGAGAGACAAAAGGTCACGGCGGCCGTCATGGGTACGGGTTTCATGATGCTCCTGCTCCTTTTGCTGTAAAACTATGCCAATCAGTCTTTTGTTTAAGATCGCGGCGGTGGGGGTGATCGTCACTGTTTTGAATCAGGTGCTCAAACACAGCGGAAGGGATGAGGAGGCGTTTTTCATCACCTTAGGCGGGCTGTTGGTCGTTCTCTTTTGGATCGTCCCGTATATCTTGGATCTGTTTACGCTGATGCAGAAATTGTTTGAACTCTGAGAGGGGGAGCGTATGGATATCATAAAGATGGGAATGGCCGGCGTGGGCGCAGTCCTGCTGGCGCAGTTTTTCCGGCAGCAGAAACCCGAATATGCGTTTCTGATCGATTTGGCGTGCAGCCTGCTGATCTTTGCGGCCGTGCTGTTTCAGATGCAGGAAGTCTTTTCCTATATAGGAAGTTTCTCCTCCTACGTCAACATCGACCGGAGTTATTTTCTGACCGTCTTAAAGATGATCGGCGTCACCTACGTCGCGGAATTTTCCTCCGCGGTCTGTCAGGACGCGGGCTTTGGAGGGATCGCCGCGCAGATCCGGATCTTTGCGAAACTGTCGGTGCTGGCGCTGAGTATGCCGGTGCTCTATGCGTTTCTGACGACGGTGGGAGAATTTTTATGAGCGGCGCGGATCTGGAAACGCTGCTGGATCAACTGGACGTCAGCGGGATCGACGGAATGCTCGATTCGGCGGACACGCTGTGGGACGTATCGTTCGGGGAACTGGTCAGCGACGTGATCTTCGGCCGCGTCGATCTGATGGAGGAACTGGGAAACTTCTGTTATCGGATCCTGTTTGCGCAGTGGGAGGCCAATAAAAATTATCTGGTCTGTATCCTTCTGCTGGCTGTGGCGTTCTCCCTGCTGAAAAATTTTGCGCAGGTGTTTGAGAAGTCTTACATCTCCAACGTCTGCTTCCTGCTGATCTACGCGCTGCTGGTCGTGCTGCTGATGAAGTCCATGGGGATTCTGGACGCGATCGCCGAGAGCGCGGTCGGGACGGTCATCGATTTCATGACGGCGTTTATTCCGGTCTTTGCGACGACGGTCGTCGTATCCAACGGCGACGCGACCGCGATGGCCTTTTACGAACTCGGCTATCTGATCGTCTACGTTATCCAGTGGATCCTTGCCAACGGAATCGTCCCACTGGTGCGGATGTATGTGGTCATGGGGCTTTTGGACTACATCGTCGAGGGCGGGCGTTTCAGCAAACTGACGGATCTGATCGAGAATCTGATCTCATGGGCGATGAAGGTGATCACGTCGTTTGTGCTCGGGCTGAACATCATCAAGAATGCGATCGCGCCGGTCACGGACAGTTTCGCGCGGCAGACCCTGCGCAAATCGCTGGCGTTCGTTCCGGGGATCGGGTCGACGCTGACGGCGGTCTCCGATCTGTTTCTGGCTGCGGGCGGCGTCATCAAGAACGGGGTCGGCGCCGCGGCGCTGATCGTCCTGATCCTTCTGATGGCGTCGCCGATGCTTAAGGTCGGCGTCATGTCCATGTTTTACCGGATCCTTGCGGCCTTTGTCGAGCCGATCGCCGACAAGCGGATCAGCAACGCGATCCTCATCGTATCGAAAGGAGGCAATATGCTTTTTAAGCTGCTGACGACCTGCACCATCCTCGTGTTTATCACGGTCGCCATGACGACGCTCCTCGGAGGGCGAGGATGAGCGCGCTCCTTGCGTTCCTGCGGGAATATGTGGTGCTGTTTTTGATCTTTACCGTGGCGCTCTATGTGATCCCGTCGGAGCAGTATCGGGGGTATCTGCGCTTCTTTCTGGAAATGGCGCTGGTCATGTTCTGCCTGCAGCGTATTCTGCAGGCCGGAGGAAAGGATCCGAAGCAGAAGTGGGAGGCGTATTACCGGTCGTTTTACGAGGAGATGGAGCAGAGGAAAACAGAGGCGGAAGAAATGGAATATCTGGATATGGAGTATGTGTATGGATTTGCGGAAGAAGGACAGACCAAAGATCAGCCTTGAGGCGATCAAAAAGAAGATCGAAACGACGGATCGACAGAAATGGATCGTCCTTCTGCTGCTGGGCGTGCTCCTGTTAGTGATCGCGATGCCGGTGCGCGCGCCGGAGGAAGAAAGCGCGGAAGACGCACGGGAGGAGGAAGAAGAAACGGAAGAACGCGCGGAGCGCAGTTACGAAGTGAAACTGGAGGAGCGCTTGAAGGCGATGATCGAGGGGATCGACGGCGTCGGCAGGGCGGAGGTCATGATCACGCTCGAGGACGGCGGCGAGACCGTGGTCGTCTGCGACGTCGAGGATACGGACAGCACGCAGACCGTGGAGCGGACGGACGGCGGGACGGAGAGCCGGAGGGAGAACAGCCGCTCCGAAAGCGTGGTCCTCGCGGACGATATGCCGTATGACGTAAAGCAGATCGAGCCGAAGGTACGCGGCGTCTGCGTCGTCGCGCAGGGCGCGGGAAGTGATGCGGTCAAACTGGAGATCTACCATATGATACAGGCATTATTTAATGTGGACGCGCATAAGATAGCAATAGTTGAAATGGGTTCCTAGGAGGGTATATGAAGCGAATCACAAAGAAGAACCAGATCATTGTGACGGCTTTGGCGCTGATGATCGCGGTGGCGGGTTACTTAAATTTCACTTACGGCACAAAGGAGAAGGATCTTGCGGCCATGGCCGAGCAGAGCAATCTGACGGCGGGCAAGGCGAAGGAGGCGGTCAGTGAAGCGGCGGCGAAACTGACGGAGGAGGAGATCTTAACGGATACGGAAGCCAAAGAAGAACTCGGCGACGAGACGGCGGGGGAGACGGTGCTGACCGGCAGCGAGAGCGTGGACGTATCCCATGCGGCGGCCCTGCGGATGGATCGGGAGCAGACGCGGGCGGCGAACAAGGCGACGCTTTTGGAGATCGTCAACAATACGGCGCTTTCAGAAGACGAAAAGAAGGCGGCGGTGGACGCGTTGGCGGAGATGACGTCGGTCTCCGAACGCGAGGCGGCATGTGAGTTGATGCTGCAATCGAAAGGATTTGCCGAGGCGATCGTGAGCATTTCCGGCGACGGCGCGGACGTGATCTTAAACGCCGGAGAACTGACGGACGCCCAGCGCGCGCAGATCGAAGACGTGGTCAACCGCAAAGGCGGCGTAGAACCGGATCAGATCGTGATCTCGACGATGGATATGTAAGACGGCAGGCAAGTCTCATTTTGCATGGACTTGTCTGTTTACTTATGCTATAATGGCAAAAGTGTTTTCAGAGGAGGAGAGCGATGTCGGAGTTACAAAAAGAGATCACGAAGCGAAGGACGTTTGCGATCATTTCCCATCCGGACGCGGGCAAGACGACCCTGACGGAGAAGTTTTTATTATATGGCGGCGCGATCAACCTTGCGGGTTCCGTCAAGGGCAAGGCGACGGCGCGGCACGCGGTGTCCGACTGGATGGAGATCGAAAAGGAGAGGGGGATCTCGGTCACATCCTCCGTCCTTCAGTTCCATTATCGGGACTATTGCATCAACATTCTGGATACCCCGGGCCATCAGGACTTTTCGGAGGATACCTACCGGACGCTGATGGCGGCGGATTCCGCGGTCATGGTCATCGACGCGTCCAAGGGCGTGGAGGCGCAGACGCGGAAACTGTTCAAGGTCTGCGTCATGCGGCATATCCCGATCTTTACCTTTATCAATAAGATGGACAGGGACGCCAACGAGACGTTCTCGCTGTTGGACGATATCGAAAAGGAACTCGGGATCGCGACCTGCCCGATCAACTGGCCCATCGGTTCCGGAAAGGAGTTCCGCGGCGTGTTTGACAGGGAAACCAAGCAGGTGCGGCTCTTTTCCGACACGCGCAAAGGTACGAAGGAAGGAAGGGAAACGCTGATCGGGATCGAAGATCCGGCGCTGCATGAAGCGATCGGCGAAGAAGCGCTGGCGCAGCTTTCGGATGAGATCGAACTGCTGGACGGCGCGGCGGCGCCTTTCGATCAGGAAAAGGTGGCGGCGGGAGAACTTTCTCCGGTCTTTTTCGGGTCGGCGCTGACCAATTTCGGCGTGGAGACGTTCCTCGATCACTTCCTTCAGATGACGACGCCGCCGCTCCCGCGTATGTCGGACGCGGGCGAGATCGACCCGTTTTCCGAGACGTTCTCCGCTTTCGTCTTCAAGATACAGGCCAAT
The DNA here is from genome assembly GCA_947589155.1 of uncultured Lachnospiraceae bacterium. Lineage (GTDB taxonomy): Bacteria > Bacillota > Clostridia > Lachnospirales > Lachnospiraceae > Pararoseburia. The sequence continues at coordinate 42,305 of CANQBH010000008.1, read as the reverse complement.
ATGAACCGGGCGCACCGCGACAGGATCGCGTTCATGCGGATCTGCTCCGGCGTCTTTGACGCGGGGATGGAGGTGTTCCATGTGCAGGGCGGCCGCGCAATGAAACTTTCCCAGCCGCAGCAGTTGATGGCGCAGGAGCGCAAGATCGTGGACAGGGCCTATGCCGGAGATATCATCGGCGTTTTCGATCCGGGCGTCTTTTCCATAGGGGATACGATCGTTTCCGGCAGGGAGCGGTTCGCTTTCGAGGGGATCCCGACCTTTGCGCCGGAGCATTTCGCCCGCGTGCGTCAGGTGGACACGATGAAGCGCAAGCAGTTTATGAAAGGCATTACGCAGATCGCGCAGGAAGGCGCGATCCAGATCTTTCAGGAATACAATACCGGCATGGAGGAGATCATCGTCGGCGTGGTCGGCGTCCTGCAGTTCGATGTGCTGACCTACCGTCTGAAAAGCGAATACAACGTCGAGATCCTTATGGAGACGCTTCCTTATGAACATATCCGCTGGATCGAAAACAGCGATATCGACCTTGACGCGCTCAGCGGCACCTCGGACATGAAAAAGATCCGCGACCTGAAGGGCCGGCCGCTGCTGCTGTTTGTCAACAGTTGGAGCGTGGGCATGACGCTGGAGCGGAACGAAGGGCTGCTCCTTTCCGAGTTCGGGCGCGGATAGGCTTGACATCGCGAGGGGGATACGGCTATAATGAGGCAGTGGCAGCGCCGCTGTCTCTTTTGTTGTTTTCTTTTTCGGGATTCTTTTATTTTTCTGTTGACTTTTCCCAGATAATATACTACTATAAGAACATAGAGCGAACAAAGGTTCGGGAACAAAAGTTCGATAATGGAGGAGATCACATGGCAAGTGAAGATAAGTTAAGGGCATTGGACGCTGCGATTTCGCAGATTGAAAAACAATACGGCAAGGGTTCCGTGATGAAACTCGGCGACACCGGCAATTCCATGAAGGTGGAGACGGTCCCGACCGGCTCTCTGAGCCTCGATATCGCGCTCGGGCAGGGCGGCCTGCCGAAGGGACGGATCGTGGAGATCTACGGTCCTGAGTCAAGCGGCAAGACCACGGTGGCGCTGCACGCGGTCGCCGAGGTACAAAAGGCGGGCGGCATTGCGGGCTTTATTGACGCGGAGCACGCGCTGGATCCCGTTTATGCCAGGAATATTGGCGTGGATATCGACAACCTCTACAGCTCGCAGCCGGACAACGGCGAGCAGGCGCTGGAGATCACCGAGACGATGGTGCGTTCCGGCGCGGTGGATATTCTGATCGTGGATTCCGTGGCGGCGCTCGTGCCGAAGGCGGAGATCGACGGCGACATGGGAGACGCCCACGTCGGCCTGCAGGCGCGGCTGATGTCGCAGGCGCTCCGCAAACTGACCGCCGTCATCAGCAAGACGAACTGCATCGTCATCTTCATCAATCAGCTGCGCGAGAAGGTGGGGATCATGTTCGGCAATCCGGAGACGACGACGGGCGGCCGCGCATTGAAGTTTTATTCTTCCGTCCGTCTGGATGTGCGCCGGATCGAGGCGCTCAAGCAGTCCGGCGAGGTCATCGGCAACAGGACAAGGGTCAAGGTCGTAAAGAACAAGATCGCGCCGCCTTTCAAAGAGGCGGAGTTTGACATCATGTTCGGACAGGGCATCTCAAAAGAAGGGGATATTCTCGATCTGGCGTCCGAGATCGACGTCGTGAACAAGTCCGGCGCATGGTACGCCTATAAGGGAGAAAAGATCGGGCAGGGTCGCGAGAACGCAAAAATCTACCTCAAGGAAAATCCTGCAATCGCGCAGGAGATCGAGCAGCAGGTGCGGGAGCATTTCCTTCATCAGGAAGAAGAAACCGCCGTTGAAGCACCGGAGACGGTCGAATGATGAAAGGGTCGGCGGAGATCGTCTCCATAGAAACACTGTCAAAAGGAAAAAGAAAGGTCTGCCTCAGCAATGGGGCAGACTTTGTACTCTACGCAAAAGAAGTCGCGCGCTACGCCCTCGCGCAGGGAGACGTCCTTTCCGAAGCACAGTATCAGGCGATCTTAACGGAGACGCTGCTGCCGCGGGCGCGGAAAAGGGCGCTCTATCTTCTGGAAAAGACAGACCGCAGCGAGAAGCAGCTGCGGCAGAAATTACAGGAAAGCGGCTATCCGCCGGAGGCGGTAGAGGACGCGCTTTCCTACGTCCGTTCCTATCATTACCTTGACGACGAACGGCTTGCGCGCTCCTATATCCGTTTCCATCAGGAAAGCCGCAGCCGTCTGCGGATCTGCCGCGATCTCTTGGCAAAGGGGATCTCAAAGGATCTGATCGACCGCTGCATGGAGGAGGAGTACGAGGCGAGCGAGATGGAACTGATCCTTGCCCTTCTCAAAAAAAAGAATTACGATCCTGCGTCCGCCGGACGCGAGGAAAAGGCGAAGATGTACCGTTTTCTGGCGCAGCGCGGTTTTCAGACGGCAGATATTGGACGCGCTTTACATCTTGACAATTTCTAAAATAAGGGATAGAATCATACTGTTGTAATGATACGCGGATTTTTCGTTTTCATGTATATACAATAAAATCGAAGATTGAAAATTGAATAAAGGAGGTGCTACTGTGCTTGCGATTATTATAGCAGTCATCGTTACGCTCGTGGTTGCCGTACCGGTCTCTCTGGCGGTCGCCAACGCGCATTACAAAAACACATCCGCCAAAAAGGTGGGCAGCGCGGAGGAAAAAGCCCGTGAGATCATCGACGAGGCGGTAAAGAACGCGGAGACCAAGAAGCGCGAGGCTCTTTTAGAGGCAAAAGAGGAGTCGTTAAAGACCAAGAACGAACTCGAGAAAGAGATCAGGGAACGCCGCTCGGAGATCCAGCGAAACGAACATCGTATCGCCCAGAAAGAAGAAAATCTGGACAAGAAACTTGATGCGCTGGAGAAAAAAGAGGCGGAATGTGCGCGAAAGGAAGCGTCGCTGGATCGGCAAAAGAGCGAGGTGGCAAAACTTAATCAGCAGCGCGTACAGGAACTGGAGAGAATCTCAGGACTTACCTCCGAACAGGCAAAAGATATTCTGTTAAAAACTGTTGAAGAAGATGTAAAACTTGACGCGGCCAAACTCGTAAAAGAGTCGCTGGCGGTCGCCAAGGAAGACGCCAACAAAAAGGCAAAGGACATCGTTGTGACGGCGATCCAGAAATGTGCAGCCGATCATGTGGCAGAGACGACGATCTCCGTCGTGCAGTTGCCGAACGATGAAATGAAAGGAAGGATCATCGGACGCGAGGGTAGAAATATCCGTACCCTTGAGACGATGACCGGCGTGGAACTCATTATTGACGATACGCCGGAAGCCGTTATCCTTTCCGCCTTTGACCCGATCCGCAGGGAAGTGGCCCGGATCGCGCTTGAAAAACTGATCGTGGACGGACGTATCCATCCGGCGCGGATCGAAGAAATGGTTGAAAAAGCGCAGAAGGAAGTCGACGCCCTGATCAAGGAAGCGGGCGAAGAAGCGGCGCTGGAAGTCGGCGTACACGGTATCCATCCGGAGTTGATAAAACTCCTTGGCAAGATGCGTTATCGGACAAGTTACGGTCAGAACGTGTTAAAGCACTCCATCGAAGTCGCCCAGTTGGCGGGGCTGTTAGCCGCCGAACTTGGGGAAGACGTCAGGACGGCCAAGCGTGCGGGTCTTCTGCATGACATTGGCAAGTCGGTCGACAGGGATATGGAAGGATCGCATATCCAGCTTGGCGTAGAACTCTGCAAGAGATACAAAGAAAACGCCGTAGTCATCAACGCGGTGGAGGCGCATCATGGCGACGTGGATCCGGAAAGCATCGTTGCCTGTCTGGTGCAGGCGGCTGATACCATCAGCGCAGCGCGGCCGGGCGCAAGACGTGAAACGTTAGAAGCGTATTCAAACAGATTACAACAATTAGAAGAGATCACAGACAGTTTTAAGGGTGTAGAAAAATCTTTTGCCATTCAGGCAGGTAGGGAAGTCCGAGTGATGGTAGTTCCTGAGCAGGTCAACGATGCCGAGATGGTATTGCTGGCAAGGGATATTTCCAAACGCATCGAAGCGGAATTGGATTATCCGGGACAGATCAAAGTAAATGTGATCCGCGAATCGCGGGTGACAGATTACGCAAAGTAAAATTTCATAAGAACAACATAAGCAGCCGCTTTCGGGCAGACCGTCCGGAGGCGGTTGTTTTATTGAGAAAAGAACCGCTGTTTCTTTTGCAAAAAATATGCTTTCCGCGCTTGACGTATCCGCCGGTCGTCTGTTACAATAACCATACATTGCGTGGGGGAGTAGTTCGCGTTTCGGCGTGATTTGTCAACAGACCCGGTCGTATGACCTGGCAAATCGTAAAGAATGAGACTCAGGTGTGCCTTGGCACATTTGGGTCTTTTTTATGCCCGTGCGCACGATTTTGAAAAGAAAAGGAGAAGTTTTATGGAACAGTTTATTGCACAAAGCCCGATGTTTCTGGTCGTCATCCTGCTGGTAGCGGGCTTTACCTTTCTGATCAAGGGGGCGGATTTTTTTGTGGAGGGCAGTTCGAGCGTGGCAAAGCGGTTTCATGTGCCGGCGGTGATCATCGGCCTGACGGTCGTGGCGATGGGCACGTCGCTGCCGGAGACGGCGGTCAGCGTGGCGGCTTCCGTTTCCAACAACAACTCGCTGGCGATCAGTAACGCCATCGGCTCCAATATCTTCAACCTGATGGTGGTGATCGGCGTCTGCACGATGATGACCGCCGTGCCGGTCGGCAGAGATACGATCCGCAAGGATATCCCGTTTTCCGCGGTCTGCGCGATCGCGCTTCTCGTGCTTGGCATTCTTGGATTTGCCGACGGGGGCGGCATGGTGCTCGGACATGTCGACGGCGCGCTTCTGCTGATCCTCTTTGTCACCTATATCGTCGTGCTGGTGCAAAGGGCGCTGAAGGCGCAAAAGAGCGGCGATACCGACGAGATGGAACTGGAGACGGACGAAACGATCAAACTTCTTTCGGTACCGCGCAGCCTTCTCTACATCGTCGGAGGCGCGGCGGCGATCGCAATCGGCGGCGACCTGACGGTCGATACCGCCAGCAGGATCGCGTCGGAACTCGGCATGAGCCAGACGCTGATCGGACTCACGATCGTTTCCATCGGCACGTCGCTGCCGGAACTGGTCACGTCGGTGGTGGCGGCGAGGAAGAACGAGATCGGGATGGCGCTTGGAAACGCGATCGGCTCCAATGTCTTCAACATCCTCTTTGTGCTCGGGATCGCTTCGGCCATCAGCCCGATCGCCTTTATCACGGAAAACGTGATCGACATCGCCGTCCTTTTAGTCTTTACGCTGATTGTATGGGTGCTGGCGGCGCGCGGGAAAATGCTCAAACGCCTCGACGGCGCGGTCATGCTGCTGTTGTACGCTTTATATGCGGTCTATATCTTCCTGCGGTAGGGGTTTGAAAGGAGAAAAAAGATGTGGTTGTTCCTAAAGGTCATGGCGGCGGAATTTATCGCGGAGATGGGCGACAAGACGCAGCTGATGCTGATGGCGCTGACGTCGAAATACAAGATCCGCGATATCGTCCTCGGGACGGCGGCGGCGATCCTGATCTTAAACGGGATGGCGGTGCTGGCCGGAGGGCTGGTCGGATCGCTGGTGCCGGACTGGCTCATTAAGGAGATCGCCGCGTTCGCATTTTTGTATTTTGCGTTTTCCTCCGTCGGGCCCGACGACGAAGGCGAAGAACAGGTCGGCGAGCGGAAGGTCGCGTTCGCGCCGCTGGCGGTGGGGCTGACCTTCTTTCTGGCGGAACTCGGCGACAAGACGCAGCTGACCGCGGTGACGTTCGGAGCCAACGAGGGGCTGGATGCGGCGCTTCCTGTCTGGCTGGGCTGCTCTATCGGCCTGTTTGCCGCCGATATGCTGGGAATGTTGCTCGGAATGCTGCTGAAAAATAAGATGCCGGAGACGTTTTTGAAATCGCTGGCGTTCCTGCTGTTTGCGTTCTTCGGGATCTATACGCTTCATCAGGGATTGCGGCTGCGGTGCGGCGCGGACAGCGGCGTCATCCTGCCGGTTCTGCTGATTGTGACGCTGGTATTTCTTGGGGCCTGCGTCGGCAGGCTGTTATGGAAAAGGAGGAGGAGCGGTGAATAACGTAAAGGAGACGGCCGTGCCGGTCGGGCCGGTCGGGCCGATCGAGGAACGGCTGCGGGAAATGTCGGAGCAAAAATTAGCGGCGTTTCAGCGAAAACTCCTGCCGACGCTTCGGCCGGAGAAGATCCTCGGCGTGCGTACGCCGCTTTTGCGCGGTTTGGCAAAGGAACTGGACGGCACGCCGGAAGCCGCGCGCTTTTTAGAGCAGAAGCCGCACGCCCTGTTTGAGGAAGACCAGCTGCACGCCTTTCTGCTCTGCCGCAGGAAAGACTTTGCGGAATGTCTGGCGGGCGTTGACGAATTCCTGCCGTATATCGACAACTGGGCGACCTGCGATCAGATGTCGCCGAAGGCCTTTTACGGCGAAAGGGCGCGCCTGCTTGAGGCGGTGCAACGCTGGCTGGGCTCGGAGAAGCCGTATGTCAAGCGCTACGCCCTCAATATGCTGATGACGCATTTCCTCGAAGAAGATTTTCAGGCGTCCTTCCTGCAAATGGCCGCGGAAGTCAAGAGCGGCTGGAGCAATGGCGCGCGGGACAAAGCGCCCGACGGGGACGATTACTACATCCATATGATGCAGGCGTGGTATTTCGCGACCGCGCTGGCGAAACAGTGGGACCTGACCGTCGTTTTCCTGCAGGAAGAACGGCTGGATCCGTGGACGCATGAGCGGACGATCCGGAAAGCCGTAGAGAGCAGGAGGATCACGGAGGAACAGAAGGCATATTTAAGAACGCTCCGCCGCCATCCGGGCAGGGGACGCGCGGAGAAGAAAGAACAGGAGGGATTGGATCATGGAAAAGATCAAACGGGTCGACCGTAAACTGGTACATGCAGGCTCCATTCTTGACGTCTATTCCGATACGATGGAACTGCCGGACGGAAGCCGTGAGGTTTGGGACTTCGTCGCGCATCGGAAAGGGGCGGCGGCGGTGCTTCCGGTACAAAGCGACGGCCGCGTGATCCTTGTCAGGCAGTACCGTCCGGCGCTGGAGCGCATGACATGGGAAGTGCCGGCCGGATCGCGGGACAGCGTGGAAGAATCGACGCTCGTCTGCGCCAAACGGGAGTTGGAGGAGGAAACGGGCTATACCGCCGGAAAGATGGAATTTCTGCTTTCCTTAAAGACGACGGTCGCTTTCTGCAATGAATTTATCGACGTATATCTGGCGGAGGATCTGACGCCGGGCAGCCAGCATCTCGACGCCGCGGAAAATATCGAATGCAGGGCGTGGGAGATGGACGAACTGCTCGAGGAGATCTTTGCCGGACGGATTCAGGACAGCAAAACGGTCTCCGCGGTGCTCGCCTACCGCGTCAAGAGTTCTAGCGCGCCGGTTTTTGCATAGGATAGGAGTAAAGCAAGCCGGGACAAAAATATGAGAGAGTATCTGTATTACGACGCCTATCACAGGAAAAGGAGAATGCCGTTCTTCTTTCTGCGGGAAGTGTTCCGCGGAAAGAAGGGGGCATTCTTTTTGTGCTTTCTTATCTCGCTGACGCTGGGGCTCGTTTTGTTTTCCGAACAGATCCAGGCGGCGGGGGCGTGGCTGTGCTCCTGCATGGAGGAAATGGATGCGCGCACGCTCGCGCAGAAAGAATTGTTCTGCTATCTCTTGGTACGCCGCGGCCTTTTGCTTGTCCTGCTGCTCTTATTCGGCATGACGCGGATCCGCAGGCCGCTTTATACGCTGACCTATCTTTTGTGCGGCCTGCTGGCGGGAAGCGTCTGCGCGGCGTTTCTGCGCGCCTACGGCTGGAAGGGCGCGATCGTTTTTTTGTTTTCCTTTTTTCCGCACGGGATCGTCTATGTCGTGCTCTTTTGCTATCTGTTCTGGCTGTTCTGCGAGCGGCAGGAGGAAGCCTGCGCGAAGAACGGGACGTTAAAGCGCAGGATCGCCTTATTTCTCTACGGCGCGGGGCTTGCGCTGCTGTTTTTGAGCGGGCTCTATCTGGAGGGGGCGGTCAATCCGCTGCTGCTGGACTGGATCCGCGATTTTCTCTGAAAGTGGGGCGGAACGATGCGGACACGCCGGCTGTGCTGCGAAAACGGAAAGCGGGAAGAAGATCCTGCCGCGCGGCTGAATTGTGCGTAATAAAAGAAAAACAACATAATATGCGAATACAATTCTGTAAAAAAATATAAATCGTCATATTATCTGACAATAAAATGCAAAAAAAGATTTACAAACGAAAGAAACAGCGGTATAGTAGAAAGCGTGAGAATGAAACCGACAGCAGAAAGGGATGAAAACCTATGGAAAAACAAAGGAAGGACACCGGCCTCTACCGACCGGAATTTGAACACGATAACTGCGGTATCGGCGCGATCGTCAATATCAAGGGCGTCAAGACGCACCAGACGGTATCGGACGCGCTGAAGATCGTGGAGAACCTCGAGCACCGCGCCGGCAAGGACGCCGAAGGCGAAACGGGCGACGGCGTCGGCATCATGCTGCAGGTCTCCCATAAATTCTTTAAGAAGGCCGCGCGCCCGCTCGGGATCGATCTCGGCGGAGAGAGGGATTACGGCGTGGGGATGTTTTTCTTCCCGCAGGACGAGCCCGAACGCAGCCGTTCCAAAAAGATGTTTGAGATCATCGTCGAAAAGGAAGGCATGGATTTCCTCGGCTGGCGGACGGTGCCGACCGATCCGACGGTCCTCGGGAAAAAGGCGATCGACTGTATGCCGTATATCATGCAGGCGTTTGTCCGCCGCCCTTCCGACGTGGAAAAGGGGTTGGAGTTCGACCGCAAACTCTACGTCGCGCGCCGCGTCTTTGAGCAGACCTGCGAAAATACCTATGTGGTCTCCCTTTCCAGCCGGACGATCGTATATAAGGGAATGTTTCTCGTAGGGCAGTTGCGGACCTTCTTCAAGGACCTGCACGACGAGTCCTATGAATCCGCGATCGCGATCGTACATTCCCGCTTCTCCACAAACACCAACCCGAGTTGGGAGCGGGCGCATCCGAACCGCTTTATCGTACATAACGGGGAGATCAATACGATCAAGGGAAACGCGGATCGGATGCTTTCCCGTGAGGAGACGATGTATTCCGATTTTCTGGAGGAGGAACTTTCCAAGATCACGCCGGTCGTCAATACGGCGGGATCGGATTCGGCGATGCTCGACAATACGCTGGAATTTCTCGTGATGAACGGTCTGCCGCTTCCGCTTGCGGTCATGCTCACGATTCCCGAACCGTGGGCGAACAACAAGGCGATGAAGCAGGAGCGGAAGGATTTCTACCAGTATTACGCGACGATGATGGAGCCGTGGGACGGCCCGGCCTCCATTTTGTTCTCCGACGGCGATATCATGGGGGCGGTGCTGGACCGCAACGGCCTGCGCCCGTCCCGCTATTATGTGACGAACGACGGGTATCTGATCCTTTCTTCCGAGGTCGGCGTACTGCCGATCGACGAGAGCCGGATCAAAGCGAAAGACAGGCTCAAGCCCGGCAAGATGCTCCTGGTGGACACGCAGGCGGGCCGCCTGATCGACGACGACGAACTCAAAAATGCCTACGCCGCCAAGCAGCCTTACGGCGAATGGCTGGACAAGAACCTGATCCATCTGCACGACCTCAAGATTCCGAACAAGCGCGTGCCAATGCACACGAAGGAAGAACGCGCCCGCCTGCAGAAGGCGTTCGGCTATACCTACGAGGACCTGAAGACGGCGATCCTGCCGATGGCGTTAAACGGCGGCGAGGGGATCAGCGCGATGGGGATCGACACGCCGCTGGCCGTGCTTTCGGATATGCACCAGCCGCTGTTCAATTACTTCAAGCAGCTGTTTGCGCAGGTGACGAACCCGCCGATCGATTCGATCCGTGAAAAGATCGTGACGTCCACGACCATTTATCTGGGCGACAGCGGAAACGTGCTGGAAGAAAAAGAAGAAAACTGCAAGATGCTGCGGATCAACAATCCGATCCTGACCAATACGGACCTCTTAAAGATCAAAAACATGGACGTGGAAGGGTTCAAGGTCGAGATCATCCCGATCCTCTATTACAAAAACACGTCGTTGGAAAAGGCGATCGACCATCTCTATGTCGAGGCCGATCGGGCATACCGAGAGGGCGCGAACATCATCATCCTGTCGGACCGCGGCGTGGACGAGAACCATGTGGCGATCCCGTCGCTTCTGGCGGTATCCGCATTACAGCAGTATCTGGTGCAGACGAAGAAGCGCACCAGCCTTTCCGTGATCTTAGAGAGCGGGGAGCCGAGGGAAGTGCACCATTTCGCTACGCTCCTTGGATACGGCGCTTCCGCGATCAATCCGTATCTGGCGCAGGAGAGCATTCAGGAATTGATCGACCTGCATATGCTTGACAAGGATTATTATGCGGCGGTGGATGCGTATAACGAGGCGGTCATCAACGGGATCATCAAGATCGCGTCAAAGATGGGCATTTCCACCGTGCAGTCCTATCAGGGCGCGAAGATCTTTGAGGCGATCGGAATCAGCGAAAGCGTGGTCGACCGCTATTTCAAGGGCACAGTGAGCCGGATCGGCGGAATCGGGATCGAGGACATCCAGCGCGACGTCGAACTGCGCCATTCCAAGGCGTTCGATCCGCTGGATCTGAATACGGATACGACGCTCGACAGCGTCGGCGCGCATAAAATGCGGAGCGGCAAAGAGGATCATCTCTACAATCCGCAGACGATCCATCTTCTGCAACTGGCGACGAGGACCGGCGACTACGAGACGTTCCGCGAATATACGGCGCTTGTCAACCGGGAGGACCGCGCGCGCAATCTCCGCGGCCTGCTCGATTTCAAATATCCGAAGAAAGGGATTCCGCTCGACGAGGTGGAGCCGGTCGACGAGATCGTCAAGCGTTTCAAGACCGGCGCGATGTCCTACGGTTCCATCTCCAAAGAAGCGCACGAGACCATGGCGATCGCGATGAACCGGCTGCACGGCAAGTCCAATTCCGGCGAGGGCGGCGAAGAAGAAGAACGCCTGACGATCGGCAAGGACGGAAAAAACCGCTGTTCGGCGATCAAGCAGGTGGCGTCCGGACGTTTCGGCGTGACCAGCCGCTATCTGGTCAGTGCGCAGGAGATCCAGATCAAGATGGCGCAGGGCGCGAAGCCGGGCGAGGGCGGACATCTGCCGGGCAAGAAGGTCTATCCGTGGATCGCGAAGACCCGTCTTTCCACGCCGGGCGTTTCGCTGATCTCGCCGCCGCCGCATCACGACATCTATTCGATCGAGGATCTGGCGCAGTTGATCTACGATCTGAAAAACGCGAACAAAGACGCGCGCATTTCCGTCAAACTGGTATCGGAGGCGGGCGTGGGCACCGTCGCGTCCGGCGTTGCCAAAGCGGGGGCGCAGGTGATACTGATCTCCGGCTACGACGGCGGAACGGGAGCGGCGCCAAAGAGTTCGATCCATAACGCGGGGCTGCCGTGGGAACTCGGCCTTGCCGAAGCCCATCAGACGCTTCTGATGAACGGCCTGCGCAACAAAGTCATCATCGAGACGGACGGCAAACTGATGAGCGGACGCGACGTCGCGATCGCGGCGATGCTGGGCGCGGAGGAATTTGGTTTCGCCACGGCACCGCTCGTGACCATGGGCTGCGTCATGATGCGCGTCTGCAATCTGGACACCTGTCCGGTGGGCATCGCCACGCAGAATCCGGAACTGCGCAAGCGCTTTACCGGAAAACCGGAGTATGTGGTCAATTTCATGCGCTTCATCGCGCAGGAACTCCGCGAATATATGGCGGCGCTCGGCGTGCGCACCGTCGACGAACTGGTCGGCAGGACGGATCTGCTGGAAGAACGGGCGATGGCGAAGGAAGGGCGCTATGCCAAGATCGACCTTTCGGCGATCTTAAACAACCCGTTCGCGGCAAAAGGAGAGAAGATTTCCTATTATAAAAAGAATGTCTTTGATTTTGAACTGGAAAAAACCGTGGATGAAAAGATCCTGCTCCGCAAATTCGGCGACGCGCTGGAAAGCGGAAGCAAAAAGAGCATTTCAATGGACGTAACGAACACGGACCGTTCGGTCGGCACGCTGTTCGGCGCGGAGATCACGCGGCGCTTCGGCGAGACGCTGGCGGAAGATACGTTTACCGTCCAGTGCCGCGGCGCGGGCGGCCAGAGTTTCGGCGCGTTCATCCCGAAGGGACTGACCCTGCAGCTGGAAGGCGACAGCAACGACTATTTCGGCAAAGGCCTCTCCGGCGGAAAACTCGTAGTCTTCCCGCCGACCGGCGTGACCTACCGCGAAGATGAAAACATCATCGTCGGAAACGTGGCGCTCTACGGCGCGACCAGCGGCAAGGCGTTTATCAACGGCGTGGCGGGAGAGCGCTTTTGCGTCCGCAATTCCGGCGCGACAGCCGTTGTGGAGGGCTGCGGCGACCACGGCTGCGAATATATGACGGGCGGGCGCGTGGTCGTGCTCGGGCAGACCGGAAAGAACTTCGCCGCGGGCATGAGCGGCGGCATCGCCTATGTGCTGGACGAAGACGCGTCCCTGTACCGCAAACTGAATAAGACCATGGTATCGCTGGAACCGGTGACGGACAAATACGACGTCCTTGAACTCAAGGAGATCATCACGGAACACGTCGCCTACACCAACTCCAAAAAGGGCAAGGAGATCTTCGACAATTTCAGCGAATATCTTCCGAAGTTCAAGAAGATCGTTCCGCACGATTACAAAAAAATGATGATGACCATTGTTCAGATGGAGGAAAAGGGATTGAGCAGCGAACAGGCACAGATCGAAGCGTTTAACGCGCTGACCCGATAAGCGGAAAGGAGATACCCATGGGAAAAGCAACAGGTTTTTTGGAATATGAAAGAAAGAACGCGGCGGCGGTCAAGCCGAAGGAGCGGATCCGCCACTTTAACGAATTTCACACGCCGCTGAGCCGCGAGGAGCAGCAGAAGCAGGGCGCGCGCTGTATGGAGTGCGGCGTACCGTTCTGTCAGGCGGGCGTGGCTATCAAGGGAATGACGTCGGGCTGTCCGCTGAACAATCTGATCCCCGAATGGAACGACCTCGTTTATCACGGCAACTGGGAACAGGCGTATCTGCGTCTGCGCAAGACCAGCAATTTCCCGGAATTTACCTGCCGCGTCTGTCCGGCGCTCTGCGAGAAAGCGTGCACCTGCGGGCTGAACGGGGAGCCGGTGTCCACCAAAGAAAACGAAATGGCCATCATTGAATACGCTTACGCCAACGGCCTTGCCAAAGCGAAGCCGCCGGTCAACCGCACGGACAAGAAGATCGCGGTCGTCGGTTCCGGCCCGGCGGGGCTTGCGGCGGCGGATCAGTTGAACGCCAGAGGCCATCATGTGACCGTTTACGAGCGGAACGACCGGATCGGCGGGCTGCTGCGTTACGGGATACCGAACATGAAACTTGAGAAGCACATCATCGACCGGAAACTCGCGGTCATGGAAGAAGAAGGCGTGACGTTTGTGACCGGCGCGGACGTCGGCCGCAGCGTGAAGGCGAAAAAACTGCTGGCGGACTACGACGCCGTGATCTTAGCGTGCGGCGCGTCCGAACCGCGTGACATCAGCGCGCCGGGCAGGGACGCCGCGGGCATCTACTTCGCCGTGGATTTTCTGACGTCTACGACAAAGAGCCTGCTGGATCACGATCTGGCGGAAGGGACGTTCCTCTCGGCCAAAGACAAGGACGTGATCGTGATCGGCGGCGGTGATACTGGAAACGACTGCGTGGGCACCTGTATGCGCCACGGCTGCCGCTCGATCACGCAACTGGAGATGATGCCGAAAGCGCCGGACGAGCGCAGCGAATCCAATCCGTGGCCGCAGTGGCCTCTGGTCTGCAAGACGGACTACGGACAGGAAGAAGCCATCGCCGTCTTCGGGCACGACCCGCGGATCTATACGACGACGGTAAAGGAATTTAAGAAGGATAAAAACGGACGGCTGAGCAGCGCCGTACTCGTCCGGCTTGCACCGGTGAAGGACAAAAAAACGGGACGGACATCGATGGTGCCGGAAGAAGGAACGGAATGGGAAGTACCGTGCCAATTGGTCTTGATCGCTGCGGGATTTTTGGGAAGTCAGGCCTATGTGGCCGACGCCTTCGGCGTGGAACGCGACGCGCGCACGAACGTGGCGTCCGCGCAGCCGGGCGGCTTTCTGACTTCGGCAGAGAAGGTCTTTTCCGCCGGCGATATGCACACGGGACAGTCGCTTGTCGTCAAGGCGATCCGCCAGGGCAGGGACTGCGCGCGGGAGGTCGACGCTTACCTGATGGGCTACTCCAATCTCTGACGCTTCCTGTTTATAAAAATTTAATATATTAAAAGGTTGTGGAAACGCGCCGAGGTCAAGTATAATGGGAACATAAACGCAGATAAGAGACAGGAGAGAAACGGCGATGAAGCAATTCCTACACAATAAAAAAAAGGTTGCGGTAGCGGCGCTGGCAGTTGTGCTGGCGGCGCTGCTTGCCGTTATGGGCTTCCGCAAGAGCGCGCAAAAAGATGAAAAAGAAGAAGAAAAGGTCTATCCGGTAGCCGTCATGGAAGCCGGAGAGACCGGCAGCGACGTGTCGCTGAGCTATACCGGTTTGGTGCAGCCCGCGGAACTGACGCAGTGCACGTTTGAGACGATCGGCACGATCGAGGCCGTCTACGTCAAAAAAGGCGATCAGGTAAAGGCGGGCGATCCGCTGGCGGCCATCGAGGACGACGACGCGGCGGATCAGCTTTCGTCCGCGCAGCGGCAGGCGGAGTACGCCGAAAAGAACCTGACGCGCGCAGGAGAATCTTACGACGACGCGCAGGCGGATTATCTTCGGGCCTGCGGCGCGGAGCAGGAGCGGGAAGATCTGCAGGACGCGACGCAGCGCTATAACGAGCAGGAGCAGCGGGTATTGTCGTTAAAAGCGCAGTTGGATGCGACGCCGCAGTACCGCTCTGCGACCGGAGGCGTGCCGGAGATCAATACGGAATATTATTCCCTGCAGTTGCAATACGAATCGGCGCAGAATACGCTGGAACTTTACCGGCAGAACGTCGACAGCGCGCAGGAAGCCTACGACAATAAAGTAAAAGAAGGCGCGTCTTCCGACGACGCAAAACTGCAAAAAGAACGCTTCGACGCGGCGGCGGACAATCTCGACGCGGCGCAGGAAAGTTACGACAGCGCCGCCGACCGGGTGCAGAGCGCGCAGAACGCGCTGGATCAATGCGTATTGCGCGCAAGGAGCGACGGCTATGTCGTGGACGTTTCCGCCGAAGAAGGCAGCGTTTCCACGCCGATCATGCCCGCGGTCGTGCTGGCAAGCAACGAGGTGGTCGTCAATTTTGGCGTTTCCCAGTCGGACGTCCTCTCCCTTGCGGCGGGGATGCCGGCAAGCATTACCGTGGAGCAGCAGACGTTTACCGGCGCCATTCGGGATGTGGACGTGCTGCCGGACGAGAGCACGCGGACCTATGCGGTCAACGTCAGCCTGGATACGGCGGATCCCGATCTCTATCTCGGCGAACTCGCTTCCGTGAGCATCCATATCGGCGAGCGTATGGGCATCTGGCTGCCGATCTCCGTGATCTTAAACGACGGGCGGGACTATGTCTATATCGTTGAGGACGGCCGCGCCAAGAGGCAGTACGTCACCATCGAAGAAGTCAGCGACGATCAGGTCAGGGTGACGGGCACGCAGGCCGGAACGCTCATCATCACAGAAGGCATGAAACTGATCCGGACGGGCAGCGCCGTGTCCTATGAACGGCAGTAGGAGGCGGTCGCATGGAAAGGATTACAGGGACTTTATTAAAAAACAGAAAGATCGTGGTCTTTTTTCTGCTGATTACGGTCGTGGCCGGACTGGTGAGTTATTATGTCATCCCGAAGCAGGAAAATCCGGATACGACGGTGGCGATTGCGCTTGTGACGACCGTCTATCCCGGCGCGTCTCCGGAAGAAGTGGAGGAGTATGTCACCGACCGTCTTGAGGACAAGATCGGACAGCTCGACCGCGTCGATTACACCACGAGCATGAGCATGGAGAGCGCCAGTGCGATCATCGTCTACTACGAAAACGACGTCCTGATCGACGAGGTGGAGACGCAACTGCGCGACGCGGTCTCCGATATGCAGGACGATCTTCCGGATATGTGCCAGCCGAGCACGGTGCGTACCGACCTCGTCTCAAAGAATCAGTTTATCATCAGCCTCTCGAGCGACACCTATACGGCGGAGGAACTGGTCTCCTACGGCGAGACGATCAAAGAACAGTTGGAAGACGTGGAGCATGTGGCTTCCGTGACGCTGGAAGGGGAATCGACCAAGCAGGTCGTCGTCGAGGCGGACATTCAAAAACTGCAGGCGTATCAGATCTCGATCGAGAACATCTTATCGCTGATGCAGGCGCAGAATCTCAACATCCCCGCGGGCACCATCGACTATGATACCGGCACGATCACGGTCGCCAGCGACGGGCTGTTCACAAGCCTTGCCGACATCGAAAATACAGTGATCGGCGGCGCCGACGACAGCCTCTCTTTTGTGAAGTTAAAAGACGTCGCCGACGTCTATGTGGAGGATACGAGCGACAAATACTATGAGCAGGACGGCCGCGCCTGTATCCTTCTTGTGGGGCGCTTTGACGACGGCGTCAACGCGGTCAACGTGGGCAAAGACGTCCGCAGGCAGATCGAACAGCTCAAGTCCAGCCTGCCGGAGGAACTGATCTTCCACGAGGTCATGTACGCGCCGGAGGCGATCAGCGACAACATCAACGGTTTCATCTTAAACCTGATCGAAAGTATCGCGCTGATCGTGCTCGTCGTCATGATCGGCATGGGGATCCGCAACGCCCTTGTCATCTCCACGGCGCTGCCCGTCAGTATCCTCGTGACGTTTACCGTGATGAACCTGCTCGACATCGAATTTCAGTTCATCTCCATCGCGGCGCTGATCGTCAGCCTCGGTATCCTTGTGGACAATGCGGTCGTGATCAGCGAGGCGATCCAGCAGGGGCTCAACGCCGGAAAGGAAAAGACGCGCGCCATCATTGACGGCGTGGCGGAGACGTGGCTGCCGGTTCTGACCAGCACGCTGACGACCATCGTGACCTTTGGGATCATCTACTTTATTCCGGGCGTGGTCGGACAGGTGGCGGGTACGATCCCGACGGTCGTGATCGCGTCGCTCGTGGCCAGTTATATCATGGCGATGTGCGGGATTCCGGTGCTTGCGTATTTCTTTTTCAAGCCGGAGGACAAAGCCAAACAGACAAAAAGCAATCCCGTCCACCGCTTTTTTGACGGCCTGCTCGGGCTCGGCCTGCGCTATCCGAAGCGCACGCTGCTGCTGGCCTTCGCCACGCTCGGACTTGCGGCTTTCCTAGTGACGCAGTTGGGGATGCAGTTCTTCCCGTACGCCGCGAAGCCGGTCATTTATGTGGACATCAGCAACGAGACGCTGAACCTCGAGCGGACGGGCGAGATCGTGGACGAGGTGGAAGCCGTACTGAAAGAGGATCCGGCTGTCGCGCATACGACGGCGGCCGTCGGCGGCGGACTGCCGAGTTTCTTTTTGACGGTGCCGTCCTTAAACGACGCGGACAACGCGGGGCGGATCATGGTCGAGTTGAACGAGGAGGAATGGAAGAAGGCGGGAAGCAGTTCCGAGACGATTGCCAAACGGCTTCAGGAGCAGATCGACGGTCAGGTGGCGGGCGCTACGGTGGAAGTCAAGTGTCTGGAATATTCGATGCCCGCGGACGCGAAGATCGTCTATACGGTCTCCGGCGACGATATGAACCGGATCAACGAACTGGCGCAGGAGATGGTCAGCGGCCTGCAGCAGGTGGAAGGCGCGGAAGACGTGCGCGATACCTCCGTGATCTCGCAGTATGAATACAGGGTAAATCTGGACAGCGAGCGCCTGTCCGGATACGGCCTCCTGAAATACGACGTGATCAAACAGCTCAACACCAGCCTGATGGGCGCGACGGCGTCCGCCTATACCGGCGGCGACGAGGAGATGGATATTCTCGTGCGCGCCGACGTCAACAGCCTTGAGGAACTGAAGGATCTGCCGATCAGCGGTTCGGTCAGCGATACGCATGTGCTGCTCGGCCAGATCGCGGATATCACGCTGGAACCGACGGTGCCGCTGATTCACCACTACAACGGCAAGCGTTATGTCAAAGTCCTCTCCGGCGTGAAATCGGGCTATGTTTCCGGCGCGATCGAATCCGAATTTGAGGAACGCTTCCTCTCAAAGATGGATACGTCGGACGTCACGATCGTCGAACAGGGGGAGATGAGCAACATGCTTTCCCTGATCGTCAACCTAATCAAGGCGGCGGGCGTGGCGGTCCTCATCATTTATGTGATACTTCTGCTGCAGTTCAAGGATTTTGCAAAGCCGCTCAACGTCCTGACGTCGATCCCGCTCAGCCTGATCGGCTGCTGCTTCGGGCTCTGGATCCTGAACATGGATCTGCAGGCGATGGCGCTGCTTGGCGTGGTATCGCTCTTTGGTATCGTGGTCAATAACGGTATTCTTTTGATTGAGGTCATAGACGCGAAACGCGCGGAAGGACAGACGGTGGAAGAAGCCTGCCGCACGGCTGTGGCGGCAAGGTTCCGGCCGATCATGATATCGAGCATCACCACCTGTATCGGCCTGATACCGCTGATCCTTGCCAAGGATCCGATGTCCGCGCCGATGGCGGTGACGCTGATGTTCGGTCTGATGTTCTCAACGGTGCTGACGATGGTCGTCGTACCGACGATCTATTATCAGATCGCAAAGAGGCGGGGATGAGCCTTTCAGCGGTTCATCTCCGCGATGTCGTAGAGGAGTTTTTCGGAATCTTCCCATCCGAGGCACGGATCGGTGATCGACTGGCCGTAGACCTGATGATCCGAGATCTTCTGGCTGCCCTCCACAAGATAACTTTCGATCATGATGCCCTTAACAAGTTGGCGGATGTCCGGTGAAAACTGCCGGCTCATCATGACCTCGCGGACGATACGCGGCTGCTGCCGGAAGTCCTTGTTGGAGTTGGAATGGTTGGCGTCCACGATCGCTGCGGGATAGAGGAGGTCCATCTCGCGGTACATATTGCAGAGGCGCATCAGATCTTCATAATGATAGTTCTGGACGCTGTTGCCGTGTTTGCTCACCGCGCCGCGCAGGATCGTATGCGCGAGCGGGTTGCCGGTCGTGCGCACCTCGTAGCCGGAAAACGTAAAATGGTGCGGGTGCTGGGCGGCGTACACGGAATTGAGCATTACGGCAAAGTCGCCGCTGGTCGGGTTCTTCATGCCGGAGGCAACGTCAAAGCCGCTGACCGTCAGGCGGTGGTGCTGATCCTCGACGGAACGCGCGCCGATGGCGACGTAGGAGAGCAGGTCTTCCACATAGCCCCAGTTCTCCGGATAGAGCATTTCGTCGGCGCAGGTCATCTGACAGGCTTCCATGGCGCGGATGTGCAGCTGGCGCATCGCGATCAGGCCCTCGACCATGTCCGGCGCTTTGGTCGGATCCGGCTGGGAGGCGATCCCCTTATAGCCGTCGCCGGTCGTCCGAGGTTTGTTGGTATAGACCCGCGGCACGATCAGGACGCGGTCTTTGATCGCTTCCTGTACGGGCGCAAGGCGGCTGACATATTCGCAGACCGCATCTTCGCGGTCCGCGGAACACGGCCCGATGATCGCAAGCACGCGGTCGTCCTTTCCCGTGATGATATCGGAAATCTGGCGGTCGCGTTCCTCTTTGAGCGCGACCAGTTCCGGCCGAAGTCCGTACTCGTCTTTGATCTCCGCCGGCGTCGGCATTTTTTTCAGATAGGTAAAACTCATGGTCTTTCTCCTTTGCTAAAACAGATTTTTCTCACCTCGTCGACGGGCATTTCCTGTCCGGTCCAGAGGGAAAACGCCGCCGCGCCCTGATACAGCAGCATGGACGTTCCGTTAAAATGCCTGCAGCCGCATTGCGCCGCGGCTGTAAGAAGCGGCGTAGCGGCGGGATGATAGATGATGTCCGCGACGGTCAGTTCGGGATAGAGCAGTTTCACAGGAATCGGCGAGCGCGGATCGTCGCCCATGCCGACGCTTGTCGCGTTGACCAGAAGGACGCTGTCGCGCAGACAGGCGCGCAAGCGGTCGGTATCCGCAAGATCCCATAAGGTGATACGGCTGTCGGTCTCGCGGTTGACGCGCTCAAAAAAGGCGGCGGCTCTTTCAAAGGACGGGCTTTTCCGCTGGAAGACAAAGATCTCGCCGACGCCGTCCAGCGCCGCCTGTACGCAGATCGACGCGGACGCGCCGCCGGTGCCGAGCACCGTCATATTCTTTCCTTCCATCGCAAGCCCCGCTTCCCTGACCGAGGCCATGAAGCCGAGGCCGTCCGTGCTGTGGCCGATGAGCCGTCCGTTGTCGTTGACGACCGTATTGACGGATTCGCACAGCAGCGCCGCGGGTGAAAGATCGTCCAGATAGGGCAGGATCGCCGTCTTATACGGCATCGTCAGATTAAAGCCCCTGCAGCCGATCGCAAGCAGGCCGCGCACTGCGTCGGGAAAATGATCCGGCGCGACGTCAAAAGCCAGATACGCGTGATCCAGTCCGAGAAGGCGGCAGGCGGTATTGTGCATCAGAGGCGAGATACTGTGCGCCGCGGGATGTCCCAGAAGGCAGAGCAGCGAAGTGGAACCCGTGATAGTTTGCATAGTTTTCCTTCTTTCTATCTTTCTATATTACCGTATGATTTGTAATGATATCGAAAAATAAAAGTTGTGTCAAACGCTTGCCAGCGTTCCGGCGGTGCCTTATACTAGGAACAAATGCAGTAAACAGACAAAGAGGGCAAAGTATGATCATTAAAGGAATCACATTGGAAAGTAAACGGCAGCCGGTCGTCTGTATCCCCGTGATGGGAAAAGACGCAAACGAAGTCCTTGCGGAGGCGGAGCGCGTGATCGGAAGGGGCGCGCAGATGATCGAATGGCGGGCGGACTATTTGGAGGATATGGGCGCGCCGGACGTGATCGAAGGGATCCTGCGCGATCTTCAGAAACTCTGTAAGCGGACGATCCTTCTTGTCACGGTGCGGACGCGCCGTCAGGGCGGCCTTGCGAAAGTGACGGAGCCGCAGCTGATCGAACTTTACCGGAGGATCGCGCGGACGCACTGCGCCGATCTGATGGACGTTGAATTTTTTGAAGTGGACCGGCCGCAGAGACGGATCCGCGAATGGCAGGAAGAAGGCGTGCGGATCATCACCTCGCACCACGACTTTGAAGATACGCCAGCAAAGGACGTCATGATGATGCTGTTTGAGCAGATGGCGGACGGCGGATCGGATCTTGTGAAACTGGCCGTCATGCCGCGGTCCCTGTCCGACGTGCTGGATCTTCTGCAGGTCACCTGCGCGTTTTGCGAGAAATATCCGGAGATCCCCGTCGCGTCGATGTCGATGGGCAGCATGGGCGTGATCAGCCGCTTGTGCGGCGAGGTCTTCGGCTCCTGCATGACCTTTGGCACGATGGGCAGGAGCAGCGCGCCCGGGCAGATGGACGAAAAAGAACTGCAGAGCGTATTGGAAATCATTCACAGAAATTACGGAGGATGAGAGATGAGACCGTTATATCTGATCGGGTTCATGGGCACGGGCAAGAGCACCGTGGCCCTCGCGCTGGCGGAACTGCTGGGAACGAAAGCCTGCGATATGGACGAGGAGATCACGCGGCGTATCGGTATGCCGATCAGCGCGTATTTTGAGACCGAAGGCGAGGCGGATTTCCGCGAACGGGAGCATGAAGTCCTGGAGGAACTTTCGGAGGAACTTTCCGCCGCAGGCGGCGGGGTGATCTCCTGCGGCGGTGGCGTGATCCTGCGGGCGGATAATCTTGCGTGCATGAAGGCGCACGGAACCACCGTTTTGCTGACGGCAGAACCGCAGACGATCCTGCAGCGGGTCGGCCAAAGCGATCACAGGCCGCTGCTGCGGGGCAAAAAAGACGCGGCGAGCATCGCGTCGATGATGGAGGAGCGCCTGCCGTTTTACGAGAAGGCGGCGGAACACCGCGTCGCGACCGATCAAAAGACGCCGGAGGAGATCGCCGGAGAGATCGTGAAGATCACGGAAAACGCGGAGAATGCGGGGCTGCGGAAATGATTTGACTTTCCAATTTTTATCTGTTATAATGCCATAGTCTATGGACGTGTAGGCGTAGCGTAGCTGGATAACGCATCGGACTCCGACTCCGAAGATCGCTGGTTCGAATCCAGTCGTCTACATTTTCGATGGGAGACGCTTCCTGTCAGCGGTTGGTTACATAGAGGAGGTTAGTTTTTCATGAAGGCTTTTTGGAACAATGCGTTCAATGTTGTCATAGACTTTTGTATCAGATATAAACGGTATTTTGCGGCGGCCGGCGTTTTTGCGGCGATCATGCTGCTGCTGGCATTTGGAACCGAGGGGACGGTCTCTGACCAGAACCCGATGGCCGGCGCGTATCAGGCGTTTGAGGAGAATCAGGACGAGGAGATCGAGGAACTGATCGAGGCGTATTTCGCTAATTATGCCGCGGGAAACGTCGAACAACTCAAAGCGATCGCGACGCCGATCTCGGACGCCGAGGCCAGTTATATCCAGTTTTACAGCCAATATCTGGAAAAATATCAGAATATCCGCGTCTATACCAAGCGCGGCATAGACGACAAGTCCTACCTGTGTTCGGTCTATCTGGAGATCAAGTTTAAGGAGATCGACACGCCGGCGGCGGGTCTGGAATTTTTCTATCTGGATACGAATGACGACGGAAAACTTTATATCAACAATGTTTACGGTTCCTTTAACCAGAAAAACGGCGAGTTCGATATGGATGCGGATATCGCGGCGCTGATCGCGACGTTTGAGCAGCAGGAGGACGTGCTTGCGCTGCAGGCGGAAGTACAGGAAAAATACAATCAGGCGATGCTCACGGACGAAAAACTGAACGCGTTCATCAATTCCGAACTCCAGCAGGCGATCTCGCAGTGGGCGTCTTCCTATAAAGAAGCGATTGCCAAGGCTGCGGAGGAAGCCGCACAGGCGAAAGCCGCGGAAGAAGCGGCTGCGGCAAAGGCCGCGGAGGAAGCCAAGGCTGCGGAAGAAGCCGCGGCGCAGGCGGCTGCGGAAGAAGCCAACGCTTCAATGAAGACGGTGACGACGAAGATCAATGTCCGCGCCGAGGCGTCCGAAACGGCGGATTCGCTCGGACAACTCGAAGCGGGCACGCAGGTCAAGTGTTACAGCGACGCGGGCGGATGGACAAAGATCGATTATAACGGAACGAAAGCCTATGTCAAGAGCGAGTTCCTTGAAGCGGCCGAGGGAACGGATACGACGGCGGAGGAGCCGCAGAGCACCGGCGGCCGGACGATCCTGCTGACCAATACCGTAAACGTCAGAGCGGAGATGAGCGAGACGGCGGACAAAGTGACCGTGGCCTATCCGGGCAATAACATCACGATCTATCAGGATTATGCGGAAGGATGGTCCAAGGTCAGTTACGAAGGCAAGGAAGGATACTGTAAGACGGAACTGCTCAAATAGCAGAGTGTAAAGGAAAAAAGATCGTTACGACGGAGGCTTGTAAGAGTCTCCGTTGTTTGCATGGAGGACGTCGATGGCAGCGGAAGGCGAGCGTCTTAACAAATTTTTAAGCGAAGCCGGCGTATGTTCGCGCCGCGAGGCGGACAGAGAGATCGCGGCGGGGCATGTCACGGTCAACGGCAGCCTCGCGCAGGTCGGACAGCGAATCTATCCGGACGATCAGATCGAATTCTGCGGCAGGCCGGTGCAGGGCAAGGCCGATCCGGTGCTGCTGCTGTTCCACAAGCCGGTCGGCGTGGTCTGTACGGCGGACAAGCGTTACGAGGACAATATCGTGGACTATGTGCATTATCCGCAGCGCCTCTATCCGGTCGGGCGCTTGGACAAGGCCTCCCGCGGACTGATCCTGATGACGAATCAGGGCGGCCTTGTCAATCGGATGATGCGGGGGCGTTACGGACACGAGAAGGAATATCTCGTGCGCGTCGACAAAAAGATGACGGGAGATTTTCCCGAAAACATGGCGGGAGGCGTTTATCTTCCGGAACTGGGAACGACCACCAAGCCCTGCCGGATCAGCCGCCTCGGAGACGACCGGTTCCGGATCGTCTTAACGCAGGGGCTGAACCGCCAGATCCGAAGGATGTGCGCGGTTTTCGGCTATGAGGTCGTCGACCTTTTGCGCGTGCGGATCATGAATCTCATGCTCGGCGATCTGCCGGAAGGCGCATATCGAGAGATCACCGGGGAAGAATATAAAGAACTGTTGGCAGCCCTCGTGGAAGAAGACGACGGCAGATAGGGGATGGAAGGCAGCGGATGGATCCGAAAAAAAGAGCGGAAGAATTACGAAAAGAGATCGAATACCACAGCGGACGTTACTATGATATGGATGCGCCGGAGATCACGGATTATGAATACGACATGCTGATGCGCGAATTAAAGGAGATCGAGCGGGAATATCCGCAGCTGATCCGGGCGGATTCGCCAACGCAGAAGGTTGGCGGGCACGCGAAAAGGGAGGCGGGCGCGCCGGTGAAACACAACGTGCCGATGCTCAGCCTGCAGGACGTCTTCTCCAAAGAAGAAGTCGACGCGTTCGTGCAGGAGATGCAGCGGCGCTTTGATCAGCCGGAATTTGTCGTGGAATATAAGATCGACGGGCTCTCCGTGTCCCTGCGTTATCAGGACGGACAGCTCGTCATGGCAGAGACGCGCGGCGACGGCGTGGCGTTCGGCGAGGATGTGACGGAAAACGTCAGAGAGATTGCGGACGTCAGGGCGCAGTTAAAGGACGCCCCGCCGTATCTGGAGATCCGCGGCGAGGTCTATATGGCAAACGCGGATTTCGACCGCGTCAATGAACAGCAGGAACTTCTGGGAAAGAAGACCTTTGCCAATCCGCGCAACTGCGCCGCGGGCACGCTGCGGCAGTTGGACAGCGCCGTGGTGCGGGAGAGGGGTCTGTCCTTATTCATCTTCAACCTCCAGCAGGCGCAGGGACGGACGTTTGAAAAGCATACCGACGTGTACGACTATCTGCACGAGCGCGGCGTGCGCACGATCGAAGATTATCGGGTTTGCCTTACGGCGGAAGAAGTCTGGGATGCGATCTGCGCGATCGGCGAGAAGCGCGGCGAACTCGGATACGACATCGACGGCGCCGTCGTCAAACTCAACGATCTTTCGCTGCGGGAAGAACTGGGAAATACTTCCAAAGTGCCGCGCTGGGCCGTGGCATACAAGTATCCGCCGGAAGAAAAAGAAACGCAGCTTTTGGATATCGAACTTTCCGTCGGACGCACCGGCAGGATCACGCCGACCGCCGTTTTTTCGCCGATCCGGCTCTGCGGCACGAGCGTCAGCCGGGCGACGCTCCATAATCAGGACTTTATTGATGAATTGGATATCGGAATCGGGGACACACTGGTGGTATACAAGTCGGGCGAGATCATTCCAAAGATCAAAGAGGTCCGTCACGACAAACGGCCGGCGGGCGTTACGGCCTATACCCTGCCGAAGACCTGTCCGGTCTGCGGCGCGCCCGCGGTGCGCGAAGAAAACACGGCGGATCTCAAGTGTACTTCGCCGACCTGTCCGGCGCAGCTGGAGCGGCATATCATCAACTTTGTCGGACGGGACGCCATGGACATCAAAGGCTTTGGCACGGTCTTTATCGAGGAACTGGTGCGGCAGGGCTTTTTGCATGACATCGCCGACATCTATCTTTTGAAAGAGCGCCGCGAGGAACTGATCGAGCGCGGGATCATCGGCAAGGAGAAGAATACGGACAAACTGCTCCGCATGATCGAGGAGTCCAAAGAGCGCGACGCCGACCGTCTTCTGACGGGGCTTGGCATTGCGGGCATCGGGAAAGCGGCGGCGCGTTCCCTGTTAAACCACTTCGGCTCGATCGACGCCGTTGCGGTGGCCTCGGCGGAAGAACTGGAAGAAGTCAGCGACATCGGAAAGATCAGCGCAAATGCCATTCGGGCGTATTTCGATTCGCGGGAAGGAAAGGAACTGCTCCGGCGTTTTGCGTCCTACGGCGTGAATATGGAGGCGGCTGCGCGGCAGACAATGGGAGATGCGCTGCGCGGCAAGACCTTTGTGATCACGGGAACGCTTCCGGGGATGAGCCGGAAAGAAGCGGCGGATCTGATCGAATCCTACGGAGGGAAAGTGACCGGCAGCGTTTCAAAAAAAACGGACTATCTTTTGGCGGGAGAGAACGCGGGGAGCAAAAGGGACAAGGCGGACGCGCTCGGGATCCCCGTTCTTTCCGAGGACGAATTGCGAAAGATGATAGAGGAGGCTTCATAAATGCCGATCAAAACACAGAGCGATCTGCCTGCCAAGGCGATCCTGGAACATGAAAATATCTTTGTCATGGACGAAGAACGCGCAATCCATCAGGATATCCGCCCGATCGAGATCGGGATTCTGAATCTGATGCCGTTAAAAGAGGATACGGAACTGCAGCTTTTGCGTTCGCTTTCCAATTCCCCGCTTCAGGTGGACATCACCTTCCTGACGGTTGAGAGCCACGAATCCAAGAACACGTCCAAGAGCCACCTAAACAAGTTCTACCAGAATTTCCGCGATGTGCGGGAGCAGAACTTCGACGGCCTCATCATCACCGGCGCGCCGGTGGAACTCTATGAGTTTGAGGAGGTGGACTACTGGCCGGAACTCGTGGAGATCATGGAGTGGAGCAAGACCCATGTGACGTGTACATTGCACCTGTGCTGGGGCGCGCAGGCGGGGCTTTATTATCACTACGGGATCAAAAAGGAACTCCTTGACAGGAAGGTCTTCGGCGTATACGAGCATAAGGTGCAGAACCGCAAGATCCCGCTGGTGCGCGGCTTCGACGACTATTTTATGGCGCCGCACTCGCGCTATACGCGCATGAACGAGCAGGCCATACGGGAGAACCGCGAACTGGTCGTGCTCGCAGAATCCGAGGAGGCGGGGATCTTTCTGATCCTCTCGCGCGATAACCGCCAGATCTTTTGTCTGGGGCATCCGGAGTACGACCGCCTGACGCTTGATAAGGAATACAAGCGCGATCTGGAAAAGGGGCTGGACATCGACATGCCCGTGAATTACTATCCGAACGACGATATTACGAAAAAGCCGCTGCTGCAGTGGCGCTCCCACGCCAACTGCCTTTATACGAATTTTCTGGATTACTATGTGTACCAGATGACGCCGTATGACCTGCACTGGCTGCCGAAAGATAAACGATAAAAAAATCTTTTCCATTCGGTGTGTTTCTGCTATAATACACTTTAGGAATATTTTAGGAGGCAAATAACATGGCAGACGACAGAAAGAATTTTGTGATCAAGGACGACGTCAGAGGCGGGATCAACATTGCGGACGAGGTAGTGGCGATCATCGCGGGGCTGGCGGCCACAGAGGTCGAGGGCGTGACGTCGCTGGCGGGCAACCTTACCAACGAAGCCATCAGCAAGGCGGGCATGAACCGTCTGTCCAAGGGCGTGCGGCTGAGTGTGCAGGAGGACAACAGGATCACGGTGCGTCTTTCTTTGAACATTGCTTTTGGCTATGAGATCCCGAAGATCTGCACGCAGGTACAGGAAAAGGTCAAGGCGGCGATCGAAAACATGACCAGCATCGAGGTCGTCAGCGTGGATATCAAGATCGCTTCCGTCAATATGTCGGAAGAATGATCGTTTGCGCGGCTTCTTTTTGGCGTATCTGAGAGGGTGTCTGGAGAGACATCCTCTTTTAGCATAAGAGAGGAAAGGAAAACATGACAAGGAGCGAGATCAGGGAGGCGGTGTTTATACTGATCTTCCAGGCGGAATTTTACGAGCCCGGGGAATGGGACAGTTATGCGGCGGCGCAGACGGAAGAAGAAAAACCGTACGGCGGGGACACGGCGGAAGTCGTGGAAAAGGCGCGCGGCGTCGTAGCGCGCCTGCGGGAGATCGACGGGATCATCGGCGGCATTTCCGAAGGATGGAAGCCAAGCCGGATGAGCAAGGTGGATCTTTCGATCATACGCTTGGCCGTGTATGAGATGAAATACGAGAAACTGCCGAAAGGAGTCGCCATCAACGAGGCGGTGGAACTGGCCAAGAAGTACGGAGCGGACCGTTCCTCCGCATTTGTCAACGGCGTGCTGGCGAAGTTCGATGAAGGATAAGATATACAGCGTCGGGCAGGTCAACCGCTATATCAAAGGCTTGCTGCAGGAGGACTTCCTGCTGGAAAAGATCCGCATCCGCGGCGAAGTCTCCAACTGCAAATATCACTCCAGCGGGCATCTGTATTTTACGCTGAAGGACGAGGACAGCGCGATCTCCGCGATCATGTTTGCGGGCGACCGCGCCCGCGGGCTGCGTTTTCCGATGAAGGACGGCGATCAGGTCGTTGCGTCCGGTTCCGTCGGCGTCTACGAGCGCGGCGGCGTCTATCAGATCTATGTCAAGACGCTGGAGCGGGCCGGAGAAGGTGAACTGTTCCTCCGCTTCGAGCAGTTGAAGCGCGAACTGGAAGAAATGGGGATGTTCGCGCCGGAATATAAAAAACCGATCCCGCGTTTTGCGCGGCGGATCGGGATCGTCACCGCGCCGACCGGCGCGGCGGTGCGCGATATCATCCAGATCTCGGAGCGCAGGAATCCCCATGTGGAATTGTTCCTGTATCCGGCGCAGGTGCAGGGCGAAGGCGCGGTGCAAAGCATTACCAAGGGGATTGCGGCACTGGATGCGCTCGGGCTCGACGTGCTGATCGTCGGACGCGGCGGCGGTTCCATCGAAGACCTTTGGGCGTTCAACGAAGAAGCGGTGGCGCGCGCCGTCTTTGCCTGCGATACGCCGGTGATCTCGGCGGTCGGGCATGAGACGGATACGACGATCTGCGATCTCGTGGCGGATCTGCGCGCGCCGACGCCTTCGGCGGCGGCGGAACTCGCGGTCTTTTCCTACGAGGATTTTCTTACACAGCAGGCGCGTTTTAGGCAGCGTTTGGACGGCGCGATGGATCTTGCGCTGGAAGAACTGCGAAAGAACCTTCTTTTATACCGGCGGGAGTACGAGCATCTCTCTCCGACCGGCCGGCTGAACGAGCGGCTGCAGTACGCGCTGCACCTTGAACAGCGTCTTCAGGGCGCGATCGATTCGGCCCTTCAGGCACAGCGGAGCATGGCCGCGCTGTATGCCAGCCGTCTGGACGGCGCTTCGCCGGCGAAAAAACTCGCGCAGGGCTTCGGCTTTGCGGTCGATGAAAAGAAACGGCATATCACAAGCGTTTCCATGGTGCAGCCGGGAGACGCGCTGACGCTGCATCTGCAGGACGGCAGCATAGAAACCCGTGTCAGCGGGATCAAAGGGGAAACGGCATGGAAAACGAAACCGGATTAACGATCGAGGAACATTTTGCTGAAATGGAAAAACTGCTGGAACGTCTGGAGGAAAAAGACATCTCTCTGGAGGAATCGTTTCGGTGCTATGAAGCCGGTATGGATCATCTGCGCGTTTGCAGCCGGATGATCGACGAGGTGGACAAAAAGGTGCAGATGTTGAAAGAGGACGGAACATTTGCAGATTTTAACGAGGTGTGACTATGGATATGAAAAAAGAGATCGCCTATAAGGCGAGCGATATGGACCGGATCATCTACCGTTATCTGCCGAAGGAGGAAGGCTATCAGGCCACGGTCTTTCAGGCGATGAATTACAGCCTCCTTGCCGGAGGAAAAAGGATACGGCCGATCCTGATGATGGAGACGTACAAACTGTTCGGCGAATCTTCCAAAGCGATCGAGCCGTTTGTGGCGGCGATCGAGATGATCCATACCTATTCTCTCGTGCACGACGACCTGCCCGCGATGGACAACGACACGCTGCGGCGGGGACGCCCGACGACGCACGCCAAGTTCGGCGAGGCCATGGGGATCTTAGCGGGAGACGCGCTGCTGAACTATGCGTTTGAAACGGCGCTGACGGCACTTTCTGTCGAGCCGGACAATCCGGCGGTGGTGCAGGCGTTGCAACTGCTTGCAAAGAAAGCCGGCGTTTATGGGATGATCGGCGGGCAGGTGGCGGACGTGGAAGCGGAAAAGCAGTACGGCATTTCCAAGAACCGTCTGGATTTCATTTACCGTCTCAAGACCGGCGCGCTGATCGAGGCGGCCATGATGATCGGCGCGCTCCTCGGCGGCGCGGGCGGCGCGGAAGTGGAGCAGATCGGACAGGTGGCGGAAAAGATCGGCCTTGCCTTCCAGATTCAGGACGACGTGCTGGACGTCGTCGGCGACGAGGAAGTGCTGGGCAAGACGATCGGCAGCGACGCGCGGAACCAGAAGGCGACATATGTGGTCTTTGAAGGGCTTGAAAAGGCGCGGCAGGACGTGGCGTCACTGACCGGGGAAGCCGTCGGGATCCTGCGGGATCTGCCATATGAAAACGTCTTTCTTACAGAATTACTGCGGTGGATGGTACGCAGGGAAAAGTAGGGGATCATGCCATGGTCATGGATAAGATACAAAAGGAAAATGACGTCAAGAAACTGACGAAGGAAGAATTGAATACGCTCTGCGGCGAGATACGGGAGTTCCTGATCGAAAAGATCTCCAAGACCGGCGGCCATTTAGCGTCCAATCTGGGCACGGTGGAACTGACCGTGGCGCTCCATCTTATCTGCGATCTGCCGCGCGACAAGATCATCTGGGACGTCGGCCATCAGTCCTATACGCACAAGATCCTGACCGGACGCAGGGAAGGTTTTGACAACCTGCGCAAACTGGGCGGCATGAGCGGTTTTCCGAAACGGCAGGAGAGTCCCTGTGACGCGTTTGATACGGGCCACAGTTCCACCTCCATTTCGGCGGGTCTCGGCTACGCATGGGCGCGGGAACTGCGCGGCGAGGACTACCGCGTGATCTCCGTGATCGGCGACGGCGCGCTGACCGGCGGCATGGCCTACGAGGCGATGAACAACGCGGCGCTGCTCAAGAAAAACTTCATCATCGTCTTAAACGACAATAAAATGTCCATCTCCGAGAACGTGGGCGGCCTTTCCGGTAATCTGGCGAAACTGCGCACCAGCGCGAATTATACCGGCCTCAAGGAAGGCGTGCAGAGTTCCCTGGAAAAGATTCCGGTCTACGGCGAGCGGATCGTCTCCGGCATCCGCAGGACAAAGAGCAGTATCAAGCAGATGATGATACCGGGGATGCTTTTTGAGGACATGGGGATCATGTACCTCGGGCCGGTGGACGGCCACGACATCGGCGCGATGGTCAGCATCCTGCGGGACGCCGAGCAGGTGCAGGGGCCGGTGCTGGTGCACGTCATCACGAAAAAGGGCAAGGGCTATGAGCCCGCGGAGCGCCATCCGTCCCGATTCCACGGCACGGCGGCGTTTGATATGGAATACGGCCTGCCTCTGGAAAAAGGCAAGGCGAGTTATACAGACGTCTTTTCCACCGTCATGCGCAAGATGGGCGATCGAGATCCAAAACTCGTGGCCATTACGGCGGCCATGGCGGAGGGCACCGGCCTAAAGCGGTTCCGCAATATGTTTCCGGAGCGTTTTTTTGACGTCGGTATTGCGGAGGAACACGCGGTCACGTTTGCGGCGGCGCTGGCGGCGGGCGGTATGCGTCCGGTGTTTGCGGTCTATTCGTCCTTCCTGCAGCGGGGCTACGATCAGGTGCTGCACGACGTCTGTATGCAGAAACTTCCGGTCGTGCTCGCGGTGGACCGCGCGGGGCTTGTGGGCAGCGACGGCGAGACGCATCAGGGCGTGTTTGACGTCTCCTATCTGACGCAGATGCCGAACATGACGGTGATGGCGCCGAAAAACAAATGGGAACTGTCCGATATGCTCAAGTTTGCGATCGCTTTCGACGGGCCGATCGCGCTGCGCTATCCGCGCGGCGAGGCGTATGCGGGCCTGCAGCCGTACCGCGCAAAGATCCAGTGGGGCGTTTGCGAGGAGATCTATGGCGGCGGCCGGATCCTTTTGTTCGCGCTGGGCAGCATGGTGGAGACGGCGGAAAAGGTGCGAACGCTTTTGCAGGAACAGGGGATCGAATCGACGCTTGTGAACGCGCGCTTTGCAAAACCGCTCGACGACGTGTATTTCCGCCGCAATCTCGACCGCTTTGATCTGATCGTTACGATGGAGGAAAATATCGCCTGCGGCGGCATGGGCGAACAGGTGCAGATCCTGCTCGACGGGTTCGGCTATCAGGGCAGGATCATAAAAGTGGCGGTGCCGGATATGTTCGTGGAGCACGGCTCGCCTTCCATGCTGAAAGAAAAACTCGGCATGGACGCCGCCGGTATCGTCAAGCGGATCGTAAACGAAAAAAAGGATTGAGCATATGAAAGAACGATTGGATGTGCTGCTGGTGCAGCGCGGCCTCGCGCCTTCCCGGGAACGGGCGAAGGCGGCGATCATGGAGGGCTGCGTGTTTGTGGACGGGCAGCGCGAGGAAAAGGCGGGCACGTTTTTTGACAGCGGCGCCGCCATCGAGGTCAAAAGCCGCGGGCTTCGCTATGTCAGCCGCGGCGGGCTCAAACTGGAAAAAGCCGTGTGCGAGTTCGATCTGCAGATCGAAGGGCTGGTCTGCATGGATATTGGCGCTTCCACCGGAGGCTTCACCGACTGTATGCTGCAAAACGGCGCGCAGAAAGTCTATGCCGTGGATGTGGGCTACGGTCAGTTCGCATGGAAACTCCGGCAGGATCCGCGCGTGGTCTGCATGGAAAAGACCAATATCCGCTATGTCCTGCCTGAGGACATCGGAGAGCCCGTCGCGTTTGCGTCGGCGGACGTTTCCTTTATCTCACTGACGAAGGTGCTTGCGCCGGTCAAGGCGCTTCTGACAGAGGACGCGAAAATGGTGTGCCTGATCAAGCCACAGTTTGAGGCCGGAAGGGAAAAAGTCGGCAAGAAGGGCGTCGTCAGGGACGCGGCGGTGCATGAGGAAGTGATCCATACGGTCCTTGCCTATGCGCGTTCGCTTGGCTTTTCCGTTTTGGGGCTTTCGTATTCTCCGGTCAAAGGGCCGGAAGGCAATATTGAATATCTGCTGTATCTTGGGAACAAAGAAGGAGCAGAAGAAAAGGATGAGGGGCAGGTCTCTCGCGTCGTCGCGGAAGCCCATGCCGCCTTGGATCAGAGCGTATGAAGCATTTTTTTCTGGTAGTGAGGGATGAAAAACCGGAGACGCTGGTCTTCCTGCGGGAGATCACCGATTATATCCGCTTAAAGGGCGGCGTCTGCAGTTACGGTGTGAATCCGGACGATTCGCTGGAAACGGGACTTGAACCGCCGAAGGATACGGAGGCGGTGCTGACCGTCGGCGGCGACGGCACGCTGATCCGCGCGGCGCAGAATATCTTCGGCAAGAATATCCCGCTGATCGGGATCAACCGCGGCCATCTCGGATATCTGTGCGATCTGGATCAGGACAATGTGTTCGACGCGATCGACAGTATGATCGGCGACGACTATACGGTGGAGGAGCGGATGATGCTGACCGGACATATCCTCCACGACGACGGCAGGATCGGGCATGAGGTGCAGGCACTCAACGATGTGGTCGTCACCTCGGGCGCGGGCCTGCAGGTGATCTATGTGCGGGTCTACGTCAACGGGCAGTATCTCTATGCCTATCACTGCGACGGCATGATCTTTTCGACGCCGACCGGTTCCACGGCGTACAACCTTTCGGCGCACGGGCCGATTGTCAACCCGAAGACCAATCTGATCCTTCTGACGCCGATCAATCCCCATACGCTCAATGCGCGAAGCATCGTTTTAGATCCTTACGACGAAGTGGTGCTCGAACTCTGCGGCAGGGATCCGGACGACGCGGCGGAGGCGGAAGTGAGTTTCGACGGTAACCACAGGCGGCTGATGCGCACCGGTGAAAAACTCGCGGTGCGGCGCGCAAAAGAGACGACAAAGATGATCCATTTAAGCGACGTCAGTTTTTTGGATCGGATCCGGACGAAGATGCAGGCGGAATAGAAAAAAGGAGCGGTATGAAGGCGGAACGACAGGCAAAGATCTTAGAACTGATCGTAAAAAAAGAGATCGGCACGCAGGAGGAACTGACGCTGGAATTAAGACGCGCGGGTTTCGCGGTCACGCAGGCGACGGTCTCCCGCGACGTGCGGGAGATGAAACTGACAAAGGTGGCCATGGGCAGCGGGAAACTGCGCTACGTCTCCTACCACGAGACGCGCGAGGAGATGTCGGAAAAATATATCCGCATCTTCCGCGACGGCTATGTGTCCATGGACAACGCCCGGAACATCCTCGTCATAAAAACGGTGGCGGGAATGGCAATGGCGGTGGCGGCGGCGCTGGATCACATGGAACTGCCGGAGATCGTCGGCACGATCGCGGGGGATGATACGATCATGTGCGCGGTGCGCAGTGTCGAAGATACCGCGGCGCTCCTCGGGCGTCTGCACAGGCTTGCAGAAGAAGGCAGATAGGAAGTACACAATGATAGAAAGTTTACATGTAAAGAATTTTGCTCTGATCGAAGAAGAAGACATCACGTTTTTGGACGGGCTGCATATCCTCTCCGGCGAGACCGGCGCGGGCAAGTCCATCCTTCTTGGCGCGCTCGATCTGGCGCTCGGCGGAAAGGTGCGCAAGGAGATGCTGCGCGGCGGCGAAGAAGCGCTGGTAGAAGCGGTCTTTCGCGTGACGAAGGAGCGGCAGCGGGAAGGCCTGCGGGAACTCGAGATCGAAGCGGACGACGATCAGGTCATCCTGAGCCGGCGGGTGACGGAGACGCGCAGTATCGCAAGGATCAACGGCGAGACGGTACCGGCCGCAAAATTAAAACAGGCGGGCAGTTTGTTTTTAGATATCTACGGACAGCAGGAGCACCAGTCGCTCTCGCGCAGGAGCCGCCACCTGGAACTGTTGGATTCCTACATCAAAAAAGAGGTCGAACCCGTCAAACAGCGGGTGCGCGCGGCCTACGCGTCTTATAAGAAATTACAGGACGAATGGGGAAATTCCCAGATGGACGAAGACCGGCAGGAGCGGGAAAAGTCGCTTTTGGAACACGAGATCGCGGAGATCGAACAGGCGGCGCTCAAGCCGAAGGAAGATATCGAACTGGAGGAGAACTACCGCAGGCTTTCCCACGGAAGGAAGATCATGGACGCCCTGTCCGCGGCTTTTTACAGCACCTCGGGAGCGGACGGCGCTTCAGAGCAGATCGGCAGGAGCCTGCGCGAATTTCACACGGTCCTCGGACTGGATCCAAAGATCGACGAGATGCAGGGGATGCTTGCGGAACTCGACGGCCTTCTGGGAGATTTCAACCGCGAACTTTCTTCCTATCTTTCGGACGCGGAGTTTGACGAGAGCGTCTTTGCGCAGACGGAGCAGAGGCTCAACGAGATCAACCGTCTCAAGGACAAGTACGGCATGGATATCGAAGCGGTGCTTCAGGCGCTTGAGGAAAAACGGGAAAAACTGGACAAACTCGAGCGTTACGGCGCTTACCGGCAGGAATTGGAAGAACAGTTAAAGCAAAGCGTCGAAGAACTGGAGGAAGCCTGCGGCCTGCTCTCGAAGCTGCGCAAAGACGGCGCGGAGCAACTCTGCCGCAAGGTGCGGCAGGCCCTTCTGGATCTGAATTTTATAGACGTCGCCTTTTCGATGTCCATAGAAAGGACGCCGCAGTACAGCGCGAACGGCTGCGACGAAGCGGAGTTTCTGATCTCCACGAACCCGGGCGAGCCGATCCGTCCGCTGAAAGACATCGCCTCCGGCGGCGAGATGTCAAGGGTCATGCTGGCGATCAAGACGGTACTGGCGGAGGACGACGGGATCGACACGCTGATCTTCGACGAGATCGACGCCGGTATCAGCGGCCGCACGGCGCAGGCGGTCTCCGAAAAACTGCACGTTGTCGCAAAAAACCATCAGGTCATCTGTATCACCCACCTGCCGCAGATCGCGGCGATGGCGGATCACCACTATCTGATCGAAAAATCCGTCGTGGGACAGGCGACCGTTTCCTCGATTCAGGCGTTGTCGTATTTTGACAGCGTACAGGAACTCGCGCGGATGCTGGGCGGCGCGGAACTGACGCAGGCGGTGTTTGACAACGCGAGGGAAATGAAGGATCTGGCGATCAGGAAAAAGGAAAGTTAAAATCGGCGGCGCTTGCAAAACGATGTTTAAGATCCGCTGTTTTCCGCCATATTAAGAGAAGGAGAAATTCCTTCTCTTTTTTATGGAAAAGAACAGGAGACGTGCTATGTTCCAGTGGTATGTAAAACATCGAAAAGGCGTTGCAAAATGTTACGCCCTGATCTATCTGATCGCCTGCTATCTCATGCTCTTGCCTTATGTGCCGGAAGAGATCAGCGTCAGCAGCGGCGCGGAGGAGATCCGGCTGGACGCGCCGGTCACGGTAGAGGCGGTCCATCCGTCCGGCGTACTGGAGACGGAGCGGGAGAGCGGCGCTGTCGGGGAGAGGAAAAAACTGCAATGCAAGCTGTTCGGGATCCTGCCGGTCGCGACGATCTCGGCGACGACCGTCGCAGATTCGCGCGTTGAGGCGATCGGACAGCCGGTGGGTATCTATGTCAAGATGCGCCATGTGTATGTGGTCGGGAACAAAGAGATCAGCGATATGCAGGGGACGCTTTCCAATCCGACCGCCTATATCCTGAGGGAAGGCGACTATATTACGGCGGTCAACGGTACGCCGATCGATACCAAAGAGGAATTGCAGGAAGCCGTGATGGCAAGCGGCGGGGAGCCGGTCGAACTGCGCGTCTGCCGCGACGGCGAGGAGATGCAGGTAGAGGTCTCGCCGGTAGAGACCAAGGAGCGGGAATACAAACTCGGTCTGTGGGTCAAGGACGACATGGCGGGCGTGGGCACGATGACCTATATCGACCGTGACGGAAATTTCGGCGCGCTCGGCCACGGGATCAGCGACAGCGCCACGCACAAACTGCTGGACATGGAGCAGGGCTATCTCTATCCGGCGGATATCACGGAGATCACGCCAAGCAGCATGGGCTCGCCCGGAGAACTGACCGGACTGATCGCATACGGCGCGTCCATGCGCCTTGGAACGGTAGAGGAGAACTGTGAGGAAGGAGTGTTCGGAAAAGTCACGGGAACGGCGGATCAGGCGTTTGAGAAGCGGATCTATCCGATCGGCTATAAGCAGGAGATCCGAAGGGATACGGCCGCCATTTTGTTCGGGCAGGAGGCGCAGGTGGAATCCTATCAGATCATGATCGATCGGATCGATTATTCGCCGAAAGAGAAGAACAAGGCGTTTGTGTTTCATGTGACGGATCAAAAACTCATTGAAAAAACAGGTGGGATCGTGCAAGGCATGAGCGGCAGTCCGATCATCCAAAACGGAAAGATCATCGGAGCCGTGACCCATGTCTTTGTCAACGATCCCACGAAAGGCTACGGTATTTTTATTGAAAGTATGCTGGAATAGGCCTACATCTCAAAGATGGAAATGCTGTCATCCAGCCGGTTGGAGATCTGCTTGAGTTCTTCCGTATCGGTAGCGATCTCGCCGACGATATTGCTGATCTCGGAAGCGGAAGCGGAAGTCTCCTGCGAACTTGCGGCGTTCTCCTGTGCGATGGCTGCAAGGCTCTGCACGGTATTGACCACGCTGTTTCTTGCTTCGTTTAACTGGTTTGCTTTTTCCGCCACTTCCAAAATGGCGTTATAGGACTGCTTGACGTCGGACAGCAGGCTGTTGAGCTGCGTGCCGGTGTCGGTGACGTTTTCGCTCTGCTGCTCGATCACGGCGCGCACGTCGTCCATCGTCTCGACCGCCTTTTCGGAATCCTCAAGCAGAAGCGAGATGATGTCTTCGATCTGCTTTGCGGAAGCGTTGGACTGCTCGGCAAGTTTCTGGATCTGTCCCGCGACGACCGCGAAGCCGCGTCCCTGTTCGCCCGCCCGCGCCGCTTCGATGGAAGCGTTGAGGGAAAGGAGGTTGGTCTCTTCGGCGATGTTCGTGATCAGCGCCGTCGCCTCTTTGATCTTCTGCGTGGACTCGTTGGTGGCGTTGGTCTGTTCGTAGATGATGTTCATGGCCTCGCTGGTCTTCTGGTTCGTGGCCTGAAGCTTTTTCAGGGCGGCAAGAGCGGTCTCGCCGCGCGTCTCCATATCTTTTGCGCTGCTGCGCAGATGTTCCAACTGATCTACGGTATCTTCGATGATGTTGCCCATCATGATGATATTGTCGGAAGCGTCCTGCGTTTCTTCGGCCTGATTGCCCGCGCCCTGCGCCACTTCGTCGGCGGCGCGCTCCATCTGCTGCACATGGTCGCTCGTGATGTCGGTGCGTTCGGTGAGCGCTGCAGAGGCGTTTAGCAGGGTGCTGCTGTCGTTTTTGATCGAGGCAATGATACGGTGGAGATTGTCACGGATCGTTTCCGTGGCGCGGCCGATATCGCCGATCTCGTCCTTGCTTTTTAAGACTTTCTCATCGACGCTGACATTGAGTTTTCCTTCGGCCAGCTGCGAGAGCGTGGATACGCTTGCGGAGATCTGCTTTACCATGCCTTTGACGATCAGGTACACGATCACCGTGCAGACGATCAGGATCGCAAGGCCGACGCCGGACATCAGGGTGATGATGCTGTTGATCTGCGCCTTGGCGGAAGCCTGCGGCATACCGGCAAAGACCATGCCGACCGGCTCTCCGGTCTCAGGATCCGGCAGAGGGATATAATAGCCGTAGTACGGCTGGTTGACGATCACGACGTCGGTCGCGAAATATTCCTTGCCCTGCTTTAAGACCTTGTCGACGACCGTGTCGCTGGCCGACGTATAGAGGACGCGGTTGCCGAACTCGCCGAGGACGGACGTCATATACCGCGTATCGCCGTAGAAGACCGTGATATCCGTTTCGGAATTTTCACGGAGGTCGTCGGCGGTCGAAGAATCTTTTGTGATGTTGTAATCGCCTTTACACAGTTCGTTGGCGTCGTTGATAAAGTAAGGATCGTCGTTGATCTCCGCATAACTGTCGCGGACGGAAACGGCGGCGGAACGCAGTCCGTTTTCGATGGTTGAAGTCATCACAGAGGACACGCGTTTGACGCTGATAAAGACGATCAGCATTTCAAGTACGAGCAAAGGTACTAAGGCAATGAGCAGGATCTTTTGTTTGAGTTTCATAGTAGGTAATACCCCCCCCCAATCTTGATGAAAAAATGTACTAGGTATACAATATCCTGTACTAACTATATCATTTTATTTATGGTATTGTAAAGACAAAAGGGAAAAGAAAAGGGGGATTTTTTGCATGTATTTCTGCAATCCGATCAATGTCAATTACCGCTATCAGTTCAACGCCGATCAGAGGAAGAACAGGATCGCCGTCTGCAGGGAAGCGGCGGATCCTTCCATGATCTGTTTTCACGGCGTTTATTATCTTTTTGCCTCAATGACGCTGGGCGTCTGGGTGTCGCGCGATCTGGCGCATTGGGAGAACCACCGCCTGCCGGACGAACTGCCGCTGTATGATTACGCGCCGGACGTGCGCGTGCTGGGAGACTACGTCTATTTCTGCGCGTCGCGCCGCGGCGAGAACTGCGACCGCTATCGGACGAAGGACGTGCTTAGCGGCCCGTATGAAAAGATCGAGGGCACATTTGACTACTGGGATCCCAACCTCTTTGCAGACGACGACGGGCGGGTCTATTTTTACTGGGGCTGCTCCAACGAGACGCCGATCTGGGGCGTGGAACTGGATCCGGAGACGATGCTGCCGCTCGGGCAGAAACGCGAACTGATCGCCGCTCATCCCAAGCAGAGGGGCTATGAGCGCGTGGGCGAGGACAACAGCCGCCTGCCGAAGTCGGACGAGGAGATCGAAGCGGCGACGCAGCGCTTTTTGCAGAGCCAGCCGGGGGTGGAAGTCCCGCCGCAGTACCTTCCGATGATCCGCGGGATGTTCAGCGACAAGCCGTATATCGAGGGCGCGTGGATGGATAAGTTCAACGGCGCCTATTATCTGCAATATGCGTTCGGCGGCACGCAGTACAATACCTACGGCGACGGCGTATACCGTTCCGATTCGCCGCTCGGGCCGTTCGTTCCGGCAAAGAACAATCCATATTCCTACAAGCCGGGCGGCTTCCTGCCGGGCGCGGGCCACGGCTCTACGATGGAAGACCTTTCGGGCAACCTCTGGCATACCGCAACGATGCGTATCAGCATGAACCATGATTTCGAGCGCCGTGTCGGCCTCTGGCCGGCGGGACTGGATGAGGACGGGGAACTGTTCTGCAACCAGCGTTTCGGCGACTGGCCGCGGAAGATGCCGCGGGCCGGAGAAAAGGCGGACCCGTGGGCCGATCCCGAATGGATGCTCCTTTCCTATAAGAAAAAGGTCACGGCGTCGTCTTTTGACGAAGCAAAAGGGCCGGAAAACGCGGCGGATGAAAACGTGCAGACGTGGTGGCGGGCAAAAAGCAGCGGTCGCGACGAATGGCTTTGTATGGATCTGGGAAAGGTCTGTGACGTGCGGGTCGTGCAGGTGAATTTTGCCGACGATGCGATCGACATTCCGGTGCCGGGAAAGATCCGCGGCACGACGC
Source organism: uncultured Lachnospiraceae bacterium (assembly GCA_947589155.1). Classification (GTDB taxonomy): domain Bacteria; phylum Bacillota; class Clostridia; order Lachnospirales; family Lachnospiraceae; genus Pararoseburia. The sequence goes on along the minus strand of CANQBH010000008.1, from coordinate 1,418 downwards.
AGGCGCGCTATATCGAAGAACGGCAGACCTTTACGCGTTATCTGCTCGAAGGCTCCGCCGACGGCAACCATTTTACGGTGATCGAAGACAAGCGGGAAGCGCAGACGGATCTGTCGCACGATCTGATCATCAGGGAGCAGGGAGAGAAACTGCGCTATCTGCGCCTGTCTTCCATGGAAGTGCCTTACGACCAGCCGCCGTGTATCAGCGGCCTGCGCGTGTTCGGCATGCCGGAGGGAAGCGCGCCGGAGAAGCCTGCGTTTTCGATCCGCCGGACAACGCCGCTGGATCTTGAAGTGGAGATCGAAAAGAAGGAAAAGACCGGCGCCACAGGCTATCAGATCCTCTGGGGAACGGATCCGGATAAGCTCTACCACAGCAGGATGTGTTTTGAGGAGCATGTGCGGATCGGCGCGCTGGTCGAAGGAGAATCGTATGTCGTACGCGTGGACGCCTTTAACGAGGGCGGGATCACGGAAGGAAACTGTCAAACTACGGAGGTGTTGTAATGGCAATAAAAGCAGTGCAGCAGATCATGCTGGGAACGGTAACGGGCCGCGAGGCGCAGGCGAGAGAAACGCTTGCCACGATCCGCGCCGCAGGGTACGACGGGATCGAACTAAACGGTTTTATGATCCATCCGACGCCTTTTTTAGTGCGGGCCCTGACGAAGGCGGCGGGGATGCCGACGGGAAAAGGCGGCAGTCTGGACTGGAAACGGCTGCTAAAGGAAAGCGGCCTGCAGGTGGTGAGCATCCATCAGGATCTCGGCAGCATTGAGCGCGATCCGAAAGCGGTCGCGAAGGAGGCGAAGGAATACGGCACGGGCGACGTGGTCATTACCGGCATGTACCGATTCGATTACGGGAGCGCCGACGCCGTCAAAGATCTCTGCGTCCGCTTAAATGCCGCGGGAAAGGCGCTGAAGGAAGAAGGCGTCCGCCTTTTATACCATAACCACAACTGCGAGTTCATCAAAACCGACGCGGGCGCGCGCGGCTACGATCTTCTGATCGGGAATACCGATCCGGAATATCTGAACTTTGAGTTTGATTCCTACTGGCCGAGCGAGGCGGGCGTCAATGCGCTCGACGTGATGAAGACGCTGGGCACCAGAATGAAACTGTGGCATATCAACGACCGCGGCGCAAGGGTGAGCGGGCCGGTGATGACGCCGATTTTGACTTCCGACAGCATGGAACTGGGAACGGGCAGCATGGATCTTGCGGCGCTGGCAAAACAGGCGCTTGGCGCGGGCGTGGACGCGGTGATCCTTGAGAGCCATAAGAACTGGATCGACGGTTCGCCGGTGCGTTCACTGGAGGTTTCGGCCGCGTTTATGAACGAATATATCAAATAGGAAACGGGAGGCAGATATGCAGGCAGTCAATATTAAGATCGAAGGATTGAAAGAAGCG
>CANQBH010000007.1 GCA_947589155.1 uncultured Lachnospiraceae bacterium | reverse complement strand
GCTGAAGCTGTTTCGGACGATGAGGTGCAATATCTAAAGGGCGTGTTACATTATACAGATGCACATGGTAAAAAAACCAGTCTTTATCCGTTGTAGGCGCTGACCGATGCGTTGACTTTTGGAAATATATCAAAATTCAAAAAACAAAATTAAAACGAAAATCAGGGCGTGCGCCTTGATTTTTTTTTGAAAAAACCGTAAAATAAAATGGATAATAGGCTTTTTATGCAGTGGTTTTTGCAAAAGCCGGGAAAGAAGGACAAAAAATGAGCAGGGAACTGGCAAAGACTTACGATCCGAAAGGACTCGAAGACCGCTTATATAAAAAATGGGAAAAGAACGGGTATTTTCACAGCGAACCCGACCCTGACAAGGAGCCGTTTACGATCGTGATGCCGCCTCCAAATATCACGGGACAGCTGCACATGGGCCACGCTTTGGACAACACGCTGCAGGATATCCTGATCCGCTATAAGAGGATGCAGGGGTACGCGGCGCTCTGGCTGCCCGGCACGGATCACGCGTCGATCGCGACGGAGGCCAAGGTCGTTGAGAAACTGAAAGAGCAGGGAATCAAAAAAGAAGACATCGGACGGGAAAAATTTCTGGAAGAAGTCTGGGCGTGGAAAAAGGAATACGGCGGCCGCATTGTAGAACAGCTGCGGAAGATGGGGTCTTCCGCGGATTGGGAGCGCGAACGCTTTACCATGGACGAAGGCTGCAGCCGCGCGGTAAAGGAAGTCTTCGTCAAGTTATATCATAAGGGCCTGATCTATCGGGGCGAGAGGATCATCAACTGGTGCCCGCACTGCCTGACGTCCTTATCGGACGCGGAGGTGGAATACGAGGATCAGGACGGATCGTTCTGGCACCTGCGCTATCCTTTCTCCGACGGCAGCGGATACATCGAGATGGCGACGACTCGTCCGGAAACGATGCTTGGAGATACCGCCGTCGCGGTCAATCCGGAGGACGAACGCTACCGCGCATACGTCGGCAAAACCGTGATACTGCCGCTGGTACATCGGGAGATCCCGATCGTAGCCGATCCGTATGTGGATATGGAATTTGGGACCGGCGTCGTTAAGATCACGCCGGCGCACGATCCGAACGACTTTGAAGTCGGCCTGCGCCACGGGCTCGAGGTCATCAACGTATTGACGGAAGACGCAAAGATCGTAGAGGATTACCCGAAATACGCGGGCATGGACCGCTACGAGGCCCGCAAGGCGATCGTTAAGGATCTGGAAGCCGAAGGCGCGCTGGTGCGGATCGAGCCGCACAGGCATAACGTCGGTACCTGCTACCGCTGTCATACGACGGTCGAGCCGCGCGTTTCCAAGCAGTGGTTCGTGGCGATGGAAGAACTGGCAAAACCGGCGATCGAAGCGGTGCGGCGCGGAGACACCCAATTTGTGCCGCCGCATTTTGACAAGACGTATTTCCACTGGCTGGAAAATATCCGCGACTGGTGCATTTCCCGCCAGCTCTGGTGGGGACATAGGATACCGGCGTTCTACTGCGACGACTGCGGAGAACTGGTCGTTACAAAAGAAGACCGCTGCGTCTGCCCGAAGTGCGGAAAGGAGATGCGGCAGGATCCGGATACGCTGGACACCTGGTTTTCCTCCGCCCTTTGGCCGTTCTCGACGCTGGGTTGGCCGGAGGAGACAGAGGATCTTTCCTATTTCTATCCGACCAGCGTACTGGTCACGGGATACGACATCATCTTTTTCTGGGTGATCCGCATGATGTTCTCGGGACTGGAGCATACCGGACAGGTGCCGTTTCAGAAAGTGCTGATCCACGGTCTGGTGCGCGACAGTCAGGGGCGGAAGATGAGCAAATCCTTAGGAAACGGGATCGATCCGCTTGAGGTCATCGACCGCTACGGCGCGGACGCCCTGCGGCTGACGCTGGTGACGGGCAACGCGCCCGGCAACGATATGCGTTTTTACTGGGAGCGCGTGGAGGCCAGCCGGAATTTTGCCAACAAAGTGTGGAACGCTTCCCGCTTCATCATGATGAATCTCGAAGGCGCGCAGATCGCGGAGCCCGCGCCGGAAGACCTTGCGCCGGAAGACCGCTGGATCCTCTCCGCGGTCAATGATCTGGCGAAGGACATGACCGAGAACATGGACAAATACGAACTCGGGATCGCCGTGCAGAAAGTCTACAACTTTATCTGGGACGAATTCTGCGACTGGTACATCGAGATCGTCAAACCGAGGATCTACGGCAAGGGCGGCGGCCATGCGGACGCGGCGCTGTATGTCCTAAAGACCGTTTTGACGGACGCGCTGAAACTGCTCCATCCTTTCATGCCGTTCATCACGGAGGAGATCTTCTGCACCCTGCACCCGCAGGAGGAGACGATCATGCTGGCGCAGTGGCCGCAGTACAGAACCGACCGGCATTTCCCGAAAGAGGAGGAAAAACTTGCCCGCGTCAAGGATCTGGTGCGCGGCGTGCGCAATCTCCGCAGCGAAATGGACGTTCCTCCGAGCCGCAAGGCAAAACTGTTTATCTGCGCCAAGACCAAAGAAGCGGGCGAGAGTTTTCGCGAGATGATTCCGGCCTACGCGTCTTTGGCGTCGGCGTCGGATGTGGAGATCGGGGACGAAGGCATGGCGCTTCCGGAAAACGTGGTATCCGTCGTGATACCGGACGCCGTCTGCTATATTCCGCTGGAAGAACTGGTGGATATGGAAAAGGAAAAGGAGCGTCTTCAAAAAGAGAAGGCGCGGCTGGAGAAAGAACTGGCGCGGTCCCGCGGAATGCTCTCCAACGAAAAGTTCCTTGCAAAAGCACCGGAGAGCAAAGTGGCGGAAGAAAAAGCGAAACTTGCAAAATATGAGCAGATGATGGCGGAGGTCGAAGGCCGCCTGAAAGAAATGCGATAGAGGCGGACGATGATAAAAGAAGCACAGGCACGGGAGATACTTTCCCATGTGGATCACACCCTGCTTCGGGTGGACAGCACATGGGAGGACATAAAAAGGATATGCGACGAGGGGATCCGTTATCGGACGGCGTCCGTCTGCATTCCGGCCGCCTTTGTAAAGCAGGCGGCGGAGTATAGCGGGGACAGGGTCCCGATCTGTACCGTCATCGGATTTCCGAACGGTTACAGCACGACCGCCGCAAAGTGCTTCGAGGCGCGCGACGCCGTAGAGAACGGCGCTTCGGAGATCGACATGGTGATTCCGGTGGGACGCGTGAAGGAAGGACGCTGCGACGAGGTGCTCGCGGAGATCAACGCCGTTAAGGCGTCATGCGGCGGGCGTCTGCTCAAGGTCATTATCGAGACCTGCCTGCTGACGCGGGAGGAGATCGTCGCGATGTGCGGCGTGGTCAGCGCGTCGGATGCGGAATATATCAAAACTTCCACGGGATTTTCCACGGAAGGAGCGACGCGCGCCGTTGTCAAACTGATGGCGGAGCATGTGACCGGAAATACAAAGGTCAAAGCGGCCGGAGGGATCCGGACGCTCGAGGACGCGGCGGCGTTCTTGGAACTGGGTGCGGACCGTCTGGGCACCAGCAGGGTAGTTGAGGAGTTTAAGAAGCATGAACGAGAAGAAGCCGTATCAGAAAACACCGAAAGTTCATATTGATCCAAGGGGTATGGTCGCTACGATCTTCATTGCGCGCCCGCTTCCGGAGGAGGAGACGCCGAGTTACACGGTGCAGGAACTGCTTTCGTTTTTGAGCGCCGCGGGGGTCGAATACGGGATCGATCAGGCCGCGCTGCTGCGTCTTGCCGAAAAACCGGTGTTTGACAAGGCCGTCGAGGTGGCGCACGGGCAGCCGGCGGTCGAAGGCGAGAACGGTTACTTTGAGTATCATTTTAGTCAGGAATTTTCCAACAAGCCGACGATCCGGCCGGACGGTTCGGCGGATTTCCTCAGTATCAAGATGGTGGAGATCGTCCACGAGGACGGGCTGATCGCGACCTATCATCCGGCGGTGCAGGGCGAAAACGGCGTCTCCGTGCGCGGGATGCCGGTAGAACCGAAGCGCGTGCGCGACATGCCGGCGCTGGCGGGGCGCGGCTTCCATCGCGACGAGGACGGGATCCATTACTATTCCGATATGGACGGCAAGATCGTCATGAAAAATTCGCGGATCCTGATCTCGCCGGTGCTTGAGATCGAGCGCGACGCGGATATGACGATGGGAAATATCGAGTTCAAAGGCGACGTTGTGATCCACGGCGGCGTTAAGCACGGCGTCCATATCCGCACGACGGGAAGCGTGACGGTGCACGGACTGGTGGAGCACTGCTATATCGAAGCGGGCCGCGACATCTTCCTGCTCTCCGGCGTCAAGGGCGGCGAAAAGACGACGATTCACGCCGAGGGCGCGATCACGGCGGAATTTATCGAATATGCGATCGTTTCCTGCAAGAAGGATCTGCGCGCCGAAGTGCTGTTCAACTGCATGGTCAACTGCGATTCGCGGATCATTGTCACGAACGGCCGCCGCGCGGGCATCATCGGCGGAAACATTACGGCGGTGCAGGGCATTGCGGTCTTAAATCTCGGCAACAGTTTCGGCACGGTGACAAAGGTGACGGTCGGGCTGGACGAAGACCGCCGGAAGGAGATCATCACCTTAGCGGACAAGATCGAAGCGTTGGAATCCAACATCAGCAAGATCAAGAAAGGGATCAGCGATTTCGACCTCTTATCGGAAAAGAAAGGCGTGTCCTATAAGGACGACCCGAGACGGCTGCAGCTTCTGCGCGTCAAGATACGGGACGAGGCGATCGTCGCGGAGGACCGCGTAAGGCTGGAAGAACTCTACGCGATGATGGACGCCGGAAAGCGCGCGACGGTGCGCGTCTATAATACGGTCTATGCCGGTGTGACGGTGCGGATGACGGATCAGTATGTGCAGATGTCCGACTACCAGCAGAGGGTGGAAATGGTCAAGACTGAGACCGGAATCCGGCTGGATCCGCTGGAAATGGACGCGTTTGAGGACTACTGATCTTTTCGGGAAAGAAGCGACGTTTTTTGACAAAAAGGGCCCGCGCCCTGTGATAGCCTAAAGAGCGGAACGGAGAGAGCGATGATAGATTTTGAAGAAGAATTAAAAAATTATCAACCGAATATGGAAGTAAAGGAAGCCGAGGAGGAGATCCTGAGCAGGGATCTTACGGATATGACGGATATTCTGCGGCAGATGACGGAGCAGGCAAAGGGCAGATAGGAGCGGATATGAAATGTTTTGTATGTAACACGGTGGTAGACGGCGAGGATACCTGTCCCCACTGCGGCAGCAATATCAGGCTCTACCGGCGGATCTTAGGCTGCTCCGAGGCCTTGTATAACAAAGGGCTGGAACAGGCGCAGGTCTCCGATCTTTCGGGCGCGGTCCTTAGCCTGAAGGAAAGCCTGCGATACAATAAATACAATACCAAGGCGCGCAACCTGCTCGGCCTGATCTATTTTGAGATCGGCGAGACGGTGCTGGCGCTGAGCGAGTGGGTCCTCAGCAAGAATCTGGAACCGGACAATCCGCTGGCGGACCGCTATCTGGACGAGATCCAGAATACGCCGGGGATGCTGGAGCAGTTGGATCAGACCACCAGAAAATACAATCAGGCGCTCGCCTATTGCAGGCAGGGGAGCCGTGATCTGGCCGTGATCCAGTTAAGGAAAGTGCTGGGCATGAATCCGAAGTTCGTCGCCGGACACCAGCTGCTGGCGCTTTTGTATATTCAGGACGGCAAGTATAACGACGCGCGGCGGGAGTTGAACGCAGCGAACAAGATCGACGTCAGGAATACGATCACGCTGCGCTATTCCCGCGAGGTACGGGAAAAGTTAAAAGAGCAGAACAACGGCAAAAAGAAAAAAAAGAAAAACGATCTGGTGGCCTTTCAGGACGGCAACGATACGATCGTCATGCCGGACAGTTCGTTCCGCGATATGCTGGAAGGTTCCCGCGTCGGTATCGGAAATATCTTTGCGGGTCTTGTCATCGGGCTTCTGATCTGCTTTTTCCTCGTCGTGCCGACCGTGCGGCAGCGCGCAATGGAGAGCGCGGCGGCAACGCTGGTGGATACCAACGAGGAACTGACCAATACCGCGACCAATGCGGGCAGCCTGAAAAAACAGGTGGAGAAACTGGAAGAAGAACTGGAAAATTATACGGGCAAAGCGGACGCTGTCGGCTCCTATGAAAAACTTATGGATGCGCAGGAGCATTACAACGCGGGCGATCTGGACGCGGCGGGCGCGGACATCGCCGAGGTGAACCGCGATCTTTTATCTTCCAAAGGGCAGAGCGTCTATGACGTTGTGCAGTTCGCTGTCAACGCGCAGGTGATGAACGCTTCGTACACGGCCGCCAACAACGCCTTTTACAGCAGGGATTATCAGACGGCGCGGGACGAATACGCCAAGGTCGTTTTTCTGAACGAGGATTATGAAAACGGCCGCGCGCTCTTTCAATATGCGGAGAGCCTGTGGAACTGCTGGGAGTTCGAGCAGGCGGGAGAGATCTATGAAAAGATCCGCGACAAATATCCGAACACCTCGTGGGCGCGGACGGCGGAAGAACGTCTGGCGTCTCTGGGCGCGGACGATACCGGACAGGACGCGGGCAACGGACAGGATACAGACGACGGACAGAATACAAACCGGACGGGCGGCGGGCGCACGGCCGAATAAGATCACAAAAGATGTATGCAGCGTCATACATCTTTTTTTATTTGCGCAGATACCGCAGGGAAAGGAGAAGCGATGGAATACAGATTTGAAACGGAAGAAGGGAAACTGAAGGTGAGCGTGCCGCGGGAACTGGATCATCACTGCGCGAAGCAGTTAAAGGAGGAGGCGGATCTGCTCATCGACGCCTACCACGTTAAGAGCCTGATCTTTGATTTTTCACACACGGAATTTATGGACAGTTCCGGAATCGGCGTGCTGATCGGGCGCAGCCGCAACCTGTCTTTTGCCGGAGGCAGGGTGCTGGCCGTCAACCTGAACCCGCGCGTGGAGCGGATCTTCCGGTTGTCGGGATTAAACCGGATCATCACGGTGCTGCCGAAGGAAGGAGAGGACAATGAAGAATCACATGACGGTATCTTTTGATGCCATTTCGATCAACGAAGCGTTTGCGCGGATGACGGTGTCCGCGTTCCTTGTCGGCATGGATCCGACGGTAGAGGAACTGACGGATATCAAGACCGCCGTCAGCGAGGCCGTGACCAATGCAATCATCCACGGCTATGACGATGCGGAAGGCAAGGTCGTCATGACCTGCGAGATCGAAGGGCGGGACGTGACGATCTACATACAGGATCAGGGGCAGGGAATTGCGGACGTAGACAAGGCGAGGGAGCCGTTTTACACCAGCCGTCCGGAACTGGAGCGTTCGGGCATGGGCTTCGCGTTTATGGAGGCGTTCATGGACGAACTCGACGTTTATTCCGGCCCGGGGCTCGGGACGACGGTGGTGATGAAGAAAAGGATGCGGGACCGGGAAAGTTATGCGGCAGTATGAGTTGTTGGAGCGGGCAAGGAACGGGGACAGCGAAGCCAGAGAGGAGATGATCCTGAACAATATTCCGCTGGTCTGGAGCATGGTAGGCCGCTTCCCGCACGCGGCGCAGGAGAGGGAGGAACTGTTTCAGGTCGGCATGGTCGGTCTGCTCTGCGCCGTGGATCGGTTCGATCCGGCATACGGCGTGCAGTTTTCCACATACGCCGTGCCGCTGATTCTTGGCGAGATCCGGCGTTTCCTGCGCGACGACGGGCCGATCAAGGTAAGCCGCTCGATCGTCGAGAACCGAAAGAAGATCCGCGGGCTTCCCGACGGCGGCAGGTCGTATTCGGTGGAGGAGATCGCGGAGAAGACCGGACTGCGCGTGGAGGACGTCGTGCTCGCCATGGGCAGTGAAAAGCCGGTAGAATCTATCTATCAGTCCGTCTATGATTCCGGCGAAGGCGAAGTGCTGCTGGTGGATCAGCTCCGGCAGAGAGGAAAGCCGATCGAGCAGGACATTGAAGAAAGGCAGCTTTTGCAGCAGGCGTTCGGGCAGTTGAACGAGGTCGAGGAGCAGCTGATCCATCTGCGCTTCTTTGAAAACAGGACGCAGACGCAGATCGGCGAGATTTTGCACATGACGCAGGTGCAGGTGTCGCGGATGGAAAAAAAGATCCTTTGCAAAATGCGGCGCGGGATCTCATAACGGCGGTAAAATCAATCGTAGTTCCTACGGTTGATTTTTTGCGTATTTTCATTGTAAATCGTTTTACCATATTCCCTGTGATGTGGTACAATACCCATGTATTCCATAGAACAGACAGAAAAATGCAAAGGCGGGATATGACATGAAGTGGATCAAACAACACAAAAAAATCAGCATTGCCATCGGCATTCTTCTGGCGCTGATCCTGATCGGGGTCATTGTCGGAACGGGGGGGGATGAGGAAGAAGCGGCCGTAGAGGAAGAAACGGCTGTGATAGAAAAGAGGACTCTGATGCAGAGCATTTCCGCGACGGGAACGTTCGTTGCTTCGGAGGAGGAGCAGATCTCGTCCACGGCGACGGGAACGGAGGCGCTTCAGGTCGCGGTCAAGGTCGGCGACAGGGTCAGCGCCGGAGATGTGATCGCGATTCTCGATCAGGAGGAACTCGGACGCGATCTTGCGGACGCGCGGGAATCGCTGCAGACGGCAAAGGACAGCGCGCAGCGCAGCAGGGACAGCGCGCAGCGGGGGCTCGATCAGGCGGTGACGGATCGGGACGAGGCGCTGGCCGATGTGGACGAGCAGATCGCGGAGGCGTACGAGGACTGGCAGGCGGCCGAGAAGGATCACGCGGATTCGGCGGCGGCTCTGGCGGAGGCGCAGCAGGTCCTTGCGGCGCTGCCGGGGATCAGCGATCCGTCCTATGTGCAGGCGTCCGAGCGTGTGACGACGCTGACGCGGCAGACCGAGAGCGACCGGCGTCAGGCGGACCGGCTGAAAAAAGCCTATCAGGACGCGGCCGCGCAGAGGGACAATCGTATCCGGCAGATCTGGGATTCCTACAACGATCAGGAAGACAGTTACCGCGATACCATCGACAATACCGAGGACGCCGGAGAGACGCAGCAGGAGCGCGTGGACGACCTGCAGGAGCAGTATGACGACGCCATTGTGCGCGCGCCGGTCGGCGGACTGATCACGGCGGTCAACCTTCAGGTGGGCGACACTTACAACGGCGGCACGATCGCCGTTGTGGACAACGTTGACAGTTTTGACGTGACAACGGAGATCGACGAGTACGACATCAACAATATCCGCGAAGGGCAGGAAGTCGTCATCCGCACCAACGCCACCGGAGACGATGAACTGCAGGGCGTTGTTACCGAAGTTGCGCCGATGGCGACGGGCAGCGTCGACGGAGGAACGCTTTCCTCGGGAAGCCTCGGCGGGCTGGATTTCGGCAGCCTGCTCGGCGACGGCAGCGGCTCGATCATGAACAGCGGCAGCGACGACGTGACGTTTACCGTGCGTATCCACGTTACGACAAATGACGAGCGGGTCCGTATCGGCATGACCGCAAAACTCAGTATCATTGAACAGAAAAACGAGGACGTGCTTTCCGTGCCGTATAACGCCGTGCTTTCCGATGACGACGACGCGACGTTCTACATCAATAAGATCACGGGCAAAAACGAGGACGGCACATACAAAACCAAGAAGATTCGCGTGGAAAAAGGAATCGAGAGCGATTACTATACCGAGATCATGAACGCGGACGTCAAAGAAGGGGACGAAGTGCTTCTGCCGAAAGTGGAGGGCGGCAATTCTCTGGAAGAAATGATCAACAACTCCGGCTCCATGGGAGGCGTATGATGGGACGGACGATCATTGACCTCAAAGATATCTATAAGCGGTTCTATATCGGCACGCCGAACGAACTCGAGGTGCTGCACGGGATCTCGTTCAACGTAAACGAAGGCGAATTTGTCGCCGTCGTGGGGCAGTCGGGCTCCGGCAAATCCACGCTGATGAACATTATCGGCGCGCTCGATCGGCCGACGGAGGGCGCGTATATGCTGGACGGCGTTGACATGATCGCGGCGAAGGACAACGAACTCTCCAAGATCCGCAACCGCAAGATCGGTTTTGTCTTCCAGACCTACAACCTGATCTCGAAGACCAACGCGCTCAAAAACGTAGAAATGCCCATGCTTTACGCGGGCGTCCCGGGGCGGCGCAGGATCGAGCGGGCGAAGGAACTTCTGAAAATGGTGGACATGCAGGATCGGATGAAGCATCTGCCGGAGGAACTCTCCGGCGGCCAGAAGCAGCGCGTGGCGATCGCGCGCGCCATGGCGAACGATCCGGCGATCATTCTCGCGGACGAGCCGACCGGCGCGCTGGATTCGGCAACAGGGCGGATGGTCATGGACCTGTTTCACAAACTGCACGATGAAGAAGGAAAGACGATCGTGCTCATCACACATTCGCCGGAACTGGCGGAAGAAACGGAGCGTATCATCACGATCCGCGACGGCAATGTGATCGGCGAGAGGAGGGGAAACGGATGACGATGCTGTATGAGAATATCCGTCTGGCGCTGTTCAGCCTGCGCGCCAATAAAATGCGCGCGCTCCTGACGATGCTCGGTATTATTATCGGGATCGCCTCGGTCATCGCGATCATGACGGTCGGCGATTCGGTGACGGCGACGGTCACGGAGTCGATGAGCGCCCTCGGCGCGAACAATATCACTCTCTCCCTGCAGCAGCGGCCGGAAGACGAGGAAGAAGACACGGCGTCCCTGTGGGGAATGAACTTCGGCGACGACGAGGAAGAAAAAGAGCCGACGGACAAAGACTATATCACGACCGATATGTTAAAAAGCCTTAAAGACGCGTTCGGCGATGCGATCGAGACGTATTCGGTGACGGAGAGCGTGGGCGCAGGCGAGATTCAGGATAATGAGCGTACCGCGTCCGTTTCCGTCATGGGAACGAGCCTCGGCTATTTCTGGGCGAACGACCTCGAGATTCTGCAGGGCAATTATTTCAGCGAGCGCGACCTGACCGACGGCGCGTATGTGGCGCTGCTCTCGGAAGACGCGCTGGACGATCTGTTTGACGGGAGCGCCGAGGCCGCCGTCGGAAGCCGTATCACGACGGCCATAGACGACAAATACTACAACTTCATCATCGAGGGCGTATACAGCGAGCCGGAAGACGAGACCGGTGGCGCGGCGATGATGGCGTACTATATGGGCGGGATGGACACGACCGATCTCTATATCCCGCTGAAGACGGCGCAGGCGATCAACCACACGTCCGGCTACCGCAGCCTGACCGTTGTGGTGGATCCGGAACAGAATCCCGATGAACTCGCGGCGCAGATCGAGGATTTCTTCGACAATCTCTACCGCAACAACCGTGACTTTGAGGTGCAGGCAATGAGCCTGTCTTCGATGGTGTCCATCATGGAATCGATCATGAACACGCTGACGACGGCCATTGCGCTGATCGGCGGGATCGCGCTGATCGTCGGCGGGATCGGCGTCATGAACATCATGCTGGTCTCCATCACCGAAAGGACGCGCGAGATCGGCACCCGAAAAGCCCTCGGCGCGCCGAACAGTTCCATCCGCATCCAGTTCATCATCGAATCGATCGTGATCTGTATCATCGGCGGCGCGATCGGGATCGTGATCGGGTGTCTCGGCGGGATCGCGGCGGCGGATTATGTCGGCGCGAGCGCGACGCCTTCTCTGCGGAGCATTCTGATCTCGCTCGGATTTTCCATGGCGATCGGCGTCTTCTTCGGCTATCATCCCGCCAACAAAGCGGCGAAACTGAACCCGATCGACGCGCTGCGTTACGAATAACATGACCTGAGAGGAGGAGCGTATGTACCGTGAACTTTCCAAACTCATTCTTTACGGCTCCATGCCGGAGGACGAGATCCTGTATCAGCTCGGGGAGATCTTCCGTCGGTTCCATCATAAGAACGGCAGCCGTTCGGAACTGACGCAGGCCGTCTACACGCAGGTCCGCCGGATCTTAGAGACCGCGACGGCATACGGATTTGACGGCAATCTCTGGCAGAATTATTTAACGTTCTATCTGGCGATGAACGAAAACCCGTTCAGCCTGACCTGCGAGAAGACCGGAGCAAGCGACGGCAGCGTGAACCGCTTTGCGAAGAACGATTTCGGCGTGTTCCTCCGCCTGTTCCACTATGATTTTTCCGTGATCGAGGAAGAACTGGGGATCGACTGTTTCAGCCTTCTGTGCGACTATCGCGCCATCGGCAAAAGGGAAAGTTTCTACAACAAAAACGTCAGCGAGAAGATCCGCGCGCTCAGTGAAAAACTTTCCGCGGCGGAGGACGAGGACGCCTTTTTTGACCTTGTGACCGCGTTTTACCGCGACCACGGGGTCGGCATGTTCGGGCTCAACAAAGCCTTCCGGATCCGCGAGCGGCAGGAAGGCGGCGTGGCGTTCCTTCCGATCAACAACATGGAAAGGGTCATGCTGGACGACCTGATCGGCTACGAGATCCAAAAGAAAAAACTCACGGAGAACACCAGAGCGTTTGTCGAAGGCCGCAAAGCCAACAACGTCCTTTTGTTCGGCGACAGCGGCACGGGAAAATCCACGAGCGTAAAGGCCATCGTCAACGAATTTTATCCGCAGGGCCTTCGGATGATCGAGATCTATAAGCACCAGTTCCGCAATCTTTCGGATGTGATCGCGCAGATCAAGAACCGGAATTACCGCTTTATCATTTATATGGACGATCTTTCTTTCGAGGAATTTGAAACGGAATACAAGTTCCTAAAGGCGGTGATCGAAGGCGGCGTGGAGACGCGGCCTGAAAATATCCTGATCTACGCCACGTCCAACCGCAGGCATCTGATCAAAGAGACGTGGAACGACCGCAACGACGTGGAAGTGCAGAACGGGATCCACCGCTCCGACACCATGGAAGAAAAACTCTCTCTGGTGAACCGGTTCGGCGTTACGATCAGTTTTTCCAAACCGACGCAGAAAGAGTTTTTCGCAATGGTCATCGCTCTGGCAAGAAGACAGGGCATTTCAGAAGACAAGATCAGCGACGAGGAATTAAAAGAAAAGGCAAATCAATGGGAACTGAGCCATGGCGGCATCAGCGGCCGCACGGCGCAGCAGTTCCTCGATCATCTGATGGGGACGGAGGATCTTTAATCCTCCGCCTCGTTCAGTTTTCCGGCGCGTTCTTCCGTCTGCCGTTTTGCGACGTCGTCCGGCGCCTGTTCATAGCGTGCGAACGTATAAGAGAAGGTGCCGCTGCCGCTCGTGATCGAGCGCAGGCTGGTGTTATAGCCGTAGAGTTCGAGGTACGGGATATCGGCGACGATCTCCTGCAATCCCTGCTCCAGCGGATTCATGCCCATGACTCTGGCGCGCCGCTTGTTCAGATCGCCCATGATGTCGCCGGTAAAGTTCTCCGGCGCAATGACGCTCAGCGTGGCGATCGGCTCCAGAAGGATCGGATCGGCCGCGAGGACGCCTTTTTTGAACGCCTGTTTCGTCGCGATCTTAAACGCCATCTCCGAAGAATCTACCGTATGGTAAGAACCGTCGTAGAGCGTCGCTTTGATACCGAGGACCGGATAAGCGGCCAGCGGGCCTTTTTTCACGGATTCGGCCACGCCCTTTTCGATGGCAGGGAAATAATTCTTCGGCACGGCGCCGCCGACCACGGTCTGTTCAAAGACGTAAGGCGTCTCCAGATCGCCGAGCGGTTCAAACTTCATCTTGACATGACCGTACTGACCGTGCCCGCCGGTCTGTTTTTTGTATTTGAACTCCACGTCAGAACTCTTGCGGATGGTCTCGCGGAAAGCCACGATCGGACGCTTCAGTTCGATCTCTACTTTATATTTATGCAGCAGGACGCTCTGGACGATCTCAAGGTGCTGGTCGCCGATGCCGTAGAGGAGCGTCTGTCCGTTTTCATTGTCGTTTTCAAGACGCAGGGTCAGGTCTTCGGTCATGATCTTCGCGAGCGCCTGCGAGAGTTTGTCTTCGTCGCCCTTTTTCTTTGCGACGCAGCGCATGGAAACATACGGCTTGGAGAGCGACGTGCGGATGTAGGTGACGGGCTTGTTCTTTGTGGAGAGCGTATCCGTGGTGCGCGAACCGCTCAGTTTCGCGAGCGCGCCGATATCGCCGGCGTGCAGTTCCGTGACTTCTTCGGTCTTGTTTCCCCGTATCACATAGAGCCGCCCGATCTTTTCCGTAAGGTCGCGGTGGTAGTTAAAGAGGACGTCGTCCGGCTTCAGGACGCCGGAGCAGACCTTGATCAGGGAATACTTTCCGATATACGGATCCACCATGGTCTTGAAGATGTAGGCGGATTTTGCTTTGGCGAAGTCGTAGTCGGCCTGAAAGACTTCGTTGCTTGAGGTATCGATACCGGCAAGTTCGCGTTTGTCAGGCGACGGGAAATATTTGACGATGTCCGCCAGCAGCGTGTAGACGCCGCGCGCCATCGTGTTGGAACCCATGAGGACGGGCACGATGGAACCGTCGAGCACGTTGACGCGCAGGGCGGAGCGGATCTCGTCGTCGGAAAACTCCTCCCCGCTAAAGAAGCGGTCGAGAAATTCTTCGCTGGTCTCCGCCACGGCCTCCACAAGGGCGTCGCGGCAGATCGAGAGGTTGGCTTTGGAGTATTCCGGCATTTCGATATGGTCGACGCCGCCTTTATCGTTCCACGCCTTCGCCTTCTGCTGGATCACGTTCACATAGCCGACGAACTGTCCGTTCTCGCGGATCGGCAGATGGAACGGCGCGATCTTCTTTCCGTAGAGCGCCTGCAGGTCTTCGACGACCTGACGGAAACTCGCGTTGTCGATATCCATTTCCGTAACAAAGATCATGCGCGGCAGATGGTAGCGCTCGCAAAGTTCCCACGCTTTTTTCGTGCCGGATTCAATGCCGGATTTGCCGGAGACCACGATGATCGCGGCGTCGGCGGCGGACACGGCTTCTTCGGTCTCGCCGACGAAGTCCATATAGCCCGGCGCGTCTAAAATATTGATCTTGCAGTCTTCCCACGGGATCGGGATCACGGACGTATAGATGGAGAACTGCCGTCCGGTCTCCTCCGGATCGTAATCGCTGATGGTGCTTCCGTTTTCCGTAGCGCCCATGCGTCCGGTAATGCCGGCCAGATACGCCATGGCCTCGGCAAGGGACGTCTTTCCGGAGCCGCTGTGTCCGAGCAGCGCCACGTTTCTGATCTTGTCTGTTGTGTAAACCCTCATAAAACCTACCTCCTATTTTGGTTCCGTTGTTCTTTATCTCTATTCTACTAAGAAAAGAGGAATTTTAACAGTCCAAAAATCAAATACTTGTAAAAAGGGCAAAAAGAAGGTACAGTATAACTATATAACAGCGGTGTTTCCCTTTGGGGGAAGGGAAACGTTTTTTACGGAAGGAGAAGGTATGGACAGAAAAGAAAAACGCGCCCGCAAAAAAGAAATGAAACGGGCAAGGCATCTGGCGGTACGGCCGTGGAGGGGTCTGACGATTTTTTCCGGCGTCTTCGCGGTCGTCTTCGTCATCGCCTATCTGGTCTGCTCGGTGTTCGACAATACGATCGCCGCGCGGGTGAACGGCACGTTCTGGCATCTGAAGGATGAGGACGCGAACGCGCAGTATTTTACTTCGGACTTTCAGGACGTCGAGGAAATGGCGGAATACGGCGAGGAACTCTGCCGTCAGGTGGAAGCGGAAGGCGCGGCGCTTCTGATGAACGAGGACGAAGCGCTGCCGCTGAAGAAAGGCGCGGCGCTCAGCCTGTTCTCCAATTCCAGCGTCAATCTGGTCTATGGAGGCACGGGCTCAGGCAATATCGACGCGGCGTCCGCGGATACGCTGAAGGACGCGCTGGAGGACGCGGGCTTTTCGGTCAACGAAACGCTCTGGGACTTCTATCTGAGCGATGAAACAGCCGACTATCTGCCGAGCCGCGGCGGTATCGTTACGACGACGGCGGCAAGCGTTTCCGAGGTGCCGTGGGACGTTTACAGCGATGAGGTCATCGATTCCGTGGACGATTACGGCGACGCGGCGATCGTGGTGCTCTCGCGCGTGGGCGGCGAAGGTTCGGATGCTTCTTATCAGGACGTCAACTATCTGGCGCTGGACGATACGGAGCGGGAAATGCTCTCCGAGATCGCTTCCATGAAAAAAGACGGAAAGATCGGAAAGATCATCGTACTGATCAATTCCGCCAACGCGCTGCAGGTGGATTTTTTGAAGGATAATACCTATGGGGTCGACGCGGCGCTCTGGATCGGCGACGTGGGTATCAGCGGCGTCAACGCGATCCCGCAGATCCTCTCCGGCGAGGTGAACCCGTCCGGCAGTCTGGTCGACACCTACTGCTACGACAACTATTCTTCTCCGGCGATGGCGAACTTTACGCCGGTGGCTTACGACGGGGATCTTTCTTCGATTCCGGACAGCGCGGACACCTATATGATCTATCAGGAAGGGATCTATGTCGGCTACAAATACTACGAGACCCGTTACGAGGACGGCGTCATGGGCACGGGCAACGCGGGCGATTTCGTCTATGCGGATACCGTGGCCTTCCCGTTCGGCCACGGGCTGAGTTATACGCAGTTTGCCTATGACGGCTTCGATATGACCTATCACGAGAATACCCACCGCTATACGGTGCATGTGACGGTCACGAACGAAGGAAAGACTTACGCCGGAAAGGAGACGGTGCAGATCTATGTGCAGTCGCCTTATACCGAGTATGACAAGGAAAACAACGTAGAGAAAGCGTCCGTCGCGCTCTGCGGCTTTGCAAAGACAAAACTCTTGGCGCCGGGCGAATCCGAGGAACTTACGATCGAGGTGGACGGCGCGGACATCGCTTCTTACGACGCTTACGGCGCGGAGACTTACATCATGGACGCGGGGGATTACTATTTCACCGCGGCAAGGGATGCGCATGACGCGGTCAACAACATCCTCGCCGCCAAAGGCTATACGGCCGCTGACGGCATGGACGCGGAAGGCGACGCTTCCCTGACCGCAAAATGGAACAATCCGACGCTTGACGTTACGACCTACGCGGTTTCCGCAAACGGAACGCCGATCACGAACCAGTTGAACGCTTCCGATCTGAATCTCTATGCGGGCAGCGATCAGAAGATCGTCTACCTGAGCCGCAGCGACTGGAGCGGCACATGGCCTTCCGAGACGGTGAAGATCGCGCTGACGGAGCAGTTGACCGACGATCTGCAGCTGGTGCGGTACGATCCGGCGGACTATGAACAGACAGAGATGCCGACGCTCGGCGCCGAGCAGGAATTGACGCTCTATGACATGATCGATCTGGACTATGACGATCCGCAGTGGGAAGCGCTGCTGGATCAGCTGACTTTCAACGAGATGGTCGCGCTGATCGGCGATTCGTTCCACTGGACGATGCCGGTCGAGTCCGTACAGGCGCCGGGCACGAGAGACGAGAACGGCCCGCAGGGTCTGACCGCTTCCCTGTTCGGAGCGGATTCCTCAGAAATGGCGGCGACGGCGTTTACGTCGGAAGACGTGATGGCGGCGACCTTTAATACGGAACTGATGGAGGAGATCGGACGCGTGATCGGAAACAACTGCCTGTCGGCAAACATCACCGTTTTGTACGGTCCGGGCAACAACATCCACCGCGTTCCGTTCGGCGGAAGGAACTTTGAATACTATTCCGAGGACGGTTTCCTGTCCGGAGAAATGAGCAAATACGAAGTGGCGGCGATCGAGAGAAAGGGCGTGCATGTCGTTATGAAGCACTTCGCCTTAAACGACTGCGAACAGGACCGCCTCGGTCTTGGCGTATGGCTTCCGGAGCAGGCGGCGAGAGAGATCTATCTCAAGGCCTTTCAGGCGCCGATTGAGGAAGCGGACGGCGGCGGCGTTATGGTCGCTTACACCCGCTGGGGCGCGGTATGGTCCGGCGGCAACAAGGGACTGATGAGCGGCATCCTGCGCGGCGAATGGGGAAGCCGCGGCCTGTCGATCACGGACAACGTCCTGACGCGCTACGTCAACGGCGTGGACGCGATGATGGCGGGCGGCGTATCGACCTTCGACGCGATGCTTCCGTACATTACCGACGAACTTCCGTCTTATGAAAACGATCCGGTCGTGGTAGCGGCCATGCGGGAAGCGTGCCATCACGATCTGTACGCGATCGCAAATTCCGTCGCGATGAACGGGATCGGAGAAAACACGACAGTCATTGCAAAAGAACTGCACCTTGTAACGCAGATCCGCATGATCATGATCATCTTCCTGTGCTTATACGCAGGTTCTCTGGCCGTATATCTGATCAGGAAGCATAAGTTCAAACAGTCGGAAACCTATCGGGCGTACAAAAGAGACACGAAAAAATAGCGGTTGAAAAGGGAGGGGCATCTTGAGAAGGACGATCGATATCAACAACGCATGGAAGTTTCAGATCGCGGACCGGCCGGAGATCGACGTCGATCTGCCGCATACATGGAACGCCGAAGACGGGCAGGACGGCGGTAACGATTATTACCGCGGTACGGGCCGGTACAGGAAAACGTTTGCCTGCCCGGACTTCGCGAAAGAGACGGAAGACGTTTATCTGGAATTTTGCGGGGTGAACGCGTCGGCTGCCGTCTGGCTCAACGGCAGGAAGATCGGCGCGCACGACGGCGGCTATTCCACGTTCCGCTTCAAGATCACAAACGGCCTTCAGGAGACGAACGAGCTGTTGGTCGAGGCGGACAATTCGGTCAACGACCGCGTCTATCCGCAGAAGGCGGACTTTACGTTTTACGGCGGAATCTACCGCGACGTCCGTCTGCTGATCGTGAACAAAGACCATTTTGAACTGTTGTATTACGGGATGCCCGGACTTCTGGTCACGCCGTCGGTAACGGAACAGGGCGCGAACGTTAAGGTAGAAGCCTTTTACTGCTCGGACGGAAGCGACGTCAGCGTCGGTGTGGAACTGCGCGGGCAGGAAGGAGAGCCGGTCGCGGAATGCCGCGTCGCCGGAGAAGAATTTGTCTGGGAAGACGTCAGGGAAAACGTGGTCGCGCCGGACGGGGCGGATGCGTCCCGTCGGGCGGCCGCGGAACTGTCCGTGCCGGATCCGCATCTGTGGGACGGACGGACGGATCCCTACTGCTATACCGCGCGCGTGACGCTCTACCGCGGCGATGAGGCCGTTGATTCCGTGGAAAGCCCGTTTGGCATACGGACGTTCCATGCGGATTCGCGCAGCGGCTTTTACTTGAACGGCCGTCCGTACCCTTTGCACGGCGTTTCGCGCCATCAGGATTATAAGGGGCTGGGCAACGCCATTTCACGGGAAAACCATACAAGGGATATGGAATTGATCTGCGAGATGGGAGCCAACACGATCCGTCTCGCGCATTATCAGCACGATCAGTATTTTTACGATCTGTGCGACAAAGAGGGCATGGTGGTCTGGGCGGAGATCCCTTATATCTCCGAACATATGCCAAATGGCAGGGCGAACACGCTCTCGCAGATGAAAGAACTGATCCTTCAGAATTACAACCATCCGTCCATCGTGACATGGGGGCTCTCCAACGAGATCACGATCTCGACGAAGGACCGTCGGGATATGCTGGACAACCACCGGCAGTTGAACGACCTTTGCCACAGGTACGACAAGACCCGCCTGACGACGCTGGCCTGCTATGCGATGTGCAACCCGTTCGGACGCGTCGTGCATATCTCCGATCTGGTGAGTTACAACCTCTACCTCGGCTGGTATGTGCCGGGCAGATTTTTGAACGACATCTTTTTCTTCCTGTTCCATCTGTGCTATCTGAACCGCTGCCTCGGCTATTCGGAGTACGGCGCGGAAGGGATGCCGAATCTGCACAGCGAACTGCCGCGCAGGGGCGACCACACGGAGGAATATCAGGCGCATTATCATGAATATATGATCCGCTGTTTCCGGCGGTTTCCGTGGCTGTGGGCGACGCATATCTGGAATATGTTCGACTTCGCGGCGGACGCGCGGGATCAGGGCGGTGAGCCCGGCATGAACCATAAGGGCATGGTCACGTTTGACCGGAAGATCAAAAAAGACAGTTTTTATCTTTACAAATCCTATTGGAATCCGGAACCGATGGTGCATATCTGCAGCAAGCGTTTTGAGGAGCGCGGCAGGAAGCGGATCCGCGTCAGGGTCTACGCCAACGGATCGGCCGTAAGGCTATACGTCAACGGCGCGCTCTGGGAAGAAAAAAAGGCGGATCACGTCTTTGTCTTTTCGGTTGCTCTGGAAGAAGGGAAGAACCTGATACGCGCGGAGAGCGACGGCTGCACGGACGAAGCCGTCTTTGTCAGAAAACGCGATCCGAAGCGGTACAAATTAGAAAAGAAACGGAAAAAGAGTGCAAACTGGGTATAGCGGAAAGGAGAACTTATGGGAAAAGACAACATCGCGGCGGACGACGGCGTCAACCGCGCGAAGACGTATCAACTGGTACTGTTCCCGCTTAACAACGGCGCGACGAACGTATATTATGTTCTGGTGCTTTCCTACATTGCGACCTTCGGTTCCAATGTATTGGCGCTGGGCGCGGTCTTCGCGTCCTTCATGGTCACGGGGATGCGCCTGTGCGACGCCATCACGGATCCGATCATCGGGGCGCTGATGGACAGGACGAACGGCAGATTTGGAAAATTCCGGCCGTTCATGCTGATCGGCAATATCATTATGGCCGTTTCCATCATCGCGCTCTATCTGTTCACGCCGTTTATACCGGAGGACAAGATGTGGCTGCGCTACTGCATGTTCATCCTGCTGTATTTTATCTGGGTCATCGGCTACACGTTCCAGACCTCCTGCACGAGATCCGGACAGACGGTGCTGACGAACGATCCGAAGCAGCGGCCGCTCTTTACGATCTTCAATACCGTCGGTTCGATGCTCGGTATGGGCCTTATGCAGTTCCTCGCGCCGATCCTGCGCGCCAACGTGGCTGATTACGGACGCGCCGAGTTTTACCGCGTGCTCGCGCCGATCGGGATCGCGATCTCGTTCGTGCTGACACTGCTCGCGATCGTCGGTATCTGGGAGAAGGACTGCTCGAAGTACTTTGGTATCAGCGGCAGCAGGCAGGAAAAAGTCAAACTGTCCGAGTATCTGGAGATCATCCGCAACAACAACCCGATGCAGCGGCTCATGGTCGCGGGCGCGGGCTGCAAACTCGCGCTGTCGATCGCGACGAATACGACGGTGCTGTGTATGCTCTACGGCTGCATGATGGGCAATTACGACGGGCTCTACCTTCCGATGATGGTGCTGGGCTACGTCTGCTCCGTGCCGTTCTTCCTTTTGACAGTGCGCACCTCGCAGAAGAAAGGCCAGAAGGCGTCTTTGATGCGCTATGTTTCGGTGGCCCTGATCTGCTATGTCGGCGTCTTTGTCCTTTTGATGTTATGGAAGCAGGGAAGCCCAGCCGTCAACCTGACGCTGTTTGAGGCCGGCAGCCTGCACATCAATCTCTATACCGTCTTATTCATCATCTTCTTCGGCATCGGTTACGGCGCGTACTATGCGACGGCGGATATGCCGATCCCGATGGTGGCGGACTGTTCCGACTATGAGACTTACCGCTCCGGCAAGTACATTCCGGGCATTATGGGAACGCTGTTCTCTCTGGTGGACAAACTCGTGTCGTCCCTTGCCGCGACCGTGGTCGGGCTTTCCGTTTCCGCGATCGGCCTGAACAACCTGCCGACGGCGGACACGCCGTATTCGCCGGGCATGAGCACGGTCGTGCTGATCCTGTTCTGCGTCATTCCGATGGCGGCGTGGGCGCTGACGCTTCTCGCGATGAAGAATTACGAACTGACCGGCCAAAGGATGGCGGAGATTCAGGAGATCAACCGAAAGAGAAAACAGGCGATCGATAAGGGCATGACGATGGAAGAAGCGATGCAGACGTACCGCTAGCCCTGACAAACGGAGAGACAAAAGATGGAAAACGAAATCGTACAATTTATACAGATCCCGCAGGAGGTCATGAACGTCCTCCTGCATGTGATCCAGATCTTCGGTATCCTCGTACCGATCATCGGTATCATCATTATCCTTCAACGCGTACAGAGCAGGGCGTCGACCTACCTGATGCTCGCCAACGTCTGCTGCGCGGTGATGAACTGCGCCTATCTGATGATCCTCGAATTTACGCAGTTTGACGCGCTGGCGCTTGCGTTCAAGGTCAAGTATGTGTCCATTTCCTTCTTTTACTTTTTCTTTATCCTGTTTATCTGGGAATACCAGTACGTCAAAGTGCCGCCGGCCATCGTATGGCTGTGGCCGGTTTATGAACTTGTCGAGATCCCGCAGATGTGGGTCAAGGAATACACGACCGCGGGCGGCGGTGAAAAACTCAACGAAGATCTGCAGAGCGTGGAAAAACTTTTCGGCAGCCACGCGCAGAAGATGATGGGCGACGTGCAGATCCAGATGGACAATATGATAGGGCTCTATCAGGTCGAGATGCAGGGCGGCGCGCTGTATCAGATCCGTTACGGGATCATTGCGACCGCGCTGGCCGTCACGCTGGGCTATACGCTTTTCCGCGTGTTCGTGACAAACAACAAAACGGAAAAGCACAATCTTTTGAAGCTGATCGGCGCGCAGATCGTGATCTCCGCCGCGCTTGCCGTGACCTTTATCTGGGATATCCCGTATGATATCGTGCCGATCACGTCGGCGCTTGTCGTATGCGTGATGTCGTTATCTGTTCTGGCGGGGGAGATCTTTACCGTTACCGACGAAGGAAGGGAATGGGTGCTGGAGCACATCGACGAAGTCTTTCTGATCGCGGACGCGGATTACGGCTATCTCGACGCGAACCACTATGCGCGGGAAGTATTCCCGCAACTGCGCCATATCCGCAAAAACCAGATCCTTCCCGGCGAGATCCTGCAGCTGTTTCTGACTGCGGGAGACGAGGTGCAGATCAAAGAGAGATATTACGAAAGAAAGGTCTCCACCCTGTACCAGCGGGAGCGCCACAAACCGAAGGTGGCGGGCCACAGCCTGATCATGGTGGACGTAACAAAGCAGCATCAGCTGGTCGAGGCGGCGGAGGCGGCCAACGAATCCAAGTCAGCCTTCCTCTCCAATATGTCCCATGAGATCCGCACGCCGATGAACGCGATCGTCGGCATGACGGAGATGATGCTGCGCAGCGAAGTCGATCCGGAGCAGCAGATGTATCTGAACAACATCAAAAATTCCGGCGACGCGCTGTTAGGCATCATCAACGACATTCTGGATTTTTCCAAGATCGAATCCGGACGGATGGAACTGGTGGAAGATGTGTATGAACCGATGTCGCTGCTGAGCGACCTCGGCATGATGTTCTTAACGAGGCTTGGCGAAAAGAAGGTGGAACTTCTGTTCCATATCGATCCGGCGCTGCCCAAAAAACTGATCGGCGACGGGCTGCGCGTGCGGCAGATCATGATCAATTTCTTAAACAACGCGGTCAAATTCACGGAAGAAGGCAGCGTCACGCTCGAACTGCGCGTGGTCAAGCGGCAGGAGGGCAGGGTCAAACTCTACGTCTCCGTCCGCGACACCGGACAGGGAATCAAAGAAGAAGACTTGGGAAAACTTTTCCAATCCTTCTCGCAGGTCGACAGCAAGAAGAACCATTCCAAAGAGGGTACGGGCCTCGGGCTGGCGATCAGCAAGCAAATGGTCGAGATGATGGGCGGCGAGATCGGCGTCGAAAGCGTCTACGGCGAGGGCAGCGATTTCCACTTTACCGCATGGCAGAAGGTGGAGGACGGCGAGCCCGCGGCGCAGATTCCGGAGAGTTTTGCGGCGGTGCGCGCGGAGGACGGAGAAAAGCGGCCGCTGCGGATCGCGTATCTGTTCTCCTCGCAGACGTTGGAAAACGCGTTCGCCCAACTGGCAGAGGATTACGGCTTTGCCGCCGAGCGCGGGATGGATACGGGGGCGGACTTCTTCTTTACCGACAGCGGCCTGTTTTCTTCCGAGGCCGAAGCGCTTCTTGATAAGGCGGGCTCTCAGGTCTGCGTTTTGCAGAACCCGATGCAGGAGACCTTGCATGATGAGCGCGTGACCGTCATCAACAAACCGCTGTATTCATTGAACTTCTGCCAAGCGATCAAGCGGGAGACGCAGGCCGGTTTCCGCGCGTCCGCCGACGGAATCAGTTTCAGCGCGCCGGAGGCAAAGATCCTGATCGTGGACGACAATCAGATGAACCTCAAAGTCGCGGTCGGGCTGCTGGATCCGTTCCATATGCAGATCGATACGGCGCAGGACGGCAAACAGGCCGTCGCGCTTGTGCAGAAAAAAGACTACGACCTTGTCTTTATGGATCATATGATGCCGGTCATGGACGGAATCGAGGCGACGCAGCATATCCGCGCGCTCGGCGGCAAGTATGCCGACAGCCTGCCGATCGTTGCGCTGACGGCGGACGCCATGTCGGGCGCGAAGGCGGAATTTGTCGCGGCGGGTATGAATGATTTTGTCGCCAAGCCGATCGAGATGAAAGAGATCGCCTCAAAACTGTATCAGTACCTCCCGAAGGAAAAGATCGTGCGGGCGCAGAGCGATCCGGCGCAGAGCGGTACGGCGCAGGGCGAAAAAAAACCTGCCGGATCGGAAAAAGAAACCAAAGCCCTGCCGCAGATCGACGGGCTGCATGTGGCGGAGGGCGTCAAAGCCTGCGGCGACCTCAACTTATACATGGAACTTCTGGGCGATTATTACAAGATGATCAACATTAAGGCGACCAAGATCGAGAAGTGTCTGGCGGATAATATGCTGCGCGATTACACGATCGAGGTGCACGCCTTAAAAACGACGTCGCGGATGATCGGCGCGCTCGAACTTTCCGAGCAGTTCCGCGAACTGGAAGCGCTTGGCGACAAAGAGGACAAAAAAACACTTGATGAAAAGACGCCGGCGGTATTAGAATATTATCGGAGTTACAAGGAGATCCTGCGTCCTTACGGAGCGGTCGATATCGATACGCTCAAGGAAGCGGACGACGAAACGCTGGTCGGTCTTCTGAACCGGATCGCCGACGCGATGGACGCCTTCGATCTGGACGGCGTCGACGAGGCGATGGCGGAACTTGAGACGTACCGCCTGCCGGAATCGTGTATGTCGGATATGGACGATCTGCGCGCGATGGTCGCGGACGTGGCGATGGAAGACGTGATGAAGATCTGCCGCCGGATGGCAGGACGCCTCGGCGGGCAGCAGTAAACATACATGGGGTGAAAACATGGGAAATCAAAAAGGCACAGTGGTCATCATAGCGGAGACGCAGGGATATATGATGCTGTCTTTGCAGACAAAACTCGAAGAAGCCGGTTTTACGGTCGATATCGTGCGCGCGGACACCGACGCGATCAGCCAAACGGACGACAAGGCGGCCGCCTATCTGATCTACGGGGACGAGGAACTGCCGAAACAGCAGCAGGCCCTGATCTATCTGAAAGACCGCGCGGCGGAGAACGCGGTGCCGATCTTTGTCGTGGGAAGTTCTGAGGAGATGGACGAGATCGGCGCTATGATCCCGAAGCATATCGTGCGCCGTTTCTTTGAGCGGCCGGTGAACGTCAATGAACTGGTCGAGGCCATCGAGAGTTACGTCAGCAAATTCGGCGTACAGAACAAAAAGAAGGTGCTGGTCGTAGATGATTCGGGCGCAATGCTGCGCAACGTGAAAGCGTGGCTGGAAGACCGCTATCAGGTCATTCTCGCCAATTCGGGCGCAATGGCGATCAAGTATCTGGCGACGAACCGGCCGGATCTGGTGCTGCTGGACTATGAGATGCCGGTCGTGGACGGACGGCAGGTGCTCGAGATGATCCGCAGCGAAACGGAATTTTCCGACGTGCCGGTGATCTTTCTGACGGGCAAGGACGACAAGGAAAGCGTCGTCAAAGTCATGGCGCTCAAGCCGGAAGGCTATCTCTTAAAGACCATGGAACCGGCCCGGATCGTCGCCGAAGTCGACCGCTTCTTTGAAAAGCAGAAGGCGGACGAGTTGAACAACGCGTAAAACCGATCAGAAATCCATACGCTTGAGAGCGTCCTTGGCCAGCGGGCTGCGGACGCTTTCTTCTTCTGTGAAGGTGATCTGCGCGCAGAGCGGGCTGCCTTTCATCTTGTCGGAAGCGTAGACCAGACCGTTGTTCCACTTGTCGAGCAGGTGGTTGTCGACCTGATTCGGGTCGCCGCAGAGGACCATATGGCAATTCCGTCCGCAGCGCGTGATGATGTCGCGGATCTGGGAGCGCGTCGCGTTCTGCACTTCGTCCACGATCACATAACTGTTGGTGATGGAGCGGCCGCGCATATAGGCAAGCGGGAAGACTTTGATCACGCCGGTCTCGTACATATCTTCGATCTGCAACTTGATCTGGTCGGGATCCTCGTTGCTGTTGCCGCGCAGCAGCGCCTCTAAGTTGTCGGTGAAACTGCCGAGGAGCGGTCCCATCTTGTCTTCGATATCGCCGGGCAGGAAACCGAAGCCTTCGTCCGAAGTCACGTTGTTGCGCGAGATCAGGATATGGTCGTAGGTCTCGCGTCCGTAGGTCTTGCTCAGCGCGGCGGCGAGGGACAAAAAGGTCTTGGCCGTTCCGGCGCTTCCCTTTAGGATGGTCAGCGGGATGTCATCCGACGTCAGCGCGTGCAGCGCGAATTTCTGCGCGACGTTCATCGGCGAAACGGAGAACACCTTCCGGTCGGCGTTTTCCAGAAGACGGATCTCCCCCTCGCGGAACATCGCGAGCGCGGAGGCGCGGTCGCTGCGGAGGACAAGGTATTCGTTTTCCACGGGCGCGGGATCGCAGAGCACGGCGTCGGCGTCGATACGTTTGTCGCGGTAGAGCGCGTCGATGACTTCCCGCGGGACGTCGCGCTCGCTGCGGCCTTTGTATTCTTCCGCCGCGGAAATATGGTCGTTGCGGTAGTTCTCGACTTCCACGCCGCAGATCGACGCGTTGACGCGCATGGAGACGTCGTTGGTCACAAGGATGACTTTTTCCGACGGGTGCTGGCGCGCGATATACAGGCACGCGCTGATGATCCGGTTGTCGGCGCGTTCCAGCGAGTAGCCGCTCGGAAGCAGGCCCTTATCGATCCCGTCCGGCTCGACGAAGCACCGGCCGCCGCCTTCCAGCGCGACGCCGCTGATCAGGCTGCCCTGCTTGCGGAGCGTCTCGAGGATATGGCAGGCGCGGCGGGCGTGGTAGCCGACCTCGCCGAGTTCGCTCTTTTTGCGGTCGAGTTCCTGCAGGGTCGTGCCGGTGATGATCACGTCGTTGTCCTCAAAACCGAAGATCGCCTGCGGGCCGTTGCTGCCCAAAAGGATGTTGGTATCCAGTACAAATTTTTTCTTCACAGTAATTCCCCCTTTCTTTTGCTTTTTATAGGATCTCCTCCACATAAAGGTCGAGCCGTTTTTCAAGGCTGACAAAACTTCCGTCGTCAAGCCGGATCAGCGGCCGCGTGATACGGTCGGTGATCATCATGATCTCACCCGAACTGCCGTCGTTTAAGGCGACTTTGTGATGCAGATAGGTCTGCGCGATGTTTTTTAAGAAAGGAAGGATGTATTTCGGGTGGTACTCCGAGAGGCCGTTCTTTTCAAACATCGCGATCACTTCAAACGGGCAGAGCGCGGTGCGGTAGCAGCGGTCCGAGGTCAGCGCGTCGTAGACGTCGGCGATGGCGACCATTGCGGCGAATTCCGGTATCGCGTCTTTTGCGAGCCCCTGCGGATAGCCCTTGCCGTCGTAGCGCTCGTGGTGCAAAAGGACGGCGTCCTTGATCCGCGGATCCAGATCGGCGTCTTTTATCATTTCGTAGCCGAGGGTCGTATGCGTTTTCATCGTTTCGTATTCTTCGTCCGTCAGATAATCCGGTTTGCAGAGGATATCCCCGGAGATCCTGGTCTTGCCGATGTCATGAAGCAGGCCGCTCAACGTCAGGACGTCGAGGTCGGCGGGTAAAAGATGGCACCAGATGCCGAGGAGACGGACGATCACGGCGACGTTAATGCTGTGGACGTAAGTGGAATCGTCGAGGCTGCGCATATTGTGCAGCATATCGAGCATGGAAAAGGTTGTGAGGTTATTGTCAAACAGGCGGAGCGTATCCTGCAGGAGCAGGCCGGTGTCCAGACTGCCTTCGCCGGAGAGGAAAGACTCCAGATGGGACTGGAACAGGCTGATACTCTGGCTGTATTCCTGTTTGAAGTGTAAAAATTCTTTATTGTTGCGGATCCGGTTTTCGTAACTCGTTTCGCGTTCTTCCCGCAGGGGATTTGCGGGGGAGACTTCGTTTGGCAGGATGGCGACGGTGGCGATGTTGTAATATTTCATGTGCTGGATCATCTGCTGGCTCAGGCGCGAAGCGCTTGGCACGATGAGCTGCCCGCGGGGCGTATATACATCCTTGGCCGTCAACATTCCCGGTTTGACCTGTGACAATTCGTAAACAACCATATGTTATCCTTTTTGCGTATTCCTGATGTCTGTGAACCGTTACTTACAGTGTAGCACAAAACGCGCCGCAAGAAAAGAAGTCTGTGGCGGAAGAAAGGGTCAAAAAAAGGGGAAAAACAGCGAAAAATCATTCTTGACTTTTCTTTTTTTACGGTGATAGAATTTAGTTACCTGCCTTCGGGCTTTGTTTGTGTGTGGTGAGAGGTGAAAAATATGTATGAGATCGGAGAGAGGATCGTCTATGGATGTCAGGGCGTCTATCAGGTGCAGGACATTACGCATCTGGATCTGGGACAGTCCGACAGCAAGCGGCTGTATTATGTGCTGATTCCGGTATCGGCGGGAACGGATAAGATCTATACGCCGGTGGACAACCAGCGGGTCGTCATGCGCCGGGTGATCTCCAAGGAGGACGCGGAGGCGCTGATTCGCGAACTGCCGGAGATCGCGCAGCTTTCCGTGACGAACGAAAGGAACCGCGAGCAGCAGTACAAGGACGCGCTGCGCAGTTGTGATTTCCGCAACTGGTTCAGCGTCATCAAGACCGTGTATTTCCGCAGGAAAGAGCGCCTGCGGCAGGGCAAAAAGATCACCGCGCTCGACGAGAGATACCTTCGGACCGCGGAGAACGAGGCGTACGCGGAGTTGTCCCTCGCGCTTGGGATTCCAAAAGAAGACATGGTCTCTTACATCAAAGAGAAGATAGAGAAGGCGAGTTAGCCTTCTTTTTTTGCGAAAAAATTTGCGAAAAAGCGCGGGATTTATTGAAAAATCTTCCATTTCATTGTATAGTTAAGGGTACTGACAGAGATAGCAGCCGCTATCCCTAACGCCGATGAACAGATTGGGGGGGTAGACAAATGAGTGAAAACTTTACATTTACGCTTTTTCAAAATTCCGCGGAACTTTTCGCAAGCTGCATGAAAGACTACCTATATATCTACGATCTTACGGAGGACGTCTACTATATCACGGAACGCGCGGTAGAGCGCTTCGCGATCCCGGGGCAGGTCTTTACAAACTTTGCACAGGAAAAATACTCGTTCATCTATAAAGACGATATCGAACTGTTCAATCAGGATATCCGGATGGTCCTTCAGGGGAAAAAGGCATGGCACAATCTCCGTTATCGCTGGCTGGACAAGTCCGGCAGGCCTGTCTGGATCAACTGCCAGGGCAGGCTGATTGTTTCGCCGGACAAAAAGACCCGCCTGCTGATCGGCTGTATCAACGAGATCGGCGACAAGCAGATCGCGGACAACGTCAGCGGCCTGTTGAGCGAGGAAGCCTTCAAGGAACAGCTGCGGCAGTTCCGCGGACTTCCGGAGTGCTATATCCTGCGGATCGGTATCGACGATTTCAAGAGCGTCAACGAACGTCTGGGCAACGAATACGGCGACCGCGTCTTAAACGACGTCGCCGAGTCGATCCGCGACTGCCTGCAGCCCGGACAGTTCGTTTACCGGATGCCTTCGGACGAGTTTCTGATCTTCGATCTGCTCAGCAAGGACCGGAAGGATACGGGACGCCTGTACCGCTCCGTCCGGCGGCATATCGACGATCTGCTGGAGCGGCAGCACTATCAGGCGATCTACACGATCTCCTGCGGCGTGGTCTCCTATGAAGACCTCGGCAGTCTGGATTACGACCAGATCACGATGCTGTCCCAGTACGCCCTGTCCATGGCAAAATTCAAGGGCAAGAATCAGATCTATTTTTACGAGCAGAAGGATTACGACCGCTTTGTTTCAAACCGCGAGATGACGCAGGATCTCCGCCGCGCGGTTTCCAAGAATTTCCACGGGTTTGAGTTGTTCTTCCAGCCGATCATGCACGCGTCCACGGGCGAGGTCTACGCCGCGGAAGCGCTGATCCGCTACCGCAGGGAGGACGGGGAACTTGTCTCGCCGTATGCGATCATCCCGCAGCTTGAGGAGAGCGGGCTCATCATCCCGCTGGGCCGCTGGATCATCCGCACCGCGCTGGAAGCCTGCGTCGAATGCCAGAAAAGCAAGCCGGATTTCAAAGTGAGCATCAACCTCTCCTATGTGCAGCTGCTCAAGAGTCCGGTCTACGCGGATCTGGTGGACGCGATCGAAGACAGCGGCGTTTCGCCGGAGAGCGTGATTGTGGAACTGACGGAGAGCGGCTATCTCGACGAGAACAGCGCCGTGCTCAACGTCTGGCGCAAATTAAAAGAATACGGCGTGCTGATCGCGATCGACGACTTCGGCACCGGCTACTCCAACCTCATGAACATCAGCAGCCTCAAGCCGGACATCTTAAAGGTCGATCGGGAATTTACGGTCAAGGCGCTGCACAACCGCTATGAGCGCAATCTTCTCGTACATATCATTGAGATGGTACATTCCCTCGGGATCAAAGAAGTTATCGAGGGCGTGGAGAATAGGGAAGAACTCGAACGGATCCTTGCGCTCGGACCGGATTATATTCAGGGGTACTATTACGGCAGGCCGTGTCCGATCGATGAATTTAAGAATCGGTTCATGGCAAAGGAAGTGGTATAACGGAGAACGGTATGACAGGAAGCGAGATGGAACAGGACTATATTTTTGACGGCGACGCGTTTCAGGACGCCATGATGATGCTCGACGAGATCTTTTACCGGATCTTAAAGGTCGATCTGACAAACAACAGATACGTCTGCATCAAAAACGACAGGACGCAGGAAGAAGAAGTGCGCCATAAGCATTTCGATTCGATGGTCCGCGATTTTCTGCGCAAAGGCCACGTCCACGAAGACGACGTGCAGACCTATCAGAAAGCGCTCGAACTCGACCATCTGCGCGAGTGGGTCGGATCGGGCAAAAAAGGCACGCTCTTTCTCTACCGCCGCAAAAACGGCGACGAATACCGCTGGGCGTCCGTCGAACTCTGGCCCGCGACTTCCTATACGCCGGAGCGTCAGGAAGTGCTCATTTACGTCCGCGACATCCACAAGGTCTACACCGAACAGGCGGCGCAGCGGCTGCAGATCGAGCAGTTTGTCCATACGGATCCTTTGACGGGCCTGTGCAACCGCCTTGCCTATACCCGTTGCTGCGCGGAATACGCCGAGCAGATGAACCGCCACGCGGTCGGCGTGATCTTTTCCGACATCAACGGGCTCAAATACGTCAACGACAATTACGGCCATAAAAGCGGCGACGAATATCTTCTGACGTTCGCAACGGCGATCCAGAACCTCTACGGCTCGCGGCACTGTTATCGGATCAGCGGGGATGAATTTCTGGTCGTTTTGGAATACTACAACAAAGACCATTTCGCCAGAGAAGCGAAAAAACTGCGCGAGTTCCTAGACGCGCAGCCGAGCCCGATGGCGGCGATGGGCGTCTGCTGGATGGAAGCGCCGTCCGATATCGAGGACGTGGAGCGTGAAGCGGAAAAGGCGATGTATATGGACAAGCGCCGGTTCTACGAGACGCATCAGGGCAGCGAAACGGTCAAGAACCGCGATTACCGCGGAATGGCGTTCGACGTGGACGAGATCCTTGCAAGCCGTTCGCAGATGACGGGCGAATTATATCTCAACAAGGACGAGGTGGACCGCACCGGCCTTTCCAGCCGGATCTTCGACGTGTTCGCCACCACCACCAAAAGAAATTATTTCTTCCTCACCAATATGCAGACCAACGTCTCCCGCTGGTCCAAGCGCGCGGTTGAGGATTTCGACCTTCCGGGTGAATACATGTATCAGGTGCAGGATATCTGGATCGAGCGCATCCACCCCGACGACCGCGAGACGTTTCGCAAGTCGCTGGACGATCTGTTCTCCGGCAGGACCGACCGGCACGATCTGGTCTACCGCGCCAGAAACGCCGCGGGCGATTACGTCGTCTGTTCCTGCGAGGGCACGATCATCAAAGGGCAGGGCGACGAACCGGATTATTTTTCGGGCGCGATCACAAATTACGGCATACCCGACGTTGTGGACCGCGTGACCAACCTGCCGAGCAAGACGGCGTTTCTGCTCCGCCTCAAGGACATGACGATCGACGACGGGCAGTCCTGCGTCATGCTGCTCGTGATGGATATGTTCAGCAGCATCAACATGCTCTACGGCTGGCAGACGGGCGAAGATCTCCTGCGCTGCTACGGCGAGGGCATTCAGGAGATCGTCGGGGCGCGCGGGCAGGTCTACCATCTGGACGGCGCGAGTTTCGGCGTCTGCCTTGGCGACGCGGGAAAGGACGATGCGCAGGCGATCTACCGTCAGATTCAAAAACTCGGCTACGACGGGCTGGAAGTCGACGGCCGCAGGGTCACGGTCAAGACGCTGGGCGGCGCGACGGTCTTCGGCTACGCCAAAGGCGAAGACGGCAGGATCAACAGCCACCTGAGTTATGTGATTGGCCTCTCCAGGAACGTTTACCACGGGGAACTGGTTTTCTTCGACGTGCTGGCGCACCAGCACGAGATGAGCGACCGGGATCTTCTGGGCGTGATCTATCAGGACGTCATGAACGGCTGCCGGCATTTCCGCCTGTTTTACCAGCCGATCGTCGACGCGTACAGCGGGGAGATCGTCGGCGCGGAGGCGCTGCTGCGTTGGGAGACGGAGACCTACGGCATGGTCTCTCCAAACCGCTTCGTGCCGTTCATCGAGCAGAATCCGGCGATCTACGAACTGGGCAACTGGGTGATCCGCCACGCGTTGGAGGACGCCAAGAGGATGCGCGCGGTCCTGCCGCATTTCATCGTCAACGTCAATATCGCGCCGCCGCAGCTGGAGCGCGACGGATTTGGCGGAGACGTGATACGCATGTTAAAAGAAGCGGATTATCCGGCCGAGGGCCTCTGTCTGGAACTGACCGAGCGGTGCCGCGAAATGGATTTTGAATTCCTGCGTTCGCAGATCGTATTCTTTCAGGAAAAGGGGATACGGATCGCGATGGACGACTTCGGCACGGGGAACGCCTCCCTGCAGTTGGTGTTGGAACTGCCGCTCGACGAGATCAAGATCGACCGCGCCTTCATTCAGGACATCGAGAGCCAGCGGATCAATCAGGCGCTGGTGTCCGGCATCGTCAGCGGCGCGAAGGTCATCGACGCGGAGATCTGTATCGAGGGAATCGAGAACGCGCAGCTCGGCGATTATCTGCAAAGATTCAACCCGACGTATTATCAGGGGTATTATTACTCGCGGCCGGTGCCGGTCGAGGAGTTCATGGAATTGATCTCATAGTGTGAAAGGAAACGGATACCATGTGTGGAGTGAGCGGATTTATCGGAAGGACAAAGGAGGGGCTTGACCGCGAAGCGGTACTGCGGAAAATGATGGATACGATCGTACACCGCGGGCCGGATCAGGAAGGGATGTACGTCAACGATACGGTGGCTCTCGGATTCCGCCGCCTGAGCATTATCGACCTCGACCACGGTATGCAGCCGATGTTCAACGAGACAAAGGATGTGGTGATCGTCTTTAACGGCGAGATCTACAACCATCTGGAACTGCGAAAGGAACTGCAGGAAAAGGGCCACGTCTTCTCCAACAACGCCGATACGGAGAGCCTGATCCACGGCTACGAGGAATACGGCGTGGAACTGTTAAAGAAGGTCCGCGGCATGTTCGCGTTCGTCATCTATGACATGAAAAAAGATCTGATCTTCGCGGCGAGGGATTTCTTCGGGATCAAGCCTTTCTATTACACAAAAAAAGACGGCACGTTTATTTTTTCTTCCGAGATCAAGAGTATCCTGCAATATCCGCAGGTGAAGCGCGAGGTGAACGAGGAGGCGCTCGAGCAGTACCTCTCGTTCCAGTATTCCGTCCTGCCGGAGACGTTTTTCAAAGGGATCTACCGTCTGCCCGCCGGACACTATATGCTGATCGAAAACGGCGAGACGACGATCCGCCAGTACTACGATCCGCTCATGCAGCCAGCCAAAGCGCCGGAGTCGCTTGAGAAGACCGTCGCCGAGATCGAGGAGGTCGTGCACGAGTCGACGATGGCGCACATGATCGCCGACGTGGAAGTGGGGGCGAGCCTCTCAAGCGGCGTGGATTCCAGTTATCTGGTCTCCGAATTTCCGGGAGAAAAGACCTATACCGTCGGCTTTCTGGATAAGGAGAGCCCGTACAATGAGATCCGCTATGCCGAGGATCTGACGAAGGAACTTGGGAAAAAGAACATCTCAAGGACCATCGGTAGCGACGAGTATTTTGACAGTATAAAAAAAGTCATGTATTACATGGACGAGCCGCTCGCGGATCCGTCCTGTATCGCGCTGTATTTTGTGGACGAACTCGCGGCGAAGGACATCAAGGTCGTCCTCTCCGGCGAAGGGGCGGATGAATTTTTCGGCGGCTACAACATCTACCACGAGCCGCTGTCGCTGGCGGGCTATCAGAAACTGCCGCAGGGCCTGCGCAGGGCGCTTGCGTCTCTGGTGAAAAAACTGCCGGATTTCAAAGGAAAGAATT
Organism: uncultured Lachnospiraceae bacterium; assembly: GCA_947589155.1. Classification (GTDB taxonomy): domain Bacteria; phylum Bacillota; class Clostridia; order Lachnospirales; family Lachnospiraceae; genus Pararoseburia. The sequence goes on along the minus strand of CANQBH010000007.1, from coordinate 35,591 downwards.
TTATCATCCGCGGAAGCAAGACGGTCGAGGAGCGCTTTATCGGAAACGCGAACCTCTTTTCCGTGGAAGAACGCGAAAAACTCCTCCGCACGAAACTGACCGGCGTCACGCCCGCGCAGCTTTGCAAGCCGTATTATGACAAGTGCGAGGGGCTCAGCGACATCGCCAAGATGCAGTACATCGATATGAACTTCTGGCTGCAGGGCGACATCCTGCTCAAAGCGGACAAGATGAGCATGGCGCATTCCCTCGAAGCGCGCGTGCCGTATCTGGACATTCGGGTCTTCGACTACATCAAAAACCTGCCGATCGACTACCGCGTGAAGGATAAGGTCACGAAACGCGCGTTCCGCCTCGCGGCGCGGCGGCACCTGCCGGCGTTTACCGCCAACAAAAAGAAGCTCGGCTTTCCGGTGCCGATCCGCGTCTGGCTCAAGGAAGACGCGTATTACCGGCGGGTGGAAGAAGCGTTCTCAAGCCCCGCTGCGGAGAACTATTTTGACACGGACGGCCTGCGCAGGCTCTTAAAAGACCATAAGGAAGGCAGGGCGGACAACAGCCGGAAGATCTGGGCGGTCTACGTCTTCCTTGTGTGGCACGAGATCTATATCGAACCGGAGGAAGTCGCCGTACCGGCATAACGCCGCGGCGGACGCAGAAAGGAAACACATGGCGACGATATGCCTGTATGACAAAGAACCGTATCAAAGCGAATTTACGGCAACAGTAGCCGATTGCACCGCGTGGGACGCGGACAAAGAAAAGGGATCCGGCGGGGAGGACGCCTATGGCGTGATCCTCGACCGGACCCTGTTTTTTCCGGAGCAGGGCGGGCAGAGCGCGGACCGCGGCGTGCTCCTTTCCGACGACGGGAAGGAGATCAGGGTAAAGGACGCGAAGATCAGAGACGGCGTGATCATCCACAGGACCGACGCTCCGCTGAAGCCGGGCGAAAAGGTGCGGGGACGGATCGACTTTGCCCGTCGTTTTTCCTTTATGCAGCAGCACACGGGGGAGCACATCCTCTCCGGCCTGATCTGCACCGATAAAGGGTATCGCAACGTCGGCTTTCATCTGAGCGATTCCACGGTCACGCTGGACGTGGACGGCGGGCTGAGCCGCGCGGAGTGCGCGGAATTGGAAACAAAGGCGAATCAGGTGATCTGCCGCGACCTTCCGGTCACGGTCTTCTATCCGACGGCGGAAGAAGAAGCGAGGATCTCTTACCGCAGCAAGAAGGAGGTCGACGGGCCGCTGCGTCTGGTGGAGATCCCCGGCGTGGACGTCTGCGCCTGCTGCGCGCCCCATGTCAGGCGCACCGGCGAGATCGGCATCTTAAAGATCATGGACGCGCAGAGTTATAAAGGCGGCACGCGCCTGACGATCCTCTGCGGATTCCGCGCGCTTGAGGCGTTCCGGCGGCAGGACGAGATCCTTTCGTCGCTGGCGCACAGCCTGAACGCCGCGCGGGAGGAACTTCCGGCGAGGCTGGAGCAGACGCTTCATGAGCGGAGAGAACTTTCCTATAAGATAGGGGAGCTGCGCCGTCAGGCGGCGGCAAAGGGATTGGAAGAAAGCGTCGGGGGCCCGCCGTATCTGTTCTTTACGGACGATGCGGACGATAAGACGATGCGCGACGTCATCCGCGCGTTTTTGAAAGAACGCAAGGAAGTCTGCGGGATCTTTGCGGGTTCCGATGAAACGTCGTATCATTATATGATAGGGAGTACGCGCGGGGAGTGCGTATCGATCGAAAAACGGCTTTGCAGTGCGGGAGCAAGAGGCGGCGGAAAGCCGGATATGATACAGGGAAGCATCCAATGCGATAAGATGCGGATCAGGGAACTGCTCGCGGAAGCCTTATCAGAGATCTAACAGGCGTTCTACGGCTTTCTGCATTTCGGGATGTTCGCGGTAAGCGCAGATCAGGCGCTTTTCGAACTGCGTGCAGTGGAACGCGGGAACTTTGGAGTAGCCGAAGGTCTCAAGGATGTTGTCGATGTGGTAGATGTCGCAGAGGATCAGCAGCGTGTCGGCGTCCGGCTGCGACTGGCCGCTTTCCCAGCCGTAGATCGTCTTGGGCGCCACTTTTAAGGAGTACGTCTGAAGTTTGATGGCGACTTCGTTCACGGAGTATTCGTTTAGCTTGCGGTATTGTTTTAATACGGCGGCGATCTTCTGGTTTTTCATAAACAGCCCTTTCTTTTTCTAAAATCATATCCCAGACCTGAAACAGCGTCAATCACTTCTTTTTCATCCAGAAACGCGTCAAAAAACAGTCGTTGAAATTCTCGGATACAGAGAATATAATAACAGTATGGAGCAGATCGTCATGGAATAAACGGAAGAGCGGTGAGGAATTTGGGAAAGACAAACGTAACATCGGACATCGCAAATTATCTGCAGGAAAACCGGATCGAGCCCTGCCGTGTCTCCCGGGACACCGGCATCGCCGTCCGCAAGTTGCGTCCGGACGGGGCATCGGCGCTCAACGCCACGGAACTTCTCGTGCTCTGCGAGTATCTGCAGGTCGAGCCGGAGGAGATCCGGCGATAAGAAAACGCGGCGCGCCGCGTTTTTTTGCGTGCAAAGCGCGGTCTTTTGCGCCGTAAACCACGCGTTTTTTGCGCCGCGGAACCCGCTTTTGCAATCCGTCATATATTGTAGTATAATAGCGTGCGTGACAAAAAGAAGGAAAACGTAAGGAGCGGGAGAACAAATGGTAAAAGTTGTAAAATTCGGCGGAAGTTCACTGGCCAGCGCCACGCAGTTTGCCAAGGCGGGGGAGATCGTCCGCGCAGATAAAGACAGGAGATACGTCATACCGAGCGCGCCGGGCAGGCGCAGCGCGAAGGACGACAAGGTCACGGATATGCTGTACCGCTGCTACGACCTCGCGGAGGCGGAGGAGGATTTCAAGCCGCTGCTCCGCAAGATCAAGGAGCGGTATCTTTCCATCATCAACGGGCTGAACTTAAACCTCTCTTTAGACGGGGAATTTAAGACGATACGGGAGAACTTCGCGCAGAAAGCGGGAAGGGACTACGCGGCGAGCCGCGGCGAATACTTAAACGGGATCGTCATGGCCGAGTACCTCGGTTATACGTTCATCGACGCGGCCGAGGTGATCCGCTTTGACGACGAGGGCGGCTTTGAGGCGGAAACGACGAACCGGATCCTTTCCGAGCGTCTGGCAAAGTGCGAGCGCGCGGTCATTCCGGGATTCTACGGCGCAGACGCGCAGGGGAAGATCCGGACGTTTTCCCGCGGCGGCTCCGACGTCACGGGTTCCATCGTGGCAAGAGCGGTACACGCGGGCATGTACGAGAACTGGACGGACGTTTCCGGCTGTCTCGTGGCGGATCCGCGGATCATCAAGGACGCGCAGCCGATCAAACTCATCACCTACCGCGAACTGCGGGAACTTTCCTATATGGGGGCGACCGTCCTGCATGAGGACGCGATCTTTCCGGTGCGTCAGGCGGGGATCCCGATCAATATCCGCAATACCAACGATCCGGACGACCCGGGCACGCTGATCGTGGAGAGCACCTGCCGGAAGGCGGAGTACACGATCACCGGAATCGCGGGCAAGAAAGGCTTTGTCGCGGTCAGCATCGACAAGGACATGATGAATTCCGAGGTCGGTTTCTGCCGAAAAGCATTGCAGGCGTTTGAAGAAAACGGGATCTCGATCGAGCATATGCCGTCCGGTATCGACACGATGACGGTCTTCGTCCATCAGGAGGAATTTGAAGGCAAGGAGCAGCAGGTCATCGGCGCGCTGCGGCGGTACTGCCGTCCGGATCTGATCGACCTCGAGGGGGATCTCGCGCTGATCGCGGTCGTGGGACGCGGTATGCGCGCCACGCGCGGTACGGCGGGAAGGATCTTTTCGGCGCTCGCCCACGCGAGCATTAACGTCAAGATGATCGATCAGGGTTCCTCCGAGTTAAACATCATCATCGGCGTGAGCAACAACGATTTTGAGAACGCGATCAAGGCGATCTACGACATCTTTGTGGAGACGCGCCTGTAAAGGCCGCGCCCATTTTGTGAAAAAATAAGGAACAAATCTTGACAAAAATGTAAAAAGCATATAAAGTAATAGAAGTTGAGATATCAGCGAAGGCGCCGGAGTTGATGAGAAATTAGAAAAAAGATGCAATGGAGCATGTGACATTGACTGGCCATTGCATTTTTTGTTTTCATCGCTTTAGCGCAGTGAACCGGTAAAATAAAAAATAAGAGGTGAACGTTTTTGGGAGAGTACATTTTGAAGAGAATCGCACTGGCGGTCGTATCCGTCGCCGCCATCAGCGCCATTACCTTTTTCGCGATGAATCTGATCCCGGGCGGGCCGTTCAATAAGGAAAAGGCCGCTTCCCCGGCGGTACAGAGGGTGCTGGAAGAAAGATACAATCTGGACAAGCCCGTGCCGCAGCAGTATGTGATCTATATGAACAACCTGCTTCACGGCGACTGGGGCGTTTCCTTAAAAACAGGGCGGGATATCTGGACGGATATCTCCACAAAATTCAAAGTCAGCGCGCGCCTCGGCGGGCTGGCGGCGATCTTTGCGATCATCTTCGGCCTGATCCTCGGCTCGATCGCCGCGCTGACGCGTAACAGGTGGCCGGACCGGCTCATCGTCTTTCTGACGACGCTGGGCACGGCAATGCCGTCGTTCGTGCTGGCGACGCTGCTGCTTCTGGTCTTCTGTATGAAACTCGGCTGGGTGCCGGTGTGGTCGTCCCAGAATCAGAGTATCCTGCTTCCGGTGATCGCGCTCATGGTCTATCCGATGGCGTATATCACGCGTCTGACAAAGACGAGTATGCTGGACGCCCTCGGTCAGGATTACGTCCGTACCGCGAGAGCGAAAGGCGTCTCCGGCGTGCATGTGATCTTCCGTCACGCGCTGCGCAACGCCCTGATTCCGGTCGTGACCTATGTCGGCCCGATGGTGGCCTATATCCTGACGGGGTCCATGGTCGTTGAGAGTATCTTTACGATCGGCGGTCTGGGTTCCGCGTTCGTTACGAGTATCACGAGCCGCGATTACACCATGATCATGGCGACGACGATGTTTCTCGCGATTTTGATGGTCGTGGCCAACCTTCTGACGGATATCGCGTACAAGATCATCGATCCGCGCATTACATTTGATTAAATGAGGATAGGAGAACATCATGCAGGGAACAGATCGTGAACAATATAAAAAAAGACAGTTTCTTTCGGCCCAGATCGACCTGAGCCGGTTCAATCCTTCGTCCTTTGAAAAGGCGACCGACGAGGAAAAGAAGCAGCAGGACGTCATGGGAGAGTCCACCACCTTCTTCCGCGACGGTATGCGGCGGCTGCGCAAGAACCCGCTGGCGATGGGAAGCATCATCGTGCTGGCGGCGATCATCCTTATCATCATCATCGCGCCGCACATCGTACCGTACAGTTATTCGGAGATCATCTCCATCGACGGCAAGAGGGACAAGAGCGCTGCCAATCTCGCGCCGTTTGAATACTCCAAGATGGAGCAGCAGTACATGGACCGCACCGGCGAAAAACTCTTTCCGCACATCTTCGGAACGGATTCTCTGAGTCGGGATTACTTCATCCGCGTGATCTACGGCACGAGGGTCAGCCTGTCCGTCGGCGTCGTAGCGGCGATCATGGTCCTGATCATCGGCCTGTTATACGGCTCGATCGCGGGTTATTTCGGCGGCAAGGTGGATCTGGTCATGATGCGTATCGTGGACGTGATCTATTCGCTGCCCGATATGCTGATCATCATCCTGCTTTCCGTGGTGCTGGATCAGACGCTGGAGCCCCTGATTACGGGAACCGTCTTTGCAAGGCTCGGCGTCAACATGATCTCCATGTTCGTCGTGTTCTCCCTGCTTTACTGGGTCGGCATGGCGCGCCTGATCCGCGGGCAGATCCTGACGATCAAAAACAACGAATACGTCCTCGCGGCGAAGTGTATCGGAACGAAGGACCGTCAGATCCTGAAAAAACATATCTTCCCGAACATCCTTTCCGTCGTTATCATCACGACCGCGCTGCAGGTGCCGAGCGCGATCTTTACGGAGAGTTATCTGAGTTTCCTCGGCCTTGGCGTATCCGCGCCGCTGACCTCTCTCGGAAGTCTGGCGAACGACGCGAGGAGCGGATTGCAGTCTTATCCGCACCGCCTCGTCATTCCGGCGCTCGTGATCTGCCTGATCGTGCTGGCGCTGAATCTGCTGGGCGACGGCCTTCGGGATGCTTTCGACTCTAAGTTGAATTAAGGAGAAACGATACATGAGTGAAAATAACACACTATTACAGGTAGAAAACCTACATACGAGTTTCTTTACCGATAACGGAGAGGTCCGCGCGGTCAACGGCCTGACCTTCCGGCTGGACGCCGGAAAGACGCTGGGCATCGTGGGCGAGTCGGGTTCCGGCAAGTCCGTGACCGCATATTCCATCATGCAGATTCTGGCGGAGACCGGACGCATCGTGGAAGGAAGCGTGAAGTTCAAGGGCGAAGACCTCACAAAATGGAACGCGAAGCAGATGCAGGCGTTCCGCGGCTCCAAATGCTCGATCATCTTTCAGGATCCGATGACGAGCCTGAATCCGGTCTTTACGATCGGCTATCAGTTGGAGGAGGCGATCCTTCTTCACACCGACAAGACGAAAAAAGAGGCGAAGGAGCGCGCGATCGAGATGCTGACGCTCGTGGGCGTCAACGAGCCGGAGGCGCGCGTGAAGCAGTATCCGCACGAACTTTCCGGCGGTATGCGCCAGAGGGTCATGATCGCGATGGCGCTGGCCTGCGAACCGGATATCCTGATCGCGGACGAGCCGACGACGGCGCTCGACGTGACGATTCAGGCGCAGATCCTCGAACTGATGCAGGAATTACAGAAAAAAATGGGCATGGCGATCATCATGGTCACGCACGACCTCGGCGTGATCGCCAGCATGTGCGACGAGATCCTTGTGATGTACGGCGGCCGCGTCTGCGAGCGCGGTACGGCGGACGCGATTTTCTACCATCCGGCCCATGAATATACCAAGGGCCTGCTGCGGTCCATCCCGAGAGCGGACAATATGAACGAACGCCTCGTGCCGATCGGCGGCACGCCGATCAACCTTCTGCAAATGCCGGAAGGCTGCGCGTTCTGCCCGCGGTGCGACGCCGCGATGAAGATCTGCCTGACGCAGAAGCCGGACGAGTACCGGGTAGGCGACGATCATCTGGCAAGCTGCTGGATGAATGTGAAGGAACTATACGATTCACAGGAGGAAAACGGGAATGGCGAATGAAGCAAAGACAACGTCAGAATACCTTCTGGAGGTAGAACACTTAAAGCAATATTTCCCTGTACGTCAGGGTTTCCATACCGTCATGCTCAAAGCCGTGGACGACGTGAGTTTCGCGATCCGTCCCGGTGAAACGCTCGGCCTTGTGGGCGAGAGCGGCTGCGGCAAGACGACGGTCGGACGTTCCCTGCTGCGGCTCTACCAGCCGACGGCGGGCAGGATCACTTTCGACGGGAAGGTGCTCCTTGACACCGGCGAGCAGTACGATGAGAACGGCAGGCCCGTGCTCGACGCTTCCGGAAAGCCCGTCAAAGGGCCGGCGATCGAGCCGGATATGTTCCCGTTCCGGCGGCAGATGCAGATGGTCTTTCAGGATCCGTATTCTTCGCTGAATCCGCGAATGACGGTCGAAGACATCATCGGCGAGCCTCTGGACGTCCACAAACTCTATTCCTCAAAGGCGGAGCGGCGCGACAAGATCCTGGAACTGATGGAACTCGTCGGGCTCAACGCCGAACACGCAATGCGCTACGCGCATGAGTTCTCCGGCGGCCAGCGCCAGAGGATCGGCATTGCGCGCGCCCTTGCGGTCAATCCGAAATTCATCGTCTGCGACGAGGCGGTCTCCGCGCTGGATGTTTCCATTCAGGCGCAGGTCGTCAATATGTTTGAAGAACTGCAGGACAAACTGGGCGTGGCGTATCTGTTCATCGCCCACGATCTTCTGGTCGTACACCATATCTCCGACCGGATCGCCGTGATGTATCTCGGCAAGGTCGTGGAGATCGCGGATGCGGACGAACTCAACGGCAGTCCGATACATCCGTACACCTTGAGCCTGCTGTCGGCGGTCCCAATTCCGGATCCGGAGACGGCGCGCCACAGCAAGCGTATCGTCCTTGAGGGCGACGTGCCGAGCCCGCTGAATATGCCGTCCGGCTGCCCGTTCCGCACGAGGTGCCGCTACGCGACGGAGCAGTGCGCGGCCGAGATGCCGCCGCTGTCCGACAGGGGAGACGGCCATATGGTCGCCTGCTGGAACAAATAGGTTTATCCCTTGTCTGACAAGGATAAACATAGATCCAATTTATCCATTTTTATTAAGGAGGAAAAATTATGAAAAGGAAATTGGTTTCCGCATTACTTATTGCCTGCATGGCGGTAGGTCTTGTGGCTTGCGGCAACGACAAGAAAGACGATGCCGCAAACAACGCGACGAGTTCTGATACCAGCGTGTTGTCCATCAACCTGGCTTCAGAACCGGATTACCTTGACCCTGCCTTAAACTCATCCGTTGACGGCGGCTGTCTGGCGGTCAATTCTTTCGTCGGCCTTTATACCTACGACAAGAACGGCGACCTTGTACCGGCGCTGGCTGACGGCGAGCCTGAGGTATCCGAGGACGAATGCACCTACACATTCAAGGTAAAGGACTCTAAGTGGTCCAACGGCGAAGCGCTGACGGCTAACGACTTTGTTTACAGCTGGAACCGCGCCGCTGCCGATGAGACGGCTGCCGACTACTCTTATATGTTCGATATCATCGTTCATAACGACGACGGCACGCTGGCAGTTGAGGCTCCGGACGATAACACGATCGTTGTTACGCTGACGAACCCTTGCCCGTACTTCCTTGATTTGGTTGCTTTCCCTACCTACCTTCCGGTTTATCAGAAGGACGTAGAGGCAGCGAACCCGAACGGAGACACCCCGGGCGCATGGGCGCAGGAAGCAGGCTTTGTCTGCAACGGCGCTTACACCTTAAAGGAATGGTCTCATGAGGAGAGCATGGTCTATGTCAAGAATGATAACTTCTATGACGCGGACAACGTTAAGATCGAAGAACTGCACTTCATGCTGAGCGCTGACGATACGGCCATTTATGCGGCATATCAGGACGGCAGCCTTGACTTTGCAGACACTGTTCCAAACGACGAGATCAAGAACGTACAGGATTCTGACGAGTTCCATATCATGGATCAGCTCGGAACCTACTATGTCGGTTTCAACGTAAACAGCAAGATCTTTGAAGGCAAGACGGTAGAGCAGGCTGCAAAGATGCGTCAGGCGATCTCCATGCTGATCGACCGTAACTACATCGTAGAGAACATCGGCCAGACCGGACAGGTTCCGGCGGACTCTTTCGTACCGGCAGGTATGGCGGACGGCAACGGCGGTATCTACAAGACCGCGGACGTTTCTTACTATGATGCGGAAGCGACCGGCGCGGACATGGTTGAAGACGCTGTAAAACTTCTGGAAGAAGCAGGTTACACGATGGAAGACAAGGGCGACGGTACGTATAGTATCTCACCGGCTCTGTCTATCGAATATCTGGTCAACGACGGTACCGGACATACTGATATCGCGGAAGCCATCCAGCAGGATCTGGCTCTCGTAGGCATCGAGCTGACCATTCAGACCGAGGAGTGGAACGTCTTCCTTGACGACAGGAAGAACGGTAACTACGACTTCTGCCGTGAGGGCTGGGTAGCCGATTACAACGACCCGATCAACATGCTTGACCTGTTTGAGTCATCTTCAGGAAACAACGACATGCAGTTTGGCGTAAACCCTGAGTCATGGGCTCCACAGTGGGATGAGTACGATCAGCTGATCCAGACGATCCGTACCTCTACCGATATGGAAGCGCGTCTGGAAGCATGTCATAAGGCAGAGGATATGCTCATGGATACCTGGGCGGTTATCCCGATCTACTTCTATAACGACATCTATTTGCAGAAGCCGAACGTAGACGGTATCTACTCAACGGTATTCGGCATGAAGTACTTTATGTACGCGACTAAGAACTAAAAATGGATAAATAAATGGTTCCGGAGGCCTTCGCATTTGCGGAGGTCTCTTTTATGAAAAAGGAGAACTGAACATGAAACACTTGCTTCATGCAGGGCTGAGCGCCGTTCTCGCGGGAATCGCGATCGGGATCGGCGGCGCGCTCTATCTTTCCGTGGATTCTAGCGTCGTAGGCGCGCTGCTGTTTACCGTGGGCCTGTATTCGATCTGCGTGCACGGGCTGCACCTCTTTACCGGAAAGATCGGTTATTTCTTCGACGAAGACGCGAAATTTCGCGCCGAACTGCCGGTGATCCTCCTCGGAAATTTCCTTGGGACGGGGGCGGCGGCGCTGCTGCTTCGCGCCACACGCGCGAAAAAGATCGCGGAAAGGGCGGCGGAACTCTGCGACGTCAAGGTTAAGGATAGTTTAGGCAGCCTGTTCATCCTCGCGGTCTTCTGCGGCCTTCTGATGTATATCGCCGTCGACGGCTACAAAAAAACGCAGAATCCGATCCTGCTCTACGCCTGCGTGTCCGCCTTCATCCTCTGCGGCTTCGAGCACTGCATTGCGGATATGTTTTATTTTTCCATGGCGGGGATGTGGAACGGCGCGACGTTTTTGCGCATACTTTTCATTGTTTTGGGAAATGCTGTCGGGGGCGTACTGATCCCGCTCTGTAAGAAGGCGGCCCCGTAAAAGGCAAAAAAGGAAAGGAGTGGAGACGGAATGGAAAAAGAGAAAAAGCGTGGAAAGCGGCGCGGACTGCTCTTGTGCGTCCTGCTCCTTCTTCTTGTGGCAGCAGCGCTGGCGCTGGCGGCGCGCAATCCGCGCGTGCGTATGCTGCGCGCCACCATGTATTTCGCCGAGCATACGCTAAAAGACCCGTCGTATCTGGCGTGCAACCTGGACATGATGGATCTGTTCTGCAACTACATGAACGGCGACGTGACATACAGCGGCAGGGCGCATATGCACAGCGTCGAAGGGCTCGGCTTTTCCTCCGCGATGGACGTGGAGGGCGCGCGCAGTTTCGCGCATAAGGAGATGACGATGCACGCCGATATGGACGTGCTTTGGTTCAATGTCGGGGAAATGGATCTCTATGCGCGTGAGGAGACCATGTATATGGTGGTGCCGATGTTGGACGGCCTGTCGCAGGCGTTCGTGACCGGCGAGAACCTGTTTCCGAAAGCGCCGGAACTGACGTCCGATCTGGACCGCGAATGGTTCCACGACAACATGGGAAACATCGTTGCACTGATGCAGCAGATCGATATCAGCGAGACCGGACGGACGATCAACGACGACGGGAAGATCAGCCGGGAATATAGGATCGTCATTCCGCAGGGCAGCGGCGGCTTCCTCTGGGAACTGCTCGGCATGGAAGCGCCGGATCATGATATCGTCGTCGACGTCTTTCTGACCCCGCAGAGCCGCCTGCGGCATGTCGAGGTCGATCTTTCCCGCAGCGTGGAAGGGCTTTCCCTTGTCGTGGACGGGGAGAAGGCGGACCGCTGCATCATCACAAGGGAACTGCCGGATGACGAGCGCGCGACGCTGACGGTGGCGCGCGACGGCGAGATCACTTATACGAACCTCTTTTCGCTTACCGCCGACTATGAGACGAACACCGGAGACGTCTATCAGGCGCGGCTTTCCATGGAACTTGAGCCGGAAGAAAACGGGGCAAAGATGAAGATCTCGGATATGATCGTTACGAAGAACGATGAGACGACGCTTGCCGAAGGCAGTTTTGACGGCACGCTCGTCAAGACCTCGGATCTGCCGGATCTCTTTGCCGACGTCGGCGTGGATCTGGACGCGATCGAGAAAGTGACGTGGGAGGAGATCCGCAGGGATACGGAAGGCTTTGTCAGGGATATGGTGCAGAAGGCGAGGGACAGCCTGCCGTAAAGCGCTTGTGTTTTTTCCGCCAATCTAGTATCGTAGTAAAGGAAAAATGATGGATCTATTTGATTATATGCGACAGGAACAAAAGAAAACGGAATCGCCGCTGGCTTCGCGGATGCGGCCCGAGACGCTGGAGGAAGTGGTCGGGCAGCAGCACATCATCGGCAAGGATAAACTGCTCTACCGCGCGATCATGGCCGACAAGATCAGTTCGATCATCTTCTACGGCCCGCCGGGGACCGGCAAGACGACGCTCGCGCGCGTCATCGCCCACACGACGCAGGCGCGCTTTACTTCGATCAACGCGACGGCCGCGGGAAAGAAGGACATGGAAGAGGTCGTGGCGCAGGCGAAGGACGCGATGGGGATGTACGGGCAGAGGACGATCCTCTTTATCGACGAGATCCACCGCTTCAACAAGGGGCAGCAGGATTATCTTCTGCCGTTCGTTGAGGACGGCACGGTCGTATTGATCGGCGCGACGACGGAAAACCCGTACTTCGAGGTCAACGGCGCCCTGCTCTCGCGCTCGGTCATCTTTGAACTCAAGCCGCTGTCCAAAGAGGATATCCGCCTGCTTTTGCAGCGCGCCCTGAGCGATAAAAAGAAGGGCATGGGCGCGTACGGCGCGGTGATCGACGACGACGCGCTGGAATTTCTGAGCGACACGGCAAACGGCGACGCGCGGACGGCGCTGACGGCGATCGAACTCGGCGTGCTGACGACGCCAAAGGATGCAGACGGCAAGATCCGGATCACGCTGGACGTCGCGTCCGAATGTATTCAGCGGCGGGTCGTGAAATATGATAAAAACGGGGATCAGCATTACGATACGATCTCGGCGTTTATCAAGAGTATGCGCGGTTCCGACCCCGACGCCGCGATCTACTATCTGGCGCGGATGCTCTATGCGGGCGAGGACGTCAAATTTATCGCGCGCCGTATCATGATCTGCGCGGCGGAAGACGTCGGCATGGCCGACCCGCAGGCGCTTCAGGTCGCGGTGGCGGCGGCGCAGGCGGTGGAACGCCTCGGGATGCCGGAAAGCCGGATCGTGCTTGCGGAGGCTGTCAATTATGTGGCGTGCGCGCCGAAAAGCAACGCGTCCTATCTCTCCGTGGAGCGCGCTCTCAAAACGGTGGAAGATACGAGGACGGCGCCAATCCCGATCCATCTGCAGGACGCCCACTACCGCTCGGCGGGAAAACTCGGGCGCGGCGAAGGCTATCAGTATGCGCACGATTTTAAGAACCACTACGTCGCACAGCAATATCTGCCGGACGCGCTCGCGGGCACGCGGTTCTACGAGCCGACGGAGATCGGCTTCGAGAAACGGGCGGCGGACTATTTGCAGCGAATCCGCAGGGAAGCGGGAGAAGATACAGAATGAAAGACAGGAGGCAGTGATGGATACATATGCGCAGATGACAAAAGAAGGATTGCAGCAGGAACTTGAGAGGCTGCGGAAGACCTACCGGACGTATCAGGCCAAAGGCCTGCAGTTGGATATGTCGCGGGGAAAACCTTCCACGGAGCAGCTTGACATCGGCATGGGCCTGATGAACGTGCTCGAGCCAACCGATGAAATGCTGACCGAGGACGGCATGGACACGCGCAATTACGGCGGCGTGGACGGGATTCCGGAGGCGAAGCGCCTCATGGCGGAGATCATGGACGTGAGGCCGGAGCAGGTGATGATCTACGGCAATTCCAGCCTGAACATCATGTACGACCTTGTGGCGCGCGCAATGCTGCTCGGCCTGCTCGGGAAAAAACCGTGGCGCTGCGAGAAGGACGTCGCCTTTCTTTGTCCGGTGCCGGGATACGACAGGCATTTTGCGATCACGGAGCATTTCGGGATCCGCATGATCAACGTACCGATGACAGAGGAAGGGCCGGACATGGATCGGGTGGAAGAACTCGTCGCCGACCCGTCCGTCAAGGGGATCTGGTGCGTGCCGAAGTATTCCAACCCGCAGGGCGTGGTCTATTCCGACCGCACGATAAAACGCATGGCGGCGCTGCGTCCGGCGGCGGAGGACTTTCGGATCTTCTGGGACAACGCTTACGCGGTCCATCACCTCTACGGGCCGGAAAACGGCAGGATGCTCAACATCCTCGAGGAGTGCGAAAAGGCGGGAAATCCGGACATGGTGTTCATGTTCGCCTCCACGTCCAAGGTATCGTTTGCGGGCGCGGGGATCTCGGCGATGGCGGCTTCCGCGGCCAATCTCGCGGATGCGAAGAAGTCCATGGTGATCCAGACGATCGGCTACGACAAGATCAACCAGTTGCGCCACGTCCGCTATTTCAAGGATCTTGCCGGTGTGGAAGCGCACATGGAAAAGCACGCGGCGCTGCTGCGGCCGCGCTTTGAACTCGTCCTCTCCATTCTTGAGCGGGAACTTGCGGGCAGGGGCGCGGGCAGCTGGATCCGTCCGCTCGGCGGCTATTTCATCACGTTTGAATCCGTGGAAGGCTGCGCGGCGCGGATCGTAGAACTCGCAAAGGACGCCGGCGTGGTGCTGACGCCGGCGGGCGCGCCGTTCCCTTACGGAAAGGATCCGGAGGATAAGGTCATACGGATTGCGCCGTCGTATCCGACGATGGAGGAACTTGAAACGGCGACGGAGATCTTTGCGCTCTGCGCGCGGATCGCAACGGCGGAGCACGAACTGCGGCAGCGCGGCTGAAAAAAGGAGGAAGGCATGGAACGAACGATAGGAGTGATCGGCGGCGGCCATATGGGAAGCGCGATGATCGGCGGGATCCTTCGCGCCTTACTTGCGCCGAAGGAGCGGATCTTCGCCTCCTGCCGAAGCGCGGAGACCAGGGAAAAACTGGAGCGGGAGTTCGGGATCGCCGTCTATACGGACAACCGCGAGATCGCAAAGCGCGCGGACGTTTTGATCCTCGCGGTCAAACCGCATCAGATCATGGACGTGGCGGCGGAGGTGAAAGACTGCCTGAAGAAAGAGGCGGTCGTCGTTTCCGTGGCGGCGGGAACGAGTATCGCCAAACTTGAGGCGGCGCTCGGACAGGACCGCGCGATCGTGCGCGCGATGCCAAATACGCCGGCGCTTGTGGGCGAGGCGATGAGCGCGCTTGCGCCAAACGCGGCGGCGGATACGGAAAAACTTTCGGAAGTGCGGAAGATCTTTGAGAGTTTCGGGCGCGCGGAGGTCGTGCCGGAATCCCTGATGGATACGGTTGTGGGCGTGAGCGGCTCGTCTCCGGCCTACGCGTATCTGTTCATGGAGGCGATGGCCGACGCCGCGGTGGCGGACGGTATGCCGCGGGAGCAGGCCTACGTCTTTGCGGCGCAGTCGCTGCTCGGTTCGGCGAAGATGGTATTGCAGACAGGAGAGCACCCGGGCGCGCTGAAGGACGCGGTCTGCTCGCCGGGGGGAACGACGATCGAAGCGGTGGCAAAACTCGAGGAAGCGGGATTCCGCAACGCCGTGATCGTTGCGCAGCGCGCCTGCGTGGAAAAATCGCGGGAACTCGGGCGGCAATAGATTGACAATTTTTTGTCAAAGTAGTATAGTCAGGATATGAAAAATGCGCCGCGGGCGCGAAGCAGGAAACGTCCGGCGGAGTCGGACGGCATATGGAGGAGGAGCGTATGGGTACATATCAAAACCTGAAACTGGAAGTGGAAGACGAGATCGCGGTTCTTTACATCAGCCGGCCGGCGGCGCTGAACGCGTTAAACAGCGAGACGCTGGACGAATTAAAGGACGTTTTGACGGAGATCGAAGGCAGGGACGACGTCAAGGTCGTGATCCTGACCGGCGGCCCGGACAAAAAAGACAATCCTTACAAATCTTTTGTGGCGGGAGCCGACATCGCGGAGATGGTCAACTTTACCGCGGCGGAAGCGCGTGCGTTCGGAGAGAAAGCCTCCGTGCCGTTCTTCCTTCTGAACAATATGCGTCAGGTGACGATCGCGGCGGTCAACGGCTTTGCGCTGGGCGGCGGCTGTGAGATCGCGATGGCCTGCGATATCCGTATCGCGGCGGACAACGCGACGTTCGGACAGCCGGAGACGGGGCTAGGCATTATTCCGGGCTTTGGCGGCACGCAGCGCCTTGCGCGTCTGGTCGGCATGGGCCGCGCCAAGGAAATGATCTTCACCTGCGACAGCATCGACGCCGAGGAAGCGTATCGGATCGGCCTTGTGAACCATGTGGTCGCCAAGGAAGAACTGCTCGATAGCGCGAAAGCGATGGCAAAGAAGATCATCAGCAAAGGAAGTTACGCGGTATCGCTGGCGAAGGCGGCGATCAACAACGGCTACGACATGGACATCAAAAACGCGGTCGAGATGGAAGCGAACCTGTTCGGCGTCGCATGTTCCACCGCCGATAAAAAAGAAGGCATGAGCGCGTTTCTGGAGCGGCGCGCGGCCGATCTGAAGGATTTCTAAACCGCGGATCGCAAAACGGCGGGGGTTCAAACCGCAATGTTCTAAACCAATCAGCAGGGGCCTTTCGGCCCCTGTTTTTTTGCAAAAACCGCTTCTGTCGACAAAAGGGTATAGAATTATGCAAAGTTGTGGTATAATAGCGAGGAAAGCGCCGACGACGCTTGCGTCGGTCGGCGTTTGACGAGCATCACCATCGAGACGGCAGTCGAGATGGTATCATAGCGAAGACAACAAATGCGACAAAGGATCGGACATGTATAAAAAAGCGTTAAAATCATGGGTCAAGCATTTTGATTTCCTCTTAGGCGATCTTCTTGCCCTCTCACTTTCATACGGCGTCGCCCTCTGGGTGCGCCTGCAGCTGGATTATGAATTTACATGGCAGCCCGTCCTCGAAGTACAATGGCTGGTGCTGCTGGTGATCTATGCCCTTTGCGCGGTCGCCACGTCCGCCTACAAAAACATCATCCGCCGCGACCGCTGGATGGAACTGCGCGCGGTGTTCACCCTTCTGATCGAGACCTACGCGATCTTTACGATCTATCTGTATCTGGTGCAGTTGGGCTATGTCTTCTCCCGTATCATCTACGGTCTGACCGGCCTGATCGCTTTTTTCGTCATCTATGCGGTGCGGATCCTCTGGAAGCGGTTCCTGCGGCTCAAGATCCTGCAGAACCATGAACTGCCGCAGATGCTTTTGATCGCGAACGTCGAGACCGCGGAGCAGATCGTATCCGAATTTAACAAAAGAGCGTACGATATGTTTGAACTCTCCGGCGTCATCATCATGGACAAGGACTGTAAGGGCGAGGAGATCGCCGGCGTTCCGGTCGTCGCGAATCGGGACGGGCTCGAGGACTACCTGATGGAAAACGTGGTGGACGAGGCGTATCTGAGCGTGGGAAGCGGCGCGCTGCAGAACCGTATCGTAGACTTCCTTCTCGAACTCGGCGTGGTCGTCCACATCTGTCTTCTGATGAATACGGAGCGCCTTCCAAACCGCATGATGGAGAGGATCGGCGGGCATATGGTCGTGACGTCGAGCAATCAGGTGGCGTCCGTCTGGCAGTTGTGGCTGAAGCGCGCCATTGACATCGTCGGCGCGCTGGTGGGGCTTGCGATCACGGGCGTGCTCTGGCTGTTTGTCGCTCCGGCGATCCGAAAAGCGGACCCCGGCCCCGTCTTCTACACGCAGGAGCGGATCGGCAAGAACGGACGGCCGTTCCGCCTCTACAAGTTCCGCTCGATGTATCAGGACGCCGACCGGCGCAAGACGGAACTGATGGCGGACAACGAGATGGACGGGCTGATGTTTAAGATCGAGGACGACCCGAGGATCCTGCCGGGGATCGGCGCGCTGATCCGCCGGACGAGCATTGACGAATTTCCGCAGTTCTACAATGTGCTCAAGGGCGACATGAGCCTTGTGGGCACGAGGCCGCCGACCGTGGACGAATATCAGCGGTATTCCCCGCACCACAAAATGCGCCTCAGTTTCAAGCCGGGGATCACGGGCCTCTGGCAGGTCAGCGGCAGGAACAATATCACGGATTTTGAAGAGGTGGTACGCCTCGACAGCGAATACATCAGGAACTGGTCGATCTTTCTGGATCTGCGGATCCTCTGTAAAACGGTCGTCGTCGTCCTGACCGGAGACGGCGCAAAATAAAGCGCCGACGCTTACGGAAAGGGGAAGGAAAGTGATAGAGGATTTTGATTTTTCCCTGCTGGCGGAGCCGGTCACGGAATGGTACAAAGAAAACCGGCGCAGCCTTCCGTGGCGCGAGGACAGGGATCCGTATCACATCTGGGTCTCGGAGATCATGTTGCAGCAGACGAGGGTGGAGGCGGTGATCCCGTATTACCTGCGGTTCATGCGGGAACTGCCCGACGTCGCCGCGCTGGCCGCCTGTCCGCAGGAGCGCCTGCTCAAACTCTGGGAAGGACTGGGCTATTACAGCCGCGCGCGGCATATGCAGGAGGCGGCGCTGCGGATCACGGAGGAATTTGGCGGCGCAATGCCGTCCGATCCGCAGGAGATCCTAAGCCTGCCGGGGATCGGCCCCTATACGGCGGGAGCCGTCGCCTCGATCGCGTTTGGCAGGAGAACGCCCGCCGTGGACGGCAATGTGCTGCGGGTCGTCAGCCGGGTCAGCGGAGACGATTCGGATATCAAATGCGATTCCACCAGAAAAAAAGTCGTCCGCGCCCTGACGCCCGTCATGCCGTCCGATCCGGGGACGTTCAATCAGGCGTTGATGGAACTGGGCGCGCTGCTTTGCGTCCCGAACGGCGCCCCGCGCTGCGAAGAATGTCCGTGGGCTTCTTTCTGCCGGGCAAGGGCGGAGGGAAGGACCGCGGAACTGCCGGTGCGCGCAAAGGCAAAGCGCCGCCGGATCGAAAAGCGCACCGTGCTCATCGTCCGCGACGGCGAAAAGATCCTTCTGCACAAGCGCCCGGAACGCGGGCTGCTGGCGGGGCTCTATGAACTGCCGAACCTCGACGGGCAAAGGACGCAGGAAGAAGCGCTGGAATTTGTCCGAAGCCATGATCTCGCCCCGCTGCGGATCACGGAACTGCCCGGGGCGCGCCATGTCTTTTCCCATGTGGAGTGGGAGATGACGGGCTATATGGTGCGCGTGGCGGATACGGAAAGTTTTCGGGAAGCGGGGCCGTCCGATCCGGGGTATCTTCTGGTGGAAGCGCGCACGGCGGCGCGCGACTACGCGATTCCGTCCGCGTTTGCGGCTTATGTCGGGTATGTAAATATTTCCTTAGGGATTCATTAAGAGTTTTGAAAGACGGCGAAATATGTTGAAAAAAAGCCCGCGGTGTGTATAATGGGAAGGGACGAGGTGAATTATGGATAAGATCGTATCTTTTGCAGTTCCCTGCTATAATTCGCAGGACTACATGGACAAGTGCATCCGTTCCCTTTTGCCCGGGGGCGAGGATGTGGAAATATTGATCGTGGACGACGGATCCACGGACCGGACGGCGGAGATCGCGGACGACTGGGCAAAGCGTTACCCTTCCGTGATCCGCGCGATCCATCAGGAGAACGGCGGGCACGGCGAAGCCGTCAACACCGGACTGGCAAACGCGACGGGCCTGTATTTCAAGGTCGTGGACAGCGACGACTGGGTGGATCCCGAGGCCTACGAACAGGTGATGGAGACCCTGCGCGGTTTCGTGCAGAGCGAGACGCCCGTGGATATGCTTTTGACCAATTACGTCTATGAAAAGGTCGCCGACAACCACAGGCGCAGGATGATCTACACGCTGCTGTTTGAAAGCGGGAAGGTCATGACGTGGGAGGACATGAAGCACAACATCAAGGGCTTCTCGATCCTCATGCATTCGGTGACGTACCGGACGCAGATGCTGCGCGAGTGCCGCCTGAAACTGCCGGCGCATACGTTTTATGTGGACAACCTTTTTGTGTACGAGCCGCTGCCTTACGTCAGGACGCTGTACTATCTCAACGTGGATTTTTACCGCTATTATATCGGCCGCGACGGGCAGTCGGTCAACGAGCAGAACATGATCCGGCGGATCGATCAGCAGTTGGCGGTCAATTACCGCATGGTGGACGCGTACGACCTCTGGTCGATCGAACCCGTCCATCTGCGGGAATATATGCTCTCCTATCTCGAGACGATCACGGTGGTCTCCAGTTCCATCGCTTACGTTTCCAAGGATCCGGAGAACATCAAAAAAGTCAAAAAGTTATGGCGTTACATTCGGGAAAAGGACGAGCGGACCTACCGGCACCTGCGCTGGGGCGTGCTGGGCAACGCGATGAATCTGCCCGGACGTTTCGGACGTTACCTCTCGGTCAGAGCCTATAAGATCTCGCAGAAGATCATGGGATTCAACTAGCGCGGCCATGGAAGCGCGGATAAGGAGCAAAAGATGGCGGATAACGAAAACAAAGAAAACAAATGGGAACGGATGATGGATGAGTTTGATGAAAAAGCGCCGGAGGTTTTGGAGCGGGCGAAGGAACGGATGAAGGATGCGGTGATCGGCGACGCGGATCCGAAGGACGATCCTTTTGTGATGGAAGAACCGCGGGATTACACCGAGACTTCGGATACGGCAGGCTCGCAGGAATACAAAGACCCGTTCGATACGACGGGATCACAGGAATACAAAGATCCGTTCGATACGACGGGCGCACAGGGCTACAAAGACCCGTTTGATACAACGGGATCACAGGGCTATAAAGACCCATTCGATACGGCGGGCAGCGACCCGTTTTCTTCGTCCGATTCGCAGAAATACGGCAACCCTTACGGGACGCAGCCGCAGCGAACGTCTTCGGGTCAAAAGAAGACGGGAAAAGGCTGGGGTATCGCGTCGATGGTGCTGGGCATCCTTGCCCTCGTGCTGTTCTGCAGCTGTATCAATCTGGTGCTGGCGGTGCTCGCGATCATCTTCGGTATCATCCAGATCGTGGGCTATGAGAAAAAAGGCATGGCGATCGCGGGTATCGTCACGGCGGTCCTTTCCCTGATCCTCTGGGCGATCTGTTACGGGCTGCTGTTTTCCAACGCCGCGTTCCTTGACATGGTGCGGGAGGAGATGCAGCAGGAAGAGCCGTTTCCGGAGATCATCGAGGAATACGAGTACAGATACGGGATCGACGGCTATGACGATATCGACACATTTGACGATTACGACGGTTATGACGATATCGACAGTTTTGACGATTACGACGGTTATGACGATATCGACAGTTTTGACGATTACGACGATGATAACGACATCGACAGCGCGCCGTATGACACGCTTGACAAGACGGGGAATTCTGAGTATAATTTGATGGAATTATGAGAAAATGCGTTGAGGAAGACAGTACGCATGGGACGAAAGTCAAGCGAGTCGGGTACGGTGGGAGCCGATATGAGTAGGAACATGCGGAAGATCACTTCTTAGCAGCGACTTGAACAGTCCGGCGCAGCCGGATCAGTAGGGAAGACGGCTTTCTCCACGTTACGGAGGACATGTATGCGGGCGCGCCCAAGTACAGCGTGATAGGTGGTATGCGAAAGCCGGGTTTTTCGTCCTATGCGGGCGAAGGCCCGGTTTTTTTGCGGAAGGCCCGCAGACGGGATCAAAGAGCAGGAGGCAGAAGATGTACAAAAAAGTAACTACGGATCTGAACTTTGTGGAACGGGAAAAGGCCACGGAGGCGTTCTGGAAAGAGAACGACATTTTCAGAAAGAGCATGGAGAACCGCAGGGAAGGCGAGACCTATACGTTTTACGACGGCCCGCCTACGGCGAACGGCAAGCCGCATATCGGCCATGTCCTGACGCGCGTCATCAAGGACATGATCCCGCGCTACCAGACGATGAAAGGCAAATATGTCCCGCGCAAGGCGGGTTGGGATACGCACGGCCTTCCGGTCGAACTCGAGGTGGAAAGGCAGCTCGGGCTGAACGGCAAAGACCAGATCGAGGCCTACGGCATGGAGCCGTTCATCGACAAGTGCAAGGAATCCGTCTGGAAATACAAGGGGATGTGGGAGGACTTTTCTTCAACGGTCG
This sequence comes from uncultured Lachnospiraceae bacterium, assembly GCA_947589155.1. GTDB lineage: Bacteria > Bacillota > Clostridia > Lachnospirales > Lachnospiraceae > Pararoseburia. The sequence continues at coordinate 13,588 of CANQBH010000007.1, read as the reverse complement.
GCTTCTGGGCCGATATGGAAAACCCTTACGTCACCTATGACGATGATTTTATCGAGTCCGAATGGTGGGCGCTGAACGAGATCTGGAAGAAGGGGCTTCTCTACAAGGGCTTTAAGATCGTGCCTTACTGTCCGCGCTGCGGCACGCCGCTTTCCAGCGCCGAAGTGTCTCAGGGTTACCGGACCGTTAAGGAGAGGTCGGCGATCGTGCGTTTCCGCGTCAGCGGCGAGGATGCGTATTTCCTCGCGTGGACGACGACGCCTTGGACATTGCCGAGCAACGTCGCGCTCTGCGTCAACCCGCGGGAGCGCTATGTCAAAGTCAGGGCCGCCGACGGCTATACCTACTATATGGCGGAAGCGCTTTTAGAGCCGGTGCTCGGCACTCCTGCAAAGGAAGACGCCGAAGGCCCCGCTTACGAAGTCCTGGAGACATATCTTGGCAAAGATCTGGAATACAGGGAATACGAGCCGCTGTTCGCCTGCGCGAAAAAAGCCGCGGATGCGCAGGGCAAGAAAGGGTTTTTCGTCACCTGCGACGACTATGTTACGATGTCCGACGGTACCGGTATCGTCCACATCGCTCCGGCTTTCGGCGAGGACGACGCGAACGTCGGACGCAATTACGGCCTGCCGTTCGTGCAGTTCGTCAACGGCAAGGGCGAGATGACGGAAGACACGGATTACGCGGGGATGTTCGTCAAGGACGCCGATCCTGCGATCATCCGCGATCTGGACGCGGACGGACGGTTGTTCGATGCGCCGAAGTTCGAGCATGAATATCCGCACTGCTGGCGCTGCGACACGCCGCTGATCTACTATGCCCGCGAATCATGGTATATCCGCGAGACCGCGGTACGCGACGACCTGCTGAAAAACAACGATACCGTCAACTGGATTCCGGAATCCATTGGCAAAGGCCGTTTTGGAAACTGGCTCGAGAATATTCAGGACTGGGCGATCTCGCGCAACCGCTACTGGGGCACGCCGCTCAACATCTGGGAGTGCGAAAACTGCCACCATCAGGAATCCATCGGCAGCCGCGCGGAACTGGCGCAGCGCTGTCAGGACCCGAAAGCGGCGGAGGTGGAACTGCACCGTCCGTATATCGACGAGGTCGTGTTTTCGTGTCCGGAGTGCGGCAAGACGATGAAAAGGGTGCCGGAAGTCGTGGACTGCTGGTTCGATTCGGGCGCGATGCCGTTCGCGCAGCACCACTATCCGTTTGAGAACAAAGAACTGTTCGAAGCGCAGTTCCCGGCGCAGTTCATTTCTGAGGCGGTGGATCAGACCCGCGGATGGTTCCATTCCCTGATGGCCGAATCCACGCTGCTCTTTAACAAAGCGCCGTATGAGAATGTCATCGTGCTCGGCCATGTGCAGGACGAGAACGGACAGAAGATGTCCAAATCCAAAGGCAACGCGGTGGATCCGTTCGAGGCGCTAAAGACCTACGGCGCAGACGCGATCCGCTGGTATTTCTACATCAATTCCGCGCCGTGGCTGCCGAACCGCTTCCACGGAAAGGCCGTGCAGGAGGGGCAGCGCAAGTTTATGGGCACGCTCTGGAATACCTACGCCTTCTTCGTCCTTTATGCGGAGATCGACGGGTTTGATGCGACGGCGTACACGCTGGAGCGCGAGAAGACGACGGTCATGGACCGCTGGATCCTTTCACGGCTCCATTCGGTCGTCAAAGAGGTTGACGACGACCTCGGCAATTACCGGATTCCGGAGGCGGCAAGGGCGCTGGATGGCTTTGTCGACGACCTGAGCAACTGGTATGTCCGCCGGTGCCGCGAGCGTTTCTGGGCCAAAGGCATGAAGAGCGACAAGATCACGGCGTACATGACGCTTTACACCGCGCTTGTGACGATCGTGAAAGCGGCCGCGCCGATGATCCCGTTCATGACCGAGGAGATCTACCAGAATCTGGTGCGCAGCATCGACCCGTCAGCGCCGGAAAGCGTGCACTTATGCGATTTTCCGGAAGCCGACGCGTCATGGATCGATCCGGAACTTGAGGAGGATATGGCGCAGCTTTTGAAGATCGTCGTGATGGGCCGCGCCTGCCGCAACGCTTCCAACATCAAGAACCGCCAGCCTTTGGAGCGCATGTATGTGCGGGCGCAGAAGGAACTGCCGCCGTATTTTGCGGAGATCGCCGCCGACGAACTCAACGTCCGTCATGTGGAATTTACCGACGATGTTTCCGCGTTCACGACCTACACCTTCAAGCCGCAGCTGCGGACCGTAGGACCGAAATACGGCTCCCGCCTCGCAGAGATCAAAAAAGCACTGGAAGAGTTGGACGGCAACGCCGCGATGGCGCGTCTGGAAAGCGACGGCGTGCTGAAACTGGCCAAAGAGTTGAGCGATGTGGAACTGGCCAAAGACGACCTGCTCATCACGATGACGCAGACGGAGGGCTATGTCACGGAGGGCGATCAGAATACCACGGTGGTCATGGATACGCGCCTGACGCCGGAACTGCTCGAAGAAGGCTTTGTGCGCGAGGTGATCAGCAAGATCCAGACCATGCGGAAAGAGGCGGGATTTAACGTGACCGACAGGATCCGCGTTTCTTATCAGGGCAGCGGCAAAGTCCGTGACATTTTTACAAAGAATTATGATACAATAGCAAAGGAAGTGCTGGCGGACGCAATCAGCGAAGACGCCGGCGGCGCTTATCAGAAAGAGTGGGATCTGAACGGCGAAAAGGTCGCCTTAGGCGTGACCAGGCAGTAAGACGAAAAGGAGATGGAAATGAAAACACAGACATTTGACAAAAAGGCTTTCAAAAAGCAGATCAAAGACAATGTGCGGCTTCTTTACCGGAAGGACTTTGAGGAAGCGTCCAGCCAGGAAGTATATCAGGCTGTGTCGCTTGCCGTCAAGGACGAGGTCATCGACAACTGGCTTGCGACGCAAAAGACAATGGAAAAGGAGGATCCGAAGACCGTTTACTATATGTCGATGGAATTTCTGATGGGCCGCGCCCTCGGAAACAACATGATCAATCTCTGCAACTACGACGAAGTGCGTGAGTGCCTCGACGAACTGGGATTTGATATCGACGCGATCGAGGACGAGGAGCCGGATCCGGCGCTCGGAAACGGCGGTCTGGGCCGTCTGGCGGCGTGTTTCATGGAATCCCTTTCCACGCTGGGCTATCCGGCTTACGGCTGCGGTATCCGCTACCGCTACGGCATGTTCAAACAGAAGATTGAGGACGGCTATCAGAAAGAGGTGCCGGACAACTGGCTGAAAAACGGCTATCCGTTTGAGATCAAGCGGGCGGAATACGCCCACGAGGTGCGCTTCGGCGGCTATGTGCGCAGCGAGACCGGCGCAAACGGACGGACGAACTTTATCCACGAGGGCTATTCTTCCGTTATCGCCGTTCCGTATGATATGCCGATCGTCGGCTATAATAACGATATGGTCAACACGCTGATGATCTGGGATGCGGAGCCGAAGGAGGTCTTCTCGCTGGATTCGTTCGACAAGGGCGAGTACAACAAGGCGGTCGAGGAGGAGAACCTTGCCCGCAACCTCGTCGAGGTGCTCTATCCGAACGACAACCACATCTACGGCAAGGAACTGCGCTTAAAGCAGCAGTACTTCTTTGTATCCGCGAGCCTTCAGAGGATCCTCTGCCGCTATAAGAAACACCATGACGACGTCGGAAAACTCTATGAGAAGGTTGCGATCCAGATGAACGATACGCACCCGACGCTGGCGGTCGCGGAACTTATGCGGCTGCTGCTGGACGAGGAGGGCATGGACTGGGATCAGGCGTGGGAGGTCACGACGAAGACCTGCGCTTACACGAACCACACGATCATGTCCGAGGCGCTGGAAAAATGGCCGATCGAGATCTTTTCCCGTCTGCTGCCGCGCGTCTATCAGATCGTCGAGGAGATCAATTACCGCTTTGAAAACGAGATCCGTCAGGCGTTCCCGGGCGACGAGGGCAAAGTCGCGCGCATGGGGATCATCCGCGACGGTCAGGTCAAGATGGCGCACCTCGCCATTGCCGCCGGTTACTCCGTCAACGGCGTGGCCGCTCTGCATACGGAGATCTTAAAGACGCAGTCCCTAAAGGACTTTTACGATCTCTATCCGCAGAAGTTCAACAACAAGACCAACGGGATCACGCAGCGGCGTTTCCTGCTTCACGGCAACCGCCTGCTCGCCAACTGGGTCACGGACCACATCGGCAAGGAGTGGATCACGGATCTTTCGCAGATGAAAAAACTCGAACTCTACGTCGACGATCCGAAGGCGCAGCACGAGTTTATGAACATCAAGTACCAGAACAAACTGCGTCTGGCAGAATACATCAAAGAGCATAACGGGATCGAGGTCGACCCGCGTTCGATCTTCGACGTACAGGTCAAGCGCCTGCATGAATACAAGCGCCAACTGCTCAACATCCTGCACGTCATGTTCCTCTACAATCAGATCAAGGAACATCCGGAGCAGACCTTCTATCCGCGCACGTTCATCTTCGGCGCGAAAGCGGCGGCGGGCTATAAGAACGCAAAGTTGACGATCAAACTCATCAACAACGTGGCGACCGTCATTAACAACGACAAGAGCATCGACGGCAAGATCAAGGTGGTCTTCATCGAGGACTATAAGGTCTCCAACGCGGAGTGGATCTTCGCGGCGGCCGACGTATCCGAGCAGATCTCCACGGCGTCCAAAGAGGCGTCCGGCACCGGCAACATGAAGTTCATGTTAAACGGCGCGGTCACGATCGGAACGATGGACGGGGCAAACGTCGAGATGGTCGAGGAGATGGGAGAGGAGAACGCGTTCATCTTCGGCATGAGCGCGGAGGAAGTCATCGCCCATGAGCACAACCGCGACTATTATCCGATGGATATCTTCAATAACGACATGGAGATCCGGCGGGTATTGACGCAGCTGATCAACGGCTTTTACAGCGACGAAAATTCCGAACTGTTCCGCGATCTCTACAATTCGCTGCTGAACACGGAATGTACCCAGTATGCGGACACCTACTTCGTGCTGGCGGACTTCCGCTCCTATGCGGACGCGCAGCGGCGGGTCATGGAAGCCTATATGGATGAAAAGAAATGGGCGAAGATGGCGATGATGAACGTGGCCAATGTCGGCAAGTTCTCGTCCGACCGCACCATTCAGGAATATGTGGACGATATCTGGAAATTGGATAAGATCAAAGTACGCAAAGGATGAGGAATCATGAAAACAGGTCTGATCGTAGAGGGCGGCGGCATGAAGTGCGCGTACAGCGCCGGCGTGCTGGACGCGTTTCTGGATGAGGACATCCGGTTCGATTACTGTATCGGCGTTTCCGCGGGATCGGCCAACTGCGCCTCGTTTCTGGCGGGGCAGCGCGAGAGGAATCTCCGCTACTATACCAAGCATGTCAAGGACCCGATGTACTTCGGGCTGCGGAGCCTGCTGGCGTCGGGCTCCCTGTTCGGCCTTCAGTATATTTACGGGACGATGACCAACGAAGGCGGCGTCGATCCGCTGGACTATGATAAGTACCGGAACAACCCGACGGATACCTATATCGCGGCGACCGACGCGGAGACGGGGCAGCCCCATTATTTCAACAAAAACGAGGTGGAGCGCAACGATTACCGGCCGATCATGGCAAGTTGCGCGCTGCCGGTGGCGTGCCGCCCCATCGTCTTTGGGGGGCATACCTATTTCGACGGCGGCGTTTCGGATTCCGTTCCCGTCGCGCATGCGCTGGCAAACGGATGCGAGAGGATGATCGTCCTGTTTTCCAAACCGGAGGGATACAGGATGAAGCCGCAGGGCGGACGGCCGGCCTACACGCTGGCGCTGCGGCGCAGATACCCGAAGACTGTGGAGGCGCTCAACCGCCGCCATCAGATGTATAACGCGCAGATGGAGCAGGCGGAGGCGCTGGAAGCGCAGGGCAGGGTCCTGTCGTTCCACCCGTCCGCTTCGATCAAAACCGGCACTTACGATACGGATCCGGCGGTCACGCAGCGTTTGTATGACAACGGGCTGCGCGATGCGCGGGAGCGCATGGGAAAGGTAAAGGAATTTTTATATGAATGAGCAAAAGAACGGCGGAAGGGGGCAGCTGCTCGCAGGGATCATCCTGCCGAGTATCCTCATTTTCGCCCTGCAGTTTTTCGTTTCCTATGCGGGAGCGTTTTTCCTGATTTGCCTGCGGGCGTTCGGATACGACGGCGGCACCTATGAGGATTTTTTCTCCTCGTATCTCAAGACCGCCTCGTCCGCCGATTTTAACGTCGCGGTCTCTCTGATCTATGCCGCTGTCGGGATCCTTCTGATGGGAATCTGGTACAAAAAAAGCGATGCTCTCCGCGGCGTGATCGCGAAGAAGGACATGGTCAATCCGGCGGCGCTCTCCGGCGGTGCGGTTTTGTTCGCGCTCGGCATACAGCTTCTCAGCAATTACATGATACGGCTGCTGTCGATCGCGTTCCCGTCGTGGCTCGCGGAATACGAAATGCTGACGGAGCGGATGGGGTTTTCCGAGGCGGCGACGCTGCCGCTGGTCCTCTATGCAGTGATCCTCGCGCCGATCTGCGAGGAACTGGCCTACCGCGGCCTGACGTTTCGCTACGGGCGCAGCATGATGCCGTTCTGGCCGGCCAATATCGTACAGGCGCTGCTGTTTGCGGGAATGCATATGAATCCTCTGCAGGCGTCCTACGCCTTTGTGCTCGGCCTTTTCCTCGGCTATTTTGCGGAAAAGTCGGGGCGGCTCTGGGTGCCGGTCGTTCTGCATATGCTCTTTAACGTGCTCGGCGTTTTCGGGGGCGCGCTCTTTTCGGCGGCCGGAACGCCGCAGATGTTCTTCCTTCTGCTTTTCGGCGCGATGGTGGCGTGTTACGCGGGCGTGCGCCTGCTCGGCCGTTCGTTCGCGGAAGACGCGGCATGACAGAATTGGAAAACAAAAAACAGTAAATAAACGGGTATTTTTTCCGATATTTATAGTACAACGATAGTTCGCGCAAACTACGGGGAAACATACCAGGGACGGCTTTTTTAAGGAACGGAGATCTTAAAGCAGCCGTCTTTTTTGTTCTATGAAAAGGAGGTCTTGAATGAATGCGGTAAACACTTAGAACAAAAAAGGGGGATCGTTATGATTATTCAATCACAGGATATCGCGATGGCCGGAAGGCATAAGTATCAGCAGTCGTCCGGCGTCAGGAACGGCGCGTTCGGCTCGAACGCGGCGGGCAGCCCGTTTTCGCTGCCGATCGGTCTGGTGGGCAAAGGAGGCTTTCTCGGCACGCTCAATTATCATCTTAATTCGTCGGGAAACATCACCGGAGATTTTCTGGCGGCGGGAAGTAAAGCGGGCCGCTCGGACGGCGTCGGCAGCGTGGCAAACAGTGCGGAGAGCCTGCGGGAAAACGAGATGAAGATCCGCATGGAGACGCTGGGCTATCTGTTTCGGATGTTCTTTATGCAGAGCCGCGGCGGGCTTTTCGGCGGCTCGGGCATGGGAATGCAGATGACGCTGTCGGAGCAGACGCTGTACTATCAGGAGTCGGAAAGCATGGAATTTTCCACGCAGGGCACCGTGGTCACGGCGGACGGCAGACAGATCGACTTTAACGTGGACGTCGGCATGAGCCGCAGTTTCTACGAGGAAGTCACGCAGCAGACGATCGGTTGGGAACCGGCGTTGTGCGACCCGCTGGTCATCAATCTGGACAGCGATACGGCGAACGTCTCGGATCAGAAGTTCTACTTCGATCTCGACTGCGACGGCGAGGAAGACCAGATCAGTATGCTCGGCGCGGGCAGCGCGTTCCTTGCGCTGGACCGCAACGGCGACGGCGTTATCAACGACGGCTCCGAATTGTTTGGCACGCAGTCCGGCAACGGGTTTTACGATCTTTCGCAGTACGATCTCGACGGCAACGGATGGATCGACGAAGCGGACGATATCTTTGACAAACTGCAGGTCTGGGTGCCTTCGGAGGACGGCAAAGGGACCTGTTACAAATTAAAGGACAAAGGGGTCGGCGCGATCTGCCTGCAGAGTGTGGGTACGGAGTTTGACATGAAGAACGAAAGGGGAGAGGAAAACGGAAGGATCAGAAGGAGCGGCGTCTTTTTGATGGAAGACGGACGTGCCGGAACGATACAGCATGTCGATCTGGCCATGTAACGATATCTGCATAGTTTGACGGGAATCGTCCCGAAAGCCGCGCGCGGTTTTCGGGACTGTTTTTTTACGCGAAAAAGAATAAAAAAACGATGTCAAAGGGGACAAATTATAGTATGATAGAAAGGAAAAAAGGAGCGGAAAGGATCGGCATGGACAGCGTAAAAGCGGCGGATCTGGTGGCGTCGATGGCGCACCGGGGACAGGTGGATAAAATGGGAACGGCATATATCGAGCATCCGAGGGCGGTCGCCTCGTTTCTGGAAACAGAGACCGAGAAGACGGCCGCGCTTCTGCACGACGTCTTAGAGGACACCTATCTTCGGGAGGAAGATCTGCGTCCGGTCTTCGGCGACGAGATCACGGACGCGGTCGTGGCGCTGACCCGCCGCGAAGGCGAGGACTATTTCGATTATATCCGCCGCGTCATGAAAAACGCGCTCGCCGTGCGGGTCAAACTGGCGGATCTGCGGCACAACACGGACCGCAGCCGGATCAAGGATCCGGGGCCGGAGGATTTCAGCCGCTGGGACAAATATCAAAAAGCGATCGACATGCTGCGCCGCGGGGAGCAGCGCTGACGGGAGAGGAACATGGCATTTACGCATCTGCATACGCATACCGAATACAGCCTGTTGGACGGCTCAAACAAGATCACGGAATATGTCGCCCGCGTCAAGGAACTCGGGATGGATTCCGCCGCGATCACCGACCACGGCGTGATGTACGGCGTGATCGATTTTTATAAAGAATGTAAAAAGCAGGGGATCCGGCCGATCCTCGGCTGCGAGGTCTACGTCGCGCCAAATTCCCGCTTCGATCGGGAACTGTCCCACGGCGAGGACCGATACTACCACCTGATCCTTCTGGCGGAGAACAATAGGGGTTATCAGAACCTCATCAAACTTGTCTCCGTCGGTTTTGTGGACGGCTACTACTACAAGCCGCGGGTGGACCGCGAGACGCTGGAAAAATACAGCGAAGGCCTGATCTGTTTAAGCGCCTGTCTGGCGGGCGAAGTGCCGCGCCTCTTGGAAAAGGGCCTGTACGACGACGCGAAAGAGACGGCGCTGGCGTATCAGAAGATCTTCGGCGAGGGCAATTATTTTCTGGAACTGCAGGATCACGGTATTGAAATGCAGCAGTATGTGAACCAGCAGCTCGTGCGCATGAGCGCGGAGACCGGTATCGGACTGGTCTGCACGAACGACGTCCATTACACCTACGCGGAGGACGCGGCGAGCCACGACGTCCTTTTGTGTATCCAGACGGGCAAAAAACTCAGCGACGAAGACCGTCTGCGCTATGAGGGCGGGCAGTATTACGTCAAATCCGAGGAGGAGATGCGCGCGCTGTTCCCGTACGCCCCGCAGGCGGTCGAAAACACGCAGAAGATCGCGGAGCGATGCGAGGTCGAGATCGAATTCGGCGTGACGAAACTGCCGCGTTATCAGCCGCCGGAGGGTTACGATTCATGGGAATACCTCAACAAACTCTGTTTCGACGGCCTGAAGGAGCGCTACCCCGAGGCGACGCCGGCGCTGACCGAGAGGCTCAACTACGAACTCGATACGATCCGGACCATGGGCTATGTGGACTACTTCCTGATCGTCTGGGATTTCATCAATTACGCGCGGACGCACGGGATACCGGTCGGGCCGGGGCGCGGCAGCGCGGCGGGAAGCCTCGTGGCTTATACGACGGGCATTACCAACATCGACCCGATCCGCTACAATCTGCTGTTTGAGCGCTTTCTCAATCCGGAGCGCGTGTCCATGCCCGATATCGACATCGACTTCTGCTTCAACCGGCGGGGAGAAGTCATCGACTATGTGGTGGAAAAATACGGCAAGGACTGCGTGACGCAGATCGTCACCTTCGGCACGTTAAAGGCCAAGGGCGTGATCCGTGACGTCGGGCGCGTGATGGATCTTCCGTATCAGTTTGTCAGCGACATCGCAAAGGCGGTGCCGGCGGAACTGAATATCACGTTGGAGCGCGCCCTGACCGTCAGCGCGGATCTGCGCCGGATGTATGAGGAGGACGCGGAAGTCCGCCGCCTGATCGACACCGCGATGCGGCTCGAGGGGCTGCCGAGGCATACGGGGATGCACGCGGCGGGCGTTGTGATCTCGCGGGAGCCGATGGACGAATATGTGCCGCTCTGCCGCGGCGGCGACGGTTCCGTCACGACGCAGTTTACAATGACCACGATCGAGGAACTGGGGCTTCTCAAGATGGACTTTCTGGGTCTGCGCACGCTGACCGTGATCGACGACGCGCTGAAACTGATCGCGGAAGGCGGAGAAAAAGCGCCGGACATGGACGCGATCGACTACGGGGACAGGAAGGTGCTGGATCTGATCGCCTCCGGAAAGACCGAAGGGGTGTTCCAGTTGGAAAGCGGCGGCATGAAAAATTTCATGAAGGAACTCAAGCCGGAGAGCCTTGAGGACGTCATTGCCGGAATCTCCCTGTACCGCCCGGGCCCGATGGATTTTATCCCGAACTATATCCGCGGCAAGAACGACCGCAGCGCCGTCGTTTACGACTGCCCGCAGATGGAGCCGATCCTCGCGCCGACCTACGGCTGTATCGTCTATCAGGAGCAGGTCATGCAGATCGTCCGCGATCTCGCGGGCTATTCCCTTGGGCGGAGCGACCTTGTGCGCCGCGCGATGTCAAAGAAAAAGACGGACGTCATGGAAAAGGAGCGGCATAATTTTGTCTACGGCAATCCGGAAGAAGGCGTGCCGGGCTGTATCGCCAACGGCATTTCCGAGGAGATCGCCAACCGGATCTACGACGAGATGACGGATTTCGCGAAATACGCGTTCAACAAATCCCACGCGGCGGCTTACGCGGTGGTGGCGTATCAGACCGCCTATCTCAAGTGCTACTATCCGGTGGAATTTATGGCGGCGCTGATGACGTCGGTGCTCGATTCGTCGACAAAGGTCGCGGAATACATCATGGTCTGCCGCGACATGGGGATCACGGTGCTGCCGCCGGACATCAATCAGGGGCGGGGAGACTTCGCCGTGGCGGACGGCAAGATCCGCTACGGCATGTACGCGATCAAGAGCCTCGGACGGCCGACCGTGGACTTTATCCTTCAGGAGCGGAAGGTGCGCGGACCGTACAAGACGCTGGAAGATTTTGTCGTGCGCACCAGCGGCCGCGAAAACAACCGGCGCGCCATCGAGAACCTGATCAAGGCGGGCGCGCTCGATACGCTCGACGGCAACCGGCGGCAGATGACGATGATCTTTCCGTCGCTCGTGGATAAGATCAACAACGACAAAAAGATGTCCATGGCGGGACAGATGACGCTGTTTGACATTGCCGCGCCGGAAGAAAAAGAAGACTTTGAACTCCGGATGCCGGACGTGGAGGAGTTTGACCGCGAACTTTTCCTCAACTTTGAAAAAGAGGTGCTCGGCGTGTATCTGAGCGGCCATCCGCTCGAAGGCTATCTCGACGTCCTTCAGAAAAATACCACCGCGCTTTCCCGCGAGTTCATGTACCGCGAGAGCGACGAGTTTGACGGGCAGGCGGAGGAAGGGATGCTCGAGGACGGAAAGAGCGTGGTGATCGGCGGCATGATCACGTCGCTGAACACAAAATACACCAAGAACAACCAGATGATGGCGTTTTTAATGCTGGAAGATCTGGTAGGAACGGTCGAAGTCGTGGTGTTCCCGCGCGTCTTTGAAGAATACAGGGAGGCGCTGGCCGAAGACAAAAAGGTGCTGATCCTCGGACGCGTGCAGGCCGAGGAGGAAAAGGACGCCAAACTGATCGCGCAGGAGATCCGTGAATTCAGCGAGGCCGCAAAGGAACTCTGGGTGCAGTTTCCTTCCAAGGAAGACTATTTTGCCGCCGAAAGCGGGCTGCTCGATCTTTTGCGCCGCTTTGACGGCAACGACGACGTGGTCGTCTATCTTTCCAGAGAGCGCGCCGTCAAGCGTTTTCCGAAAAACTGCCGGACGTCCGTGGAACTCGGCGCGAAAGAAGCGTTAGAGGAGGCGTTTGGGGCGCAGAATATAAAAGTTATCCAAAAGAATATTGAATTTCGGCACAAAAGATATTAAAATATAAGTCGAGTGAATGAGAATGGATAGGAGGATAGAACGATGGCAAAAGAAATCCATACGATCGGCGTTTTGACCAGCGGAGGCGACGCGCCGGGAATGAACGCTGCCATCCGCGCCGTAGTCCGGCAGGCGATCGCCAGAGGCAAGCAGGTGAAAGGCATCAAACGCGGATATGCAGGCCTTCTTCAGGAAGAAATCATAGATATGGACGCGCACAGCGTTTCCGAGATCATCCAGCGCGGCGGCACGATCTTACAGACGGCGCGCTGTCTGGAATTTGTAGAGGCGGAATATCAGCAGAAAGGCGCGGATATCTGCCGCAAGCACGGGATCGACGGCCTTGTGGTGATCGGCGGCGACGGTTCCTTTAAGGGCGCGCAGAAACTCGCGGCGCTCGGGATCAACACGATCGGCCTTCCGGGCACGATCGATCTGGACATTGCCTGCACGGAATATACGATCGGTTTCGATACCGCGGTGAATACAGCAATGGAAGCGATCGACAAGGTCAGGGATACGTCCACATCGCACGAACGCTGCTCCATCATCGAGGTCATGGGACGCGGCGCCGGTTATATCGCGCTTTGGTGCGGGATCGCCAACGGCGCGGAAGACGTGCTGCTGCCGGAACGCTACAACTACGACGAGCAGGCGCTGGTCAACCACATCATCGAGGGAAAGAAGCGCGGCAAGAAACATCACATCATCATCAACGCCGAGGGAATCGGACATTCCGCTTCCATGGCAAAGCGGATTGAAGCCGCGACCGGTATCGAGACGAGGGCGACGATCCTCGGACACATGCAGCGCGGCGGCAACCCGAGCTGCAAGGACAGGGTCTACGCTTCCACGATGGGGGCGCTGGCCGTGGATCTGCTGTGTCAGGGCGCGAGCAACCGCGTCGTAGGATACAAGAACGGCAAATTCGTAGACTTCGATATCGACGAGGCGCTGGCGATGACCAAAGACGTGGACGAGTATCAATTTGAGATCTGCAATACGTTAAGCGCTTCTTGAACGGTTACATAAGCATGAAAAAAGATGGCGTGCGCCGTCTTTTTTTATGGAATGAATAGTGCCGCGCGGGCATAGCCGCGCGTGGAGGAGCATATGATAACAAGTACGTCGAACGGACAGATCAAACGGATCCGCCGCCTGCAGCGTTCGGGCAGGGCGCGCAGGGAGGAAAACGTTTTTATCGCCGAGGGGCCGAAACTCGTCCTTGAGACGCCGCCGCGGCTCTGCCGCGCGCTCTATATCGCGGAAAGTTTTGCCGCGGAATGGGAAACAAGAAAAAAGGCCGC
>CANQBH010000006.1 GCA_947589155.1 uncultured Lachnospiraceae bacterium | reverse complement strand
TCTCTGGCTTGCTTGGAATCCGCAGTTTCACACGCTTTTTCATGTTCTGTCAATGTTGTCAGTAATGGGTCGCCCTCGCGGATCCGCAGCGTCCTGCGGATCTCCTTCGGCACAACGATCCTTCCCAACTCATCTATCCTGCGAACAATGCCTGTTGCTTTCATTTCCTGCTACTCCTTTTTCCTTTTTCTTGGATTTGGAGTTAGTATGTGGAAAAGCGCCGGAAATATACTACGAACATTATACCGCACTGTTTCCTGATATGCTACGATTTTAGAAAATATGACAGTTTTTCTCTTGAATCCCGACGCTTCTATGTTACAATATAAACACTATTGATATCAACGAAGGGGGAACATTATGAACAAGAAAAAACGCATCTGGCCTAAGGTCGTCCTCTGTATCCTCGGCGTCATCGTTGCCGCCGTCGTCGTCTTATTCGGCGTGCTGACCGTTACGGAATACCGTCCGGACGACACCGAGACCCTGGCCGTCAACGGAGAGTCTTCCAAGCAGCTGCACGAAGGCGAATCTTTCAGTATCATGACGTGGAACGTCGGCTATTTCGGTCTCGGCCAGACGTCCGATTTCTTTATGGACGGCGGCGAGAGCGTCCGCAGTTCCAACAAGGATACGGTAAAGGATAACATCAACTCGATCACCGCCGCGCTGAAACAGGAAGACGCCGACATCGTCTTTTTACAGGAGGTCGACACTTCCGCAAAACGTACCTATTATATCGACGAACTCGAAGCCGTGACGTCCAGCCTTCAGGGTTATCAGAACACCTACGCCTTAAACTACAAAGTGCTGTATGTGCCTTATCCCCTGCCTACGATCGGCAAAGTCAGCGCCGGTATCGCAACCCTTTCCAAGTACGGGGTCAGCGACTCCACGAGAGTTTCCCTCCCGTGCCCGTTCAAATATCCGATCCGTCTGGCAAACCTGAAGCGCTGCCTCATGGTGGATCGCGTTCCGATCGAGGACAGCGACAAAGAACTTGTTTTGGTCAATCTGCATTTGGAAGCGTATGACGACGGCGAAGGCAAGGCCGCGCAGACCGCGCAGCTCCGCGAACTTCTGGAATCCGAAGCCAAAAAGGGCAACTACGTCATCGCCGGAGGCGATTTCAACCAGACGTTCTCCAGTTGCGACACTTCCGCGTATCCACTCATCAGCGAAGATATGTGGACGCCGGGAATCATCGACGTCGGGGAATTTGACGACAGCCTGCAGTTTATCATGGACAGCACCAATCCGTCCTGCCGCTCGCTCGACCGTCCTCTGGCCGGTAACGACAGCGACCCTGATAAATTCCAGTACTACATGATCGACGGCTTCATCGTGTCCGACAACATCATGATCAATCTTTCCGAAACCAAAGACTACGGCTTCAAGAACACCGACCACAATCCGGTCTTCATGGACGTGACCTTATCGCCCGCCGCTTCCGCAAACTGATCGGCGGATCGTTACGGTTTTTGCAGGATATCAAGGATATGCGCCCCGGCTCCGAGGAGTTCGGGGCGTTCGCATGTCGAAAAATGGTATTCCAGAAACGCGTCAAAGACCTCCTCTGACATTTCCCGCAGTTCCCTGCGCATATAATCCGCCGGGCCGTCCGCCGAAAGGATCTTGACCCGCCGGAGCCCCGCGCCGCTTGCGAGCGCGTTGATATCTTCCAGACGGACATAGTCATAGAGATCTTCTTTTTGCAGGCGGCAGTGGAACGACTCGTCCAGCCGCCCGTCTTTCATCGCTTCGAGGATATGCCCCTGTTTGAAGCCGTAAGTCAGCACCCCGTATTCATTCGTCAGATACGCCGCCAGAATATACCCACCGGCGCGGGTCACGCGCTTTGCTTCCAAGAGAGCGCGCTGCTTGTCTTCGGGCGTAAAGAGATGGTACAGCGGGCCGAATAAGAGCGTGAGGTCAAAACTCTCATCCGCAAACCGCTTGAGGTCGCGGGCGTCCCCCTGATAGGCCCTGACCGCGCTTTTCTTCTGCTTCAGGATACCGAGATGGTATCTGACATACTCTACCGCCGTAACGTCATAGCCTTCTTCGGAGAGCGCCACCGCATACTTTCCCGTACCCGCGCCGACGTCCAGAATCCGCGGCTTCTCTTTGCGGCGCGATTCCAACTCGTCCAGACAGCGGCGGATATAGCGCATCGACGTCAGATATTCCACCTGACCGTGCCGCCGTTCCAGACGCTTGTCCTCGCAAAATTTGTTATAGTGTTCTACGATCTCATCCATCAGATCAACTTCTTCCATGTGCTTCTCGCGCATAAGAGCAGGATCGGGAAGATCTCCAGACGGCCCGCCAGCATGTCGAAGATCAGCACCAGTTTTGCAAGCGGGCTGAACATATGGTAATTCTCCACCGGCCCCACGGCGTCAAATCCCGGCCCGATATTGTTGAAACAGGCGATCACGGACGTCGTGGTCGTCGTTAAACTCTGTCCGTCCAGGCTGACGATAAAAATACTGACCAGCAGCAAAAATACGTAGGCGATCAGGTAGATATGCAGGTTGTCCAGCACTTTTTCGCTGATCATGTGCCCGTTGTTCCGCACGACTTTGATCTTCTGCGGATTCAACGTCTTCTGGACGTTGCGGTTCAGCGACTTGAACAGTAAAAGGACGCGGCCGCACTTGAAACCGCCGCCCGTGCTTCCGGCGCAGGCCCCGCAGAACATCAGTATAATAAGGATCGTCTTGGAAAACGTCGGCCAGAGATCAAAATTGGTCGTCGCAAAGCCCGTCGTCGTGATGATCGTCGCCACCTGAAACGCGACGTGCCGCAGCGTCTCGCCCCACGAACTAAACATTCCGCGGACATTCAGCGCGATCAGGGCGATACTTCCCACGATCATCCCCAGATAAAAACGGAGTTCCTCATCCCGAAAGACTTCTCTAAAGCGTCCGAGGATCAGCATATAATAGCAGCTGAAATTGACGCCGAACAGCAGCATAAAGACAGTGCAGACATTCTGGATGTAAGGGCTGTACCCCGCGATACTGTCATTCTTTACGCCGAACCCTCCGGTACCCGCCGTTCCGAACGCCGTACAGACGGCCTCCAGCGCGCTCATGCCGCCGAACAGCAGGAAGATCACGTCAAGCACGGTCAGGATGATGTAGAGGATATACAGGATCATGGCGGTCTGGCGCATCCTCGGCACCAGTTTTCCGACGTTCGGCCCCGGGCTCTCCGCCCGCAAAAGGTGCATGGTAAAGCCGCTGCCCTTGCCGCTCGCCGGAACGACGGCCAGAAGGAAGACCAACACGCCCATGCCGCCGATCCAGTGGGTAAAACTCCGCCAGTAGAGCATACTGTCGCCGAGCCCTTCCACGTTCGTAAGGATGGACGCTCCCGTCGTCGTAAATCCGGAAACCGTCTCAAAGAACGCGTCGAGATAGTGCGGGATCTCCCGCGAGATCCAGAACGGCAGCGCGCCGATCAGGCTCATGATGATCCAGCCCAGTCCGACGGAAATCATCCCCTCCCTCGCATAAAAACGGACCCGTGCCTTGCGGCAGAGCAGCAGGACGACGCCGGAGGCCACGGACGTCAGCAGGATCGTCCAGCCGAATCCGAACATCGCGCGCGCGTCTTCTTCCACCACCGCGATCACAAGGGACGGCACCATAAAGATGGCGTCCAGCAGCGTTATCATAGCCAAAAACCGGCCCATCATTTTGTAGTTCATAAGATCAACCTCTCCCTAAGCAAAGATATCGTTAAACTGCCGCAGCACGATATCGGCGCGCGTAACGATCACAACGGTATCGTCCTTCTCAAAACTGGCGTTTCCGTCGGGGATCACCGGCCGCCCATGACGGGTAATGCAGGCGATCAGTACGTTTTTTCGCAGCGTCAGATCGCGCAGCGGCTCGCCGCAGTGCAGCGCTTCGTCGTCCAGACGAAATTCCAGCGCCTCCATCTGGCCTTCCGCAAAACTGTGCACTGCCAGCGCCGCTCCCGATGTGTTCCCCATCGCGCGGACATAGCGCACGATCTGGTTGCAGCAGAGTTCCTTCGGGTTGACCAGACTGCCGAGCCCGAGGATATCCTGAATGGTAGGGTTGTCCGTATGGTCGATCTTCGTGATGACCTGTTCCACCTGATAACTCTGCGCGTAGAGGGATATGATCATATTCATCTCGTCAAAACTTGTCAGCGCGACCAGCGCGTCGCACTGCTCGATCCCTTCGCTCTCAAGGAACATCTGATTGCTGGCGTCGCCGTTGACGACGGAGACTTCCGGAAGGTAATTCGCCAGTTCAATGCAGCGCTCCCGCCGCTGCTCGATCAGTTCGACCTGCGTTCCCGTTTTTGACAGGCGGTAGGCAAGGTAAAAACCGACCTTTCCGCCGCCGCAGATGATGACGCGCTTGACCTTATGCGTGATCACGCCCAGATTCTTTAACAGTTTCGTCAGTTCGCCCGACGCCGCCGTGACGTAAAGGTGGTCGCCCTTTTCCATGACAAAATTTCCGTCGGGCGCATATACGACGCTTCCCCTGCGGACCGCGCAGACAAGGATCTTGCACTTGATGAGGTCGCTCAGGCTGCTGAGCGCGGCGTCGCAGAGCACGCTGTTTTCCATGACCTTTAATTCTACGATCTCTACCCGGCCTTTGGCAAAAGTGTCCCGCCGCAGGAAGCCCGGATATTTCAAAAGCCGCTCGATCTCCATCGCCGCCTGCCGCTCGGGATTGACGATCAAAGACAACGCGAAGGTATCCCGCATCTGATACAACTGATCTGCATATTCCGGATTGCGGATCCGCGCGATCGTATGGATGTTCGGATTGATCCCGTGCGCCGTCATGCAGCACAGCAGGTTGATCTCGTCCTCGCCCGCGACGGCGATCAGAAGATCTGTTTTTTTGATGTCCGCCTCCAGCAGCGTGTTCATGGACGCGCAGTTCCCGTACACGCCAATCACGTCAAAGCGGTCCGCACAGGCGTCTAAGACCTGCTGCGTATGGTCGATCAAAGTTATCTCGTATCCTTCCGCCAGAAGTTTTTTCGTCAGCATGACGCCGACTTTTCCGGCTCCCGCAATCACTATCTTCACGATGTCCCTCCCTGAAACGTTCCGAAGAATTTTTCATTTCTTACAGTATTATAAGCCTTTTCCGATAAAAAAAAATCTTTTTTTCACAAATCGGAAAAAAAGCGCGCGGATCCGCCGGATTTTCATAGACATTTTTGCGGGCGGACGAGTATAATGGTTACATATCATAAATGAAAACAGGAGGATCTTACCGTGGAAAAAATGATCTGGGGAAAAACAAAAGACGGTGCGGATGTTACGGTCTACGCCTTAACGAACGCCAACGGGATGCGCGCGCGCGTGATGGACTACGGCGCGAATCTGCTTTCGCTGGACGTTCCCGACGCAAACGGAAAGACCGCGGACGTCGTGCTCGGCTTTGACGCGCTTAATGACTATTTTACAAACGACGCCTTTTTCGGCTGCTGCGTCGTGCCGTCCTGCAACCGCATCGGCGGCGCAAAATTCACGCTGAACGGCAAAACCTATCTTCTGGAAAAGAACGACGGGGAAAATAACCTGCACGGCGGCTCCGATCAGATCTGCCGCCGCATCTGGAGCGTAAACGAAGTTTCCGACAACGCCATCCGCCTGTCCTATCAGAAAAAAGACGGCGAGATGGGCTTTCCTGGCAATATGACGCTGTCCGTCGCCTATACCCTTACGGATGAAAACGAACTCCGGATCGACTATACGGGGCTGTCCGACGCGGATACGATCTTCAACCCGACCAACCACAGTTATTTCCACCTGAGCGGGCAGGGTTCCGGCGACGTGCTGGATCACGTCTTATGGCTCAACGCTTCCCGCTTTACCATGACAGATCCCGCTTCCATTCCAAACGGCACGCTGACGGACGTTGCCGGTACGCCGATGGACTTCACGACCCCGAAGCCGCTCGGCCGCGATATCGGGCAAAACTACGACCCGCTGCTCTGGGCCGGAGGATACGACCACAACTTCGTCATCGATAAAGCGGAGGGCGAACTTGGTCTTGCCGCCACCGTCTATGACCCTGCATCCGGACGCTTCCTCGAAGTCTTCACGGACCGGCCGGGGATTCAGGTCTACTGCGGAAACTATATTTCCGCCGACAGCGTCGGAAAAGGCGGCAGGATGTACCGTCCGCGCTACGGCCTCGCGCTGGAGACGCAGTTTTATCCGAACGCAATCAATATCCCGTCCTTCCCGCAGCCCGTGATCAAAGCCGGTGTAACGGCCCGCTCAACGACGGTCTACAAATTCTCCAACCGCGCCTGAAAGCATGTTATCAAAGGCGCTGCATATACTTATCTGAGAGGTGTTTGTTATGAAAAAGATCGTTTTGACCGGCGGCGGCACCGCGGGGCATGTAACCCCGAACATCGCGTTGCTTCCCGCCCTGCGCAAAGACGGCTACGAAATCTCCTATATCGGTTCCTACGACGGAATAGAAAAGAAACTGATCGAAGAACAGAAGATCGCATACTACGGGATCAGTTCCGGCAAACTGCGGCGCTATTTTTCGTGGGATAACTTCAAAGATCCGTTCAAGGTCCTCAAGGGATTTTTTCAGGCGGGAAAACTACTCTCGCACATCCGTCCGGACGTCGTTTTTTCCAAGGGCGGTTTCGTGTCGGTCCCTGTCGTTCTTGCCGCAAAGGCAAAGCATATCCCCGTCATCATCCACGAATCGGATCTGACGCCGGGCCTTGCCAATAAGATCGCCATTCCGTCCGCCGTCAAGGTCTGCTGCAACTTTCCGGAGACCCTGCCCTATCTTCCGAAGGACAAAGCCGTCCTGACCGGTTCTCCGATCCGGCAGGAACTTCTTTGCGGAAACGCACGGGCGGCAAAGGAATACTGCCGTTTCCAAAAGGATCTTCCCGTCCTTCTTATCATGGGCGGCAGCATCGGCTCCGTCTATATCAACCGCGCCGTGCGGGGCTGTCTTGACGAACTGCTGGAAAAATATCAGATCATCCATCTGTGCGGAAAAGGGAATCTCGACGATTCGTTGAAAGGACGGGTCGGCTACGCGCAGTTTGAGTATGTCAGCGAACAACTGCCGGATCTCTTTGCCGCAGCCGATCTTGTGATCGCCCGCGCCGGCGCCAACTCTATCTGCGAACTTCTGGCGCTGCGCAAGCCGAATATCCTGATCCCGCTCTCCAGAAACGCAAGCCGCGGCGATCAGATCTTAAACGCCGCTTCCTTTGAGAAGCAGGGATTTTCTTTTGTGATGGAAGAAGAAAGCGTTACGTCGGAATCCCTGATGGCGGCAATCGCCGACGTCCTTGCGCACAGGCAGGACTATATCCGCGCCATGGAAAGCAGCGGACAGATGAACGCCATCGACGCGATCATGGATCTTATCCGTTCTGTCTGATCGTATCTAAGATCCGGTCGAGTTCCGCTTCGTCAAACGTGCTGTGGCTCCACGTCACGTCCGCCTTCCGGCCGTCTTCGTAACGCGGGATCACATGGATATGGAGGTGGCGGACTGTCTGTCCCGCCGCTTCTCCGTTATTCTGCACGATATTGATCCCCTGACAGCCCAGTTTTTCTTTCAGGCGGGCCGCAAGCCGCGCCGCAAGCGGAAGGGCTTTTGCCGCCACGTCTTCCGGCAGCGCGAACAGATCATCGTAGTGGCGCTTCGGCAGGATCAGCACATGCCCTTTTGTGGCGGGCGACGCGTCCATGATGACCTTAAAATCTTCGTCCTCAAAGACAGTCCTTGCAGGGATCTCTCCCCTGATAATCTTACAGAAAATGCAGTTATCCTCACTCATCTTTTTTTCTCCTTGCTATTTATTTTGCAAACGTAAAGCGTTTGTCCTTTATCCGTTTATTTCGCAAACGTAAAGAGTTCGTCCAGCATACGCATCGTGTGAAAATCGCCCTTCGCCGACATTTCGCCGACGCTGAACGCCCGCTGAAACGTCATCTTCCCAAGCACCAGTTTTTCCATCGTCTCGCCGGAGACTTTGATATGCACGTCGATATTGTCTTCCTGCCCGTAGTGGCAGTCGATCTCGTCTCCGTCGATCCCCAGAAACAGCGGTTTCTTTTTTCCGGAGATCATAAAGAGATAGCGGGCCTTAAAGCCCTTCTTCGGCGCAAAATGCGACGGAAAATCCATCTGATACTCGGAATTTTTGGCTTCCGTATCTTCTCCCATCATGCCGCGGAACATACGGGAAAGTTCCTCGATATCCTCCCGCTGCTTCTTTACATAGGAGTCGTTGGAAACATACTGCGAGAGTTGCTCGCTTTCCTGCGGCGTCAGATCCGGCTGCTTGGTTCGCTGCACCGTCCGCGTCACGGCCTGATTGCTGGTCGGGAGCCCTTTGGACTTCTGCGAGATCGTGCGGTATAGATTTTCCGCTTTCTTTTCGATGATATGGGCGTATTCCTGATTCATCTCAAAACTGACTAAATCGTCCACATACCCGCAAAGCCCGCTGCAAGGCAGGCCGCCGAGGATCTCCCACGCGTTTTCCAGCGTCAGGATCCCTTCGCGCTCGCCATAGGTCGTCGACATGACGACGGGCTGCATATAAATGGAAGCGATCTGCTGCCGGTTGCCGTACAGCCAGCAGGCGTCCAGAAATTGATTCATGTAGCCGCCGATCCCCAGCCACTCGACCGTGGTCGCCAGAATGATCCCGTCCACATCCTTTAATGTCTGCGGCAGGGTAGAGATCATGTTTTTGTCTTCGTAGATGTTATAGCGGCGGACTTCCACACGGAGTTCTTCCAAGACCGTTTCCATTTTCTGGATGACGTAGAGCGTCGGATCGTCCAATACGCCTCTGCCGCCGTAGTAAATATTCACCTTCATGCCGTTTTCCTCTCCTGACCTCTAGTATATTTTGAATCCTTTTTTCTGTCAATCGAGGGTTATTCAAAAAGATAGGGAACGTCGGCAAAGCGGATCCTGTCTCCTCTGGCGAGCGCGTATTTCTGCCGGTAGTTCAGCAGCGTACCGTTGACGCTCGTCCCATTCGTCGAGTTTAAGTCTTCCAGATAGTATGTCCCGCCCGAACATTCGATTCGGGCATGACGCCTGCTGACCGCTCCGGAATGAAGACACACGTCGTTTCCTTCTTTCGCGCTTCCGATAAACAGCGTCCTTCCGTCGAGCGCAAGGTCTTCTTCGCCGTCCGCGCCCTGATAGATCAGCCGTCCGCCGCCGTTTTCCTGCTCCCCGTGGAGCAGCACGGTCGGTTCATACACATAGGGCTGCGGTTCGATGATCAGATCCCTTTCGCGCCGTTTTTCTTCCCGCCGCCCGCCGATCCATGAAAGGATCGCATCGCGGATCTGATCGAAGATCCCGCGGAGGCGGTTCTTTTTGTCCTCCCAGAGATCCCATTCGCCTTCTTCCTCTCCGATGTCCTGCGCCTCCGAAGGCTCCGCCGCCCGCTCAGAGATATTCTCCGCCGAACGGCCCGCCATCCGCTCCGAGATATCCTCCGCCGAACGGCCCGCCAACTCATACCCTCTTTCTGTATCCTTTTCCGCCGCTTCTTCCGCCTCCATCACCATCTGCTGAAGATCCAGCAGCGTGCTTCCCTCGAGCAGGCTCTTTTCATACAGTTCGTAGCAGAGGCGCGAAAGTTCCTCATCCTTCCCGTCATCCGCCGACAGCAGATATTCCAGCACTTGGGAAACGCCGCCGGCCTCCTCAAACGGGCAGTAGCAGAGATAGAGCCGCTGCGGTTCTCCCTTTTCCATATAGATGGATTCCGTGTGAAGATCGATTCGGGCAGGATCGATCAGATACCGCTGCGTCTCCTCAAAGGCTGCCATCAGGCTGCCGATGACCGCGGAAAGCCGAAAAAGCGTCACGCCTTCCCGATCAAAATAATCCTGCAAAGACTGTTTGCCCGTGATGTCATACCAGAACTGCACGCTGCCGTCCTTTAACATCGTATGGAAGGAAAGCAGGCTTCGGATATGGTTCTCCCGCAGCATCGTCTCCTCATAGCCGCTCTCATACTGCCGGTCTTCCAAGATCATATAACTTTCCCTATGGTTCCTCTTGTACTGACGCTCCATTTGTATCTTCTCCCTTCTCTTTTTCCGCCAACTGCCGCAGACGCTCGCCGCTACGGAACATCTGCGCCGCTTCGATCTGTTCCGGCGGCCGCGCGAGCCCCTCCAAGGTCCGGCGGTACGTCCGATAGCCGAATAAAATGGCAAAACAGGTAATGCTGAGCAGGATCGCCGTCAGCCACGCCGCTTCCACCGTGTAACTTCCTTTATAGTATGCTTTCATCGCCGCGCCTTTCTCATGCGTACCGTATCTTTATGCCAAGCAGGATCAGATAGGCCGCCAAAAGAAACGGCGCAAAAGGGATACGGTCGTTTTTCTTCTTTTTTCTAAAAAGGAACAGAAGCAGCCCGACGGTTCCGGCAAGCAGGCTTGCGATCCACAATAAGAGCAGATTGTCCCGAAATCCCAGATAGATTCCGGTCGTCGTCACAAGAAGCGCGTCCCCTTTCCCGATCTTCTCCCCCGTGAGAAGGCTGATCAGATACAAAAGCGCGCCGATCCCCGCGCCGCACAAGAGATCCCATGCCGTGCGGGACGCGCCGTGCAGATGGAGCGCGATCCCGAGCAGGCCAAAAACGGCCAGTACCGCCAGATGAATCTGCCGTTTCCATAAGTCTTCCAGACTGCATATCCCTAACATTCCCAACAAAGCCGCTTCCATATTACGTTCCTCCGCATTTCTTACATGGTCTCATTCCCGCCGCTTCTTCGCGTTTTTTCCGTTCGATCGTCCGTTTCAGGCTGCTGCAGCGCAGCGAACAGTGGTAGGTCTGTCCGTACCGCGTCACATACACCGTCTGTTTTTTATTTTTGGACGCATGGCAGGTTTTACAACTCTGATATCTGCCCCCATCTTCGTTTCTTTTGCTGCCGAGTTCGGAAAAAGCGCACGCCTCGATCGACGGATGCAGATAGGTGCAGGAGAGCGTTGTATGATAGACGCTTCCGTTTGCCGTCACATAGACATAGTCGCCCTGCTCCCCTTCCGCGGGATCCCATCCGATCCATTTGCGGCTGCGGGAGTGCTGCCGCACCGTCATCCCGTGCCTGCCGAGCCACGGAAACGGAAAAGAGAGGCGGTAGGTCGCCACAAGATCAATATAATTTCCGCCGATATCGCTTTCCAGATAACTGATCCCCGCGATATCGCCGTCGATAAAAGATACCGGCGCTTTTTCTTCTGCGATCCGCAGATCGCAGGCGGCCGCCAGTCCGCTCAGGGAAAGTTCCTGCCGATTGGCGCAGAAGACCGCCGCCTGTCTGCTCGTCGCATCCAGCGCCCTCTGCACGGCGGCCTCGAGGAACAGCGCCCTCATCAAAAAAAACAGGACTGCCAGAAAGGTCAAAAACAGCGGGAACAACAGCGCGGCTTCGACGGTATAAGACGCGCGGGCGGAGATGCAAAGGGGTGCCTCTTTTTCGTTTTGTGTGCGTATTTTGTTCGCCAGACCGAAAGAATGAGGAGATACCTCTGTTTTTATAAGAAGAGATTTGCTGATTTTTATGGTGTTTGTTAAACAAAACGATATCTGAGAAAGAGACACCCCTTTGCACCCCCTGTCAATATGCGGCGGATCCTTCGACGCTTACCTCATACAGTTTCATATCCGGAAGCCCTTCTCCCATATAGGAAAAAAACAGCGGTTCTCCCTGATAACGCGCCGTTGCGCTAAAGGCGCAGATCACCTGATCCAGACGCGTCTGCCCGCAGCCTTCCTGCCGCCGGACGCTTTCTTCCATGAGATCGAGCGGCCGCAGCCCAAGCGCTTTTTCACTTTGCAGCATGAGCAGAACGCCAAGATACTCGTTGTAGGACAGGCCGCCTTTTTTGTCCGAATGTTCCGTCTGCTCCGCAAACGCCTCCCCCAGACGGCTAAGATCGCTTTTCCAGTCCGCCGCCGTCTTCACGAGCGCGATCCGCTTTCCCTGAAGCAGCGCGCGCACATCCAAAACGCTTTCGACAAACGCCCATACGGCGACAAGCGCGACACGCACCGCCGATATCACTGCGGGATTTGCGGTGGCTCCGGCTAAAAACAAGGCGACGCCGCCCGCCTTTTCCATCAAAGCGGGGGTAGAAACGATCGTCATGATATTGCCCGGTTCGCGCAGCGCGATCAGCCTGCCGATCACCCAGTCCAGATTTTCACGGTCGCTTTCCTTTCCCGCCGCGATATATTCCAGTTCATACGAAAGCGCGCCCGCCTCTTTCGGATCCGTATAAGAGCCGAAGTAGTGCAGGAGATACCACTGATAAAACGCGGGATCCCACAACTGCGGCGCGACGTTTTTCGGATCCTCTCCCGCTCCTTCCTGCCTGCTGCGCTTTGAAACCGCGCGGGAGAGATCGCAGACCTTATCCGAGATCTCCTTTCCCGCCACGAGGCCCGTCACGCCTTCCTTTGACAGTTTTGAAAAAACGGCGAACGGATCGTTTTCTTCGGAGACCGCGATCGGCGAAGACTGCGGCGGGGCGTTTTCCTGTTCTCCAACCTCTTTCTGCTGCAAAGCGTTCTCTCCCGCTTCCACGCACGCCTGCCTGTCATAGTCCTCCATCCGTCCGTCGCGGATCGCAAGGAGTTGATCCCATAACGTCTGCGCCGCAGACGCCGCCGCTTCCTCTTTGGCGACCGCAGCCGCCTGCATCCGGAACGCCCCGCCGTTATCGTCCGTCAGGTAACGGCAGTTTTCCACCGAAAATCCCGCGGGCTTTAACGCCATCATGGACAATTCCGACGGCGTTTCCTCGGGCGTGATATTCTCCCATGCCAGCGTCTCGAGACGCTGCGCAAACTTCTCCGCGCTCCCTGTCTGCGTTCCGTAACCGCTGTCAATTCCTAAAATACGGTACTGCTCCCAAAGGATCCGCAGATATTCGGAGCAGGTGCTCTCCATCGTTTCCTGCAAAAGCATCCTGCCGTGGAGGCGCAGCGCGCTGATCCGCGCCGTTTCGACCATCGAAAAGAACAGGCTTTCCAGAAGGAGCAGCACCAGCGCAAAGAAGACCGTCAGGCTCCCGTTTTGCTGTTTCTCCCATCCCCGCCGCTGTTTCATACCTGTCCCGCCTGATCGTTGATCGTCTTAAAAATACTGTTGACCAGTTTGGTGATCTGCTTTTTGAAGATGATGACCAGACCGATAAGCACCACGAGGATCAGTATCACTTCTACCACCCCGATCCCGTCTTCTCCTTCTATAAACTCTTTGATTCTCATACTTTCCTCCTTATCCCATGCCCTGCATTTTCATCAATGCCGGCGCAATAACAATAACAACTACGACGGCCAGCATCCCCATGAGCGGCAGCAGCATCTTTGTCGACGCTTCCTCTCCGAGTTTTACGGCCATGCGCTTCCTGAGTTCCTGCGCTTCCGTCTCCTCGCTTTCCAGCCGGAGCAGAAGATCGCTTCCCCCTTTCTTCTGATTCTGCCGAAGCAGCAAAGAAAGTTTTCGATATTCTTTGATTCCCGCCGCATTTCCGAAATGCTCCAGCGCCGCCTGTTCACCGATCCCGTCCGCCAGTTCGCACCGCAACTGCCACAGCAGATCGTATCCCGGCAGCACGATCCCGCGCTTTCTCTGCCGCTGCGCATAATCTTCGGCGATCCTTCCCACGCTTTCCGGCAGGCCGATCCCCGCGCCCAGAAACATCACCAGTTTGCTCAGGATCGACGGATAATCCCGCCGGAGCCGTTCTTCTTTTTTCTTCTTCTCTTTCTTTTGCTCCGTTTTTTCCGCCAGAGGGATCGCGATCATGGAAACAAGTCCTAAAACGGAGAGCGCCGCGCCGCCGTTTTCTCCTTCCTTTTTCCATTGCAGGCTTTCGCCGGAAACGCTCTCCGGCAGTATCCACTCTCCTTTCGTGGAATCCTGCCGCTCCAATTCCGCCCGAAGCCACCGCTCAAAGCCCGCCCTGCTGCCGACGTCCGGCGCGCAGAGAGAGAACGGAAATTCATAGATCTCCTCATACGGCCCGCAGGACAGGCTGACCGTCGCCGTGACGATGACGTCCTCCCCGACGCTTTCCCAACTGATCGTACCGTCGGGCGCAACGGCGTCGTCCGAAAACTCCCATCGCGCTTTGACCGTGCCGTCTGCATAAGCGTCCGCGATCTGCAGATCCTCCGTGACCCCTTCCGCGCCCTGCCCGTCCGCGATGGCTTTGTCGATTTCCTCCTCTGCCTGCAAAAACATCTCCTTGGCTTCTTTTTCCGAAACCTGCCGCTCCGGCACCTCAAGGCTGACCTCCCCTTCATATATTCCGGAAGATACCTGCAGCTCCTGCGTATAACTTCCTTCCCCGGGTTCGTTTTTGGCCAGTCGGCCCGACCCGTTCCAAAGATCGTCAAGTCCCGCCCCAACGGATAGCGCCAGTCCGAGGAGTTCTATCAGATAAACGACTGTCCATCGCTTTCCCGTAAAACCCCCGCTCTTTTTTTGCTTTTTCAGATAGAAGGTATATGCCATGGTCGCAAGCAGACATAAAAGCCCTATCCACATAATTTCCCTCCTTCTCAGACCTCGATCTTTGTAATCTTTCTTCCCGCAAGATACATCAACAGATAAAGGAGCAGACAGCCCGTCATGATCCCGACGCCCGCCGCGTTATGGTACAGGCCGGATAAAAACTCCGCCGACGACAGTTTCATATACAGGATCATCGCCAGCGGCATCGCTGTCATGATACGCATTTCCAACTGCTTTTCCGCCGTCATCAGCGCGATCTCCTG
Source organism: uncultured Lachnospiraceae bacterium (assembly GCA_947589155.1). Taxonomy (GTDB): domain Bacteria; phylum Bacillota; class Clostridia; order Lachnospirales; family Lachnospiraceae; genus Pararoseburia. Next base: position 58,722 of record CANQBH010000006.1, on the reverse strand, counting down.
ACAGATCTCCATCCGATCCTCGATCTTCTCCGCGGCTTTTTGGATATTGCGGTTGTAATTGCCGCCGAGCCGCTTGGCAAACAGGAGGATCTCGGCAAATTCATAGGCTTCTTCCACATCGATCTTCTCCGCCAGTTCATAAAACGCCTTTTCGACCGGAAGATTCATCCCCACCTTCTGATTGAGTTCATGCAGTTCCTTCCCGAGCGCGTTTTTTTCCATCATCTGTCCGAGTTCGCTTTCCGCCTGCCGAAACGCGTATTCCAGAGAATACCCCGTTTGCAGATAAGACGAGAGCAGCAGCAGCGTCTCCTTGAGTTCCAGCGTCGCCGCGCGCTTTTTTTCGTCGCGCTCCGCCTCCCTGCAAAGCCTGCCGCAGAGCGGGAAAAACAGGATTCCCCATAAGAGCCCCCAGACAGAATCGTAGAACAGCCACGCCGCGGCAAGGGAAAGCCCGAGCCCCAGCGCTACGGCCCGCCCTCTAAGGAAAGCCCCGCCCTTTTTAATTTTCTTTGGTCGCGCAGACAATGCCGCTGTTCCCAATGGCCCCGCACCTCTCTTTCTCCGCCTTCTTCCGCAAATTCATACAGCGTTTCCAAACACACTTCCCCCTGCCGGATTCCGACGACCTCCGCGATCTCTAAGACCTTCCGCGTCCTGTCCCGCATCCTTCCGAGATGGACGACCAGATCCACGCCGGAAGCGATCTGCGAACGCACGGCCGGCAGCGGCATCTCTCCCGACATCAGTACCATGGTCTCCAGACGCGCCATCATGTCCTCCGCCGAATTGGCGTGGCCCGTGCTGAAAGACCCGTCGTGGCCGGTATTAAACGCCTGAAGCATTTCCAGCGCTTCCGCGCCCCGGCACTCCCCGACGATGATCCGGTCGGGGCGCATCCGCAGCGACGTGCGCAGAAGGTCGCGGATCGTCACTTCCAGTTTCCCTTCCATCGTCGCTTCCCTGACTTCCAGACGGATCAGATTTCTGACGCCCAACAACTGCAGTTCCGCCGCTTCCTCGATCGTGATGACCCGTTCGCCCTCGGGGATAAATTCCGCCATGGCGTTTAAGAAGGTCGTCTTCCCCGATCCGGTCCCGCCGGACACAAAGATGTTATAGCCCGCCCTTACCACGGTTTTCAGAAAGACCGCGAGTTCCTCCGACAAAGAACCCCATTCCAGCAGCGTTTCCATGGTGATTGGCTCTTTGGGGAATTTTCGGATCGTGATGACGCTGTGATCGACCGCGACCGGCGGCAGCACGATATTGACGCGGCTCCCGTCTGCGAGTCTCGCATCCATGATCGGATGGGCGGCGTTGGCGATCCTGTTGTTTTCTCCGGCGATCTTCTGGATCACATCGTCGAGTTTTTCCGCCGAGAGGAACGCCAGATCCGTTTCTTCCAGTTTGCCCGCGCGTTCAATAAAGATCCTGTCCGGACCGTTGACCATGATCTCCGTGATCTCGTCGTCTTCCAGCAGATCTTCCAGCACGTCGAACCGCCGCAGGGACGCAAAGACCTTCCTTTCCAGTTCCAAACGCTGCGGAAGGGAGAGATATTGCTTGCGTCCGGCAATACAGATCTCCTCGCGGATCACCTCCCGCAGTTCCGTATCCGAGGTCTCGCGGGAAAGATCCAGCCGCCGGATCACCCGCTCGTGGATCTCCTTTTGCAGTTCCCTCATCTTATCTTCCCTGCGCCCTGAACTGCTTTCTCACAAACATGCCGAGATTTCCCTGCACAAGTTCTTCCAGACCATAAGCGCCGTCCACCAGATTCCCCGCCGACATCGGCAGCAGCATGGGCTCTACCTCCGTCTTGATCCGGTTTTCCTCGATATAATCCATGAAACACTTCTGGCTCATGCGGTAATAATCGCCGGGCTTGTTCAGAAGGATCAATTCCCGACAGCACGAGATCATGTCGCAAAATCCCTGCATGGTGCGGCCGAACAGCACGACGACAAAATCGTATCCGAGTTCCATCACCAGTTCAAAAAACAACTTCCATGTGCCGCTTTCCACCTCGTTGAACTCCTCCGGATTGTGAAACGGCGCGATCAGGTCGATTCCCATAAAGGCCGTAACGTATTCGTCCATATCCGGTTTTTCCCCGTCCGGCCTCGAAAGATCGTACAGAAGATCCATGATGTTCTTTCTCTCCGGCTGGCGGATCATCTCCTTCATAATACTGATGTCCTCAAGATCGACAAAAAGCACCCTGCCGCGTTCCCGAAAGATCTGACAGACCGCAAACGCAAACGGCATCTGCAATTCGTGGCTGATCGGCGAATAGATCCCGTAAACGGCCGTATCGCCCTGCCGGTCCACCTCCCAGCTGCCTTCCTCCCTCTTTCGCTGCTGCCGCCGGATCATCTCCTCCACGATCTCCATCGACTGGTATTTATAGACCATGGGAAGATGGCGGTATTCCGCGGCGATCCTCTCGCCGCAGAGATAAAATTTTTCCGCCACAAGTTCCTTCCCTGAAAATTCCAGGACGTTTAGAAATTCCTTGCCGAGGATCCCGATCTCAAACGTAACGCCGCAGTCCAGAAAAGCCGCGGGCGACGTGAACGAATAAATGCTCACATCCCGTATCCTCTCCATCAGATACGAAGAAAACGCGTTGACATACTGCGCGTCTTCGTCGCAGATACATATCCTTTGTTCCATTACAAAATCTCCTCCTTCATAAAACACAGCACGGCGCTGCAAAAAATACAGACCGCAAAATGCAGTTTCGTTCCTTCTTCGGGATAATAAGCAGAAATGCGCTTAACAGACAGGCAGTGAAAAAGATGTGCCAGAAACGCTTTGCACCGGCAGGATAACCGGCCCGCTTTGACAAGGGATACGGCTCCGGCGATCCCTCCCAAAAGAAAAGCCCCCGTCAGGATCCATAAGATCTCCGCGGGCGGAAGGTAGAGACTCAGACATCCCATCAATTTGACGTCTCCCGCCCCGATCCCTCCGATCAGATAGAGCGGATACAACAACAGAATCGGCCATAAAAACCGCCACAAGAGTTTTGCCGGATCTCCTTCAAAAAAACCGGCGGCCGCCAGATAGACTCCCGTTATCATACCCAGTACGATCAGCCCGTTGGGTACGCGCCTGCCTGCCATATCGGTACCGGCAGCCGCGATCAGCAGCCCAAGGGCCATTTCCCACAATAAGATTTCACATCACCTCGCTTTTCTGGGACACATTATAAGCCCGCGCCGCCCCGCGTTCCATAAGGTTTTCGGAAAGTTTTCTTTTTGTCTATTCTTAACGAATTTTCACTTTTTTCTTAGACAAAATTGCCAAATGCTGCATGACCTGTATAAAAATGGAACGGGCGTTCATACTTATGTATAAAGGACGAAAGTGAGGTATTATCATGGGATTATTAGTACATGAACCAAAGAAGGATCCGAAGGTGGCCACGCTATTGCAGGATTTGGACCGTACCCAGCACGACCTTGCCAATGCATATACCAATCTCGAATACATGACGGAGCCGGATCTGATCGACTATTACATCTATCAGGTCAAAGCCGCTCAAATGCGATATAAATTCCTGCTGGCTCAGGTGAAACAGCAGATGGATCTGTGAGCCTTCCCGTTCTTTTCCATCAAAAAAAGACCGCCGTTCCTTCCTAAAGGTAAGAACGACGGCCTTTTTGCTTTGGTCTCAGGCCTTGTCTTCGATCAGCCTGCGGATCTGGCCGATCACAAACTCATATTCTTTTGTCAGCTGCGGCATATATTCCCGCGCTTTCTGCGGATCCCTGCCGCCCCGCAGTTCCTCCGTCACCGCGACGGCCGCTTCATAGAGCCGTCCGTAGGAAAGGTTTGCGGCGACGCCTTTTAACGTGTGCACCGCCTTGAACGCGTCTTCGTCATCGCCTCGCGCCAGCGCGTCCGTCAGTCTTGCATAATTGGGATCGTCAAGAAACATCTCCATGAATTTCAGGACATATTCCTCCGTGATCATATTCTCAAGAACGGTCTCGTAATCACCGTCCACCGACTGATAAAATTCCTCGATCGTCATCGCTTTTTTACGCCCAGAATCCCCGCGACAGTTCTTCGTTTCCGAACGCTTCATTCAGTGAAGTCCTGCCATAGGTCAGTCCCGCCGTTACCTCCTGCGCATTTTTCATCAGCGGCTCGCTGTGGTCTTCCGCCGCGATTTTGGAAAAAGCCTCCGCCAGAGGTTCGACGATCCGCCTTGCCTCCGTAAAATCCTGCCGCTGTTTCCGATACATGGCTTTCGCCATGCGTTCCTCCACAAAATTATATAGCGGATAGAGTTCTCTGGCAATAGGATATGTAAAGTCCAGAGAATTTTTCAGATGCTCCATGACCTGCCCGCACTGGCGGACTGCGGAGACATAGGCGTCCTGATCGCCGTCCTCCAGCGCCTGCAGCGCGTCGCTTTCATATGCAAAGTAGATCTCGAAAAGCACCCGTATCAGCCCCGTCGCGTTGCTGGAGGCGATCTTCCGGTTAAATGCCGCTACTTCTTCCTGTTTCATTCCAATCACCTGTTACCCAAAAGCTGCAGCGCCAGTTCCGGCAGTTCGTTCGCCTGCGCCAGCGCGCTGGTGCCCGCCTGCTCCAAAACGTTATCCTTTGTGTATTCAACCATTTCCTCGGCCATATCCACGTCTTCGATCCGTGAAAGCGCCTCCGTCATATTTTCTTCTGTTTCATCCAGTGACGTCGTGGTATAATCCAGACGGTTCTCATACGCGCCGATCTGGGAACGCACGCTGCTCACCTTATCCAGCACTTCGTCCAGACGGTTCAACGCGTCCTTTGCTCCGTGAACGGTGCTTACGTTCACCGTGTCAAGATAGAGGCTCTCGGCGTCCATGGCCGGAATACGCACCTGCATGGTCTGTCCTTTGTTCGCGCCGACCTGCAGATCCATAATGCCGATATCCGTCACTTCCAGAGAGATCGGATCCGCGCTCGTATAGCCCGCCTGAAGCAGCAGATCCATCTGAAATCCGTTCACGTCCGAGATCTTGATCCGGTTGCCCTCATAGGCGACGGTGGCGTTTTTCCCAAAGCCGTCACCCAGCGTAACGACCGCGTTTGTACCGACGTCCACGACCGGTTCCGCCTCCGGATCTTCTTTGAGGTTCGGGATCCCGCCGGCGCCGAACGCTGCGTTAAACGCGTCGTCTTCGGAATAGTATGCCAGCGTGACTTCCGCGTGCGCGCCGTATTGGTTGGAGCGGAAGACGATCTCGGAATCCGCGTTCATATCCGCTTCCATCGTACAGTCCGCGTGCTCCGCGCCGATTCGGAGCGCCTCGTAGACTTCTTCTTTGGTCATGTCCGCCGTGATCTCGATCTTTTCACCGTTCAGATCGAACGTCGCGTCGTGCCCGATCAGCATATTCACAGAATCCGCCAGTTTGAGTTCCGGCTGCGTTGCGGCCTGATCTACGGTAAACGCATAGACGCCTTCCGTCACAGAGTCCGAAACGGAAATTCTGGAGATCAGATCCAGACTGTCCTGAGACGGATAGACTCTGGCGTCCAAAGAGCCGTCCAGAAGGCTTTTTGTATTAAACTCCGTTGTTGCGGAAATGCGGCCGATCTCATCCCGCAGAGAGGCGATCTCTTTCTGGATCGAATCTTTTTCGTCCTGTTCGTTGATTCCGTTTGCCGCCTGCACCGCCAGTTCGCGCATCCTTTGTACCATATTGGTCACTTCGGAGAGCGCGCCGTCGACGATCTGCAGCACGCTGCTTCCGTCGGCTGAATTGCGCGACGCCTGATCGAGGCCCTGTATCTGCGCCCTGATCTTGCCCGCGATGGCCATTCCCGAAGGATTATCATATGCGTGATTGATCTTTAATCCGGAAGAAAGGCGTTCCATGGACTCCGCCAGAGAACCTTCCGTCCCAAGCAGTTGTTTATTGGTAATGACCGCCGAAATATTATTATTGATCCTCATACCGTTACCTCGCTTCTTGTCGTATCATGCCTTGCATCCGTGCGGTAATCAGACGATCCCTGTCATATTATTTATATCGGCCTTCTTTTCTTTTTTTTAACGCATTTAAGAAAGAATCTCCGTCAGCGCGCCGATAAAACTTCTTGCCGCGCCGTAAAGCGCCTTCGTGGAAATATCCTCCGTATCCGCTGTACGCCCGCTTTCATCCGCAAGCGTTCCTTCTTCGCCAAAATACACCCCTGACGCTTGTGTCTGCTTGTCCCATGCAAAGGAAAGCGATACCGAAAGCCCCGTTTCCCTTTCCATGCGTTCCGCCAGCTGCTCTTTCTGCGCCGCGAGCTTTTCCAGAACGTCCTGCCGCGCAAACGAAAGTTCGCCGGACAGCCCGCCTTTTTCATATCGGAAGGAAGACCGGACGCTTCCCGTTGCCTCCATGTCCATTGCAACGTCCACCAGACCTTTTTTGTCCTCGCCGTTTACGATCTTCAGCGTCAGATTCCCAATCTGATCCTCGACAATGATCGGAAGATGATAGGTGCTGCTTCGTTCCGACATCTGCCCCATCGCCTTGATCTGCGTCAGTACCAGTTTCATGCCGCGCAGATCGATCGAAGCGACGTCCTTTTCCACCAGCATATTCTTCATGACGTTCTCCGCGGTCTCCTCCAGGCGACGCTGCGCTTCCGCCATATCTTCCGGCGTCTTGAGCGCCTCGCCAAAATCCTCGATCAGGTCTTCCATCAGATCGCTGATCGTCGTTTCGCCGCTTTCGTCCCGCCCGTCTTTCGCATAGCGGTTGAGATTGCGGTAGATCCGGTTCCTGTCATAGAGCATCTCGCTGATTCCCTGAAGGAACGCAGGTGTCTCCGGCAGATCGTAACGTTCCAGTATCTCATACGCCTGCTCCTCGCTGGCAAGCGCCCGTCCCAGTTCTTCCCTTTTCTGCCGGTAGTACGCTTCCTCAACTGCTTCTTCCTGCTCTGCCACCTCGGGTATGTCGTTCATACTTACAAGACTGTCCCTGAATTGCTCCGGACTCATTTCCATATAAGCGTCTTCCGACTCAAAACGCATCATCTTGACCGGCGTCATTTCCCGTCCCGCTTCGCTCAGGCAGTCTTTCTGATACGCCGCCTCGATCTGTTCGGTAACGGACAATGCCCGCCGCAGGTCGGAAAGGCCGCCGAAGGAATCGTCCACGGCATATTCCCGTCCGGTGCGCTTTCCCGAGCGGACGGCCGTCATCAAATTCCGCAGCGTCACTTCCGCTCCCTGCGCCATCAGCGCGCCGATCGCCGCCCCGTCGCCTTTTTCCACCTGATGGATCAGGCGGTAGATTCCGATATAACTCTCGCGCTGCTCCGGCGTGAGTTCCCCGTTTTGCTCCGCTTTCCAGAGGAATTTTGCAAAATCCTCGGCGCTCTCTCCGTCGTCTTTTCCTTCGCCGAACTGCTGCGCCATATCCGTCAGTTCCCCGATCGAGCGATCCAGCGGATTCTCTCCCGCGCGGATCATATCCGTCACGACGGACGGCGTCATGGATTTGAAAAGTTTCTGCACCTGCGCATCCTGCGCTTTGATCCTGAGAATGTTTTCCGGCGTCAGTTCCGTCTGATTGTATGCAAGGATCCGCACCGCGCGGCGGTTGGCCTCGGAAAGATCCATGCCCAGATCCGCAAGGATATCGTCCACGTTGGCGAACGCTTTTTTCATGGAATCGCCCAGATCCGTCCGGATCTGCGTCCGCATGGTCTCATACCTCTCGTTTGCCGCTTCAAAAGCGTCCTTTAACGGCCGCGCCGTTTCAAGCAGTTCCCCGATCGTAGCGTCCGCTGCATTTTTTATCCTGCCGAGCGCCGCCGCCGGCATCTGCGCCAGTTCCTCCGTCTGACGGAAGAATGAAACGCAGCGCTCGCCGTTCTGCTCGGTCTGCGTCTCGTCCTCAACGGCGACCTGCGCCTTGAGAAGTTCCTCCTCCTGCTTCTTTAACGCCTCCACGACGTCTTCCATCGGCATTACGTCGATCGCGATCCCCTGTTTTAACAGCCGGTAATTCGCTTCCACGCTCATCAGCAGCCGCGCTTCCTCTATGGTTCTGCGCGCCTTCAAATCGGAAAGATCGCCGTTTTCACTGAGCCGCAGGACGTCCTCCACGATCTTTCTCGCCTTCGCCGCCAGATCGTATTCCGGTATCATTAACGCGTCTTCCGGCCGCTTTCCCTCCGCCACGGCGTCGGCGATCCGCTCCGCCGTCTCCTGCGGATCCGTGACCAGTTCCGTTTCTTTTAAGCGGGAAAGATAGTTCAGATTGTCCGGCGTGACGGGAATCCTGTTCTCCAAAAGCCACCGGCAGTTCTCTATGCTCTCCTCCGTCACTTCCTGTCCGGCCGCCCGTATCACGTCCTCCATCTGCGCCCGCAGTTCCTCCGGAATCTCCGGCATTGGTTTTACGGCAGCCTTTTCCGTTTCCCCGCTGCCCGTGGCGTAACTGGCCTGATAGAGATTGCCGATCGTCGGTTCCAGTTCGTTATGCAGAAGATAGCGCGCGCTCTCCTCCGATACTTCCGAAGGGAGTTCCTCCACTTTCCTGACCGCCGTCATCGCTTCTTCCATACAGGATTCATCCGCGGGAAGATCGCGGCCTTCTATCGCCGCTTCCAGACGTCCGGCCTCCAGACGGCTTCCCGAAAGTTCTTCCGCAACCGCGTCCGAAACGCCGCCCATGGCGGAGATATCCGCGCCTCCCTTGGCCAGCGCGACTTTGATCCTGTCCGTCACCGTCACGATCGTATGCGTATCCATCTCCATGGGGTCGAAGCCTTCCTCCGCCATTTTTCGGAGATCGCGCTCCGACGTCGTCTGGGTATAGACCGCCATGCCGTTCCTGCGCTGCGCCGCGGACATCCCGCTTCTCAGCTGCTTTTCTAGCCCCTCGCTAACCGTCTGCTCCCGCAGTCCTTCCTTATGATAAAAAGGATCATCGATCTGAATCGCCCGCAGTTCCCCCGCCTGATCTCTCACGGCGGAAGTCGCTCCGGTATCAGAAAATGATCCTTCCGTTTCCCTCGTATTGTCTTTTTGCACAACGTCCATGATCCGAAGTCTGTCGATCTGCATATCCCGCCTCCTGCACTTAACTATTACATATTTCGGATCATTCCCGCCAAAACTTAAGGCAGTAACAGTTTGTCTCCCGTACAGATGTGGTCCATGTCCGCGATATTGTTGTATTGGCAGATCTCCGCGACCTTGTCTTCCGTCCCGTAGATCCTGCGGCTGATGTCCGTCAGTTTGTCTCCCTGCTCCACGATATAATAGCCCTGCTGAAGATACGGATTTTCCGGAACGGCCTGTTCCTGCGGCAGCGCGGCCGCAGCCGTTTCCTGCGCGCCTTGTCCGTTCCCGCCGTCGTCCGCCTGCGCCGTCTGTCCGCTGACGCTCTCCTGCGCGCCCTGTCCGCTATCGCCGTCCTTTTGCGCCAGTTCCGTCGCCGCTTTGCTGATCGTCTCCTGCACGATATCGGTCTTCTTATCTTCTTCTTCCGCCTGCGCCTTCTGCCGTGACAGGGTCTCTACCGTCTGCTGCATATCGGAAAGTTTTGCATAATTCTGGATCAGCACGCCGCATAAGAGCATTGCCGCCACCAAAGCGATGGACATCGCCACCCGCGGCTTTTTGCTTCGCCCGCCGCCGTTGACATAGGCGCGGTAGCGCGCCATCGCCTCCGTATCCTGCCGGACTTCTTCTTTGTATTTCATCTCGTCATGCACGCAGAACCGCTCCGGATACGCTTTCTGTTCTTCCGCTTCCCCGTCTTCCTTCTTTGCATGGTAAGCGCTCAGATAATCGCTCATGGCCGTATTCTTTTCATAGTAGACCAAAAATCCCGGCAGAGCCTCCAGCCCGTCCTTCTGCGAAAGATACATCGTTTCCCAGTCGCCGTAGGCGTCGTACAGCAAAACGTTGCCGTGCCCTTCCGGAAAATGCCGTTTGGAGATCTTCTCCAGTTCCGGCTCCTCTTTTTTCTGCGTCCCCATGCTCTGCATCGCCCAGCCGACGACGACCTGCTCCGGAAAATACTCTCTGGTGAGGCGGTAGATCTGATCCCACATATCGTCGGAAAACACCGGCATAAAACCGCCGTAACTGATCTCCTCAAGTTCCAGCGCGCCGCGGATGAAGATCCGCTTTTTTTCATTGCAGGTGCGGATCCCGCCCAGAAAAACAAAGACCTGCCGTTCTTTTTTTCTGGTATCGCTGTGCAGAAAGCGGTACACGTAATCCTCTATGTAAACAACGGTGTCTCCCTGCAGCGTTCCGATCTGCTTGACGTTTTTCGGCGCGTAATCCGGTTCTTCTTCCATCGGTCTCGGTTCCTTTACTATTTCTATCATAATGCCCTCCTTTTTTCTTCAGGATAGCACGATGATATTGCGAAATTTGTAGGAACGGGGAAATTGACGCGGTTTTTACGCTATAACTCCGTCCGCCCTTCCAACGCGCGCAGCAGCGTCACTTCGTCGATATATTCCAGATCGCCGCCTACCGGCACGCCGCTTGCGATCCGCGAGACCTTGATACCGCTTGGCTTGATGAGTTTGCTGATATACATGGCCGTGGTCTCTCCCTCAAGACTGGAATTGGTCGCGATAATGACCTCGTCGACCTCGTCCTGCAAACGCTGGATCAGTTCTTTTAACTTGATATCCGCCGGGCCGATCCCCTGCATCGGCGATATCGCGCCGTGGAGCACATGATAGACGCCCGTATATTTTCCGGTCTTCTCATAGGCCGCCAGATCGCGGGTGTCCTCGACGACCATGATCGTTTTATGATCCCGCGCCGGATTTGCGCAGATCGGGCAGACCTCGTCGTCCGTCAGCGAAAAACAGTGCTTGCAGTAATGCACGTTATGACGTGCTTCCACCATGACGGACGAAAGCCTGCCGACTTCTTCTTCCGGCATGTTCAGGATATGGAACGCCAGACGCTGCGCCGACTTTGCCCCGATCCCGGGAAGCGAGGAAAGTTCGGCGATCAGGTTTGAAATTTGCTTGCTGTAATATTCCATGCGCCTTTACCTAAAACGGAAATCCTCCGCCCATGCCTCCCGTGATCCTTGCCATGGACGCCTGCGTTTTTTCGTCCATCTGACGGAGCGCTTCGTTGACCGCCGCCATGACCAGATCCTCCAGCATCTCCACGTCGTCCGGATCCACTACTTCCTGCGAAAGTTTGATCTTCGTGATCTCTTTTTTCCCGGATACGGTGACTTCCACCGCGCCGCCTCCGGCGGAGGCCGTGATCTCCTCCTCCTCCAGCGCCTTACCGGCTTCTTCCATCTGCCGCTGCATCTTCTGCGCCTGTTTCATTAACTGATTCATGTTTCCCGGCATACCGCCCGGGAATCCTCCTCGCTTCGCCATATTCAAAAATCCTCCTCGTCTTCTATCTCGATATCAATATCCGCAGTCCTTGAAAAATGCTCGATTGCGCTTTCATAGAGTGTGCTGCCCGGCACCGCCGACCGGTTGACTTTGATCCGGACGGGAACGCGTACCCCGATCTGCTCCTCGATCAGATCCTGCAGATCTTCCATGATCCCTTCGTCCTCCAGCAGCGAACTCTGGATCGACTTGCTCCCCTGCGGCTCGTCATAGACCAGCAGCATCTCGCCGTTTTTCTCCACGGTCGGATGGGCCGCCGCCAACGCCTGCCGCAGCGCTCCGGCCGCGCCCGCGCGGATCTTTGTCCAGTTGCGGCACAACTTCTCCACGTCCTCCTGCAGGACTTCCGGTATCTTCTTCTGCTCCGGCGGCTTCTCCTGAATCGCCGGAGCGGCGCCTGCCGCGGAAAAACTTCCCCTGCTCAGCGCGTCTTCCATCTGCTCCACACGCTGTATCAGCGAGCCGTAATCCTGTTCCATCTGCGGACGGCACAACTTGATCAGCGCGATCTCGATCAGTACGCGCTTCTGGGAAGAATAGCGGATCTGATTGGACAATTCTGAAAAAATGCGGATATAACGCATCAGGGCGCCGTCGTCGATCATACCGGCTTCTTCCCTGAGTTTTTCCATGTTCTCGCCGGATACGTCAAGCACGTCCTCCATGTCGGTATCGCTTTTTACCAGCATAAGGTTGCGCAGATACCATGTGAAATCCACGACAAACTGATAAAGGTCGCGGCCCTGTATGACCATGTCCTCGAGCCGCGATACCGCGCCGCTGACGTCGCCCGCAAGCACCGTGCGCAGCATGGAACTGAAGATCTCCTGATCTACCGCGCCCAGAACTTTTAAGACCTTGTCATAGGTCAGATCTTCGCCCATATAAAAGGCAATGCACTGATCCAGCAGACTCAGCGAATCGCGCATGGAACCGTCGCCGGCCTTCGCCACATAGCGCAGCGCTTTTTCTTCCGCCGTCACGCCCTCCGCCGTCATCAATTCCTGTAAACGCTGCGTGATCGTTTCTATGGAGATCCGATGGAAATCGTAGCGCTGGCACCGCGACAGGATCGTGATCGGTATCTTATGTACGTCCGTCGTCGCAAGAATGAACATCACATACGCCGGCGGCTCCTCAAGCGTTTTGAGCAGCGCCGCGAACGCCCCCGCCGAGAGCATATGCACCTCGTCGATGATATAGACCTTATATCTGCCCTCCGTCGGCGCATACGTCACTTCTTCTATGATGTCGCGGATGTTCTGTACGCCGTTGTTGGAAGCCGCGTCGATCTCGAAGACGTTCATGCTGCTCCCGTCGTTGATCTTTTTGCAGAGATCGCAGTCGTTGCACGGGCTTCCGTTGATTGGATTGCGGCAGTTGACCGCCTTTGCCAGAATCTTTGCGACCGAAGTCTTTCCGGTCCCTCTGGTTCCCGTAAAAAGATAGGCGTGCCCGAGCCGCTCCGCCTTTACCTGATTGCGGAGCGCCGTCACGATATGATCCTGCCCTTTGACCTCGTCGAACGTCTGCGGCCGGAATTTTCGATATAATGCCATATACGACATAACGCGCACCTCTTACTTCTAATCGCCGAAACTGATTCCGATCTCTTTCGCTTCCTGTATCATCTGGCAATCCGGATCCACCATCTTGAGTTTACCGGCCACCTCGCCGAGTTTCACGCGCTTTGTCTTTCCGTTGACCATCGCGATCATATAGCCGTAGTCCTCGTCGAGGATCGCACTCGCCGCCGCCGCGCCAAGCCGCGTACAAAGCACACGGTCATACGGGCACGGGCTGCCGCCGCGCTGCGTATGCCCCGGCACCGTCACTCTGGCTTCCGCTCCGGTCCTCTCGCCGATCAGCGCAGCAATTTCATAGGAAACGGACGGATAAATGGATCCCTCCCGTTTTTTCTTGAGTTCTTTCTTGCTAAGGGCGGCGTCCTCTTTGGAGATCGCGCCTTCCGCAACCGCAAGGATCGTAAATCCTTTGCCTTCGTGCTTGCGCTTGTCAATGGCCGCGATCACCTTTTCGATGTCGTATGGGATCTCCGGCAGAAGGATAATGTCCGCGCCGGACGCAACGCCCGCATATAAGGTCAGCCATCCCACTTTATGTCCCATGACCTCCACGATAAAGACGCGGTTATGGGAAGCCGCCGTTGTGTGGATACAGTCGATCGCATTGCAGGCGACATTGATTGCGCTCTGGAAACCAAAGGTGACGTCCGTACCGTAGATATCGTTATCGATCGTCTTCGGCAGATGGATGATATTCAGCCCTTCTTCCCGCAGCAGATTCGCGGTCTTCTGCGTGCCGTTGCCGCCTAAGATCACCAGACAGTCCAGATTTAATTTGTAGTAGGTGGATTTCATCGCTTCCACCTTATCCAATCCGTTCTCATCCGGCACCCGCATCAGTTTGAACGGCTGGCGCGAAGATCCGAGGATCGTACCTCCCTTTGTCAGGATACCCGAAAAGTCCTTGCTCTCCAACAGACGGTAGTTGCCGTAGATCAGCCCCTTATATCCGTCAAAAAAACCGTAGACCTCCAGATCCTCCACATTCTCGCTCAGTCCCTTTACAACGCCGCGCATTGCCGCGTTCAAGGCCTGACAGTCTCCTCCGCTGGTCAACATTCCGATCTTCATCCGCTTTTTCTCCTTTCGCTTTTATCTTGCTCTTTTCAACAGTTCCAACAAAAACGCATACGTCCTCTGTACGGAAGAAATGCTCATCCGCTCTTTGGGCGTGTGGATATCAAACAGATCCGGCCCGAAGGAGACCGCATCCATTCCCGGCAGTTTTTGCGCCAGCTGCCCGCATTCCACGCCGGCGTGCATGACGTTGACAACCGCTTCTTTTTGAAACATTTCGCGGTAAACGTCGAGCATCATCTGCCGCAGCGGCGACACCTCCGCAAACTCCCACGCCGGATATCGTCCCCTGACGGAAACGGACGCCCCGCAGCGCTCCGCCGTTTCTTTCATCGTCCCGATCAGTTCGTCAAACGCCCTGTCTACGGAACTGCGCACGCAGTATGACAGGCAAACGTCCTCTTTTTGATCCGTCACCACGCCGAGGTTCAGCGAGGTCTCCACCAGATCGTCCTGCCCCTTGCACATCGCGATCACGCCGTGCGGCATATCGCAAAGCAGTTTCAGATACGCCTCCGTCGTCTCCCTTGTCAGGATCTCCTCCGGCAGCGACCCGTCCCACCGCTCCGCCGTAAGGCTGATCTCTTGTTCCAAAGGCCGATACTCCTTAATCAGCGCCGCCGCGGTCTGCTGCAGCAGCGAAAAAATTTCCGACGGCCGGTCGCAGGCAAGCAGCGCTTCCGCCTCTCTTGCGATGGCGTTGTCCTTCGCGCCGCCGCTCACCCGTATCAGGGAAAACGGCGTCTTTTTATATACTTCGGATAACAGGCGCGCCATCAGGATGTTGGCATTCACGCGGCCCTTGTGGATCTCCGTGCCGGAATGGCCGCCCCGCAGTCCTTCCGCCGATATCCTGAAGACGCTCTCCTCTTTCCGCGGCCGCGTGTTTTTCGGAAGCGTCACCGTCGCAACCGCGCCGCCCGCGCAGCCCGCCAGAAAAACGCCTTCCTCCTCCGAATCCAGATTCAGCAGCCTGCGCCCGCGCAGCATGGAAACGTCGATCCCGCTCGCGCCTTCCATCCCTACTTCTTCCGATACGGTAAATACCGCTTCCAGCCTCGGGTGCGGCAGATGATCGCTGTCCAATATCGCCAGTCCCATGGCCAGCGCGATACCGTCGTCTCCTCCCAGCGTCGTGCCTTTGGCAAAAACAAAATCGCCTTCCGCCGCAAGATCGACGCCTTCTTTTTCCATATCTTTTTTACAGCCCGCCTCTTTCTCGCAGACCATGTCCATATGGCCCTGAAAGATCACGGGCGCGGCGTCTTCATATCCCGCCGTCGCTTCTTTGATGATGATGATATTGTAAAGATCGTCCTGATAATATTCCAGCCCCCGCTCTTTGGCAAAATCCGCCAGATAATCGCTGATCGCCTTTTCGTGATACGACGGGCGCGGGATACGGCTCAATTCCTCAAAATAGTAAAACACCTTCTGGGGCTCCAGCCCCTCCAGCACTCTGCTCATCCTTTTGCCTCCTGCGTCTTCTTTTTTTCCGGATACTGCTCCTCCACCAGATACTTCGGACGGTTCTTTGTCTCAAGATAGGTCTTCGCCAGATATTGCCCGAGGATACCGATACAAAGCAGCTGCACGCCGCTGACCAGCATAATGATACAGACCATGGAAGGCCAGCCCGACGTCGGATCTCCGAAGATCAGCGTGCGGATGATGATAAAAAGGATCGCGATAAACGCCGCGATGCAGAACAGCATCCCCAAGACGGAAGCCAGCACCAGAGGCGCCGTGGAAAACGCGACGATCCCGTCCAGCGCATAGAGTAGCAATTTCCAAAACGACCACTTCGTCTCTCCGGCCGCGCGCTCCACGTTCTCATATTCCAGCCACTTTTTTTTGAAACCGACCCAGCCGAAGATGCCCTTGGAAAAGCGGTTATACTCTCCCATGCTCAAAATAGCGTCCACGACCTTGCGATTCATCAGCTGAAAATCCCTCGCGCCGTCTACGATATCCGCGCTCGAGATCTTATTCATGATCCGATAAAACATCCGCGCGAAAAAGGAGCGGATCGGCGGCTCGCCTTTTCGCGTCACCCGGCGGGAGCCGACGCAATCGTATCCCTCCTGCTCCAGCGCCTTTAGCATTTCCGGCAGCAGCGACGGCGGATCCTGCAGGTCCGCGTCCATGATCGCCACATAATCTCCCGCTGCATTCTCCAGTCCGGCATAGATCGCCGCTTCCTTGCCGAAATTTCTGGAAAAGGACACATAGTGGATCCTCTCGTCCTTTTCATGCAGGCCGCGAATCACGTCCATGGTCTTGTCCGAGGAGCCGTCGTCCACAAACAGATACTCGATCTCGACCCCCGTCAGCTGCTTCCCAACGCGCTCCGCCTCCTGATAAAAGAGGGGAAGCGCCGATTCCTCATTATAAGCCGGTACCACCAGCGTCATTTTTTTCTTCTCTCCGTCCTGCGGCATATTCCGTCTCCTTTCCGTTTTCATATCCTTTGTCATTATACCTTTTCTCCGCCGTTTTCTCAATATGCCAACCCGCCTTTTCCGCGATAAAATCTGCGGCAAACTCTGTTATGTACTAATTTTTTGTTTTATGCTAAAATAACGTTGTATTTATTTTACCGCACAGAAAGGACAAGCATATGGCACTTAAATGCAGCGTGGAACGCGCTTCCGAAAAGATCGGCGGCTTCGCGACCGCCAAAAAAAACATCACGATCCAGTATCAGGGCAGGGAACGTTCCGAGGAAAATCTGCTCCAACTCATCAAACGTGACGCTCTGAGCAAAGGCGTTCCCGACGATGAGATCGCGCAGGTGGACGTCTACATCAAGCCGGAAGAACAACAGGTCTTTTATGTCATCAACAAAGAGGTCAGCGGACAGATCGCATTTTAAGGAGATAAAAATATGGCAAAAACATTTGTAATCGCAAACCAAAAAGGCGGTATCGGCAAAACAACGACCGCCACGGCTCTGGCCGGTATCCTGAACAGATCCTGCAAAACGCTCTTTATCGACGCGGATCCGCAGGGCAACAGCACCGCTACCTATCAGGCGGTGATCGAAGATCAGGCCACGCTTTATGACGTTATGGTAGACGCAGAGAAGATCCCTCTGGCTGAAGCCGTCCAGCACATGGAAAACGGCGACATCGTGGCTTCCGACCCTCTGCTTGCCAAGGCGGAAAAAATGCTCGACGGCGATGTGGAAGGCCTCTACCGCCTGAAAGACGCAATCGACGACGCGGACGACTACGACTATATCGTGATCGACACGGCCCCTTCCATGAACGTCGTATTGTATAACTGCCTGATCGCAGCGGACGAAGTCATTATCCCCGTCACCGCCGACGCTTATTCACTGCAGGGGCTCCGCCAGCTCTACGATACGATCAAAGCCGTGCAGAAACGCCAAAATCCCGCCCTTAAAATCGCGGGGCTCTTGCTCGTCAAATATTCCGGACGCTCTAACCTCGAGAAAAAAGTCCGCGACGATCTCACCGGCATCGCCGAAGAAATGCACACGCGCTTATTTGAGACAAGGATCCGCGAGTGCGTCAAAACAAAAGAAGCGCAGGCAAAGAAAAAACTTCTGATCGACTACGCTCCAAAATGCAATACCATGCTGGATTATACCGCTTTTGTCGAGGAACTGCTCGGCTAAAGCGCCTGCCTTAAAAAAGGGCTGCCGCACCGGATCATCGGTGTGCAGCCCTCTTTTTTAGGAAAACATTTCCATCAAAGATCGTTTTACTTCGTCCAGTTTCTCCTCGCTGTCCTGTAAACTTTCTCCCTTCACGCCAAAATAGAATTTGATCTTCGGCTCCGTGCCGGAGGGCCGGACGCAGCACCAACTATCATTCTCCAGTTCATAATACAAAACGTTGGACTCCGGCAGGCCGGTCGGCGTCGTTTCGCCGCCCGCAAGATCCTTTCTTATGCCTTCTTTATAATCGCGCACCGCCAGCGTGCGATAAGGCCCGATCTGCTTCGGCGGATGCTTTCTGGCGTTTTCCATCATTTCGCCGATCTGCGCCGCGCCGTCCCTGCCTTTTAAGGTGATCGTTTCCAGACCTTCCTTAAAATAGCCGTAGCGTTCGTACATGGCGACCATCGCGTCCCAGAGCGTCATATCCTTTTTCTTGTAAAACGACGCCGCCTCGCAAAGCATCATGACCGCCACGCAGGCGTCCTTGTCTCTGGCATAAGTACCGGCCAGACATCCGTAACTTTCCTCAAAACCAAACACATAGTGATGATCGTTTTTGCTCTCAAAGCGTCTGATCTGTTCTCCGATATACTTAAATCCCGTCAGCACTTCGATCAGCGTCACGCCGTAAGCCTTCGCGACGGCCTTTGCCATGTCCGTCGTTACGATCGTCTCTACCATCGCCGGATCTTCCGGCATTGTGCCCGCCGCAAGGCGTTCCTTTAAGATGTATTCCGCGATCAGGATGCCTGACATATTTCCGGTAAACGACCGGTATCCGTCGTCCGTCTTGCAGTAAACGCCCAGCCGATCCGCGTCCGGATCCGTTGCCAGCACGATATCCGCGTCCACTTTTTCTGCCAGCTGCAGAGCAAGCGTAAAGGCTTTCGGCGATTCCGGATTCGGATACGCCACGGTAGGGAAGGTGCCGTCCGGCTTCTCCTGTTCTTCCACCACATAGACCTTTTCAAATCCGAGTTCCTTTAACACGCGGCGCACCGGCAGATTGCCGGTCCCGTGCAGCGGCGTATAGACGATCGTAATGTCCTTTGCCATCTCGCGGATGATCTCCGGATGGATCGACTGCTTTTTTAATTCTTCCATATAGCGGTCGTCGATCTCGTCCGCGATCTCGCGATACAGCCCGAGAGAGCGCGCTTTTTCCTTTTCCATCGTCTTTACCATGGAAAACGACGTCACCCGGGAAACTTCGTCCATGATATTTTTATCATGCGGCGGCGTGACCTGCGCGCCGTCTTCCCAAAAAACCTTATATCCGTTGTATTCGCGCGGATTGTGGCTCGCGGTAATGACAATGCCCGCGATACAGCCCAGTTCGCGCACCGCGAACGACAATTCCGGCGTCGGCCGCAGGGAAGTGAAGCGGTAAGTGCGGATCCCGTTAGCGTTCAGGCAGAGCGCCGCTTCGTCGGCGAACTCCGGCGACATTATTCTTGAATCATAGGCGATCGCAACGCCGCGATCCTGTCCGCCCCGACTGCATATATAGTTTGCAAGGCCCTGCGTTGCCTGCCGCACCGTGTAGCGGTTCATCCGGTTGGTTCCCGCGCCGATCACGCCGCGCAGTCCGCCGGTCCCAAATTCCAACTGCCGGTAAAACCGGTCTTCGATCTGCGCGTCATCCCCTTCGATCGCTTTCAATTCCTCGCGCGTTTCTTCATCAAAATAAGGATCGCTGCACCACTGCCTGTACCGTTCTTTTACGTCCATATCCTGTCCTTTCTTTTACAGATATTGTTCTGCCCCTTCTTCTTTGAGTTTGTCTACGACCTTCTTTACATCCTGCGCGCGGTTCTTATCGCACACAAGGACCGCGTCCTCCGTCTCCACGATGATAAGATCCTGTACGCCGACCGTGGCGATCAGACGGCCCTTGGCATAGGAAATGCAGCCCGACGTGTCGATATTGATCTGACGGCCCGCCAAAACATTCCCGTTTTCATCCGCGTCATAGAACACGCCCAGATTGTCCCAGCTTCCCACATCGTTCCATCCGAACTCCGCCGAGATCACTTTCACGTCGCGGCTTTTTTCCATGATCCCGTAATCGATGGAGATGCTCGGAATCGTCGGATAGATCTCCTCGATCGTCCGCTGTTCCTCCGGCGTGTTCATTGCGCCGCCGATCTTCTCCAAGCAGGCATAGACATCGGGGAGCAGTTCTTTGAACTTTTCCATGATAACGGACGCCTTCCAGATGAACATTCCGCTGTTCCAAGCGTACTCGCCGCTCTCCACATAAGCCGCGGCCGTTTCTTCATCCGGCTTTTCCTTAAATTCCAATACGTGCTTCGCCGTCCCTTCGTCCTGTTTGTCGAAACGGATATAGCCGTAGCCCGTGGACGGGAAAGTCGGCGTGATCCCCAGCGTGATCAGTTTGTCCTCGGCAAGCGCCGCCGCGGCCGCTTCTTTTAAGATGCGGGTAAATTCCGCCTGATCTTTGATAAAGTGATCGGACGGGAAAACACACATGATCCCGTCGCCGTATTTTTTAAGGATCTCCTGCGCGGCGTATCCGATACAGGCCGCCGTGTTACGCGCGCACGGTTCCGAGAGGATGTGATCCCGCGCGATCCGCGTTTTTGTCACCTCGCGCATTTTCTCCGCCTGCGTGCGGTTGGTCACGATAAAAATATCTTCCTTCTGCACGACGGCCGCGATCCGGTCGATCGTCTCGTTGATCATCCGGTCCCTGCCGCTCAGATTTAACAGTTGTTTTGGTTCTTCCTGCCGTGACAGCGGCCAAAAGCGCGTTCCGCCGCCGCCCGCCATGATAACTGCAAATGTTTTCATCTCTTTTCCTTTCCTCTAACGCGTTTATAGATTTGTTAAAATAAATTCGCAATCGCCGTCGACCTTGACCACCTTGCGTCCGGCGGAGACGAAAAGACTGTCTCCCGCGCCAACTTCAATGCTCTCGTCTTCACAGTCCACTCTTGCGCTGCCGCTCAAGAAAACAAAGGAGGCAAAACTCGCGTCGTCAAGATAAAACGAATGGTTCCCGCTTATCCGATACTGACGGCAGGTGAAATATTTACACAGGCAAAGCTGCCGCATCGTGCCGCTTTCGATCTCCTCCGGTTCCTCCAAGCCGTTTGCATCCGCTTCATAGGCGTTTGTCGTAATGACGTCCATGGCTTTTTTGATATGGAGCGGGCGGCGGTTCCCCTCGCGGTCCATGCGGTCATAATCATAGACCCGGTAAGTGCTGTTGGAATTCTGCTGCACTTCGCAGATCAGGATACCTGCGCCGATGGCGTGGATCGTTCCGGCGGGGATGAAGATGACGTCCCCCTTTTTGACCTCGACCTTATTGAGGATCTCCGTGATCGTATGGTCTTCCAGCCGCCGCGCGATCTCCTCTTTGGTCACGTCGCGCGAAAAACCGCAGTAAAGATAGGCGGACGGCGCGGCGTCCATCACATACCACATCTCATTCTTGCCAAATTCCTTTTCATGCATAAAGGCGTAGTCGTCATATGGATGGATCTGTACCGACAGCGGCTCCAGCGCGTCGATAAACTTGATCAGGATCGGGAAGCGGTCGAACGTCCGGCTCTTCCATCCGCAGACGCGGCTTCCGTATTTTCTGACGAAATCCCCGAACGCCATGCCGGAAAACGGCCCGTCGGCGATCACGCTCTGTCCGTCCTTATGTGCCGACAGTTCCCATGATTCCGCCGTCGTTTCATAGGGGCTGTCCTTGCCGAACAGGGTCTTTAATTTTGTTCCTCCCCAGAGATAATCCTTATACGCCGGAGAAAGCCGGTAGAGATGCGGCAGTTCTTCTTCCTTTTTGTCCTCCGGATGGATCATGTCCCTTTCGTCTATCTCCGATCCGGTATCCACTTCGATCCCGATGACCGTCTCGTCGGTCTCGTTATACAGCCGGTGGACCTGCCCCGGCAAAACGTTCATGCTCTCTCCGTCCGTGATCCGATAGGTCTTCCCGTCGATCTCCAGGGAAAGCGTTCCCTTGATGATGGCGTAGTTTTCATTGCGGAACGCGTGCCTGTGGCTGGAAAGGGTCGCGCCCGGATACAGTTCCAGTTTCCTCACGCGGTATCCCTTTGCCTGCGCTATGATCTCCCGCGTCCCCCACGAACGGTATGTTTTCGGATTGTAGCGGAAGAAATCTTCGTATTTTCCCTCCTTTTCGCTCTCCGAAATGATCCCTTTGATATCCTGCTCCATATTTTTATTCGTCACATATACGGCGTCCTCGGTATTGACGATTAGGATATCCTCGAGCCCGTTGGCGACGACCAGCTGCCGCTCCGCCGCGTTGATCACGGATGTGTTCACGCACGCGGTCTTGATCGTATCGTGCTCCTCCTTCACAAACGGAGAATGTTCATAACTGTCAAAGTTGCTGATATCTTTCCAGCGGCAGCGAAGCCGCACGACGGAAAGGCATTGCGACTCCTCCAGCAGCGTCTTTTCGATATGCGTCCTTTCCAGCGCGTCCATCTGCCTTCCGGTCAGAAGAATCACCTTCCGATCGTCCGCGGCCCCTTCTTTCGCCGCCTGTCCGGCCCATTCCCACAACGTCGGCGCATATGTTTCCAATTCCTGCCGGAGCACGGCGTTTTTACAGAAAAGCATTCCGCTGTTCCAAAAGATATCGTCATCCGCGAAGATCTCCTTTGCAAAGATCTCCTGCGGCTTCTCGATATAGCGGGTCACGTCGGTCCCGCGGTAGCGGATGTAACCGTAGGAATCCGCCGGAGATTCCGCCCGCGTTCCAAACAATACGATCCTTCCCTCCGCGCCCAGTTCCTTGGCGCGGTAAATGGCGTCAGAATAGCCTTCGCCCTGCAGATAGAGATCCGCCGGAAGGAATAACAGTTCCTCCTCCTCGGGCATGAGGCTGCTGATCACCGCCGTGACCGGAGCCGTTCCCTTTGCTTCGCGCTCCAAAACAAGGCGGTACGGCACTCCCTGAATCCCCTGCAACTGCCCTTCCACGATTTCCCGATACGCGACGTTGGTAACAACGATCACCTCGTCGCAGAACGGGATGTTGCGTATGACAGTCTCCTGAAACAGGGAATTGCCGTTATTCTGCTGCATGAACTGTTTGGGGAAATTCCTTCTGGACAGCGGCCAGAGGCGGTCTCCGGAACCCCCCGCTAAAATCACTGCTTTCATTTTCTTATCCTCACCGTATCTATTTTATCAAAGATCTTTCGTTTTATCCACTCTATCAGGATAGAACAAAGCAGGCTTGCCGCCAAGAGGAAAAGCACGATCAGCGGCGCATATCGGAACGAATAGGTCAGATCCTCTAAAAACCTCGCCCTGATAAAATCGTGGAGCAGAAAGATATTCATGGAATGTCTGCCGATCACGGTCAACGCGCGGCGAATCGCAGGGATCTCCCCAAGAACCATGCAGGAAAACAACACGGCATATCCTGCTTCCACGCTCACGACCAGTTCTTCGCAAAAAGCAAAGACCACGCTGTTATGCAGCGCGGCGATCACCGCCCACCCTGCACAGAGCCCTGCCGCCGCCAGACATTTCTTCCCGTCTTTCCATTGCAGCGCCGCGGCCCGTATCCTCTCAAAGACATGCTCCTGCGCGCACAGGATCCCCAAAACAGCCGTCGGCAGCAAAAACAGCATGTTCTCTCGAAGCGACGAAGCCGCATATTGGATCGCCGCCGTGCGGATCCCCAAAAGATACGGCAGCAAAATGACCACTGGATAAAGCGCTCGCCCGATCTTCCAATAAGCCTGCATGAACAAAGGAAACAGCACGATCCACAGCAGGGCGAAACTCATATACCACCATGTGCCCATCAGCGTCGGCGTCTGAAACAGCATACTCAGCCCCAGCGCGTCTACCGCCAGATAGACCGCCGCCGCGGCTCCCGTTCCATATACCTTTAATTCCTCGGGCGTAAGCAGCGCCGAAAGAAGCAGCATCGGAAAAAACACTGCCCAAAAACCCCGAAGCAGTTTTCCACACCACCGATGGAGCAGCGCCGAATAATCCTCCGCATCCGGCAGCCCGCGTTCTCCCTCCGCCAGCCTCGCCATGCCGTATGCGCTCAAAAAGACGAACATCCCCACGCAGATGTGAGAAAATCTTGTCAGCGCGGCGGCCGCCTCGTCGGGCAGCAGGAAAATAACGCCGTAGCGCCGGTTCCGCTCCGGCCAGAGAAAACAGTGATGGATCAGGAGAAAAAGTATGGCAAGCCCTTTCGCCACCAGCGTATCTTCTTTTGAAAATGTAACCTCATTCCGCGTGCGCAACATCTTCTCCTTCTATAACAATCTTCTGAAACCGGGCAGCCGTTTGATCAGAAGCACGATGGCGGAAGTAATGACAAAGACCGTGAGGACATAGACGATGCAGGCCGGAAACGCCCCGATATACGGCGTCAGCCGGTCGCATACCGCCGGAATGTGTTCCCGGATCGGCTGCTCGATCAGGTAAACGCCAAACGAAGCGCTGCCGAGCGCCGCAAGGATCTTTTTGTACCTTGAAAGATCCCGCTTCCCACAGAACCGTTTGACAAGATAATATACGCCAAAATCCAGCACCGCCGTCAGCGAACAGGTATAAAGCCCCTTGTCATAGGTCGTAAATTCCTCAAACGTCAGCCCGCGCAGATTTGTCATCGCAACAAAAAACACCAGCGTCGCTCCCATGGCAAGGAGCACCGCCTCTGTCGTCTTTGCGCAGTATCTCTCGGTCGGCATGACATATTCCATATAATATCCCAGCAAAGGATAGACTACGATATTGCTGACAAACGGCAGGACGAAGAAACTGTTGGCTGTCGGTATCCCCAGCAGATAAAGCGCCGTAGGAAGCACGCCTTCCGCCGCGATCAGCAGGGCGAACAGATAGAGGTAACTCCTCCGGTCCATCACAGCAACCAGTTTCCTGAGAAACGGAAGGATCAGAAGATACGCCAGATAGGTATAGAGATACCAGTACGGTGAAATCATCGGCTCGCTTAAAATATGCTGCAAAAAATATCGGCCGGACAGCGGCGCGTTCCCTTCCCAAAGTTTTACGCCATACTGCAATACGGAAAAGACCAACAGGACAACCGCGATCCGCGCGACGCGTTTTTGATACAATTCTTTTAACGTCTCCTGTTTTGGCAGAAGCAGCGCTCCGGAGATCATAAAAAAGATTGGCACCGCCACGGCGATCAGCGCGGCGACGGCAATGTAAAGATCCCGCAGATATGCCGGACAGGGAAAGGCGTACAGATAGTATCCCCTTTCGTTCGTATGGTTATAGATCACGCAAAGGATCGCCAAAATGCGCAGCAGATCATAATGCGGCTGACGTCGATTCATCTTTTTTCCCTTCCTTTTCCTCTTCTTATGAAGGCGTCATGTGGCGGATCAGCGGGATCCTCTTCAACAAATAGACCGCAGCAAGCGACAGCCCCGTTACAACAAAAGGCGTCGTCAGGCTATATACAAAACCGGCATGAGAAATATTCGCAAAACGGCCATAGATCCGGTTATACACTTCAAGAATATACCAGTGCACCAGATAGATTCCGAACGTATATCCCGACAGTTTCATGCACACCGCCTTGATCTTTGCCCCGCCCTTCGCACACGCATATTTAATAAAGACAAAGACCGCGACCGACCAAAGTACGCACGGGAGTACATCCAATATCTTATATCTGGCGTCGATCGCTCCCGCGGCGCGGCAGACGCTCCGCGTACCGACGATCATAACCGCAAGTCCTGCAAGCCCCCCCCGCATAGATCAGGCCTCTGGCAGCTTTTCTTAATTCACAACGGCTCAACAGATATCCCGTCAGCGCAAAGATCAGATAGGAATATGTGACCGGCATGGAAAGACTCCAACTTCCTTCGACGGACATAAACTGCAAAAGGAAAGGGATCAACTGGTTGACAATAAGCGACGCCGCCACGATATACGAAAAAACTTTCTTTTTGTCTTTTACCGCGGCAAATAGGGGTATGCAGAGGTAAACGCTGAACAACGGCGCAAAAAACCAATAGACCGTCATCCCGCCGTGCTCCAGAAACGCCCAGAGGATCTTGCGCGGCCCGACCTGCGCCAATGGGACGACCCCCAAAAGTATGTTCCACAGCAGGCCTACGATACACCAACAGAGATAGGGAATGACCGTTTTCTTTATCCGTTTCTTAAAATATGTTTTTGTGTCGTATCTCTTTGCATAGTCCAGAAGCGTCGCGCCGGAAAGCATGAAAAAGAGCGGCACCGCAAAAAGAAAGACTTCCTCGATGATATTTGCAGCGTCCCAATACGGTTCTCCGCTGTACTCCCAGAAGAATCTTCCGTTCGTATGCAGGATCACGACGGCAAACGCCGCGATACAATTCATGACAGCTATGTAGTCCTTTTTTTCACCGTTCTCTCCCAAGTCCGGCTCCTCCTTTCTGTGATCTTCTAGTAAACGCCAAGCACCCGCCCGATCTTTTCCCCGAAGATCTTCTGCATTAGACGAATCAGGACAAAACTCAATAGAAACACGAGCACGGTTTTCCCAAAAAACGAAGCGTTTTGATAAAAACTGCGCCCTGCAACATATTTTATCACAAGACTGTGGCATAAATAAATCCCAAAAGACGCATCTCCCGCCGTTTCCAATCCTTTTCGGACAAACGCCGCCGGACCCGCAGTCTTTTTTGGTCCCTTTGCCAGCCAAAAGGACAATAAGCGCAGCAAAAGCAGCGAATTGACCATCGTGATCAGTTTGATCTGCGACGTCGCAATATCGTATCGGCCAAACGCGTTCCAATACGGCGCGGCAGCAAAGATCTCAAATAAAAGCCCGAACAAAAGCGCGGCAGCCGTTCCGATCGCCTTTCCCGCGGGAACTTCTGCGATCTTTTGTCTTTTTTGATCCATGCCGAAATAGAAAAACGCCAGCCAGACCAGACAGTTATTCACATTCCACGGGTAACGCAGTTCGATCCCCTTCCACGCCAGAAGCAGTTCCGCCAAAACCGCAAGCGGCGTGATCAGATAGCCCAGCAACCGGAAGCGGCTGCAAAGCAGCCTTCCCAAAAGCGGCGCCAGAAGCACGCACTGCAGATACACCAATAGAAAATAAAAGACGCTGCAGCACTGTCCCGTCAGAAGGTCAAACCAAAATGTCTCATAACTCCCCTGTGCTACGGTATAAAGAATCGACCACAAAAGATAGGGAAAAAAGATCCGCAGGATCCTTTTCCTGTAAAACGCCGCGATATCCGCGATTGGAAGTTCCGTCAGATAGCCGGACAGAAATAAAAAGACCGGCACCGCTCCGTTGATCAGGGGCCGCACCGCCATCTCGTGCGCATCCCAAAGGATCGTATGCGTCATGACGACACAAAAGGCCGCAACCGCTCTTATGATCTGTATGTTTTGCCGCTGTTCCCGCTCCATTCTCTACTCCTTCTGATCCGGTTTTTTGCCTGCTCAATACCGAAAACAATCAGAGAAAAAACCGCCGTCTGTATCAAAAACGAAAGAAACGGCGACCGGACCGGACAGATCCTGTCCCAGTCCCACACATTTTTTGTGATATTTCCGAGTGCCAAAAATTTTAACGTGTTCCGCCCGATCCATGCCA
Source organism: uncultured Lachnospiraceae bacterium (assembly GCA_947589155.1). Classification (GTDB taxonomy): domain Bacteria; phylum Bacillota; class Clostridia; order Lachnospirales; family Lachnospiraceae; genus Pararoseburia. Next base: position 31,346 of record CANQBH010000006.1, on the reverse strand, counting down.
TATACGTTCCCAGCAGCGGGATCCGTTTTGCATACGAACTGAAACAGATCACGCAGTAACTTCCCGCCATCGCCGCGCATACGCAGAACGGATAGTGCGGATAAGAACGGATCGCCATTGCCAGCCCGCCCTGCAGACATCCGATCGCCCATAGCGGCAGGCAAAGGAAAAACAGCCCCGCCCGCATCTTTTTTGTAACGTTCTCCCGATAACGCGCGGCCAGACTGCCCGCTGTAAGAAACGGCATCGCAAACAGCGCCGCATCCCACTGAAACGGTTTCGCTTCAAAATAAGTCCCGCAGGCATAGCCGACCACGGAACAACCCGCAGCCATCGCCGCATATAGCCAAACGCGGCCGCCGCTCAGCCTGCGAAACAGCGCCATAAGGATCGTTCCCACAAAGAGCGCCATTAAAAACCATGTCAGATAAAACACATTGCCGGACAATGCCTGAAGCAAGAGTTTAGCGCCGCGCCGTCCCGTTTCCTCCCAAGACGCACCAAGGATCCACCGCGTCCGGCATACGTCCAGCGCGATGGAAAGGAAGCAGATCAGGAAATACGGCAGCAGCAGACCTTTTGCTTTCTTTTTCAGTATAACGCCTATCGGTTCGTCTTTACAAAAATAACCGCTCAAAATAAAGAAGATCGGTACATGGAAGGTGGCGAAAATATATCCCTGCCCGACGATATGATCCAGCAGGATCCCGAGCATCGCCACGCCTTTGGCGAAATCCGCCGTTGCATCTCTTTTTTCTTTCATGATCTATCGTCTGTCTCCCGTCAGAAACGAAAGGCCGAGTACGGCCACGACCGCATACAACGGCAGAAAACTATACAGATATCTGGCATTCGTTTCAAATACGGACAAAAAAACAAACACACCCGTCAGCGTTACGGCAGCGACCTCAAATCCCCTGCTGTAAAACGTTCCCCTGATCCTCCGCCAAAGATAGGCCAACCCCGTAAAAAGGCAGGACAACTGCACTAAGATCCAGACAAACTGCCGCCATGTGGAATATATGCCAAACCATCCGCCGCCTGTCGGAAACGCGTTTTCCTCGATCAGCAATCGGTCGCCGCCGACATAGAAGATATTACAGAAAAACTGTTCCAAGGCGCTCTCTTTCGGCGGGATATCGTGCAGGAAATGCTGCTCTTTTCCCCATCCGAAAACGCCGTTGCTGTAATTCAAATATGTTTTGTTCCCCAGATGGCGTATCCAGCCGTGCCATCCCATCTCGCGATACCTCTTTATTGCAAGTTCCACATCCGCTTCCCGCTTTGCCTGCTTTCCTATAAAAGAATTGGTATATGCGTCGTCCGGCGCATTATACATTCCTGCCATTTTATAATTAGAGCCGAGCAGCAGATAGTGCTCCACAGGTTTTACCGCTGCCTCATCCTCCTCATAATCCATCTGACGATACAACGCAAACCTTGTTATGCTCATAATGAGGAGAAAACACAGCGCGCCCGCCAGAATTTTTATCGCTTTTTTCGGCTCTGCCAGCAGTTCGACCACGGCGATCGCAAGCAGCACAAAAACATTGGTCGGCTTCAAAAGAAAAAGCACCGCAGGAAGGACTGTCACCGTTAAGACCCTGCCAAAAGCGTTTCCCTTTTTCCTGCGCGCCCGCAGATATAGATAAAACGTCGCCGCCGGACAAAAAACGGAAAAAATATCCGTATAGGGGACCGTCATCCACGGCGACAGGCCAAACAGCACTACGGCCGTTCCATAGGCGATCCACATCTTTTTTTCACTTCCGGTCAACTCATAGACGCACAGCGCACATAACAGGACCGCCAGATCGTTGAGTACGATCCCGACGGCGACCAGCAGGAGATATCCGTCGATCCCCCACATCTTTCCCAACGACAGAAACAGCGCGGTGATCCCATACATCATCACATTGTTGGGGTTGTTGGCAAAATACACCTGATATGTATGATCCAATCCGCCCAAAAGATACTGCTCCGCCGCATCCCGGATAAAAAACACATCCCAGTCCGCATAAAGAAAGATGCTGCGGACGATCAGGCACTCTGCAAAAAAAAGAAGCAGGGAACACAGCAGCAGCCCTTTTTTCCCGCGCCGCTTCACGTCTTTTTTCTTTTTTGCAAACACGCAGAGCAGGATAAACGCCGCAAGCGCCGCCAAGAAAAGCAGTTTGCCGGGAATCAGCAGGTCGTAATACATCCAGTACTGCCCGCTTCTTTCATAAGAAACACTCACCCAGAGGATCCAGACCATGACCAGACAATATACAGTTGTGATTCCTATGCCAATCGTTTTTTTCATTCCAACACTTTTTCTTCAAATACTTCCGCCAGACGCAGATTTTCTTTTTGATTCGGGTGTAGCCCGTCTATCGTCAACTCCCGCAGGTTCTCCGCATTCAGATATCCGCTGCCGCTCAGGTCAACGGTCGCCACCTGATTTTTTTCTCCCAGTTTTTTGATACAGCCGACATAATCATACAGGGAATACCCCAGATGATTGACGGTTCCCTCGATCATGGCGCCGCCCTTGTTCTCGCCGAAATAATCCCGATACAGCGGCGTATAAAAGACCAGTTCCGCTTCGGGGAAGGTTTTCTTCAGATATTTCATATAGGCGTCGCAGTCCGCCTCAAATTCCGACAGCGGTACGTCGGTGCCGAAATCGTTCGTTCCCGCAAAGACCGTTACGATCTCCACCTCCTGCCCTACGACGTCCTTTAACATTCTTTCGCGGTTCCGATACAGATCCACCATACAGTATCCGATCACGCCTTTTTTTCGGCAGCGGACTTCCGGATGTTCCTGCACAAGATAATCCGCGTAACTCTTGCGTTCCTCATCGCACCCGCAGGTGATGCTGTCTCCCAGCGCGACCCACGTTATCTTCTGCTCCTGACGGCGAAATACCGCCCCGCCGATTGCCGCCGCCATCAGGAGCGCAGCGATCAACAGGAAACGGCGCCGCCTTTTCTTTGTTCCGTCATTCATCGTTTTTCTCGTCGTTCAGCCGATAATACTGCACATACTGATATTCCTTAAACCTTTCCGTTTCGTCCAATCCGCTGTCGGGCCCGTAATAATTTCCCTTCCGGTCATAACAGCCGTATTCCGAGATCACGGGATATTCCCGATAGAGTTGGTATAAGAAGGACTCATAGGGCGGCAGTTCCATGTTGGCGGTCTTTGCCACATACATCCCGAGATAGTTCGCGCTCATCCGCTCGATCGTTTCTTCCGGGATATCATAATTCGCCCAGAGAAGAAACGGCGTGATATATTTTTTCTGCTGTTCTTCCGGCGTCAGTTCTTCCGACGGCTTCCCGTACAGATAGTCAAAGAACTCATCTTCCAAAGCGGGCTGGTGATCTCCGAACATACAGATCAGCGTCGGCTCTTTGACCTGCTTAAAATGATCCACTAACTTTTCAAACGCCGCGTCGCTTTCCCTGACCAGACCCAGATACTCCTCCGCCTGCGGGAAATCCCCGCAATAGGAAAGATCCTCTTGGGTGGTAAAATTGTCGTATCTCTTTTTATATCCGCCGTGGTTTTGCAGCGTGACGTTGAACATAAAGTAGTTCCTGTCCTTATGCCGTTCATAATCCGCGATCACAAAATCGTAATCCGCCGTATCCCTTACCATGCTGCGGATATAGGTTTGTTCGTCTTCCATATCCAGCACTTCCATATCGTACATATCCCGAATCCCCATATCGGCATACGCAATATTTCTGTGCCAGTTCGTTATAAAGTACGGATGGAACGCCGCCGTCCGGAAATCCTTTTTTACAAAAAGATCCGTCAGCGACCCTACCGGCCGATCCTCCTGAAAAAACGTCAGATACGGGACGCCCTTGACGTATTTTAAGGATGCGCCGGTCAAAAATTCAAACTCGGTATTGCAGGTATTACCGCCGAACACCGGCACATAAAGATTCCCGCGGACCGTATCTTCTTTCAGAGAATCCATATAGGGCGTGACATTCCATTGCAGATCCTCGTTTCCGTAGATTCTGAGATCCGCCAGCGATTCATTCATGATAACGATCACATTAGCCGCCTGCGTCTCCCCCTGCCGCGCGCTGACCGTCGGCGTCTCGTCTAAGATCCGCCGCGCTTTTTCCGCGGTATATCCTTTCGGCGCTTCGTATTTCATGTACGGCATATAGTGCAGAAAACCCGGGAGCACGCCGTATTTTTCATAGCCATACGCAAGATCCCAGAACGTATCCCTGACATATTTTTGAAAAACACCGCCGTAAGCGCAGGCGGCTATGGCCGCGACCGACAGCGCGACCAGCGTTCCCCGCAGCGTCCTCTGATCCGGCTGCGCCTCAAAGAGCGCGACCAGTTGGTGCGTGACCATCATGAGCAGATACGCATAGACGACGGCCTTTACCGGAGCGATCGCATATTGATCCGCTACGCTTTCCGCCGTTTTCAGCGCCATCAGATCCCATGGCATTATCGGCTGCCCGCGGAACTGCACCACATAATAATCGATACCGCCGATCAGAAACGACGCGATCGTCACAATGTCCGCCGTCAGCGTCAGACGGAACGTGAGCGCGTACACGATCTGCACCACGATATACAAAAGGATAAAATTGCATAAAAAATAGGAAAGGCTGCGCCCCGTGAGCGCGCGCCCTATATCGTCCGTTGTCGTGAACACCTGAAAGATCAGATATGCGGAAGCCGTGATCAAAAGCCGGAGCAGCCTGCCGTCTCCCTTTCTCCTGCGGATCTTTCCCGCAGAAAAGGAGAAAAGAAACGCCGCCGCTGTAAGAATCAGCAGGACAATATCGAACTTCCCGCCGGCCTGTCCAAACACTGTATGCGTCCATGGCAGCGTCAGCAGAAACAATAGTCCGGTTATACTTGCATAGCGATATCGTTTCATCTTATTTTCCGAGCCTCTGCAATTCCATTTCAAAATCCTGCCGGTTCTTATGCGCGATCGTCTGCAGGATCATGCCGGAAAACAGGGAGATGATCGACGTCAGCAGAACGAATCCGCAGACGATCAGCGTCGGGAAACGCTCTACCAATCCGGTATTGCCGTAATCGATCAATACCGGAATCATAAACCCGATCCCCAGCGCCGCCAATACGCCGGACAGGATCCCGAAGAACGCCATCGGCTTATAGTTGCGGAACAATCCGGCGATCGTTGCCAGCACCTTTATGCCGTCGATATAGGTGTTCAGTTTTGACTCGCTGCCTTCCGGCCTGTCCCGATAATCGATCACCACATTCTCCATGAACATATTTTTATCCGCCGCATGGATCGTCATTTCCGTCTCTATCTCAAAGCCCTGCGAAAGGACCGGAAACGTTTTGACAAACTGATAGGAAAACGCCCGATAGCCCGTCATGATATCCTGAATCTTTGTATGAAACAGCATATTGATCATCCAGCGGACGAGCGCGTTTCCCATATTATGGAACGGGCGCTTGTTTTCCTCAAAATAAGTCGAAGAAAGACGATCCCCTATGACCATATCCACCTGCCGCTCCAAAACTTTTTCCGCCATCTTCGGCGCGGCTTCCGCCGGATAGGTGTCGTCCCCGTCCACCATCAAATAACACTGCGCGTCGATATCGCGGAACATCCTGCGGATCACATTGCCCTTCCCCTGCTGGTATTCCCGCCGTACAACGGCTCCCGCCTCCGCGGCGAGATCCGCCGTGCCGTCGGTGGAGTTATTGTCATAGACATAGATCACCGCCTCCGGCAGCGCCTTTTGAAAATCGCGGACCACTTTTTCTATCGTCTGCGCTTCGTTATAACATGGTATCAATACCGCTATCTTATCCATTGCTTCTCCCCAAAGTCTTGGAAGTCATACCATCTACTTCCGTACTACTTTCTTTTCAAAATATTCGATCGTACTGAGCAGGCCGTCCTCCAGTTTTATATGCGGTTCCCAGTCCAGTTCCTTCTTCGCCAGCGCGATCTCCGGTTTACGCTGTGTCGGATCATCCTGTGGAAGCGGCCTGTACACGATCTTTGATCTCGATCCCGTCATTCGTATGATCGTTTCAGCCAGTTCAAGCATCGTAAATTCTCCCGGATTCCCTATATTGACCGGTCCAGTAAAACCATCCCTGCTATTCATCATCCGAATCATTCCATCAATTAGATCGTCCACATAACAAAAACTTCTGGTCTGTCTTCCGTCTCCATAGATCGTAATGTCTTCATTCCTCAACGCCTGCACGATGAAATTGGATACCACCCGTCCGTCGTTCATACTCATCCGCGGTCCGTAGGTATTAAAGATACGGATCACCTTAATATCCACGTCGTGCTGTCTGTAATAATCAAAAAACAACGTCTCCGCCATTCTCTTTCCTTCATCATAACAGGAACGGATTCCGATTGGATTGACGCATCCACGGTAATCTTCTGGCTGCGGATGCACTTCCGGATCTCCATAAACCTCGCTGGTACTTGCCTGTAAGATCCTTGCATGGCACCTTTTTGCCAGACCCAGCGTATGCAATGCGCCCAGCACTGATGTTTTTCCCGTTTTTATCGGATCGTATTGATAATGGATCGGACTTGCCGGACACGCCAAATTATAGATCTGATCCACCTCCACATACACCGGTTCTGTGATATCATGGCGGATAAATTCAAAATAGGGATGATCCATCAGATGGCGGATATTATCTTTTCTTCCTGTAAACAGGTTGTCCAAGCAGATCACATCATTTCCCTGCTCCAGCAATTTTTCGCATAAATGCGATCCCAAAAAACCGGCCCCTCCGGTTACTAAAACTCTTTTTCCCTCCATATGCGCCTCCTTCTCATATTGTTATGTCTACACTACCGGATATCATTGCGATCAACCGACAGATCGCAAAACTCACAATATAGATCATTATACACATGATAAACGTTTTTTCCTTATGAGACAAGTTTTCCAGAGAATATTCCCCTGCTCGTCCCCTCGTTTTATTCGTTGCCGATCTCCAGTTCCGTTCCGATCAGATATCCGTCTATCTCATAATAATGCAGCCCATAAATATCGCTGTCGGGCAGTTCGTCTTTTGTCTGCGTCAGAAAAACATAAATGTTTCCGGAATCCCGCAATCCCTGCTTCCTTTGTTCAAAATGCGCATAGGTTTTTTCATCCGCCTGCTCTGTCAGGTCTCTGCTCATATACGTCATATTCAGATCCATATCATGTTCCAGCGCAAAGATCTCAAATTCCATGGAAGTCTTGCAGTCAAAATATAGTCCCTGCAATGTCGGCGGATAAAAAATGATACGTTCCCCCTGCTCTCCCAGTTCGTCCCACACATCTGACGCAAGGCGGGATTCATACGGCGTTATACCGGCAAACGCCTCTTTCTTTTCTACCATTCCGGGATACAGATCTATCGCCTGCACCGCTGTAAGAATCAACAGCAGGACGGTAATGCCCCCCCGTTTTCCTTTCATGAGTTTCAGCGGTAAAATAAACGCTGCGGCCAGCAGCATATAATATACCGGCCAGATAAACCTTCCTGTCGAACGGAAAACGCTAAGCCCCCGCCGTACCGCGTCCGGATAAGGAAGATTCAACAATTCTCTGCTTCCCAGCGTCCATTTCGGACTGAGCGCCAGTAAAAGGAACACCGCCAGATAGAGCGCAATGGGCAGCACGGCGCTTTTGGAAAGCAATTTCTCATGTTTTTTCCCTTTTCCTATTGCAATAACGGCGACAAGAACGAGGGAAATGGTCAACAACAAGATCACTCCCAGTCCCAGATATGCAAAACCTTCGTTCTGATAATTACTGTAAAGGGGAAGCGAAGGCAGAATACTGCTATAATTAAACGCCCTGAATTCATCCGGCGTAAACGTCCTTTTTCCATAATGCGACAGATACGTCATCGGATTCACAAAAGCGTCCAGATTAAACGACAACAGTTCCAAACCGCCGCCTGCTGCCGGTACATTTCCGTAAAACATCCCCACCGCGTATCCCGCCAGCAGCGTGACGGTCAGCGGCACCGCCGCAGAGACCGCGATCTTTTTGATATTGGCTTTGCGCAGTACATCCTGCAAATAAGCGCACAGCATAGTCCCGAGGATCATCGGCGTAAAGTAGGCATTGATCAGCGTTCCCGTTGTCAGTAACAGGCTCCAGTATAAAATCTTTTTTTTCTGCGTCATACTGTCGGAATAGGCCCAGATAACAAGCGCTGCAACAAGAAGAAAATGCGCGGCCAGCGCCGTATGCAGATACATCCGGTTCAGCATGACCGGCGACAGGCAAAACAAAACAGAAGCCAGAAGCGGCGCCGCTTTTCCATCGCAGAAGCGGCCGATCAGCATTGCTCCAAATCCTCCGGTCAACGCATAACAGCATATCCCAAATAAACCGAAATACTGAAACGTTTCCGGAAGCAGCGGAGATAACAATTTGAAGAAAAGCGCGAAAAGAGGGATGGAATCCGTATATACCACGGATACATTGTCCCAATAGATCCCCTGCGTCAGTCCGAGGGGAAAGCGCCACGGCGTCCTCCGATAAAAAACCCATCCGAGATAGTGCTGCGTCAGGTCGATGCTGCCTTCCAGATCATCGGAATGAAGCAGCCATGTATCGTTGGTAAAACGTAAAATATCAACGCCATATATCATGATAAAGACGACCGCGCCTATGGCACAGCCGATCCAAAATACCATAGCCTCCCTGCTGCATGGATTCTGTTTCATTTCTCTCTTTTTTTCTGTCATAGTCTGTTCTTCTCTCATTTTTTCACATTACAGATATACCGCCCAAGAAAACGCAAAACAGAACGCCGTAAAGATCCACTGCAGGATCAACAGCCCTTTTTCTGTTTTTTTCATAACCGTGCTGTCTTCTACATCCCTTTCCTTCTTTTCAAGAAGCGGAAGCAAAACGATTAGTATGAAGCAGGCGAGAAACAACGCTTTTCCCACGCTGCTTGTATATTCCGGAACCGGAAAACGCATTCCTATGGTAACTTCCTTTGTCAGTCCCGATAATCTTCCCAGTGCCGTCTCCGCTTTCCTGATTACAAGAATAGCAGCCACTTCCTCCTGTACTATATCTCTTAGAAATGCACCCACATTCATGCCGAGATACAAAAAATACGCATATGCCTTATGCCTGCTGACGGCAATGACAAGCAGCAACACTGCCGCTCCATAACAAAACCACTGATAATGGCAGAACACCAAAAAATAAAAGATGCAGAATATCCATCCGCCTGCCAGAATCCCCTCCGTCTTTTTTGCTGTTCCCATAATATTTTTATAAAGACAGACCGCGCACACCACGAGTACCGCAATCGGAAAAAGCGGGTAATCGTTAATGGATACTGCAAAGATCCTCGGGAAGAATACTTCTTTGTTTAGTTCGTTTCCTCTGATAAAATAATCTTTGACCAACAGCAAAGTCGACACTTTCTCCAAAACGACCGGCAGCAACGCCCAACTGACGCAGCGCGCTGTTTTCCGATTCGGCTTTGCATATAGAAGAAACAGCGGGATGATTGCCATCAAAGAAAAAGATTTGCATAAAAAGGAAAGCCCTGCAAAAACCGCCGCCTTTTCCTGCCGATCTTCCAACATCAAACGGAGAGAACACAGAAAAAACCATATACCAAAACAGTCAACCTGTCCGACTCCAATGCTGTAAAAACAGACCGGTATTGAAATAAGATAGAACGCCCCTGCCGTTACGGATTTCTCGTCTTTATTTCCGAGCAGGGAAAAGATACGGCTTATTTCCAATGCGGCTCCTATATTGACCAGCCAGATCAATATTTTATACCATGTTTCATAGATGATCCAATGCGCAGGAAGATGCAATAGGCAATGGATGAGATAAAGCGGCAGTTCCCATACGGCGATCACCGCATCCAGCCAAAGGCTGTAATTAATGCCCATGCCATCTCTATACAGATCCGCCGCATACATGCGGAGATCTCCCGTCTGGATATGACGAAGCAGTTCGATCGCCCAATAGGTGATCAGATCTCCGTCAATATGACTGAACAGAAACACCGGCAGAACCGCCAATGCCGCCGCAAAGGCCAATACTTTCTTTTTCATTCTATCTCCTTTTTTCTCCCTTGCACCGTAACCTTATAGAGCCAATTCCATCGTCTCGCTCATGTTTCGGTATTCATTTTGAAGATGCAGTCTGAGCGTTTTCACATCCCCTGCCTCGATCTCTATCTCCGTCGTTTTTCCCGGTTCTATCATCTTGGGCAACTCATAGGAGCGACCCGTTTCCTCCTCGATGAGCTGCAGCGTTTCAAATTTCGGATTTAGGTATGCCTCGCCGGTATTTTTCAGTTCCACCGTGACCCTTTGTTCACCGCCGCTGTTTTGCTCCCTGACGATCCTTACGGAGACCTTTGTCTTTGCATCCGAAGCGTCTTTACAAAAATACCACAGCGGCGTTTCGTGTCCGTAATAGACCATTTCCATAAATCCGGCAGCATGGGTTTGGGAAAACAACACTTCCGTGCTTTCTATATTATCCCAGGTATCCGACATAAAAATATAGCAGCGCTCCGATCCCAGAATATATGACATATCGTTTTCGCAGTCATTATATCTTCCCAACGGCAGATATCCGATATAAACAGAGTTCGGATGCCCTTCCAACCGTGTATCATTATATTTGTTATAATATAAAAAACCGGGATATGCGCCGGAAAAGACATACACATCCTCATCTTTTATCTGTTCGCATAGATATTGATATTCTGCTTTGTATTCGTAGCCGGGCCAATATACATTCTCCTCCTTGGCATAGTAACGGATCCCGGCGTTTAAGATACAGCCGCATAACGCGATCAATGCAATCCCTGTGCCCGCAACCCTTTTTATATTTTCTTTCGCCGCCTTCCCCATATCCTTCACGATCTGCTCTGTGCCGGCAAACACCGCCAGGACAGCCATCGGATAAAAGAACAGCCACAGGCGTTTATTAACCGGAAACATGCGGATGGACGATGCAAAAACAGCAACTAGAAACGACGCATAGATACCCAGAAGCATTTTGTTCCTTTTATACAAACTATAAACGAGGCAAAGCGCTAAAAGAATCGCAATCGGCCATTTCAGCCTGTAAAACTGCGAGAAAAGGATGCCTCCCATTCGTCGTATCTGCCATAGGTCTTCCCATGAGCGAATCAGAAACGGAAACCGATAGTCCGCCCAAAAACCCTGCATACTTTCGCTGGTAGCCGCCGGACGAAGCCAATAGAAATAATCTCCGGCAAAACTGACAAGCAGGAACATGCAGATGACAACGAGTTCCTTGATCTTTTTCCAATCTTTTTTCCAAAGGATCTCCACTCCTTCAATGAGAAGAAATCCTCCCTCTACAAAACAGACCGGATTGGAGATCCAGATCAAAATGGCCCAGAAAATCCCCAGCGTACCCGCGCGTATTTTTTTATTCTCATATAAATAATACAACCAGACGCTGAGCAGCGCGACAAATCCGTCGCAGATGTAGGGTTTGAAAACATTTGCATACTGCAGGAGCAGCGGCAGTGACGCCGTAAACGCCGTCGGCAGCAGAGGATATTCGGAATGAAAACTTTCCCTTGACAACAAATATGTCAAAAACAGGATCCCGATATAAAAAAGAATGGACGGCACGCGGAGCATAAAATCCGTATTCCCGAATAACAAAGTAAAGAGTTTTAGAAGATAAAGCCATCCGGCCGGCGCGCTCTGAAAGACCTCAAGCGGCTCTTTGGTCAATGAAAATAGGTCTCTCTTTGAAAACGAAAAGGCCAGTGCCGCCTCGTCATACCACAACGACCGTCCTACAATATTCATTTTAACAGCAACGATAACGCCCAAAAGCGCGATCAGTCCCGCCACAGCGTCTATTACATATGCAAAACTTTTTTTCTTTTCCATCGTCTTCACCCGTTATCTGCTTTCAAAATACAGCCGCTTCGGATCCTTATTCCGATATACAATATACGCCCCCTGCGACAATCCATCGATCTTTTCTACATTTGCGAAGGTCTTCTCTCCCAGATTCGCCTGCTTATCCACGATAATATAAGCGGCCTCGTTCATCCTATATTTCTGTCCGCCATAAAAAAATCCCGCCGGAATAATCGTATCCTTTAAGATAATTTCATTTCCCGTCTGCTCTCTTATATAAGAATCCACTGTAAAATACAAGTCCTTTGATATGTTGACATAAGTATCTACACACCTCTCTGCATCCGTAAGACCGGCAGATACGAATAAAACATTCTGAGAATCGTCCTGTAACAAATAATCGCTGATTGCTGTCGCGTCTCTGATCAGCGTTTCCTCCATATGATAATAGGCATAAAAAATTTTTTGCGCATATAGAGAATTGATAATACAAACAATGCCTGCGGCGGCAGCAAAAAAACGTGCCGCCGTCTTTTGCGCGCCATTTTTTATGACAAGGCGCATGATAACGCAAAAAAGAAAGCACAGCAGAAATACAATAAGACAGACTGTCAGTTTTTTATGCAAAAATTTTCCGGCCTCTACCCATTCTGCAATCATTGCATTCCAGTTCAGTTCCTGCCCGTCTACCGGAATATCTGCGTCTATTCCTTTGTATATCACGATCGGCAAGGCAACGGAAAGAGCGACAAGCACCCCTTCCACCGGCCGCATACTTTTGCGTTCTTTCGTCTTTTGATTCATGAGTATCGATAAAAACAAAAGTTGGAACAGAAACAGCGCAGGCGCGATATATCTGAGATGCACCCGCGGAATCAGTTTTGCAAAATCCTCTCTAATGCTGATGGTATAGGCAACCGTCGCTGCAGCAATAACAAAAAACAGCGACAAGAAAACAAACAGCGCCTTTTGTTCCGTTTTCATCGAGCGATAGGAATAAAAGGAGAAGATCACCGGTACGACCATCGACGCCACAACGACTGCCGCAAGATAATATAGCACGGCGTATAAAAAATAATAGATATGTTCCGGATCCGCAAGCGCATCCAAACTCATCTGGTCATAGGAATTTCCCATATGCCGGAAAAAAAGCAATTTGACCGTAATAAACGTCAAAACAAAAACAACGGCGCTGACGACGCTGTATTTCGCTCCGTTCCGAAAACGCAGCCTGCGTCCATCGTCAATACATTCTTTGCCAAAATCGATCTGCACAAAAGGATATATGACTTCAAACAGGAGCATTGCTAACAATGCCGCTAAAAAGATCTCTTTTGTAAGATATCCCACGTAGCACAAAAGACCTTCCGCTATCGCCAACCCCGTGCTCTTTTTTTCCAGATTCAAAAGCCAAAGATAAACAAAAAGAAGAAAGATTGGCCAAAAAAACACTTCCGACATCAGCGTTGCGGCGTACATCAGATCCGGCCAGACCGTCATCAGAAGCACCGCCGCATATTTTTGCTCACGCGGCATCTTTAACAGTCCGGCAATCTTCCACGCAGGAAAGATCCCGCACATCATCCATGCAGCGTTGAGCAAGGCGATTCCTTTCATCCGCAGGATCCCGTCCATGATCCCAAAAAGCGGCGCAAGGAACAGCGCATACCCCACTTTTTGAAAATCCGTATGCAATCCCCACAGCATAAGCCCGTTACCGTCATGAAGGCTCCGCGCCAGTGCATAGTAGCGAAGTTCATCCGGCGCTACACGAATCGCCTTCTCAAAATCCGCAAATATAAAATGCAGTAAAAGCCCCGCCGTAAAAATGACAAGGAGAGCTGCCGCATCCCTTGCTCCTTCTTTTTTCATATATTCTTCCCTCTTTGCTTATTCAACTCCCGATCGAACTATGCTATAATAAATCTCATCACATACGATAGAAAAGGAAGTTCTCCCATGAAACGAAACGCCTCTGTTGAACTGATCCGCATTTTCGGATGTTTGATCGTTATCGCATGCCACGCCGATTTTTACCATTCTCTTGCTGATAGCGCCCCCCTGCTGTTCCGATATAACCTGAGCCTCTTTTCCGACGGCGTGACCCTGTTCTGGATGATATGCGGCTTTTTTCTTTTTCAAAACGACCGCTGGCTTCCTCTCTGGAAACACACGCTGCGACGTATCGTTCTTCCTCTTTGTATGATACTGCTCTTTAGTTTTTTTGTCTCGCCTTTTTTTCCAAATTCCAACGCCGCGTTTTCCGCCGACTATGCCAAGACATATCTGTTTAACGTTATCACATTACATACTCCGGACGAACATACGGAGCATTTATGGTATCTTTTTGCTTATCTGCTCGTTATTCTCCTTTTCCCGATATTGAAAAAGATCGCCTCTTTTCTGGATCGGAAGCCTTTCTACCAGATTCTCTTTATGATAGTGGCTTTTTGCGCTTACGGACTTAACGATCTTTCCCAAAACACTCTGCTGTCCTTTGGGTTTTATTTTCTGTCTGTTCTTCTGCCAAGTTGTTCGCAGATCCTTTGGGGACATATCCTCTATTCATATTGCGGGCGTCTTCGTCATAAATCTCTTTTAGCACTGTGCCCGCTGCTTTTTTTACTTCTTAATCTGTTGCGTGATATTGCCAATACGTTTGCCAATGCTCCGGTCTTTACATTAAACGTTTGGTTTTCGTCCTTCAGTCTTCTTTCCGCAACTCTCGTGATCGTCTTCTGCATGAATCTATGCACATATGTTTCTTTGCCTGAACGTCAGATCTGCCGTCTTGCCGGACATACTTTCGGAATATATATCATTCATCCGTTCCTCATGGATCTTCTTGCCGCAATCGGCTTTTGGAATCTTTTGCAAAACAGGATCACCTCTTATATGACCGGTCCGCTTGCTCTGGCCTTGTTCATGATACTGTGCGTTGCCGTAACCTTTCTGTTAAGCCTGCTTGTCTGCCTGATTCCGTCCGGCATGAAAACACTTCTGAAAACAAAACCGGATCCCTCTTGTCAGTAATACCAGTGCCGCCGTAAGCAGTGCTACGGGAATCAGCAATATGATCCAACTCCTATTTGTATCCGCCATCAAGCCCCGCGGCACAAGATAATCGTTAAAGACTTCAAAAACAAAACAATGCACCAAAAAAAGTTCCAAAGAATATTTCCCCAAAAATCCCAAGACAGCATTTCCTATTTTTGATATGGCTTTCGGCAGCGCAAATAGTATCTGCGATAATATGAAGCACAGCCCCGGCGCAATCAAAATAAACGGGATATGCAGCAGTCCGTATTTCCACGCCGCCCAATAATAATGTTCAACCAGATACAGCAGTCCGGACGCCAATAAGAGCGTCGCGGCATCAATAACGGCGATCCAGCTCTTTTTTATTGTTACATCCTGCTTATACAGACGACCAACCAGCATCCCGACAAAGAAAACGGGCCATCTTGTGACCGTAAACATTCGATAGTACGCTTCCCAATAAGACCATGTCATAACGATCAAAAGCAAGAGCGTCAGCGCCGCTGTCTTTTTGTTCACTTTATCCGCCCATACTTTTGCAAGAGGCGCAGCCAGATACAAAAACCAGATGAGAGAAAGATACCAGTTAAATTCATTCCCGTTTCCCGTAAAAAACTGAATACAGAAAATATTCCCTATAACAGCGGAAAACGGTATCCCTCCAGTAAAAAGACGGTATAAAAACCAAAACGGAAGAAAACACCAATAGGCCGGCATGATCTTCAAAAACCGCCTTTTATAAAAGGCAAGCATGTCCGCATTTTTTTCCAAAGACAGATACAGGCCGAAACCGGAGGCAAAAATGAAAACATCTACCCCCCCGTAACCCATTTCAAATATACCCGCCAAATGCGCCCACGGCAGCGATAGTTTCATATGGGAAAGAATCACCCAAAGTATGGCTGCGCCGAGCCATGCGCTCCTGTATTTACCGGCTTCCCGAATCCTCATGCCTCTTTCTCCCGACGATCATAAAAATGCTATCAAAGACCAGCGCCGCTATCGTCACGGCTGCCATATATCCGCCCATGATCTTAAACTTTTCCGCAAGCGAATAATTTCCCGTGAAAAATACTTTTGGGAACAGCCACGCCCGAAAGATATCATGCAAAAGATAAATACTATATGTAATTCCCGACCATTTTTCTATAAATATCGACGCCCTTGTTTGCGTATGCGGAAGAAACGCCATGGCGACCGCCGGTACAAATAACAGGGTGAAGAAAAAATCCAAAGACGTATATCCCGCCTTTAGGCTAACCAGAATGACGCTTATAAAAATAACCGGGCTTATCCATTGTATATGTTTCAGCCGTTCCGGCTGCGTTTGTAAACGGCGATAGAGCATGAAAGAAAAAATACCGAGACACATATCCGCCAGACCGCGCATCAGCGCTTGATTCAGATAAAAATCCTCTATAACGACCACGGTATTTAACGTTCCGACATGGCGGTATAAATAAGAATAACAAACGATCACGGCCGCGGGCGCGATCATCTGCTCCGTGATCTTTTTGTGATGGCGCAGAAGATAATATAAAAAATGCCCCCCTATCAACATCACGGAAATATACCACAGCGTAGGGCTGATATAATCCCATCCCCGATCCAGACCGATCCCCTGTAAGAGCAGGATCTCCCAATACGAATCTATCGCTTCTTTCAGCATCTCATACCAGCCGGGTCTTGTAACATAACATGCAGCCGCAAAGGTCAGCGCAAGGGCAGCGATATACTTTGGCCAAAGTTTTCGATATCTGTGAAGTGTAAACTCTGTCGCCGTTGCATACCGTCCGCTCTCCGCCTGTCTTGCGATCAGAAATCCGGAAACGAGGAAAAAGAATTCCACCGCGATATACCATCCCGGCGTTACTCCGATCTCTGCGGTAAAAGGAAACGCATTATCAAAATGATATATAACGATCATATAAGTAAATATGATCCTCCAAAAATAGATGCTATTTGTCTTCTTCATGATCTCCTTACCCGCCGGATCTCCCAAAACGTCGCTGCAAATCCCGCCGCAGAAATACATTCCGCCGCTATCCAAAACCACGGCTGCCGAAACGTTACATATAAGTTTCCGTCAAATCTTCCGTCTATGACGACCTGTATCAAGCGCTGATCCGAATCGATGATCGGATAAACCTTTCCCTGCTCATCCCTGACCTGATAACCGATATAATGTATCAGCGGAAATGTAAGCGTCGTTCCTTCTTCCGTATAACAGGATACTGTCATATTCGTTCCCCGCCTTTGGCTGATCCTCGCCTGTGTACTTCCTGTATATTCCAGTCGATGGGAAAAAGCGTCCCGATCTACTCCATAGGGCAGATATTCTATAAAGCCCATATCATATGTATCCAACTCCGCCCTTTCAGTATAATCGACCCGCTGCGCCGATCTTTGATAAAATCCGAAAAACACAACGCACATGCCGCCTATCATGCACAGCGCCGCCGTCACCATGATCTGTTTTTTCCGCAGACTCTGCACGTTTATGATAACGGCTCCAAGGAGCATGGACAGCAGCACCGTGGCCGGTCCGATATATCTCCATGGGAACTGTATCTGCGCAAGCATATTGACCGCCCTGCTTCTTTCCGCCGCCCAATCCCAGGGGAAATACGACGATGCCAGAAAAAGAAGCGTCAGCGAAAGCAAGACGCCCACCCGCAGCCTGACGTCTTTTTTCTTTAATAGAACAAAAGCCACCGCTACAAACAGCGCGCATAATAAAACCAGTCCCGGCGTTACAACGATTCGTTCTCCGCTTCCCGCGCCTCTTAAAAACGGATCGTCAAAGATCGCCAGATAGCGTCTTATCGTAATGCCGTTGCTCTGAATCTTCTGCGCCTCTCCGACTTTATGCCGGATATTCGCATCTCCCAAAAGATAATAATGAAGAAACGGAACGATAAAATATAGATTCAAAACAACCGTCGTAAACGCTGCCCGCAGATAGGTCTTTAAGACAGGAGCGGAAAACGTCTTCTTCCAAAGCAAAAGCGCCACCATGACCAGCACGACCATTAGCAGTTCCGTTGTCAGTATATGCGTGCCGATCACGCCGCTCATCCCCAACGCCAGCAAAAGCGCGGTCCTGACGCGCGCTTTTTTTTCAGAAAGGTCTTCGGTGTAAAGAAGATATACCGCTGCCATGATAAGCGGAAGGAACATCATGGCGCAATATTCTCCTACGGCCGCTCTGACATATAGATTCGTCATGCGATATGCAGACGAGATATACGCCGCCATGGAAACAAACGCCGCATCTCTTTTCTGAAACACCGTTAAAAAACTTTTATACGCGATCCATCCGCTAAGCAGATTGACGATCAAAACAAATATTTTATACGCCACGATCACCGGAACGCCCAGCAACCGGAGAATCGCCGGAAAGTACAGCAGAAAATCTCCGTAATAAACAGATACCGGATAGCCGTATCCCTCCATCCATAGTGATTCTATTTTGATCGGGAAAACGCCGTTCTGCAGTTCCGCCGCCAAACCTTCGATCCGCATCAAATGAAAACCCAGATCCTGCCCGAAGCGGCCTTCGATCCCCGGCAGGATCATCGGCAGGGATACCAGTAAAACAACAATCCCAAGCCCTGCTCTTATATGGTTTTCTCTTGCAGATTCCCTTTTGTTCATTTACTGTAATACCAAATGCAGTGCAGGGCGCGCAGCCCATCGCTAAACCCGATCTTTTTTCCCTCTTCGTTGCTCCGCGGATAATAAGAGATCGGCACCTCTTGTATCCTTATCCCCATTTTAGATATTTTTGCCGTGATCTCCGGTTCAAACCCAAAACGCTGCTCCTCTATCTCGATTGCCTGTATGATCTCGCGCTTGAACGCTTTATAACAGGTCTCCATATCTGTCAGTTTCTGGTGCGTGCGGCAATTGGAAAGGAAAGTCAATCCTTTATTTGCCAGCCGGTTCAGCAAATATCCTTTTGCTTTTTGCTTTAAGAATCTTGAACCGTATACGACCTGTGCCTTTCCTTCAAAGATTGGATCGACGACCAGCGGATATTCGTTCGGATCGTATTCCATATCGGCGTCCTGAATGATGACCACATCGCCTGTCGCGGCCATAAATCCCGTCCGCAACGCGCTGCCTTTTCCCGTATTCTTTTCCTGATAAATGATCTTATCCGCTATTTTTTCCGCCTTTTCTTTAAGAATCTCCCTTGTTCCGTCATTGGACATATCATCCACAATGATGATCTCTTTGTCCTCTACCGGCGATTCTTTCACCTTCTTCAGTATTTTTAGAATACTGTCTTTTTCATTATAACAGGGTATGACAATGCTTAATTTTTTTCCAGACATAATTTTCCTCTTTCTTTATTATGATATCGCCGACAGACAGTTGCATTGTACCACAGCCGCGGCCTCTTGGCAAAATTTTGCTCTGCGCCTATATCTGAAACCAGTGCAGGATGTTTCCGTTCAACCATGCCGCCAGTTTCTGCATAAACCCATTGATATCCACATCCCAGAACGGAAGGAACAGGATCGGATAGAGAAGCAGGAGAAACGCCCATGAATGGCGCGTCACTCTCTGATAGCTTTCCTTCAACGCAGTTGTTACCAATTCATCGCCCATCATGGCCAGCGCAACCAAAATGATCAGATAATATGTGATGGTCGCTACGATCCATCTTCCATAATCGATCTTGAGCAGATAATCCGGCAGCATGGTAAACGATCCTATGGCAACGATCACATATGGAAAGCGTTGCGCCTTTTCCTTTGCCCGCCGGAACAGATCCGCAAAAAAGCGGAACAGGATCACAAGATATGAAAGTGACAGGACAAGATACGGCACGACCTGTACAATATTCATCTTATGCCATTCCCACTCTTCCGTCGCAAGGTCGACACCCAGCACTTCATGCGCCAACAATGTCGAATGATACTTGCCTTCAAAAGAAACGGCTTTCGCATCCGCGACTACACTGTCAAGGATCGCGGTTCCCTGTCCTTTACTAAACAGTTCAAACCAAAGAAATAAAGCGGATCCTGCCAGAAATGTGCAGACAAACAGGATCACATACTTTGCTTTCTTTTCTTTCACCAGCGCCTTATAAAACAGCAGCACCAGCGCCAGATTAAAATACATAAAGACAAATCCCTGATGGAACATCACGCCGACCGCAGACAACGGCAGCACCAGCCACTCCGCCTTTCCCTCCGTCAACAGCAAAACGCTAAGCAGCGCTGTCAGTATCATAAACATATCCACGCGGAGAAAATTATATCCGCAGGAGAAGGTGGAGATCATGCACACCAAAAACAGCAGCAGAAGGATTCCGCACATTTCCAAACAGTCTTCCCTGCATTTCTTCAGCGCATGATACGAAAACCAGAGCAAAAAGAGAAAAAACGCTCCGGTGCATACCTGTCCAAAACGAAGCGCCGCCTGATAATTCATCATATCCACCGGTAAAAGATCATTAAAAAAATGATAGATCGTTCCCAGCAGCGACCGCGACGTAAAACCGTATCGGTAGGAAAGCGCCAGCATGGTGGAATTATATGATCGCAATACGCCCTGATAGCAGCACACAAAGGTTGCAAAACCAAAAATCGCCTGTGCAAGGATAATTTTTCGGATCTTTTTTTCTTTACTTTCTTCCATGATTCGTCCCTCAATCATAATCCAACAAAAACTTCTTCAAATAGCGGCAGCGGTCCGGCGATCCACAACAGCATAAACAGCAGCGGATATGCAATGATCAGCACGGGAAACGCAATCGCGGACGCGACCTTTCCTTTCGTTTCTTCCATTGCCGCTATACTGCTCCCATTCCCCAAAACAAGCGAGCATACGGCCAGCATGATATAGTAGACAAAGCCGTAAAAGACTGCTTTCCCATAATCATTGGCCTGCAGTTGGATCAAAACGCCCGGCAGACCAAGCAGCGCCACGGCAGCCTTGATCCCTTCGCTTTCTAATTTTTTCTTAAAGTAAATAAAAGCGGCCATGTAATACGGGATACAGAGGATCAGAATCGCAAGAAACTTTTTCCCGCTTATGGCAGTCTGCGCATCGGAATAAAAGTGATAATAGGTGGCGACCACGGCTTCCCCCAGCAATGCCGCAATTATACACCCTATCAGACAGACCGCATATTTTTTCTTTTTTGTCAGTTGGATTTTTTCGATCAGCACCGAAACGATCAGGCAGACATTCCCCAAAAGCGATGCCGGACAGATACAGATCATAATAAAGCAAAGCGGTATGCTCATCCACTCCATGCGTCCCCAAAGAAGCAGTCCTATCGTCGGAAACAAAAGGATAAACGCATACATATCAAACGATCCCCAATACGCCGTCGATGCAAACATAGGAAACGTAAACACCGACAGAAATGCCAAGAGATACCTGACGTTCTTCTTCTGTTCGTCTTGGCATTGCAGAAGGCAGACGCCAAAAAAAACCGTCTGGATCACAAACAGCCCCAGCAGTGCCGCCTGATTAAATGTATAATTTTGCATAAGGCCCATCGGCACATAGTGAAATTCCATCCTATGGTCAAAAACCCGCGCCGCCATGATGAGTCCGAATAAAAATATCGCGGCAAGAAACGAAACATCGCCTTTTTGTAATCTTTTCTCCATACTCTTTTTCCTCAATGAACTTTCTTCTTCCTTTTATCCCATAATATCGCAAAGATATATGACAACAGTGTCACCGCAACGGCGTAAAACGGCCATAAATTCTCAAACACCACCGGTATCTTATTGTAGAGTTCCCCGGAAGGATCGCCGATATAAAGCGTGATGCCTTTATCCAAAAACCGCAGGATCGGGAAATGCACCATCATAACAAACAGCGAATTTCTTCCCATCAGCACCAGAAAACGCCGCACGAGTTCCACATGATAAAACATCTCCGCCAAACAGAGGCACATATAAATGCCGAATGCCGCGCCGACATACATAAACGGATAAACTAAGCCCATTGTAAAATCGACCAAATGGGAAAGACTTGTTTTATATACGATCAGCGCACATAACAACCCAATGACCGGATATAGTCGCCGGCGGATATCTCCAATATAGTTTCTCAGCAGATATCCTCCCCATAGATACGGCAGCGCCGCCATGGAAAAACTCACATTTGCCGGCGTCCAAACCCCGTTTGCTATCCGCGGATACGCCCAAACAGCGCACACAGCCACAATGCATCCCTGAAACAAAAGTTTCAGCGCCGTACTTCCACTGCGTTCTTCGATCCTGCGGCTGACACAGACGATGACGCCGAGGATCACGGACGCCAAAACGATCACGGGAAGAAAATATGCCGGGCCAAGCAGTAATTCATATCCGTTTCCCGTGCAGTCCATAAAGATCTGTATCAAAAAATCTTTTCCTGTATAGCGCGAAAACTCAAGCGGCTGCAGACCCAGATCAATCAGCACATTATGGAGCAGCGTCACCACGATATAGCAGACGACATAGACGCTCCATGTGGTACGGAACTTTTGTTTCGTCAGCGTCCACGGCCTGTCCCCATATTTCTTTTCACTGTAAAGATACCCTGTCACAAAATAGAACAACTGCATATGGAACGTATAAATAAAATGCTGCGCCCATATACAGGTATGCCCCAGAATTACACAGACGATGCCGATTCCCTTGACCAGATCCCAATACTCCCGATCCGGCGCTATGGTTTTGATTTCTTTCATCTTTTATACCCCAAACAGCCTTGTCATCATTCATCCCTTATCCCAAGAACGGCCACCAGTGCAGCCATTCGCGATTGAGGACGTGGCCTATGATCCCTAAGATCCCATCAATATTGACATCCAAAAACGGCGCCATGACGATCGGAAAGACTAGCATAAATTTCCAGTATGGTTTTTGCTTTTTTTCTTCACAAAAAGCGTAAAACTCCTCGGCAAATACGCGGTCTTCCGCCATCATGCAGAGAAACATCACAAAATAATATAATAAGACGCTTAAGACCCAGCGGCCATAGTCCACTTTCAGTAAAAAATCCGGCAGCATGGTAAGACTTCCTATCCATATGACCAGATATTTGGCTTTTTCCAAGGCGCCTTCCGCTTTTGAAAGCAGGCGTCGCGCGAACTGGAAAAAGCATACGAGATAAGGAGAACCAAACAGAGCAAAAACAAGGATCTCGCACAAGTTCTTCATGTGATAATCGTGTTCCGCCTCCGCCAGATCGACGCCGAGGATCTCATGTTCCAACAGCGTCTTATGATACTCTCCGTTGTATGAGAGATTCTTCGCGTTTTCCGCTACTGATGAAAAGATCGCCCCCCCGTTAGTGCTGTGACTATACAGTTCCAGATAAAGGAACAGCGCGGATGCGATCACAAACGAAAGAACAAGGATAACGCCGTAACGTACCTTCTGTTTTTTTTCCGTACTGTCCAAAAACCGATAGGCCAATAACGCAAGCAGCATATTGAAATACATGAAAACATAGCCCTGATGGATCATAACGGCCATGGCGGCCAGCGGTATGAGCAGCCATTCTCCGCGTTTCGTTAAAATCAGCATAACGCCTGTCAGACTGATTGCAATCAGAAAAAGATCGACGCGTCCAAAATTCCCCTCATAAGAGAAGGTCGACGTGATCCAGATACACATAAAAAACAGAAAGTATTCCGCCTGCGCTACGCTTTTTCTCTGACATCTGCGCAGGATCAACGCAGAAAAGCAAAAGCAGATGCCAAAGAAAACGGCGGTACATCCCAACAGAAACAACTCCGCCATGCGCGGCTGATACATGGAAAACGGCGTGATCTTATCCAAAAGAAGATAAACCGTCCCGATAAAGCCGCGGGAAATAAATCCATAGGAATAATTCAGTGCGAGGATCGTCGTATTATAACTGTCGGCGTTTCCGCTTGTATAATAATAGCAGATGATAATAAAGGCGATCGGAAGCAATATCAAGAGAAACTGCATTTTTTTGTTTTTTATCAATTCCTGTATCATTTTATCGCTTTTACCTCGTCAGCGTACCCGCTAAGATCCAGATCCGTTCCGATGACAATATCCTTGTAACGATAGAGATTCATATTGATCCCGCTGTGGTTTTGGATCATATCCTCATATAAAAAAACATAGATGGTCGCCGGATATGTCCGGCCGCGCTCCCTCGCCTCAAAATTTTCTACGGCATATCGGTCCGCCATAGCGGAAACATTTCTGCTGCAATACGCTGCGTTCATTGACAGGCCGTATGAGATCGCATACTCCTCAAATGTGCAGGACCAGTATGGTGAAAAACATATCGTCATATCCGACGGCGTCCCAAAGATGATCTCGTCGCTGTTTTCTCCCAGATAAGACCATACCTCCGAATCCATCAGTTCGTTTTCAAAAGCATAGTCCTCCGCCACGTGAACATACTGTTGGTGCTTACCACTGAGCGACGGCCACAAGTCAATCACCTGCAGGATCAGACAGCAGAATAACAACACTGCACAGCGCCGCTGCGATGATATCAGTCGGATCAGGCCGATCAGTACGAGTGCGATCAGACCGTAATATACCGGCCAGATCAGACGTCCTGCCGTTCGGAATACGGCAAACAGACGATAGATCTTCTCCGGCCAATGAATATCGTATAATATCCTTTGCCCGCACGTCCCTACCGGCCCCATCGCCAACAGGGTAAATACGACCGCTCCTGCTGCAAACGCCACAGCATAAGAATACTGCCGGATCGTCCATCTCTCTTTCTGTTCTTTTACCCGCCACAGGAAAAGAAATAAAGCCGCCGCTGCCGCCAGCATGATCCCCAATCCTAAATATGCAAACCCTTCCGACTGCCATCCGCTGTATAGCGGCAATTCCTTTAAGAGAGAAGAAACGTTATTTGATAAAAAATCGAATTGTTTTCCGTTGTGGATCATCTTCGGATCGGACGGATTGCATAATTGATTCAGATTAAAGGAAACATTTTCTATCCCTTCCGCCGACGCGCTGACTTGTCCGTAAAAAAGACCGATTGGCCAGCCCGCCAAAAGTGAAAGGACGGCTGGAATCCCCGCCGTAAGGATACAATGCCACAGGTTTCTTTCCACAATAAATTCCTGCAAAAGGCTGCACAACAGGATCCCGAGAACCATCGGCACATAATAAGGATTGATCCATGTGCACAGCATACAAAGCAGCGACCAGTAAAAAAGATATTTTTTCTTATCTATCTTATCGCGATAGATCCAAAGACAAATCGCCGCTAAGATCAAAAAATGTGCGGAAAGCGCCGAATGATAAAAAACCCGCTTTGTCAAGACCGGCGTGCCCACAAACAGCAGCGCGCTGATCGCATCGATCGCCCTGTTTTTGCTGAAACGGAAGGTGATCAAACTCCCCAGCCCCCCCATCAGCGCATAAGTCAGCAGTTCAAACAGCCCGAAATACTGAAAGGTTTCCGGCAGGATCGGAGAAAGGATCTTAAAAAACACAGCAAACAATGGGATGGAATCGGTATATGCAACGGAAATCGGATCCGCCGCTACGCCTTCCAGCAAGCCGATTGGAAACGTCCACGGCGTTTTTCTGTATAAGACCCAGCCGAGATAATGCTGCTTCAGATCCCACAAACCCCCTATTTTCTGGGAATCCAGCAACCATGCCACATTAGTAACATCTAGCACTTCAATGCCGTAAATACAAAGAAAAACAAGGATCCCCAACACACTGCCAAGACAGAAAACTGCGACAGGACCATTTGGAAAAGTTTTTCGATTTTTCATGTTTTTCCCTTTCCTCTGCATGGTCATTCCCTATAACCGATCAGCCGCATGATCTGATACGTTAATTTACTGATCTCCGTGTCATATAAAGGCATAAAGAGCAGTGGGTACAGCAGCAGCAGGATTGAAAAATGCGACTTCTGCTTCAACCGGTCTTTTATCTGCAAAACCGCCTGCGGTATCGGTCTGTCCCCCATACACATCAATGCAAGGATCAGCGTCATGTAATAAAAAACGGCAGCATATACATAACGCCCGTAGTCAACTTTAAGAATGATCTCCGGAAGCAGCGTCCCCGCTCCGGCAAACAAAAGCAGATACAGCCATCTCTTCTCTTTCTCCGTCTTCTGCCATGCCGCCCGAATAAAGCAACACGCCGGAATAAGCAGCGGAAGGAACAAAAGCAGGAAGATCGGCGTCTCCACACGATTCTGAAGATGCCAGAACGCTTCATCCTCATAAACATCTCCGCCTAAAAGTTCATGCTTTAACAGCATTTCATAATACTCTCCGTTTTGGGAAAGCGCCCGGGCTTCTTCCGCCACTTCCTGATACACTGCTTCTCCCGCATGGTGGCTGAAAAATTCAAAATATAAAAACAGCGCGGACACTGCCAGCAGCGTGACGGCAAAGATCCAGAGATAGCGCTTTTTATTTTTTCCGCTATACGCCTTATACAGCAAGAGCGTCAGGATAATATTGATATTTGTAAAAACAAATCCCTGATGGATCAGCATAGCCAAAACACACAGCGGAAGTATCAGCCATTCCGCCTTGCCCGAGATCAAAAGCATAAGGCATAGCAGCGTGATCATGATAAGAAAAATATCGATCCGTCCCAGATTTTGTCTGGTCACAAACATCGGAAAAGAAAAAACGGAAAAAAACAGGATCAGATATTTTGCGCTGCTTTTCTGCTCCTCCGGAATGCAGCGCAGGCAAAGCGCATAGAATCCGAAAAAAAACAGCAGAAGGATCGCGGTAAAAAGAAGATTCATATGGTAAATGGAGTAATAATTCATCAGATCAAACGGCAGGATCTGATCGAGCCACTGCCAGACGGTCCCGATGAATCCTCGGGAAATAAAACCGTAGCGGTAACTCAGCGCATACAATGTCGTGCTGTACTGGCTCATCTCATGAGAAAAATAATATAATACGCATACGGCGCAGAAGGCCATGAGCGCCACCAGAAACAGCCTGTCTTTTTTTTCTGTTTTCCCCTTTTTCACATCCATGCTCTTTCCCTAGTTCTTAAATATCATCGCAACGATCGAAGTTATCACGTCGCAAATCCGATAACTCCGAAACGGAAGGAATAAAAACAGATACATCAGCGCAAGCGCCGCGGCAAGTTGATGCCCCCACGCTTCTTGATAATAAGAGGCAACGGTTTCCGTCATCGCCTTATCCTTCTTCGCAAGCAAAAACAACGTGATCGCCAGATAATAAAAGCAAATGCCAAAAATATATCTGCCGTAATCTACTTTTAAGATAAATTCCGGCAATAATGTCAGCGGTCCCGCCAAGACCGCAAACGCCGACCATTTTTCTTCCGCGGTTTTGTTCTTGCTCGCATAACTGCGGAAGAACCTGACGGCATACCAGATGAACGGCGAAAAAAGCACCAGAAAGATCGGAAGATCTTCCCGATTCCACCTGTGATGCTCCACTTCCAATCCGCGGATATCCTCTCCGAGGATCTCATGCCGGAGCACCTGCTCATGAAACCCACCGTCCATGGACAACGTCCGCGCCAAAGCCTCCGTCTCCCGATACACTTCCGCTCCAAACGTATGACTGAAAAACTCGAAGTACAGAAACAAAAGAGAAGGAAGGAGAAAACTCAGTAAAAAAAGACTCCCGTATTTGATCTTATCCTTCCTGTCCGTCTTGACCATGAACTTATAAAACAGGATCACAAGTATGATATTTAAGTTCATGAAAACAAAACCTTCATGGATTACGGCCGCAAACACCACGGCAGGCACGATCAGCCATTCCGCCTTTTCCGCCGTCAGAAGGATCAGGCAGAACAGCGAGAGGATCATCAGGTAAACATCCAGCCGTCCGAAATTGTCTTTTGACAGGAACATCGGAACACTGATAAACATCAAGATCAGGCAGATCCATTTTGCCGGAAACTCATTACTTTCCCCCGCCTTCTTTAAGATAACGTAAACAAAAAGCAGAAGAAAAACAAAATATACGGCGGTTGCCGCTTCCGATATCTGGTACACCGTATGGTAGGATAAAAGATCGACATCCGTAAGGCTGTTCCAAATCTGCAGGAACGTTCCCAAAACACCGCGCGACAAAAAACCGTGGCCATAATGCAGGGCAAATACCGTTGTATTCATGATATCCATGCCCCGTTCAAAATACAGACACACCGCCAGAAGGATATAAAACACCATCCCTGCAAAAAAAACAATATTACGTTGATTCCAAAATCTTTCTTTCACTGACACACCGCCCGCTATTTAT
The DNA here is from genome assembly GCA_947589155.1 of uncultured Lachnospiraceae bacterium. Classification (GTDB taxonomy): domain Bacteria; phylum Bacillota; class Clostridia; order Lachnospirales; family Lachnospiraceae; genus Pararoseburia. The sequence continues at coordinate 3,168 of CANQBH010000006.1, read as the reverse complement.
AGGTGTTGATGAACGATCACAGATACACTGCCCATGAAAATAGAATATATCCCGCTGTTGGCAGCCATTGCAATGCCAACAGCCATTTCTCCATCTTCGCTGTAACCGCCCGCCCCTCTTTTTGTTTCATCTCCAAAAACGGTAAAAGATTCAGCATAATGAAACAGGCAAGAAGGAGGATCCTTCCTATGCTATATGTATATATCGGTATCGGATAATACATTCCTATGGAGATCTCCTCGTGTATCCCCATCAACCTTCCTAAAACCGTCGGAACTTTCAAAAAATCGCATAGAACAAATTCCTCCGTTTTAGGTATAAGGTACATTAAAAAGCCTGTATTCATACCCAGATACAAAAGATACGAGAAAAACTTCTGCCTGCACACAGCGATAACAAGAAGCATCTCCATCACGGCATACATAAACCACTGATTATGCCAATAGATCAGGAAAAAGAACGCGCAGAACATCCATGCGGACGCAAAGATCCAATCTGTCTTTGCGACTGTTCCTGAAATATTTTTATAGAGGCAGATCGCACATATGATCAAAGCGATCACCGGAAAGATCGGATAATCATTTACAGACACTTCAAGCAATCGAGGGAAGAACATCTCCCGATTGTACCTATTTGCTGCTGCAAAATAATCCTTAACAAGCATAAGCGAGGTCACTTTTTCTAAAACCTGTATAAAAATAACAATAAAAGTGCATTTTACCGTTTTCCTATTTGGTTTTGCATAGAGTAAAAACAGCAATCCTATGACCATCAAAGAAAACGATTTACATAGAATAGAGAGTCCGGCAAAAATCGCTGCCTTTTCGGGTTTCTGCCCCCCCAGCATAAAACGAATGGAAATCAAAAGGAGCCATACGCCAAAGCCGTCTACCTGTCCATATCCCGCCCCATAAAGACAAACCACTGCCGAAATGAGATACAGGTATCCGCCTGCAATCGCCTCCTCTTTCTTTTTTCCAAGCAGCGAAAAGATCCGAATGATTTCTAGTGACGCAGCAATATTCACTATCCAAACCAAGATCTTTGCCCAAACCTCGTAGATGACCCAATGCGCCGGAAGGTGAAATAAGCAATGAACGAGATAAAGCGGCAATTCCCATAGGGCAAACGCAGCATCCAGCCAAAGACTATAATTGATGCCCCAATTGACGCCCGACGCCAATCCTTTCGCCATCATATCCGCCGCATAACTATAAAGTTCTCCAGAGTGTATATGATCGAGCAATTCCACGGCCCAATATGTTATAAACTGCGCATCTAAACTGCTAAATAAGAACACCGGCATCACAGCCAGTACCGCCCCAAGAAGCAACAACTTCTTTTCTATTACCAGTTTCTTTTCCATTACCAGTTTCTTCATAAAACTTTTCCTTTTTTACATTCCAAACAGCCTTGCCATCTTTTCAAATACAAAGAAGATCGACTCTCCGTTAAACGGCAGAAACAGGATCGGATACAGGAGCAGAATGACAGGCATGGCCGCCTTTTTTTTGATCTTCTCCGACATCTGCTCCACCGCCGGTACCATTCTCCCATCTTCCGAAACAAGATAAAACATCAGCAGGATCAGGTAATACATCATGACTTCGCAGATCAGGTATCCATAACGCACTTTGAAACAAAACTCCGGAAGAATGGCAAGCGCGCCAAGTTGCAGGCCTCGGTAAACCTTATCTTTTTTCTCTGTTCCGTTGGCAGTAAGGAAAAACTCCCTTCCTATCAAAAGATATGGAGAAAAAAAGAGGAGAAACAGAAGCAGCCCGATATAATTGTTCCTGTGATATCCCCACTCCGGTAAGATTGCGGACAAGGACCGCAGGCCCCGAACCGCCCACGTCGCGTCAAACATGGCGGGATCTTTGGAAAGCATTGCCGCCGCACTCTCTATCTGCGCCAACCGCCCGACCGATCGCAAGACAGAAACTTCCGACACGGCAAAGATCAGTACACACAATACAGGAATGATCTTCCATATATATCCTGCTTTTCCTGAAAACGTCCTATCCTTCTTTCGATCGAGATAGATCGTCAATAAAACGATCAGCGGCAGATGCGTAAACAAAAAGGACGGATGTACGCACATCCCCAACGCCGAAAACGGGATCAACAGCCAGAGTGCCCTGCCTGTAAACAGCGGGAACATACAAAGCAGAAAGACGATCGTCTGATACATCGCGAAACTTCCCATCGTATTGCTGCCGCCAAACGCACCGCCAAAAATCAAAAGCGCCATCAGGATCAAATCTGATTGTATTTTCTTTTGTTCTTCCGCGGTTCTGTGCAGGATTAAAAGAAACAGCGCCGCCGCCAGAAAAACATAAACGACCAGCATACCCTTTGTAAAAGCATATGCGCTCTCGTATGTCATCAGATCCACCGGAAGGATACGATCCAACCAGCCATAACATGTACCAATGAGGCCCGCTGACAAAAAACCGCCCTGATAAGACGCCGCCAGAACCACCAGATTATCGTCTGTCATATGATATCCGGCACCGCGCAGATACAAAAGACCAAATATAAACATAAACAGCAGCAGCCATCCCGCCTGTTTTTTTATCTTATCCATACTCTTTTTCCTCTTTCCATCCCTTATCCCCAAACGGTACCATGACGATTGGAAAGACTAGCATAATTTTCCAGTACGGTTTTTTCTTCGCAAAAATGTAACTTTGGCTTTTGCCATGGCGTCCCTCTCCTTTAGAAGCAGTTCTCCCGTCAAGTTTTCTGCCGCAAAAAACTATCTTCCAGTGCAATAGAAGATAGCCTTTGCCTGTTGTTTTGCTTGTTTTGTTCTTTCAACCTTTATGCCATCTGCATGATCTCTGCTTCGATCTCCTTGATTTCGTCGAGGGATAAGGATGGAAAACCCTCCGCAATTTCTTCCAAGGTCAGTTTACCTGTTTTTATCATATACTCGACGGCTTTTCTGTCGTGCTCTTTTGCTGCCCTTTCAGCCGCTTTTCTTTCAATATCGATTGTGTACATCTCCAAGATTTCTTCGTCATCATACAACGTCATCATAATGTCTACGACCTCCTTTTGCCTGTTTTCCAGATATTCTCTTAAAACGTTCCTGTCTTTGCATATGCGGATCGTCTCCTCGATCGCCTCTTTGGTCTGTCCGCATTTCTTACGCTGTTCATT